>CAZVUM010000036.1:41398-49737 GCA_964629575.1 uncultured Acidimicrobiales bacterium | reverse complement strand
GGTCTAGGCGTGTCGTGCGATAGTTGCCCGATGAGCGAGCGGCCGACGGGTGCGGTCACCTTCCTGTTCACCGACATCGAGGGGTCAACACGTCGATGGGAAGCCGACGCCGACTCGATGCGCGACGCGCTCAGAGCTCACGACGAGGTACTGCGGTCGGCGATCGAGGCAGGCGACGGCTGGCTCTTCAAACACACTGGCGACGGGGTCTGCGCCGCCTTCGAATCTCCCGCCTCGGCCATCGAATCGGCTATTCGAGCCCAACGCCAGCTCCAGCTGCCGGTGCGGATGGGCGTCGCGACAGGAGAGGTGCAGCGCCGCGACGGGGACTACTTCGGGCCGGCGCTCAACCGGGCCTCCCGGGTGATGTCGGCGGGCCATGGGGGTCAGATCCTCGTGGCGGACTCGACAGCGCGATCGGTGCGCGACATCAGCCTCGTGGACCTCGGGGAACACCGACTCCGCGACCTTCCCGGAGCCATGAGACTGTTCCAGGTGCGCGCCAAGGGTCTCATCTCCGAATTCGCTCCTCTGCGCGTGCCTGATATCGCGCCAGGGAACCTTCCGGCGCAACCGACGACTTTCGTCGGCCGAAAGGATCAGGTCGACGAGCTGACCGACCTCGTTCGGATGCAGCGCCTCGTCACGCTGACGGGTGTCGGCGGTGTCGGCAAGACCCGCCTTGCCAGCGAGGTCGCCGCCCGGTTGTCCGGCGACTTCGCGGACGGTGTGTGGCTCGTCGAACTCGCGCCCGTCGGTGACCCCGCAGCGGTCCCCGAAGCTGTGGCGACGGCATTCGGTGTCACGGCCCAAGCCGGGACCTCCCTGACCGAGAACCTGGTGGAGGCGCTTTCGGGGCGTCGGCTTCTCGTGCTGCTCGACAACTGCGAGCACGTCATCGACGCCGCCGCGGCGGTGGTGGAGCAGCTGCTCGAACGAACGTCATCGGTCCAAGTGCTCGCGACCAGCAGGGAAGGGCTCATGGTCGGTGGCGAACACCAATGGGTCGTGCCGTCGCTCGAGACGGGCGCAGGGCCGGACTCTACTGCGATTCGCTTGTTCGACGACCGGGCTCGGTCGGTCAACGCAGGGTTCTCCCTGTTGGAGAGCATCGATGCGGTCAGCGAGATCTGCGAGCGTCTCGACGGGATTGCTCTCGGGATCGAGTTGGCCGCCGCGCGCATGGTGTCGATGACCGCCGAGGACGTGTGCGAGCGGCTCGACGACCGCTTCCGCTTGCTCGCCGGCGGGCGGAGGGGTCTCGAACGGCACCAGACGCTGCGTCATGCTGTCGGGTGGTCGTTCGATCTCCTCGACTCGGAGGAGCGAGAAGTGTTGAGCCGCTGCTCAGTATTCGCAGGGGGTTTCGACCTTCAAGCGGTCGCATCCCTCAACGCCGGTATCGACGAGTTCGCCGTGCTCGACATATTGGATTCGCTGGTGCGCAAGTCCCTGGTGGTCGTGAGCCACCGAGGCGGCCATGCGCGCTACGGGATGTTGGAGACGATCCGGCAATACGCGGAAGACGAGCTGGCGGCGAGCGGATTGATGTTGGAGGCGCGCGATCAACACGCCGGCTACTACGCCGGCGAGGCGGAGTCGTGGTGGGAGCGGTGGGACGGGCCCGACTACGACGCTGCGACCGAGTGGGTACATGCGGAGTTCGCAAACCTACGAACGGGATTCCGGTGGGCGGGGGGACGCAAGGACCAACTCACCGCGGCAAGCATCGCCGCCCATACAGCGATGCTCGGGTTCGCGTTGCAGCGATTCGAGCCAGTCGGTTGGGCCGAGGAGATCCTGCCGGAGGTCGCGCCTGACTCGGCGCAACTGCCGCGTCTGTGTCTTGCCGCAGGCTTTTGCATGTTCACGGGTCGCGTCGAGGCCGCTTTCGATCACCTCGAGCGGGCCGTCGCTCTCGAAGCGGAGCACGGGCGCGAGTCCTTCGAGCCCGGCTGGGCCCACCACTGGGAGGCCTTTGCCCACTTCTACTCCGGGCGGTTCGATCGAGCCGTTGAGCTCGCAGGCGCCTTGGCGGCGCGAGACGGTGCGGCCGGCGTCTACGGCGCGGGAATTCTGGCGGTCTTTCTGTCGTACGCCGGCAGGGAAAACGAGGCGATTGAGGTCGCACGCGCCGCGGTGCCTGCGGCGAGACGACACGCCAACCCCTGGTTCCTGGCGTATGCGCTCCTTGCCGACGGCATCGCATCGGCCGACTCGGATCCGGCGGCCGCCTTGCAGGCCTACCGCGAGGGCCTCGAGTGCACGACGGTGCATCGAGTCCCCTTCCTGGAAGGCGCGACCTCGTTTCGACTGGCCGTTCTCGAGGCGGCGCACGGCGATGCGAGCCAGGCCCTCGACCTCTTCAGCAGTGGCCTGGACTCCTTTCTCCAAGCAGGCAATCGTCCGCAGCTCGCGATCGCGCTCGCTCATCTGACTGTCTTCTTCGACCGCTCCCAGCAGCCGGCCGTCGCGGCCACGCTGTACGGAGGGACCACCCATCACCCCGTGGCCATCGCGGTCGCCCATCTGGCGGCGGTGGTGGAGGGTCTGCGCTCGACCCTCGGCGACGCGGAGTTCGATCGATGCTCGGACGCCGGCGCTGCCATGGACGCCGGCGAGATCGTCGCCTACGCGCAACGACACATCGGCGCCATTCCGTAACGAGCGCCACCGCGGAACCGGGGGGCTTCTCAGTACACGATTCGCCTGATGGTCCGCTGGTAGTGGTGGTTGCCTCCGATCACGGAACCCGCAGCAATCAGTGCTCCGGCCGCGACGAGAAGCCACCAGATCAAGACATCTTGGTTGCGGTCATCGTCGGTCGCCGCGCGGTTGGGGTCGGTGAGTGGATACCTCACCTGCACCTCATCCCCTTCTCTGGTCGACCGATCCCCATACGCACTGTCGAACTCGTACTCGATCGCGTCGCCGTCCTGGAATCGAATGGTCGTGCTGGCTTCGCCGAATCCCTCTGTGCTCGCACCGCGTACTTCCACGACCGTGCCTGTTGCTGTTGCCCAATCGTTGAAGCGGTTGACCGCGGCGAGGTACCAAAACAGAGCGCCCACGGTCAGCGCGATGCCGACTGTCGCCGTCACGCCCCAACCCATGACGAGCCGCCTGACCCGATCATGATGGTCACTCCGCTGCGCAGGGATGCTGGTCATGGCTCGAGGAGGATGATCTCCCAGCCCTCGAACAAAGACCGATCACAGGAGCCAACGGTGGTCACCAGTACGAGTTCGTCAGCCTGGTCGATTTCGGCGTAGGCGACGTCGCCGAAGCCACAAGGCGCATACGGGCTGATGCCTCCGACATCGAGCCGATCGGCCCAGGAGTGCACGAGTTCCTTTTCCGTCGCGAGCGCGAACTCATGATCCTCGCGGGATCCGATGTCCGCGACTGCGCCCCGGACATCGGCCCACACGGCCGTCATCTCGAACGACGAATCCACGAGAACGAATGTCCGTTTGGTCTCGTTGAGGGACGACGACAAGACACCCAGCCCCCCGAATAGCACTGCCACCACCGTTACCCAGATCAGCAGCGGCTTCACCGCTCACCCGCCGGCATTGAACAAGCCCGCCATCTTGAACTCCACGTTGTCCTCATCAGCGTTGATGCTCGCAGCCTCGACCAGCGACGACAGTTTGGCCAGCTCATCCAGATCGGCCTCGAAACCCACAGTGAACACAGGGATCCTCAGGCCCTCGACCATGTTGTCGATTGCAGAGAAGGAGAGGCCTGACGTGGTCTCGCCGTCGGTTAGCACGATGAGCACCGGTCGGATCGAAGGGTCGAGCTCGGCGTCCGCGACGAGCATGTCCAGTCCGAGAACCACGCCGTCGTACATCGCAGTCCCCCCTGCCGGCTCGAGATCCTGAGCTATAGCTACGAACTGACCTTGCTGGTTGCCATCGAACGGTGCGATCGGCAGCCGCAAGCGTGCGACGTCGCTGAATTCGACGACGCCGATCCGTGTCTCCTCTTTGACGAAGTCCGTCGCGGAGAGCATCGCAGTCCGCAGGGCAGCGATGCGCGTTCCGGTCATCGAGCCGCTCGTGTCGACGACGAAGACCACCGCAACGGTGCGTCCGCCGTCCTTCTTCTCCTTCCAAACTTGCTGCGCTTGGATGAGCGTCGCTCCCGGTGGGGTCGACATCGCCGGGTTGTAGGCCGGCGGATCGAATCCGAAGTCTCTGGCCTTCTCGAGGCTGGCGTCACTGCCGGAGAACGCTGCGAACGCCTCCAGCGCCTCGCGTTCGACGTCGGTTAACTCGCCGACCGCGTACAGGGGATTGTCATGCGAGATTCCGAACGGGATGAACTCAAAGCCCGATCGCAGCGAATCGGTGTTGGTGTAGGTCTGCCACTCCATAACAAATGCGTCGAGAGTGCCGGTATCGCTCTGGACCGACTCGCGGATCTGCAACGTAGTGAGTGCGATGAACGGCACGCGTCGCTGGAACTCTTCGAACACCGACACCACCGCGGGATCGGTGAGCCGCGCGGGGTCGCCGTCTGCAAACTCATCGAGGACCGTGAGCAGGAAGTTGAGACCGGTGCTCGAGGCGAAGGGATCGGTGTACCCCATCACCACATCGCCGTCGATTACTCCCCGGATCAGCGCCGACGCGTTGAGGTCCGGATAGCGCTCTCTCAGGGATTCGGCTGTCTCGTCCTTCATCACGATGCCCGCGACATTGGAGACCATCTGCTCACGAACTGTTGCGATCGGCTGAAACTCACTCGCCATCTCTCCCCACAGCGCGTTCGAGGGGCTGTACCCCGCGGGCAGGTGGTTGCCGCTGGCAATGAACTGATATCCGGTGCCCGACGCGATTTTGCGAAGGTCGATCTGCGCAACGCTGCCGTCGGACAGCTGCACTCCCGCCCGGTTGAAATCCTCAGCGACCTCGACCATCCACGCATCGTCTCCCTCGCCGCCCTTTTCGGACGACACGAAGATCTCCACGACGACGCCGGAACGTCGGCCCGACCGGACGACGAGTGGGAACTCGTCGATCGATGGCAGCGTGTCAGCGAGAACCTTGGGGGCGCCGAGCTGTATCGACGCGCTTCTCGAGACTGGGTCGTTGATCCAGTCGATTCCGTCGGCGAGCTCAGCCAGTCGTTCGGCCGCGGCGGCGGGTTCGAGCGGTTCGTCCGAACCGCCGCCGCATGAGGCAGCGAGAAGCGCCGCCGTGACGATCGCGATGCCCAGTCGGCGCATCACGATGCCGATCCCTCATCATCGAGGAGTCCGCCCTCGGTCAGGTGCCGATCGACACCTGTGCGACCCTCTTCGAGGCGAGCCATGGATTCTTCTCCCGCCTCTGTGAGCCGATCCATTTCGATGATCGTTGCGGCCATCTGGGGGAGGGCATCGCGCCGGTAGCGGGAGATCTCGTCGAGCGCGATGTTGATGTCGTCGAAGGCCGAACGCAGAGAATCCATGTCGAGCATGGTTCCTGCGGCTTGTTGATGGATCTCCGTACCCTGGGTCTTCAGGCGTTCCGCGGTACCAGCGATCAACTCGCTGGTGGTGGCGTTGACGGCTTCGACCTTGTCGAGGACGATCTTCTGGTGGGCGAGGGCGAGCGCCACGGTGACAGCGACTTGAAGTGCGCTCACGGTGACGTCGAGCGCTCGGTCGACTCCCCGCACGAGTTCCCGGTTGTTGCGAATGATGATCTCCGTCGCGAGAACGCCCTGTTGGTTCACGGCCAACTGCTGCTGGAGATCCATGACCCGCTGACGGAGCGTGAAGAGGACCTCCTCCTCGATGAATTGACGGCGCGTGTCCTCAGGGCTGATCTCGCGCGTCAGCTGATGCTCGATGGCTCCATCGAGTGCCTGGCCCATTGCGACCTGTTCAGTGAGCGACACCGTGAGCTCGCGCATCGCCCGCTGGTCCTCGCCGAGGGTCACGTTGTCGCGCTTCAGCTGCTCCCTGCCCTGTTCCAGAGACTTGATGATGGAGTCGACGACGGTCTGGGAGCTCTCGTACCTCATGAAGTAGCGCTTGAGGGGTGAGCCGATCCCTGGAATCTTGCCGACGGCTCGCGTGAACCAACCCGCGTCGAGATCGAGCGAGACAGGATCGAGCTTCTCCACCTCGACCCGGAGGTCTCCGAGCGACTTGGCGACCGGCCCACCCTCCTCAGAGCCGCGGGAGAGGTCTTTCATCGGCGCCTGGAGCATCCGACTCCGCGTCGCGGCCCGCGTCTGCAGATCGCGACCCATTCCTTCGACCGCCGCGCGAGCCGACGAGCGGGCGACATCGTCCGTCGGGTCGAAGGAGACGAGCCGTTGCGCCTGTTCGCTGGCCCGCCGGCGCAGCTCCTCGCTTGGATCCGGCTCCGGCAGAGCGAGCGCCGCTCTGGTCTCCTCGACGTTGAGGTCCAGGTTGAAGCCGGATGTGCCGCCATCAGAATCATTGATGTTGGTCATGGTTCTCCCACCCGCGCTTCGGGCCGAGGGAGCTATCCGTCAGCCGCTCGCATACCTGTCAGCTCGCGCCGCGAGCTCCTCCAGCGCCTCCATCGCTGCGTCCGCATCCTGAGGACGTCGTCCGATCGGTGCCGCGGCGAGTGCCGTCGCGGTTCTGTCCAGTGCTGTCATTGCCGATTCGTTTTGGGCCAAGAGATCCGCGACACGACGTGTTTGTCCGTCGTGCATCCCGAGGCGCTCTCGGAGGGACTCGAGTTCTCGCAGGGCCGCAGCGCCGTCCTCGTCCGCCTGCTCGAGGTCGGCCAGCCTCTCTCGGAGATGGTGCTCGTCGATCGCGCTGATGCTTCTGAGCGAGACGGCCGCCTCGTGGAGGTTGTCGAGCGCCGCTTCGTAAACCTCCTGGCTTGTAGCGAGGTAGCGCCCGAAGGTGAGCTCCCCCGCATCGAGCCGCCTGTGCAGGATCTCCGCGAGGTTGTCTTTCTTCTCGTTCAGCGATTGCAGTTGACGCGACGGCCGGTCGTCTTCGAGACCGGCCAGCTCCGCCTCGAGAGCCGTCAGGACCTCCGGGTCGATTTCGTCGACTCTCGGAATTGCGAACTGGAGCCGGGTCAATGTTCCTGTCGTGGCCATAGTGAGAGGCCATGCCGCGATCGACAGAATCACGAGCGCGATCAACAGGCCCATCACGAGACCTGGAGGATCGAGGATCGACAGGAAGAGCCAACTCCCGATGACGAGGAGGCCCAAAGCGATCCAGGTCGGCGCGTAGCCGGCGGTCGCTCGCCACCAGCTCTTCATGGCTGCTGCGCCACTCCGTCACCGCTCATGAGCCCCTCTTCCCTTGCATTCTTCTAGCACGGCGGGGCTCACACCGGAAGGGACGGCAGCGGGGATCGATCCCCACTAGCGGCGGCGTGAACTCCGTCTCGTCAGCCCGACAGTCCTGTTGGCGGCAGGGGGTTGTCCGAACGGCCACCGAAACGGTTGTCCCAGAGACCCGACTCGTCGTCGGCGTAGGTCTCCTTCCACAGCGCATGGCGGGCTCGTCTGCTCTCACGAACGAGCAGACCCACCACCACACCCGCCACGAAGCCGCCGATGTGGGCCATGAACGCAACACCGTCGCCTGAATCGAAGAAGAACTGGGTGGCGAACCAGATCCCCAGCCACCACTTGGCCGGAATCCGGACGAACAGCACGAGAATCACGAACAGCACCGTCCGCACCTGAGCATTCGGGAACCACACCAGATAGGCGCCCATCACCCCAGCGACTGCGCCAGACGCTCCCACCAACGGCACCGTCGACGCCGTGTCCCACGCCACATGGGCGAACGTCGCCACCACCCCAGCGCCCAAATAGAAGACGGCGAAGCGGCCCCGACCCAGATGGTCCTCGATGTTGTTGCCGAAAACCCACAAGAACAGCATGTTGAGCCCCAAGTGGAGCCAACTCCCGTGCAAGAACATCGAGAAGAGCACAGACACCCACACCAACTTGTCCGGGAACATCTCGCAGTCCCGTCCCCGCTCGGCCTCCGTGCACGCCCGCCCCGCCGCCGCATCGCCCGCCCCACACGCGTTGTCGAGCCCGCCGTTGGTCACCGGATTCTCCGACAACGTGAGCGGTCGTCCCTCCACGATCTCGCACGGAATCGCAGCGAACTCGAACGCGAACTCCACCTCCTCGACACCCTGATCCCGCGGCTGAACGAACACGAACACGGCGACGTTCAGCACGATCAGCACCAACGTCACCCACGCGAACGACCTCGTCGGGTTCTCGTCATGAAGCGGAATCACTGGGAGGTAACTGTGCCGCCCGGCTGTCACTTGCCGCAATCCTCGCTTCGCTCGTCTGCGGAATGCCATGGCCCGCCCGGC
>CAZVUM010000036.1:0-41298 GCA_964629575.1 uncultured Acidimicrobiales bacterium | reverse complement strand
TGCCATGGCCCGCCCGGCCGGCTGGCGCAGCTTTGTTCAGGCGTGCGGTGGGGTGGGGCTTCCTCGAGTGGGAGCGCGCCAGTTGTGGCGCGGTGGGACTCGGCGGGGGGCGGGGTCGCCGACCTCGAGGCGAGAGCGGGCGTCGCATGCGGGCTCTCTGTCGCACCCTGTCGGTACGGTTGCCTCGTGGTTCGGCGCAGGCTTGATCAAGAGCTCGTGAGACGGGACATGGCCGCCTCGCGGGCGCGGGCCCGCGAGCTGATCGACGAGGGCCGTGTTCTCGTCGGTGGCTCGGTTGCCGCCAAGGCCGCACGGATGGTCGACCCCGGAGAAGCGGTCACCCTGACCGGAGAGCGACCCCGGTTCGTGTCGAGGGGAGGCGAGAAGCTCGACGCGGCGCTCGAACGATTCGGCGTCACCGTCACAGGGGGCCGCGTCCTCGACGCCGGTGCCTCCACGGGCGGGTTCACCGACTGCCTTCTACAACGCGGAGCGAGCCAGGTGGTCGCGGTCGACGTGGGGCACGGCCAGATCCACGAATCCCTCCGCGCCGATGAGCGGGTCGACGTGCGAGAGCGCCTCAACATCCGCCACGTCCAACCCGGTGCTCTGGGCGAGCCGGCGCAGCTCGTGGTGGCCGACCTCAGCTTCATCAGCCTCCGGATCGTGTTGCCTGCGCTCGTTGGAGCCGCGACCGCGTCGGCCGACATGGTGCTGCTGGTGAAGCCCCAGTTCGAGGCGGGCCGGGCCGAAGCGAGCCGCGGGCGCGGCGTCATTCGAGACCCCGAGGTGTGGAAGCGAACGCTCGTGGAGGTGATGACCGCCGCAGTCGACGCCGGACTGGGCATCATGGGGGTCATGGTGTCTCCGATCCGTGGTGCCGACGGCAACACGGAGTTCCTCCTCCACGCTCGTGTCGGGTCCAGCTCCGCCGACGGGATCGACGTGCTCGCACGTACCGTGATCGCCGAGGTCGCCGAGGTCGCCGAGAGCGAAGGTGTGGCGGAGGGTGTGACCGAGGCCGGGGCCACATGACAGCCGTCGCCCTCACCTTGCATCCCGAGCGTGCCGAGGCCACCCACGTCGCCCACCAGGTGATCGAGTGGCTGGTCGCCCGCGACCACGACGTTCGCCTACTGGCCGACGATGCAACAGCGCTGCGTTGCACGGAGTTCGCCGTTCCCGACGACAACCTCGCCGCCGGCGCCGGTCTCGCCGTGAGCCTCGGAGGCGATGGAACCATGTTGCGCACCTTCGATCTGGTGGCCCGCAGCGGGGTGCCCGTTCTCGGCATCAACATCGGCCACCTCGGATACCTCACCGAGTTCGAAGCCGGAGACGCGGTCGCAGCGGTCGAGAAGGCCCTGTCGGGGGACCTGCCGGTCGAAGAACGGATGATGATCAGCACCGGGATCGAGCGTAGGGGTGGCCACCTCGAGGGCTCGTGGCTCGGACTCAACGAGGCGGTGCTCGAAAAGAAGGCCCAGGGCCACACGGTTCGGCTCGAGGTCCACCTCGACGGCGTCACCTTCGCCACCTACGCCGCCGACGGGCTGATCGTCTCGACGCCCACGGGTTCGACCGCCTACTCCATGTCCGCGCGGGGCGCGATCGTGGACCCCACCCACCACGCGCTGCAGCTCACCCCGGTGGCGCCCCACATGCTCTTCGACCGGTCGCTCCTCCTGCGCCCCGACACCGACGTGCGCATCACCGTCCTGGGCGACCGGACCGCCAACCTGTCGGTCGATGGGCGCAACCTCGCAGCGCTGGGAGAGGGCGACACCCTGGTCGCGGCCGCTTCGGACATCGTCGCTCGCGTCGTCACGTCGGGGACCCGCAGCTTCCACGAAGTGCTGAAGAGCAAGTTCGGCCTCAAGGACCGCTGATGCTCGTCGAACTCGCGGTGCGCGACCTCGGCATCATCGACGAGGCGAGCCTCATTCTCGGACCGGGCATGACCGCGCTCAGCGGAGAAACCGGTGCGGGCAAGACGCTGGTCGTCCAGGCCATCCATCTCCTCACCGGCGGTCGGGCCGACCCCACGATGGTGCGCGCGGGCGCATCAGAGGCGATCGTCGAAGGACGCTTCGTCGCCGCAGCGGGCGAGGAGGTCGTGCTCCGACGGGTGGTGCCCGCAAACGGACGCAGCCGAGCGTACGTCGATGCCGCCATGGCCACGGCGGCCAACCTCTCCACCATCGGCGAGGAATTGGTGGACCTGCACGGCCAGCATCAACACCAGTCCCTTCTCAGCACGGCTGTGCAGCGGCGCGCTCTCGATGGGTATGGGGGGATCGAGCTCGACGAGCTCCGCGCCGCTCGCGACGAGGTGGCGCGCCTCAGGCGTCAGCTGGACGAACTCGGCGGCGATGGGCGCGCCCGCGCCCATGAGATCGACCTGCTCGAGTACCAGCTCGCAGAGATCGAGGGTGCCGACATCGACAGCGCGACCGAGCTCGACGAATTGGCCGAACTCGAAGACGCCCTCGCCGACGCCTCTGCTCACATCTCCGAAGGCCTCGCGGCACGCGACGCTCTCACTTCCGACGGCGGTGCGATCGACCAGGTGGGGGAGGCCGCCGCCCGGCTGGCGTCACGCCTCCCGTACCAGGGTCCCGCCGGACGACTGCGCGCCGTGGAGGCCGAACTGGCCGACACCGCCGAGCAGCTCCGCGACATCGCAGAGGGCATCGAGAACGATCCGGCGCGGCTCGCCGAGGTTCGGATGCGCAGGCAGCGGCTCCTCGAGCTCACCCGCAAGTACGGCGACACGCTCTCAGAGGTGCTCGCGTACCGAGACGAGATCTCGGCCCGTCTGGCCCGGCTCACCCGCCATGACGAGGTCGCCGGCGAGTTGGAGCAGTCCATCGCCGGCGCGCAGGACCGGGTTGCCGCCGCGGCGAAACAGGTGGCCGAGACGCGGCGGGTGGCGGCACCGTCCCTCGGTTCTGCCGTCACCACCTACCTGCCGGCACTCGCTCTCGAACGAGCCGAGCTCAGCGTCGACGTGACCGGCGAGGACCCCGCCGACGATGTCGAGTTCCTCTTCACGGCAAACAGCGGCGCGCCGCCGCTTCCCCTCCACAAGGTCGCGTCGGGTGGCGAGCTGGCCCGAGTGATGCTCGCGGTGCGCCTTGTTCTCACCGCTGGACCCCCGACCCTCATCTTCGACGAGGTCGACGCTGGAGTCGGCGGCGAAGCTGCGGTCGCGGTCGGCCGCTCACTGGGCCGGCTGTCCGCCGACAACCAGGTCCTGGTGGTCACCCATCTCCCGCAGGTGGCGGCGTTCGCCGACGACCAGGTGGTCGTGCACAAGACCGACGACGGCCTGTCCGTGTCCTCTCACCTGACCCGCGTCGAGGGCGACGATCGCGTACGCGAGCTCGCCCGGATGCTGGCGGGTCAGCCCGACTCGGCCGCGGGACGAGAGCACGCAGCCGAGCTCCTGGCCCTCGCCGAGAGCGATCGGGCTGCCAGGTGATCTTTCGGTCGCGCCACCACGTGGCCGACACCAGCGGCCTCACAGCGAAGGCTCGTCTCGACCGCCGGACCAAGAACCTGATCCCGCGCCTCGGCCCTGGCGAGATCGCGGTGATCCACCACGAGGACATCGACCGGGTGGCCGCGGAGGGGCTCGTGGCCGCCGGCGCAGCCGCCGTCGTGAACGCGGCGCCATCGATGACCGGCCGTTATCCCGCGCTCGGTGCTCTCGTGCTGCTGCAGGCGGAGATCCCGCTCATCGACAACGTCGGCGACGCAGCGTTCAACCGCATCTCCGATGGGGACGAACTCTCGATCGTTGAGCAGCGTCTTTTCGTCGGCGGCGTCGCGATCGGCAAAGGGATCCGGCGCAAGGCCGAAGAGCTCGAGATCAAGCTCGAAGACGCCAGGGAGAACGTCAGGGGCCAACTCGGCGAATTCGCGACCAACACCCTCGAGTACCTGGCACGCGAGCCGGAGCTGCTCACCGACGATCCGGCGATCCCGGACCTGGGCGTGTCGATGTATCAGCGGCACGTCCTCGTCGTCGTCCGGGGGCTCGACTACAAGGAAGACCTCGACGCGCTCCGTCGCAGCGGCTACATGCGCGAGATGCGCCCTGTGATCATCGGCGTCGACGGTGGCGCCGATGCCCTGCTCGATGTCGGCGTGACGCCCGACGTGATCCTCGGTGACTTCGATTCGGTGTCGCGGGACGCCCTCGACTGTGGCGCGACGCTTCTCGTCCACGCGTATCCCGAAGGCGAAGCTCCCGGGTCGGCTCGGCTCGAGCGCCTCGGTTACGACTACGAGGTGATCGAAGCGCTCGGCACCAGCGAAGACGTCGCCATGCAGATTGCGTTCGAGGAGCGTTCGGAGCTCATTGTGATGGTGGGATCACACACCTCGATGGCGGACTTCTTCGACAAGGGCCGGCAGGGCATGGCCTCCACCTTCCTGACCAGGATGAAGGTGTCGAGCATCCTCGTCGACGCCAAGGGCGTGAGCCGCCTCTATCGCACCCAAGTGCGCAAGCGCGACCTCTCGCTTCTCATCCTCTCGGCCCTGTTCACCATCGTGATCATCGCTGTGGTGACCGAGCCAGTGCGCCTGTTGCTGCGTACCCTGTGGATCAACCTGGGATTGTGAACGAGGCACCTGCGCTGGCCAGGCGCGCCTCGCATCCGTTGCGCCAGGCACCTCTCCCGTGATCAACCTCCGCTATCACATCGTCAGCATCGTGGCCGTCTTCTTGGCCCTCGGCATCGGCCTCGCTCTGGGGTCGACGTTCGTCGACTCGGTGCTGGTGAGCAACCTCGAGGGACAGGTGGATCAGCTCGAGGCCGACACGCTCGAGGCCGTCGCTGCCCGCGAGGAGGCCGAACGCCTGGCCGATCAGCTCGTGTCCGAGAGAGCCGAGTTCGAAGAGCTGACGACCCCCGTGTTGAGCAGCGGACGGCTCGACGGCCGCTCGGTGATTCTCATCGCGCCCGACACGGTGGATCGGGCCGAGGTGGACCGCCTGCGCGACCTCGTGGTGGGGAGCGAGGCGTCGTTCGGTGGCGTGCTCTGGCTGACCGCGTCGTTCGACCTCGCAGACGGACCCACCCGAACAGCGCTCGCCGACGAGTTCGACCTCGCGGGGAGCAGCGAGAACGCGGTTCGGCGGGCCGTCACCTTTCTCGTCATGCAAGCCCTCTTCGATCCCGGGTCGGCGGGCGAGACCGACACTCCCGCGCCCCGCGCGCTCACGGTTCTGCGTGATTCGGGGCTCGTGGTCTACGACCCCTCCTTCGGTGGCGGAGAGTTATCTGCCATCGGCAGAGAAGACCTACTGCTGCTCGTGGTGACCGATGCTGGAGCACAAGTCGTCAACGACGGCTTCCTGTTCCCGCTATTCGAGGAGATCGTCGACGCCGGGTACTCCCGCTCGGCCGTCGTGGTCGAGCTCGAGGGCGCAGGCACATACGGGTCCGTGCTGGAGCGCCTGCGGGCCGATCCGGTCCTCGCCGCAGAGTTCGGCTCCGTCGATGGCGTCGACACCTTCATCGGAATCTTGGCTCTCGTCGCCGCGCTCGACCAGCTGCCGGACACGGGGCACTACGGATCGCTGCCGACCGCAGACGGACCACTGCCCAGGTGAGCCGGACCGTCGCCATCGTGCCGGCCTTCAACCGGCAGGACACGGTGGGTGAGACGGTGCGCTCGCTCCAGACGATCTCGGCCATCGACGAGGTGATCGTGGTCGACGACGGTTCGTCCGACGACACCAGCGGCGAGGCCGAAGCGGCGGGAGCGACGGTCGCGAGGCTGGACCGCAACGTCGGGAAGGGCGGCGCGGTGGCCCACGGCGTGGAGCTGGCGGGTGAGCCGTGCCTCTACCTCCTGCTCGATGCCGACTTGGGCGAGACCGCTCACGAGGTCTCGGCCCTCCTCGCGCCGGTCGTGTCCGGCGAAGCCGCCATGACGATCGCGACCTTTCCGGCCGAGGGGAGGAGCGAGGGGTTCGGGTTTGCCAAACGCGCGGCCGCGTCGATCATCGAGCGGACCACGGGGCTGGTGATGTCGGAGCCGCTGTCGGGCCAGCGGGTTGTCGCGGGTTCGGTGCTTCGCTCGCTCGACCTCGCGCCGCGGTTCGGCCTCGAGGTGGGTCTCACTCTCGACATCGCGACCGCTGGCGAACGAGTGGTCGAAGTCCCTGCGGCCTTTTCTCACCGGGCGACCGGGCGCGACCTGCATGGGCTGCTGCATCGAGCTCGACAGGGTCGCGATCTCATGGCCGCCTCGGCGCGCCGAATCGGCTGGCGACCGACCGTGGCGTCCGTCCTGGCGTCCGTCCTGGCGTCCGTCCTGGCGTCATTGCGGAGGTCGCGGTGACGCTCGCGATGGTGGTTCTCGCCGCGTGCGCAGGGGCCGCGCTGGTGGGGTGGGGTCTCGCCGGCCCGCTGGTCGATCGGCCCGCATGGCGGAAGCGCAACTACCGCGGCGTCGACATCGCTGGGGTCTCGGGCCTCGTCGTCCTCGGCGTGGCGATCCCCGGAACTCTGGTTGTCGGCTCGCTCGAACGGATCGATCTGACGGGCTCGCACGGAACAGCGACGATCGTCGCGTTGGTCGGGTTCGGGCTCCTCGGCCTCGTCGACGATGTCCGAGGTGGTCCGAGCGGTGGGGGGTTCGGGGGGCACGTGCGCGCGCTGTTGGTCGAGCGGCGAGTGACGACCGGGCTGACCAAGCTCGTCGTCGGGGCGCTCGTCGGGATCGCAGCGATCGTCGTCGCGGACCTCGCGCCTGCCGACGAGTCGGGACGAGCAGCGCTCGTACGAGTGCTTCGGGGCGGCGCGCTGGTGGCGCTGGGGGCGAACCTTCTCAACCTCTTCGACCGTGCGCCGGCCCGAGCGACCAAGGTGGGGGTGCTCTGGTGGGTGCTGCTGGCCATTGGAGCAAGCGTTGCCGGATCACCTGTCGAGCCCCCTGCTCTGGCGTGGTCGGCGACGGCCGTCGGCGCTGCGATCGGGCTCGCTCCCACCGAGATTCGCGAGCGCCACATGCAAGGCGACACCGGCGTCAACGCGATCGGCGCATCGCTCGGTCTCGCCGTTGCCCTGGTCGCATCGGTCTCTGCGCAGTGGGTGGTGCTCGCGGTGCTGATGATTCTCAACGCCGCCAGCGAGCGGGTGTCGTTCACGCTCGTGATCGATCACACGCCACCGCTGCGGTGGCTCGATCGTGTGGGCTCGCCGTATCGATCCTGAGTCGCGCGGCCATCCCCAACCAGGCACGCATCGCGGTGGCGCGGTCACGGTCGCGTCACTGTCCGAGGTCGGCCCGAAGAGTCGGGCCAGCCGCTACATTTCGGAAGAACCAACCGGGATGTATATGTGACCAAGCACATCTTTGTCACCGGTGGTGTGGCGAGTTCCCTCGGGAAAGGTCTCACCGCCTCGTCGTTGGGCCGGCTCCTCAAGAGCCGGGGTCTTCGGGTCACCACGCAGAAGTTGGACCCGTACATCAACGTCGATCCAGGGACGATGAACCCCTTCGAGCACGGCGAGGTCTTCGTCACCGACGACGGCGGTGAGACCGACCTCGACCTCGGCCACTACGAGCGCTTCATCGACGAGCCGCTCAGCCAGGACTCCAACGCGACCACCGGCTCGATCTACCAGAAGGTGCTCGCCGACGAACGGCGTGGCGACTACCTCGGCAAGACGGTGCAGGTGATTCCCCACATCACCGACGAGATCAAGCGTCGCATCAATCGGCTGGCGACGGTGGACGTCGATGTGGTGATCACCGAGGTCGGAGGGACCGTCGGCGACATCGAGATCCTGCCCTTCCTCGAGGCCATCAGGCAGATGCGCCTCGACGTCGGCCGCGGCAACGTCTGTTACGTGCACGTCACCCTCGTGCCGTTCATCGGACCGGCCGAGGAGCAAAAGACCAAGCCGACCCAGCACTCCGTCACCGAGCTGCGCAGCCGCGGTATCCAGCCCGATGCCGTCGTACTGCGAAGTGCTGCGCCGATCGAGCCGGGTCTGCGCGAGAAGATCTCCCGCCTCTGCGACGTGGAGCTCAGCGGCGTCGTGAACGCGCCGGATGCGGGCAACCTCTACGAGATCCCGCTTCTGCTGCACGAGGAGGGTCTCGACACCTTCGTGTGCAACATCCTCGGTTACGGCGACCTCGAACCCGATCTCGATGAGTGGACCGAGCTCGTCGATCGCATCGAGGGTGCCGAGAGGACCGTACGCATCGGCATCATCGGCAAGTACGTCAGCCTTCCCGATGCCTACCTGTCGGTTGTCGAGTCACTCCGTCACGGCGGGTACCACCACGGCGCCGACGTGGAGATCGAGTGGATCCAGGCCGAGGAGGTCGAGGGGCTTCTCGCCGCGGGCAGACTCCGTGACCTGGATGGCATGGTGATTCCGGGTGGGTTCGGCGAGCGGGGCATCGAGGGCAAGGTCGCCGCGGCGCAGTACTCCCGCGAGCACGAGATCCCCTGTCTCGGCATCTGCCTCGGCCTGCAGGTGATGGTGATGGAGTACTGCCGCAACGAACTCGGTCTCGTCGGCGCGAACAGCCGGGAGTTCGACCCCACCACGACCCATCCGGTCATCGATCTCATGGACAGCCAGCGCGACGTCACAGACATGGGCGGAACCATGCGCCTCGGCGTGTATCCAGCCCGCCTGCGCGACGATTCGCGCGTGGCTGCCATGTACGGGGACACACTGGTCTACGAACGCCACCGTCACCGCTACGAGGTCAACAACGACTACAGAGCGCGGATGGAAGACGTGGGTCTGCAGTGCTCGGGCGTGTCACCCGATGGTCGCCTCGTCGAGTTCATCGAGCTCGACGAGCATCCGTTCTGGGTCGGCACCCAGGCTCATCCGGAGTTCAAGAGTCGACCCGACCGGGCAGCACCGCTGTTCCGCGGCCTGGTGGGCGCGGCGTTGGCCCGTGCGGAGGGACGCAACCCGCATCTACTCAACCCTCAGGTGGAATCGGTCGACTGACCGATACCACCTCAATGACGTCCCCCATGGCAGTCGACGACGACACCGAGTTCAGGTTGATCACCGAGGAACTCCACTACGAGGGTTACGCCTTCAAGGTGTTCAACACGCGATGGGAGTCCCCGGATGGGGAGGTCTTCGAACGCGACCTGGTCCGCCACATCGGAGCGGTCGCCGTCGTCCCGGTGACCGAGGATGGCGAACACCTTCTCCTCGTGAGCCAGTTCCGCACGGCCCTTGGCCGCCGGTTGCTGGAGCTTCCCGCCGGGCTGCGCGACATCGACGGTGAGGCCGAGATCGACACCGCGCGGCGCGAGCTCGAAGAAGAAGCGGGCCATGTCGCCGGCGAGATGGAGCATCTGGTGACCCTCGCGACCGCAGTGGGGTTCACCGATGAGAGCATCAGCATCTTCCTCGCGACCGACCTGCGCGCCACGGCGGTCCACGCAGACGGCATCGAGGAAGAGACCATGACCGTCGAGCGGGTGGCCTTCGCCGACGTGGACGAGCTCATCGCGGCCGGGGAGCTCATCGACGCCAAGACCGTTGCCGGTATCCTGCTCGCCCGCCGACGCTTGGGAAAGTGAGCTGCGGGTGGCCTCGGAGCTTCCGCTGGACGCCGAGGACTTCCTCACCTGGCTCGCGACCGAAAAGGGCCGGTCTCCTTCGACGCTTCGGGCCTACCGGCGCGATCTCCTGACCTACGTCGAATGGCTCGCTGACCGAGTTGTCGATGTGGGCACTGCGACCGACGAGCACGTGGTAGGTCACGTCCATCACCTTCGTTCGTTGGGGCGGGCGCCAGCGACAGTCGCCCGCGCGACTGTCGCGGTTCGGGCTCTGCACCGGTTCCTGGCCGGAGAGGGCATGGTGGAGCACGATCCCACCGCCGCTGTCGACGTTCCCCGTGTTCCCCGCGGGCTGCCGCGCGCACTCACCGAGGATCAGATCACTGCGCTGCTCGCATCGCCCGTCGGCGACACCCCGCTCGTGCGACGAGACCGGGCCATGCTCGAGGTGCTCTACGGGATGGGCCTGCGAATCAGCGAGCTCGTCGGGCTCTCGCTCGGTGATCTCGACCTCGACGACCGGTTGCTGCGGGTGTTCGGCAAGGGCTCGAAAGAACGGATCGTGCCGGTCGGACGTCACGCGGCGAGTGCGTTGACCGACTGGCTGAGCGGCGCAGGGCGAGGGGCCCTCGAACCCACTCGATGGGCGTCACGCAACGACGAAGAGGCGATCTTTCTCAACGCCAGATCTCGTCGGCTCAGCCGTCAGGGTGGGTGGCTGGTGGTGCGAAAGCATGGGGACCGGGTCGGACTCGGTGCCGAGCTGACGCCTCACGTTCTTCGCCACTCGTGCGCGACGCACATGCTCGACCACGGCGCCGACATCCGTTCGGTCCAGGAGCTCCTCGGGCACGCTTCGATCAGCTCCACCCAGCGGTACACGGCCGTGTCCCAAGAGCGGCTCACCTCGGTGTACCGCGACGCCCACCCGCGCGCGAAGGCCTGACGTCGCCGCGGCGATGTTTGGGTGCAGACTGGGGCTTCGTGCGTGATGTCGACAGGGTGAGTGGGCGGTGAGTCGGACAGTGTTCGCCATCACCATGGTGGTGGCGATGGTGCCGTCGGTGATCCTGCACGAGATCGCCCACGCCTACACAGCCGACGCCTTCGGAGACAGCACCGCGCGTCGGGCGGGCCGACTGAGCCTCAACCCGATCCGCCACATCGACCCGGTCGGGAGCCTTCTCGTGCCGACGGTGATGGTGCTGCTGTTGCCGTTCGTGATCGCCTGGGCCAAGCCGGTGCCCGTGCTGCAGTCCAACCTTCGCAACCCCCGCGTGCACAGCCTCTATGTCGCTTTGGCCGGCCCCGCCACCAACTTCGCCCTCGCGGGTTTGGCGATCGGGATTTTCCAGCTCTTTCGGCCAGAGCGCGACACGTGGCCGTGGTTGCTGCTCGCGATCTTCACGATCGTGAACGTGATCCTCGGTGTCTACAACCTGTTGCCGATCCCGCCCTTGGACGGCTCGGCGATCATCGAGTTTCTGCTCCCACGCTCGAAGCTGCACTGGTGGTATCGCATCCGGCCCTACACGATCTTTGGGCTGTTGGCGATCATGCTGCTGGCCCGGAGCTGGCTCGAACCGCTCTTCGAGTGGGCGGTCGATCTCTGGAACTCCCAACAGTGATGGGCCGGGTGCGCCATCTGGTCCGACGGTTCGTCACCTCGGTCCGAGGTCGTTCGCCCGACGAAGCCGACGAGCGATGGGCGCGCTCGCTTCTGACCGACGCCGAAATCGGCCTGTGGGGACGCATGAGCCCGACCGACCGGGCGCACGCGGTGGAGGTCGCCCGGCGAACCGCTGCGCAGCTGGACGAACCGACCGTGCTCGCGGCGGCGCTGCTCCACGACGTCGGGAAGGTCGAGGCCGACGCAGGCGTTGCCGTGCGCGTCGTCGCGACCGTTCTCGATCCGCTGATCAGCGCGCGCCGGGCCGCCCGCCTTGCGGAGCGGTCGGGTCCTGTCGCCGCAGTCGGCCGCCAGCTGGGGTATCCGGCTCGCGGTGCTGCGCTGTTGGCAGATGCGGGAAGTGCGCGACTCGTGATCCAATGGGCGGCTGAACATCACTTGCCGAAGCAGCGCTGGACGGTTGCCGCCGACGTCGGTGAGATACTGCAAGGCGCTGACAACGCATCGCGGTGACCGATGAGCCGAAGGGAGGCGACGTGACACCACAGCAGCTCCTGACCGAGCTCCAGGCGATCATGCACGAGCGCTTGGGCGACCGAGCCGGCACCTTCAAGGTCGAAGCCGTGGATGAGCCGCTCTCCCTGGCCCGCCAGGAGGCACGGCGAGCGCTGACGGTGGAGCACCGCGAGGTCATCTCGGTGACGATGGTCGAATTCAAGGGCTGGATCATCGAGCGCGACCCCGAGGCACGGGAGCGGGTGGCGCAGCGCGGCATTCCACCGCAGGACATCGAGACGGCGGTGCGCGTCGCCGAGGACGCCGCGATTGCGCTCCTTGTGCCGGATCTGAGCGACGCCACTCGCCAGGTGCTGCGGGGTCGGCTCGAGAACGTGTGTGTGGAGACCTTCGAGGAGCGCAAGAAGGCCTCCAAGGCGACCTTCAGCCTCGACGACAGGCACATCCGCGCCATGGGCGCGGCCATCGTGTTGATGGCGTTTGCGACCCTCATCCCGGGAACCGTCGGGCCCCTCGTGCTGGTCGGCGGGATGGTGCTGTTCGTGGCGGCCTTCCGCCGCTGGCGCTCCAAGGAGGTCAGCTCCAACATCATCGCCTCCCACGTGATGAAGGGCGGCGTCTTCGGACGCAAACGCAACCAGAGCCTCTGACCCCGGCTCGACACCCAACTGCCAGCTCGTGGGGTGAACACAGTGGCCCTGGAAGCTGGCAGAACGGGGGTGGGTCAGCGGGAGAGAAAGCCCATGGCGTCTTTGGCTCGCTGCACGGTGGGTCCAGCGACCGAGATGGCCTTCTCCGCGCCCACGCTGATGATCCGGGACAGCTCGGCGGGATCGGCGAGCAACTCGGCCCGCTTGGCCTGGACGGGTTCGAGAACCGACACCACCGCCTCGGCGGTGTCGTTCTTCAGCGGGCCGTACTGGCCGTACTGGTCGGAGAGGGCCTCGGGTGCCGCGTCGGTTGCGGCTCCCAGGATGGACAAGAGGTTGGACACGCCGGGCTTGGCGGCGATGTCGTAGCGGACGTCGTTCTCGCTGTCGGTGACGGCCCGCTTGAACTTCTTGGTGATCGCCGCTGGATCTTCGAAGATGCCGACCGTTCCCTGCGGAGACTCTGAGGACTTCGACATCTTGGAGGTGGGGTCCTGCAGGTCCATGACCCTGGCCGCCACCTTCGGAATCGCAGCCTCCGGCACGACGAACGTTTCGCCGTAGCGGCTGTTGAAGCGCTCCGCGACATCGCGAGTGAGCTCCAGATGCTGGCGCTGGTCGTCGCCGACGGGGACCCGGTCGGCGTCGTAGGCGATGATGTCCGCGGCCATGAGAGCGGGATAGGTGAACAGTCCGGCAGACACCTGTTCCTGGCCGCCCTCGCCGTGGCGCGCTGCCTTGTCCTTGAACTGGGTCATGCGTCGCAACTCGCCGAAGCTGACGGTGCACTCGAGCAGCCACGACAGCTCGCTATGGTAGGGACAGTGGCTCTGCACGAAGAGCGTGCAGACCTCCGGGTCGAGGCCGACCGACACGAGCGTCGCCATTGTTTCGAGCGTCTTGGCCCGGAGCTCGGCGGGATCCTGCTGCACTGTCACGGCGTGGAGGTCGACGACGCAATAGAAGCTGTCGTGCTCGTGCTGGTCCACCGCCCACTGCCGCAACGCACCGAGGTAGTTCCCCAGATGGACGTCGCCGGTGGGCTGGATGCCCGAGAACACACGTGTCATGGCGAGGAACGGTACCAAGGCCGATTCCGCCCCACCTCAGCGAAATTGAAGCCCGTCGTGTACCGATTCGGTCCACGATCCGCCTCAATTTGAGGCCGGTTGTGGCGCTCAGGCGTCAAAACTCGCCTCAATTTGGGGAGAGCGGTGGTGCGGGCGTTACATGCGTGTGATTTGCGGCAGCTAAGGTCGAGACATGGCGTACGAGGTGCAGACCGAGGTCTTCGAGGGACCTTTCGACCTGCTGCTTCACCTGATTCTGAAAGAGCAGGTGGACATCTACGAGGTGTCGCTGTCGCGCATCGTCGATGCCTATCTGGGAGAGCTCGACCGCATGGTGGCGGCTGTCGAAGCCGAGCGCGAGGCGACCGGGCGCATCGATCTCGAACTGGCGACGGAGTTTCTCCTCATCGCCGCAACGCTCGTCGAGTTGAAGACCCGCCGTCTCCTGCCACACGACTCCGACGTCGACCTCGACGAAGAGCTCGGCATCTGGGAAGAGCGCGACCTGCTGCTCTCCCGCCTCCTCGAGTGCAAGACCTTCAAAAACGCATCTGCGGTACTGCAGCGGCTCGCCACATCGGCCGCACATGCCCATCCGCGGCGCTGCGGGCCAGACGAGCGCTTCTTCAACGTCGCCCCCGACCTGCTCGAAGGCGTCGGCGTCGACGACCTGGGGGCCGCGTTCATCAGGGCGATGACGCCCAAGCCGACGCCCACTGTCGACACCCACCACATCGCGCCGATCACGGCGAACGTGACCGACGCGATGTTCGAGCTCGTCGACGAGCTGCCCCGAGCCAGGCGACTGAGCTTTCGCACACTCACCGAAGGTCTGGTCGAGCGGATCGAGGTGGTGGTGCGGTTCCTGGCGGTCCTCGAGCTGTTCAAGCAGGGCCACGTCGAGCTGGACCAGCCGTCCCGCTTCGGCGACATCACGATCACATGGGTCGGCGACGCCGCCGACGTCCTCGTCCCCGTAGGAGCCGACACCTATGACGGCTGACGCCCGCGATCCCTTCGAAGCGCTCGCCGCGGAGTTGGGTGCGACCGATCTCACCGACCCCGGCCACACAGACCATCTCACCGACAACGCGGTCGCCGGCGACCAGCCTGCGGTGCCAGACGAGGCAGCCCTCGACGACGAGCGGGCAGCGCCGCCGACGGCCGACCTCGACCCGGCAGCGGTGCCAGACGAGGTGCGCTCGGCGCTCGAGGCCATCCTGCTGGTCAGCGAGGAACCGGCGTCGCCGTCGCTCCTGGCTCAGCTCCTCGAGATCCCGGCTGCACTCGTCGAACAGCTCTGCGAACACCTCGCAGCCGACTTCGATGCCCAGGGCCGCGGGTTCACCATCGCCCGGGTCGCAGGCGGCTACCGCTTCCAGACCGCAGCCGCCCAAGCCCCCTATGTCGAACGCTTCCTGCTCGAGGGTCAGTCATCGCGCTTGTCTGCAGCCGCGCTCGAGACACTCGCCATCGTGGCCTACAAGCAGCCGATCTCGCGTGCTCAGATCGCGTCGATCCGCGGCGTCAACGTCGACGGTGTCGTCCGCACCCTCCACCAGCGCGGCTACATCGCCGAGGTCGGGCGCGACCACGGGCCGGGCCAGGCTCTTCTCTATGGAACGACCCGGGCGTTCCTCGAGCGCCTCGGGCTCGACCACCTCGGTGAGCTCCCGTCGCTCGGCGACTTCGTTCCCGAGGCCGACGTGGTGGAGACCCTGGAGCTCGCGCTGCGGGCCGAGGGGGCCGAGGGCGCCGAGATCCCAGACACCGCAGACGGCGCAGAAGGCGGCGGCGGAACCAGCGACGCTGTCGAGGCGTGAGCGACTCCGAGAACGCTCCGGAGCGGCTGCAGAAGATCATGGCGAGGGCGGGTCTGGCGAGCCGTCGCGTCTGCGAGAACATGATCTCTGCGGGACGGGTGACCCTCAATGGGGCCGCTGCCCGGCTCGGAGACCGGGCGGTGCTCGAGGACGTGGTCGAGGTCGACGGCATTCCCGTGCTGCGCGACCCGTCCCTCGTTCACTACCTCCTGCACAAGCCCGCAGGGGTCGTCTCCACCGCTGACGATCCGCAGGGGAGGCCCACCGTCGTGGAGCTCGTCCCCGATGACCGCAGGGTGTTTCCGGTGGGTCGTCTCGACACGGACACCGAGGGTCTTCTCATCCTCACCAACAACGGAGACCTCACCCATCGTCTGACGCACCCGTCGTTCGGCGTGCCCAAGGAGTATCTGGCCCACGTCGAGGGGGTGCCCAGTCGGGCGGCCCTGCGGCAGCTGCGCGAAGGTGTGGACCTCGACGACGGGCCGACCGCTCCGGCCGACGTGTCGATGCCCCAGGACGGCCTCGTGAAGTTGACGATCCACGAGGGCCGCAATCGCCAGGTCCGTCGGATGTGCGAGTCGATCGGCCACCCCGTGATCCGGCTCGTCAGGACCCGCATCGGTTCGCTCGTCGACCGCTCTCTGGTCGCGGGCGCGTGGCGGGAGCTCACCGACGACGAAGTTCGGTCGCTGTACGCCGCAGTGGTGCAGTGAGTCGGTCTGTACGATTCCGAGCGTGACCGACCTTCCCCCTCGCGCACAGCTCTCATGAACGCGAACGGCCACGGTGCCGGTCGCCGCGCCCAGCTCGTGGGGACCGGCCTGATCGGGGGCTCGGTCGCGGCTGCGCTTCGTGCTACCGGCTGGCACGTGACCGGCAGGGACGCCGTGGAAGCTCACGAACAACGCGCCCTCGAGCTGGCTGTCATCGACGCTGTGGGTGTTGACCCCGCCGCCGAGGTGACGTTCGTCGCGGTTCCACCAGGGCAACTGGTCGGCGAGGTCCAACGGTCGCTCTCGGAGTCCGACGGCATCGTGACCGACACCGGCAGCGTGAAGATGTCGGTGTGTGCCGAGATCGATGACCCGCGCTTCGTGGGTGGACATCCCATGGCCGGCTCCGAACAGGACGGGGTCGACGGCTCGGATCCGTCGATCTTCGAGAGAGCGGTATGGGTTCTGACCCCGGGGGAGTCCACCGACGACGGCGCCCTGCACACCCTCCAGGCGATCGTCGCTGCGATGGGGGCCGACGTGGTGACGATGACCGCCGCACGCCACGACAGCCTCGTTGCGGTGGTGTCGCATGTACCGCATCTGATGGCCGCCACGATGATGGCGCTCGCCGACGACCGCTCGCTCGACGACTCCCCGCTCCTTCGCCTCGCAGCCGGCGGTTTCCGTGACATGACGAGGATCGCCGCCGGGCACCCGGGCATCTGGCTCGACATCTGCACCGAGAATCAGGTCGCGATCCTCGACGTTCTCGACGAACTGACCCGCAGAATCGCCTCGGTGCGCGGCCTTGTGCAGGAGAGCGATCGCGATGGCATGCGTGAACTCCTCACCCAGGCCCGCCGTGCACGCGCCAACCTCCCAGAACGGGCGGTGCGACCCCAGGAGTTGCTCGAGGTCCGGGTTCCGATCCCGGACCGCAAGGGCGAGATCGCCGCCATCACCATGCTCGCCGCCGACTGCGACGTGAACATCATGGACATCGAGGTGGCGCACTCGCCCGAAGGCGATCGGGGCGTGCTCGTGATGCTGGTGGCGCGGGCCGAGGTCGGACGCTTCCTCGCGGCGCTCGCCGGCCGGGAGTACCACCCCACGACTCGGGAGCTCGCGTGAGCGAGTCGCGCACCCTGCGACCCTTCACCGCGCCCTCCACCGGGGTGGCCCGACTCCCCGGGTCCAAGAGCCACGTCAACCGAGTGGTTCTCTGCGCCGCCCTCGCCGACGGCACCAGCCATCTCTCGGGCGTTCTGTTCGCCGACGATACCCACGCCATGCTCGATGCGGTCACCGAACTCGGGGCGACGGTCGACGCCGACGTCGAGGAACGCGCTCTTACCGTGCGCGGAGTCGGTGGCCGACCTGCGGTCGACGGGCGGATCGACGCCCGCATGTCCGGTACGACGGGACGCTTCGTTCTGCCCGTCGCCGCCGGCTCCCTGGGCTCGGTGACGGTCGATGGGAGCGAACAGCTGCGCTCACGACCCTTCGTCCACCAGATCGCGGCCCTGCGAAGCATGGGGGCGCAACTCGAGGAGCTGGGCGAGCCCGGGCATCTTCCGATCCGCGTCGAGGGCTCGCCGCTCGCAGGTGGCGTGGTCTCACTCCCTGGCAACCTCAGCAGCCAGTTCGCATCCGGGCTGCTCCTCGCCGGGCCCCTCTGTTCGGACCCGGTCCGAATCGAGCTCACGGGGGAGATCGTCAGCCGCCCCTACCTCGACCTCACCGTCGACGTGATGTCGAGCTTCGGGGTCGACGTCGAGCGTCCAGACGAGCGCACCTTCGCCGTGCCGCCCGGCTCCTACCGGGCCGCCGACGTCCTGATCGAACCGGACGCCTCCGCTGCCTCGTACTTTCTGGCCGCCGCTGCCATCACCGGCGGAACCGTGCGCGTCGAGGGGCTCGACCGCACGAGCCGCCAGGGAGACGTGGCCTTCGCAGACGTGCTGGCCCAGATGGGGGCGGAGGTTCTGTGGGGTGACGGCTTCATCGAGGTGACCGGTGGGCGTCTCCGCGGCGGGATCTATGACCTCCGCGACTTTTCGGACACAGCGCAGACCCTCGCAGTGGTGGCGGTGTTCGCCGACACGCCGGTCGAGATCACGGGGATCGGGTTCATCCGGCGCAAGGAGACCGACCGCATCGAAGCGATGGCCACGGAGCTGCGACGCTGCGGTGTGGACATCGATGTCACCGACGACGGGTGGGTCATTCGCCCCGACGTCGGCCGCCTGCGCGGTGGTCGGGTCGAGACGTACGACGACCATCGGATGGCGATGAGCATGGCGCTTCTCGGTCTGCGCGTTCCCAGTGTGGAGATCCTCGATCCCGGGTGTGTCGCCAAGACCTTTCCGGACTTCTTCGAGGCACTCGAGGCGCTCCGCCCGAGCGTCGAGTCGGCTCCCTCGGTGACGGTCGTGGCGATCGACGGTCCCGCCGGTGCGGGGAAGTCCACTGTGGCCAAGGTGCTCGCCGCGACTCTCGGCCTCCCACACTTCGACACCGGTGCGATGTACCGCGCCGTGGCAGCCGCTGCTCTTCGAGCAGGGGTCGACCCCACCGACGAGGCGCTCGTCGCCGACGTCGCCCGCGACATGGATCTTCGGATGGGTCCGCGGGTGCTTCTCGACGGAGTCGATGCCACCGAGGAGATTCGCTCGCCCGCGGTCACCGGCGCGGTGAGCGCGGTCGCGGCCAACTCACAGGTGCGGCGCATCCTCGTCGAACGCCAGCGCGTGTGGGCCGCAGAGCTCGGCGGGGGAGTGATGGAGGGCCGCGACATCGGCACGGTTGTGTTTCCCGATGCGGTCCTCAAGGCCTACCTCACAGCGAGTCCCGAGGTCAGGGCCAAACGGCGCCACGACGAGGGATCGGCCCAGAGCCTCCAGGAGATCGCCGCAGACATCGCGCGCCGCGACCGCATCGACTCGAGCCGTTCGGACTCGCCGCTACAGGCCGCCCCGGGCGCCATCGTGCTCGACACCAGCGAGCTCACGCTCGACCAGGTGGTCGCCCAACTCGCCGAACTCTTCAGCCACGCAGTGGAGGGAACGTGAATCCCGCATCGGACGCCGGCCCGGATCTCGACCCGAGGATGAACTGGTACAACCTCCTCCTCTACAAGATCCTGCGATATGGGTTCATCACGATCTTCAAGCTCTACAACCGGATCACCATCGAGGGAACCGAGAACATCCCCGAGGGCGCCTGCGTGTGGGCCCCGAACCATCGCAGCTACATCGACACGCCGATCCAGGCCATCGTGCCCGCACGCCTTCGGTTCATGGGCAAGGACTCGATGTGGAAGAACCGGTTCTTCGGCTGGATCTTCACAACCATCGGCTGCTTCCCGGTGACGCGGGGGACCGCCGATCGTGAGGCGCTCAACATCGCTCTCGGTGTTCTGTCGTCGGGCAAGAACCCTGTCGTGGCGTTTCCCGAAGGTGAGCGCAAAGACGGCCCACGCGTGCACCCACTCTTCGACGGTGCCGCCTACATGGCTGCCAAGACACAACTTCCGATCGTCCCCGTCGGAATCGGTGGCACCGCGGCCGCGATGCCACGCGGCCGCAAGATCATGTTCCCGCGCAAGATCCATGTCGTGATCGGCCGACCGATGGATCCGCCGGGCCTCACCGAGAAAGGTCGCATCTCCCGCAAGGAGGTGAAGGCGGTGACGCTGGAGCTCCGCGAAGAGATTCAGGCCGTGTTCGACACCGCGATGGAGCGGTGCGGGAGCCCGAACGTCTACGACAGGGCCGACGATACAGACGAGGGACCGAGCTAGCCGAGAGCTAGCCGGCGAGATCGGCCAGGACGTTGCTTGCGGCAACGTCACGATCGCGGTGATCGCCGCGAGCTGACCGCGGGACTGCGACCAGCGCGTTGACCGCGGCTTCGAGCGCTCCGAGCAGCTCTCGCAGCTCACGCGGGGGTGGGAAGTACTCGTCCTCCGACGTGATCGACACCTCGACGACGCCTTCGTGAGGAGAGAGGCGGGCGATCACCTGGTTCACGAGCTCCTCGGGAGCCGAAGCGCCTGCTGTCACCCCGACGACGCCGGTGAGGTCACCTGGAAGCTCGTCGGCCGCGTTGATGCGGTATACGTGCTCGCACCCCGACTCAGAGGCGAGCTTGGCCAGCGCCATCGTGTTGGAGGAGTTGGCCGAGCCGATCACCACGACGGCATCACACTGCTCGGAGATGGCAGCGAGAGCGCTCTGGCGATTGGTGGTGGCGAAGCAGAGGTCGCTGCGACCGGGCATCCAGACGTCGGGGAAGCGCTCACGCGCCGCGTCGAGCACGCCTTCCCAATCGCGATGGCTGAGGGTCGTCTGGGCGAGCATCGCGATCGGTTCGTCGAAATCCGGGAGGTCGGCGACGTGGTCGGGTCTCTCCACCAGGCTGATCGCCTCGGGCGCCACCGCCATCGTGCCGACCGCTTCCTCGTGTCCTTCGTGGCCCACGTAGACGATGCGATAGCCCTTGCCTGCCCGCACTCGGACCTCGTGGTGCACCTTGGTGACGAGCGGGCACACGGCGTCGACCACGTACCCACCGCGCTCCCGGGCGCCTGCGACCACCTCAGGGGCCGAACCGTGCGCGGAGAGCATGATCGGGCGGCCGGCGGGGACTTCGGAGATGTCGTCGACGAAGACCACACCCAGCTTGCGGAAACGATCCACGACGATCTGGTTGTGGACGATCTCGTGGTAGCAGTACACCGGCGGTTCGAAGGCCCGCACCATCCACGCCAGAGCCTTGATGGCCATCTCCACCCCGGCGCAGAACCCGCGCGGCGCCGCGAGCAGGACGCGGTCGACGGGTGATCGGTCGGGCTTCGACACGCAGCGAAGGGTAGCCCGGACTGCAGGAGTCCCAGCCTCCGGTCCGTATCCTCAGTGGCCATGTCCCGCCCGCACGTGGTCGCCATCGCGCCCGACTCGCCTGCAGCCCTCGCTGAGCTGCAGGTGGGTGACGAGATCGCATCGATCGACGGCGAGGTGCCGACCGACGTGATCCGGTGGCAGCTCCTCGTGGACGAGGCCGATCCCGTCCTGCAGGTCACCCGCGGCGGCCTCGAACTCGACGTGCCGGTCAGCAAGGCGGCGGGGGAGCCCCTGGGTGCCGACGTCGACGCCGCGATCTTCGACCGCGTTCAGACCTGCGACAACCACTGCGAGTTCTGCTTCATCTATCAGCTCCCCAAGGGGATGCGCCGCAGCCTCTATCTCAAAGACGACGACTACCGACTCTCATTCCTCTACGGGAACTTCACGACGCTCACCCGGTTCACCGAAGCCGACCTCGAACGGGTGATCACCGAGCGGCTGTCGCCGCTGTACGTGTCGATTCACGCGACCGACCCCGACGTCCGGACGCGGATGCTCCGCAACCGGCGGGGCGCCTACAGCCTTCGTTGGTTGCGCGCCCTGCTCGACCACGGGGTGGAGGTCCACGGGCAGGTGGTGGTGTGCCCCGGCATCAACGGGGGAGACGTCCTCGAGGACACGCTGGTCGGCGTTCTCGACGGATTTCCGGAGCTGGCGTCCCTCGCCGTCGTTCCACTGGGGATCAGCGATCATTCCAGCGAAGATGCGATGCGTCCCCACACCCACGCCGAGGCCAATGAGGTGATCGAGATCGTCGAGCGCTGGCAGCAGAGGTATCTGCATCTCCTCGGTCGCCGCTTGGTCTACGCCGCCGACGAGTACTACCTCCTCGCCGACGCGCCGTTCCCCTCCGCCGACACATACGGCGACTTTCCGATGCACGAGGACGGCATCGGGATGGTTCGAGCGTTCGAGGCCGAATTCACGGGAGCCGTCGACCACACGATCGGCCCGCGGGCCGGTTTCTTCCAGTGGGTCGACGGGGCGACCGGCGAGGGATACCGGGCCCCGCGTGCCAACCGGAGCGGAGAGCTGCCCGATCCCTCGAGCGAGCCGGTCCCTGTGCCCGTCTCGCTCACCGCGCGACGTGGCTCGAAGGCTCCGGTCGGCGTGCTGACCGGCCCATACGGCGCCCGCGTGCTCGCTCCGCTGATCGCGATGCTGGGTCGCGACGACATCCGTGTGGTCGAGGTGCCCAACCTGTTCTTCGGCGGAAACGTCGGGGTCGCAGGGCTCATGGCCGGCGACGACGTGGCGCGCGTCCTGGCCTCCCAACCCGGCGACCATCGCTACCTCGTGCCCGACGTCTGCCTGAGCGGCGGACGGTTCCTCGACGGTGTCGAGCCGGCCGAGCTCCCTCTGCCCGTCGAGATCGTTGCCAGCGACGGGCTCTCGCTGCGTCGCGCCCTGGAGGCTCCGTGACACTGCCCACCGTCGCCGTGGTCGGCCGCCCCAATGTGGGCAAGTCGACGCTGTTCAACCGCATCATCGGGCGCCGCGAGGCCATCGTCGAGGAGCGGCCCGGGGTCACTCGTGACCGCAAGGAGCTCGAAGCGGAATGGCTCGGGCGTTCGTTCCTCCTCGTGGACACCGGCGGGTGGATGCCGGCCGGCAGCTCGCTGCAGGAGGCCGCGTCAGACGGCAAGCGGCCGGGCAACGGCGGGCGAGAAAGCGGTGGGTTGGACAGCAAGCGGCCGGACGGCAAGGGGTTGGATAGCAAGGGTTTAGATAGCAAGGGTTTAGATAGCAAGGGGTTGGATAGCAAGGGGTTGGATAGCAAGGGGTTGGATAGCAAGGTGTCCGCGCAGAGCGAGCGCGCCATGGAGGAGGCCGATGTCGTCCTCATGGTGGTCGATGCGACGACGGGCGTGACCGAGGAGGACGACCGAGTGGCTGCGCTGCTGCGGCGACTGGATCTGCCCGTCCTCGTCGTCGTCAACAAGGTGGACAGCTCGGCCCGCGACAACGACATCTGGGAGTTCATGTCGTTGGGCCTCGGCGAGCCCGTGGGAGTGTCCGCTCTCCACAGCCGCCACACCGGTGACCTGCTGGACCGCCTCCTCGAAGAGCTTCCCCCTGAGTCCGATGTTGCAGACACCGCGGACGATTCCGCCGACATGTATGACGGTGATGGCGAAGATGCGGAGGTCGACGACGGCATCCCAGGTGTCGCCATCGTCGGCCGCCCCAACGTGGGCAAGTCGACGCTGTTCAACCGCATGATCGGGGACGATCGCAGCGTCGTTCACGACATGCCGGGCACCACCCGCGACGCGATCGACACCGTCGTCGAGACCGAGTTGGGGCCCGTGCGTTTCGTCGATACCGCCGGGATGCGCCGCAAGGCCCGCGTCGACGACGACACGGAGTATTACTCCAACCTGCGAGCCCTTCGTGCGATCGATTCGGCCGACGTGGCACTGATCGTCATCGATGCCGGCGAGGGTGTCACCAGCCAAGACCAGCGGTTGGCCGAACGTGTCGACGCCTCCGGGTGCCCGATCGTCGTGTTGCTCAACAAGTGGGAGACCGTCGACCAGGAGCAGAAGGACGAGGTGATGTACCAGATGGGCCAAAAGCTCCACTTCATCGGCGAATCACCTGTTCTGCGCATCAGCGCCCTGAGCGGGCGTGGGGTACATCGGCTCATCCCGGCGATCGACGCCGCGATCGAGGCATACGAGACCCGCGTCCCGACCCGCCGGGTCAACGAAGTGATCCAGCTGGCCCAGTCGGCGCAGCCGGGACCCCATGGTGCCCGCGTCCTGTACGCCACCCAAGGGGCGGCGAACCCCCCGACGTTCACGCTGTTCACCAACAAGGAGCTGCCGGCGAGCTACCTCCGCTACCTCGAGCGCCGACTCCGTGAGGAGTTCGGGCTCGGTGCGACGCCGATCAAGATGAGGGTGCGCCGCCGCTGACCGGTATCGCGACGGTGTCTGTCCGCACGATCATCGCCGGAGCATCGATCAACCGGAAGTCGTGCGGCGCTGTGCGGGTCAACAGCTCCTCGAGGTCCGCGGGCGCCATCGGACGGGCGAAGTGGTAGCCCTGGCCGTACTCGCACTCCAGCCCGACGAGGCGGTCTGCCTGGGAGCCGTGCTCGATTCCCTCGGCCACCACGGGGAGCTCGAGTCGCTGCGCCATCTCGATGATGGACAGCACGAGCCGGTCGTCGCCGCCGTCGACGAGCAGGTCCACGAAGCTCTTGTCGACCTTGAGTTTGTCGAAGGGCATCTGCTGGAGATACCCGAGCGACGAGTAGCCGGTGCCGAAGTCGTCGATGGCGAGGTCGACGCCCACGTCTTTGAGCCCGTGCAGGTGACGGGTGACGTCGTCGAGGTTGTCGGCCAGAACCGATTCGGTGACCTCGATCGTCAGGCAATCGGGGGCGAGCTCGGCGTCGCGGAGCGTCTGGCGGACGTGCTCGACGAACTCGGGACGCTGGAGCTGCTCCACGGATGCGTTGATGCTCATGAACAGCTCGCCATCGGCGTCGTGACGGCGCTGCCAGTCGCGCATCTGGCGCGTCGCTTCGACAACCAGCCAGTCGCCCATTGCTCCGATGAGGCCGCTCTCTTCGGCGATGGGGATGAATACCGCTGGGCTGATGAGGCCACGCTGGGGGTGGTGCCAGCGCATGAGGGCTTCGAACCCGGCGAGCCTCTTGGTGGTGAGGCTGATGATCGGCTGATAGACGAGCGACAGCTCACCGCGGCGCAGCGCCGAGGCCAGGTCGGCGCGCAGCTCCATGCGCTCGAAGATCGTGGCGTGCATCTCCTGCTCGAACACGCGGTATGAGCCCTTGTGGCTGTGCTTGGCCGCGTACATCGCGACGTCCGCGTTGCGGAGAACCAGTTCGGCGTCGTTGGCGGTGTCGTCGGCGAAGCACACGCCGATGGTGGCGCCTGTGTCGATCACTCGCCCGTCGACGATGAACGGTTCGTTGAGCCGAGTGAGGATGTCTTCGGCCGTGGTCACGGCATCGGACTTCGAGGTGCTGTTCTCGAGCAGCACTGCGAACTCGTCGCCACCCAGGCGGGCGGCCGTGTCTGCGCTGTGAAGAGCGCTCGTCAGGCGATCTGCGACGAGCTTCAGGAGCTTGTCGCCCACTGCGTGACCGAGGGAGTCGTTGACGGTCTTGAAGTCGTCGAGATCGATGAACAGCACCCCCACCACGTCCTGCAACTTCGATCGTCGCACGATCGCATGGTTCACCCGCTGCTGGAACAAGAAGCGGTTCGCCAGTCCCGTGAGGCTGTCGTGCAGTGCCTGGTGGCGCAGGCTCTCTTCGAGCTCTTTGCGTGAGGTGAGGTCGTGAGCATTCATCACGATCCCGCCGACCTCGGGTTCGTCGGTGAGATCGGTGAGCACGACCTCGAGCCACACCGCCTTGCCGTCGGCGTCGGCGAATCGGAGCTCGGCGGGCCCGACGGCGCCGCTCGCGTGAGTCGCTGTGTCGATGAGGCTGCGGAGCGTCGGAGCGTCGGCGTGGTCGACGAGATCGAGGAGCGACGTGTCACCGTCACCCAGGGGAAGCTTGCGGTGTGCTGACGGGCTGGCGAAAGAAGGGTGGGTGCCGGTGTCGAACACCACGACGAGGTCTGTGCTGTTCTCGACGAGTGCCTGGAAGCGACGCTGCGATCGCTGGCGGTGGATCTCCTCGGTGAGCGCCGCCGCGTCGAGAGCGAGCGCGAGATCGGTCGTCAGGCTGGCCAGCCCTTCGAGGACGAGCTCGTCGGGGGTGCTGAAAGCTGAGACGAAGATGCACCCGAGCTCCTGGGAGGGGGCGACGATCGGGGCGACGATGAGCCATTCGACGGGCGCGGCTCCCTCGACGTCCGGAGCGTCGGTTGCCTCCAGGACGACGGGGCCGCCGCCAACGCCGCCGGCTCGGATCTCCTGGCGCCAGGCCGCGTCGCTCACACGGCTCCCGAGCGCCTCCTCGGCGCGATGGCCCGCCGACGCGACGACGAGGAGGGAGTCTGGCGGTCCGCTGGCGAACGAGACGCGTGCGTGGTCGAGGTGTTCGGCGAGCTGAAGCCCGGTGCGTACGACGGTGTCGTGGATCTCACCGACCTCGGTGGCGCTCACGAGCTCTTGGCCGGCTTGGAGAAGGATCGCCTGTCTGCCGACGAGGCGTTGCTTGGACCAGATCAGCTCGCCGAGCCGGATGACGCCGATCACGGTGAGCGCGGCCCACGAGATCACCACGATCGGGAGCACGGCGACGTCGCCGCGGATGTCTTCGACGAGGAGCATGACGGGCGGCAACAGGACTGCGCCGGCCATCGCTCCGAGGCGACGCGTGGTCAGCTTGGTGACTGCAGCCGCCGAGCGATCGGTCACCTCGGTCATCGAGGGATGGAGAGCGGCTGCGCCGAGAAGGATGTAGGGGAGCGCACCGGCGGTGGGGAGATAGTCGGCTCCGACCAGACCCGCGGTGTTCATGATGACCAGTACGTCGGCCACGAGTGCGCCGGCGCCTCCGATGGCCAGGAGCTTGTACGCGGTCGGCCGGTTGCCCGGGGTGAGGGCGACCCGGGCGATCATGGCGAGCAGCAGGATGTCGAATCCCGAGTACATGGCGTTGAGGAGACGCTCGGCAAGGGGCGCCGACTCCGCCATGTAGGGCCCCATCAGGTAGATCCACATGATGGTGCCGACGCCGCCGGCGATGAGGAATGCGTCGAGCGTGGTCGTCACGTCAGCGCGAAGCGACCTCGAACGCAGGAGGGCTCGCAGACCCATGACGATGCAGACGTAGGCGCTGACGGTGACGAGATCAGCCGGCGACGGGAAGGGGTTCTCGACCCCGATCATCGACCCGTGCGCTGCCCGAGCGATCCCTCCCGCGACAAAGGCGAGAACTCCGGCGCTCAGCAGGTACCACGGGGTGGAATTGGTCGGCCTGTGGCGCCGGACGCCCACGATGGTGGCGACGATCGCAGCCAGCCCGAGAAGGGTGAACCCGCTCTCGCGCGCATCGGACCCTGCCGTGGCGGCAAAGGCGAGCACACCGAATCCGGCGATGAGGAAAGACCACGCGGCGCGACGCATCGTCTCTCCATCGGCGTGACACCGGTTCCTCCTGAGGTTTCGACGACGGAGAGAACGTTGGTCAGCGGGTGAGCTGGGGCCTCGCGATCAGCCGCGATTCCACCCCTGAGACTCATACACCGCCGCCACGAGGGCGCAGGTGGGCGTGCCGTCGGAACAGCGTGCCGACTGCACCCGCGTCATCATCGGGCCGAACCGTTCGGTACGACCTTCGACCATGGCATCGAGGCTGAGCTGGATGTCCTGACGGACCCTCCACTCCTCGCGGCCCTCGTGCTCCACGAAGAGCCCGCGTCCCGACTCCTCGTCCTGGACCCAGCCGATGCCGGCGCTGGCCACCTGGCCTGCGGTGCTCGTCCGTTGCTGGGCCATCACCACGTACAGCCGGTCGCCCCACTCGCCGGGAGGACGGATGCGCGAAACGTCCTCCAGGACCTCGATCTCTGACGCCGCGGGGATGACCGAGCTCAAGTAGATGAGGTTGAAGTTCGCGATGTTGGCATCGCGAAGTGCGGCATCGAATGCCGCCAACTCGGTGGGACCCCGGCCGACACCCGTCCGGATGTCGATGTGGAAGGTCGTGCGTGCAGAGGCCGACGTGAGGTCGAAGACCTCCGAGTCGGTCGCATTTGCCATGTTGTCCTCGCGGTACGAACCAGCCCCGCCCGTTCCGCAGGTGACATCTCAGTCAAGTTTGAGCAACGGTGCAAGTCGGGTCGGCGATCGCCTGCGTGACGCCGTTGCGAAGCTTCAGCCGTCGCCGAGCTCGAAGGCCCAGAACGTCTGACGATCGAGCTCGTGGGTCACGGTCGGCGTGAACCGTTGCGACACAGCTCCGAGGATGCTGGGGAACTGCTCCACATCGACGTTGTACTGGCAGCAATCCATGGCGAGCACGGCATCGAGCGCGCCGTAGTGGCGTGCGAGCTCGCGCGTGATCGCCATGAAGGTGGTGCCCTTCTGGTGGATCGGGTCGACCAGAAAGCAGGGGATGTAGAGAAGCCGTCCGGCCGCGTAGTGCTCGGGGAAGCGTTCGGCGAAGTACTCGGGGTTGATCCACGGGATGAGCTTGAGGTCCGACACCGCGAGAGCGAATCCGCTGACCCGGTCGCCGATCTCGGACAGAAAGATCGTGGTGGCATCGAAGTTGAGCAGCGCTTCGAACTCGGATTCGGCGAGGGTCTGCTTTGTCGCTGTCAGCGTTCTCAACGGTTCGAACGCATCGCGATACATCTCGAGCACGCGCGCTCGCACTGCATCGTCGACATTTCGCTGAACTGTCACAGCCAAGCTGAACGACCTCCCGACGCAACGACCGCGGCCGCCGTCCAACGTACCGACGGCCGACCACGAAGGGTGGGATGCCGAACGCTTCGTGACACAGCCACCCAGTGGCCTCAGAGGACGAGCGCAGCGATTCCGGCGTACTGTGCCGCGAACGTCACGCCGAAGATGGCGCAGGAGGCGGCGGCGGTGAGAACGGGAGGACGATCCGGACGCAGCACGCGCGTGAGCCAGGTGGTGACGATCCCGCCCAGGAGGAAGCTGGCCAGCACAAATCCGATGGCCTGGCCACCGGTGACCAGGCGTCGGCCCCACTGGCCGCGGCGTCCATCGGATTGAGCCGACAGCCATCGCGCGAGCCGCCCCGGCTCGCCGCCGGAGAGGCGATCGTACGCCCGGACCGCCCACAGCGCGAGGACGAAGGACACAGCTCCGTAGACCGTGGCGAACACCGCCCAGGCAGTGAGCGCTCCCCAGACCGACGCCAGAGCGACGATCGGCGCAGCCAGCAGCAGATCGTCCCAGACGTACAGCGCAGCAGCGAGAGCAGCGCTCGCGACAACAGCGAGACCGGTCGAGAGCGGGCTTCCCGCTGAGCGTGACCCTCGCGGCTGTTCGAGCGCGAGACCAAAGCGCGCCACCGGCCGGACGACGTCTGCCGGTGCACGATCGAGGGGCGGACGGCGCTGTGATGTGTCGCCCGGCTCGAACATCGCCGCAAGGGTACCGATCGACCGGGCCGGTGAGGTGTTGTCCCGCGTGGGGTTGGCGAACGCCACCGGAGCTGGGACACTCGATGCCATGTCCTGGTGTGAGTCCTGCCAGCTCCAGGTGGAGCCAGCCAACACGAGCGACGGCAGCTGTCCGAGCTGCTCGGGTCCCCTCGCCGGCACTCAGCGCGAGGCTCGGATCCCCTGGCACTTCTGGGTACTGGTCTTCGGGGCCGGGGGCTATCTCGCCTTCCGCGGCGTCCAAGGACTGACCTGGCTGGTCGGCCGCATGTTCTGAGGCACGCAGGAGGCAGTACCTCAGATCGTCGACATGAGGCCGTGCGCAGCTCGCGAGCCGAGGACCTTGTGATTGATGCGCCACCCGATGTCGGTGAGGGGCGCGATCTCCTCCGCGAGCCCTGCCTTGGCGATCTCGCCCGGCATCCCCCACACCCGGCTCGATTCTTGGTCCTGGACCATGATCGGCGCGCCGAGGTCGGAGAGGTGGCGCGCTCCCTCGAGTCCGTCTTGGCCCATTCCGGTGAGGACCACCGCGAGCTGGGCGGCGCCGTACGCCTTGGGCGCTGGAGTGGAACAACACGTCGACCGACGGCCGACAGCTGTTGACCTTCGGCCCAGTGTCGAACCGAGTATGGACTGTGTGCCCGACGCGCTCGAGCGTGAGGTGGCTGTCGTCCGGTGCGATGTGGACCGTCCCGGGGCGGGCGGGGGCTCCGTCCTCTGCGAGCACCACGGGGAGTGAGGTGGCGGTTCCGAGGACCTTGACCAGCTGTGTAGCGAATCCCTCGTCGATGTGTTGGACGACGAATACGGGGACCGGCAGATCCTGCGCGAGGGCGCCGAGGACCGTGCGGAGCGCAGCGGGCCCGCCCGTGGATGCCCCGATCAGAACTGCGTTGACAGGTGTGATCCCGTGGCGCCGCTCGGGGAAGGCGGGCGGTGGCGATTCAGCGGTTGGCCCGGCGGCAGCTGAGGCTCGCAGCTTGGGGACCAGTGTGCTGCGGAGCCGATCGATGGCGCCCTGGAGCGAGCCGACGCCCGTTGGCTTGGACACGAATTCGGCCTCGCCCGCAGACAGCACGTGTCGGATCCGGTCTGCTGTGCTGTCGGCGGTGCTGAACAGCACGACGGTCGCCCCTGGGACAGCCGCTCGGAGATGGGGGAGCGCTTCGATCCCGTCGAGCACCGGCATGTTGATGTCGAGCACGATCACGTCTGGCCGCAGGGTTGCCGCCTTGCTCACCGCCTCACGTCCGTCAGATGCCTCCCCCACGATCGTCAGGTTGGGCTCGTCGTCAAGCACGGCACGCACGATCTGGCGGATCGCCGGTGTGTCGTCGACGACGAGAACGCGCCGCTCACCAGCTGACATGGGCTTGCCTCGGTGGTGTGCTGCGCAGAGCCGCAGAGATTTCTCCGAAGACCGAACGCAGAGACAGGTCTGGGAGGAATGGCTCGTCCGAGCCCTCGACCGCAAGCCCCGTCACCTGAGTCGCGAGCCGGCGCATCGCTCCGGCCAACTCTGCCGGCGTGGTCGCGGCGGCGATGAGCACCATGGTTCGGGGGTCGAGAACCCCCAGGATCTCGTGGGCGCGAGTCCGCCCGGCGAGACATCGCGCCAGGGCCGATTGCACCGACCGCGACAGGCCGTCGTCCAGTTCGCCCTCGATGTCGATCAGAATCGCTCCGATCTCAGGCACCTCCCCGTACACGCCGCGGGCGTCCGCGACGATGTCCTCGAGGAGATCGGCGAATCGCAGCATGACGTCGCCTCGGGGGAGCTGCTCGATCCACGTGTCTCCGTGGCGGGCGGCATCGGTCTGTGATCCGAGGATCCGCCGGGCGTCGTCGGCCGGCAATCGGTGGCGTGCCGCAGCGACTCGCGCCGCGCTGACCACCCGCAGCGGCGGGCGTCCGTCCTGGTCGGCGAGCGTTGGCATCATGTCGGCCATCCGGCCGACCAGCGACTTGGCCATGCCGCAGGGAAGACCGACCGCTGCCAGTTCTGCGTCCGCTGACTTGGACCCGCGTGCAGCGACGTGGGCGAGCAGAACTGCGCGCCGAGCAAGCGGGCCCAGGGCGGTGGCCGAGGTCGGACTGTTGCGACCACGGAGGGCGTTGACCACAGCTGCGTCCATCCCCCAGAGTTCTGCGAGCTCCGCGGACAGCTCGGCACAGTCGACGCCGAGCACCTTCTCCTGGACGCTCGCGAGAAACGGTTCGGGCTGGGCGAGCAGTCGTTCCATGTCCACTGGGCGCGCTGCAGCCACCACGAGCTCGCCGAGAAGCGCCGTCAGGCCGATCAGAGCCGCCGTGGCGTGGTCGTCCATCGCATCTTCGTGGGCGAGCACGTGGGCCGCAGCGACGCACCGCAAGATCAGGTCCTCGACCTCCCGGGCTGCGTCGTTGACGTCGTGCAGGTCGGTCTCGAGCACCGCGGTCACCGCCGCCAACCAGCCCGAGGGCGAAGACGGGACCTGCGTCTCGCTCGTCGCATGCGGCCGCAGCCGAGAGAGTGTCTTCCACGCTGAGCTGTCGCCGACTGCTGCGCGGACGTGCGCGTCAACCATTACCGCCTCCGCCGCGCTGATCGTCATGCCTGCCTTCGTGGGTCTCATCGGCAGGGCGCGCGAATCCCTGACGAATTCATCTCAGAAGCTCGGCCGGAGCTCCTCGATTTCTCCAGCAGGAAATCGGCGATTGGCTGGAACGATCGCGAGCCCGACCCTGTAGTCTGGGCCGCCGGTTCAACCGATGGTTGGCGGCGGGCTGTGGCGCAGTTTGGTTAGCGCACTGGTCTGGGGGACCAGGGGTCGGAGGTTCAAATCCTCTCAGCCCGACCATTTTTCGCGATAGGTGACGTCTGCTCGCTCCAGCGCGGTGAGCGCGTCACCGGGTGACGATGCCACGCCCAGCAGGGCGCGGTTGGCCTCTTTCAGAAAGCCCGCTTCGACGCAACCGTCGAGGAACGCCACGAACGGGTCCCAGAAGCCGTCGACGTCCAGCAGCGCCGCGGGAAGCGCGTGGATGCCCAGCTGGGTCCACGTGAGCGCTTCGAACAGCTCCTCGAGCGTCCCGTATCCACCCGGGAGAGCGATCACCGCGTCGGACAGCTCGTACATGGTGGCCTTGCGCTCGTGCATCGACGACACCCGATGCAGCTCGCTCAACCCGTCGTGTGACACGTCGCGAGAGAAGGTTTCGTCGGGGTACACGCCGATCACGTGGCCGCCGGCGGCGAGATGGGCGTCTGCGACGATTCCCATGAGGCCGGCGTCGCTTCCGCCGAACACCAGCTTGATGTCGCGCTCGCCGAGGTGGGTACCGAGCTGGGCGGCCATCTCGCCGAAGCGGGGATCGGTGCCGGGGGACGAGCCGCAAAAGACGCTGACAGACGCGATCGACATGGCGCTCGACGCTAGCGGCGTCGGTTCAATCGACGGTCATGGTTTGGTAGCGCCTGACCCCGACGAGCAACGCGCCACCGATGATGGCGGCCAGGATGACGACGGCGCTGGTCGGTGAGAGGTCGCCCAGGTTGATCTCCACATCCGTCGCGTTGGACAGGATCGATCGCGTATGGGCCCGGATGGCGAAGCGAGCCACTCCGGCCCCTGCGCTCGCAACGAACCCTTCCCAGATGAGGACGTACAGGACACCTGCGACGAGAGTCCGTCGCAGCAGCAGTCCAGCGGTGGTGAACACCGCGCAGTAGGCGAGGGTTCCGAGCACCACCGCAGCCGCCGTGCCGGCGAGGAGGCCGCCGCCCGTCGTGACCAACGCCGCGGCGACCAGGATCGGTAACAGCACCGCGGGCAGGACGATCGTGACCGACGCGGCGAACGCGGCGACCGGAACGACCCACGGCGCCAGCGGGGTGAGCCAGAGGTACACCAGCGTCTTGTCTTCGCGGATGTCTCCGAGTGTCGCCGTCGCGAAGACCAACGCGATCACCGGGAGCACCAATCCGAGCCCGAGCGACGAGACGAGCTGCGTCCCGTCCTCGACTCGTTCGGAGGTCTCTCCGGCCCGCCTCACCACGAGCCCGAGCGCCACGATGGTCAGGCTGAGCGCGGCCACGACGAGCAGGCGGCCGCGACTCCAGATCTGCCCGAGGACCAACCGGTAGATGGTGGCGAACGCGCGGCGGGCGCTGGGGCGGCGGATCGTCTGCGACTCGATGTTCATCGAAGTTCTCTGCTCATCGAAGTTCTCTGCTCATCGGACCGCCCAGCTCATCGGTGCTCCACCACGTACCGGAAGACAGACTCGAGATCGTCGTCCAGGGGCGCGACCTCCCGAAGGCGGGCGCCGGCGGATCGGGCGAGGCCTGCGATCGAACGTCCGAATGTGTCCGCGTCGACGCTGTCGACCACCAGGTCATCGCCTTCGATGCGGACCGCCACAACGCTGTCGAGCTCCAGAAGTCGTCTGGCCAGACCGCGAGCCTCGTCGCTGCGAATCCGGATCTGGTGCGGCCGATCGTCCATCAGCTCCCGGAGCTCGTGGAAGTCGCCGGTCGCCGCCAGGCGACCCTCGGCGATGACGACGACGTCGCTGCCGATCCGGGCCACCTCTTCGAGAACATGGCTCGACACCACGACCGTGACGCCCTGCTCGCCGAGCTGCCGGTACAGCTCGATGGCCGATCGCCGTTGCACCGGATCGAGGCCGGTGAGCGGCTCGTCGAGGAGAAGCACCTCGGGTTCGTGGACCAGGGCCTGGGCGACCTTCACCCTCTGCCGCATGCCCTTGGAGTAGCCGCCGACGGCCCGTGTCTCGCCGGGGTCCAGCCCGACCCGTGTGAGGGACCCCGCAGCCGCGCCTGCGGCGTCGTCGACGCCGTGGAGGACGGCTGCGAGGCGGGCGACTTCGAGCGCGCTCAAGCTGTCGAAGAGCGCGTCCTGCTGCGGAACCAGCCCCACGTGTGAGCGCACGTCGCGACTTCGGCGCGGGTCGCGTCCCATCACCTCGACCCGGCCGCGGGACGGCGGCAGCAACCCAACGATCATGCGGAAGAGCGTCGACTTGCCGGCGCCGTTGGGACCCAACAGCGCGGTGACGCCGGGTCCGAATTCGACGCTGACGTCGGACACGGCGACAACGGACCCGAACCACCGGCTCACGTCCTCGCACACGATCGTCGGTGAAGTCATCTGTCCACCTGCAGCTTGCGGTAGCGCCACCACACCGTGGCGAATGACACGACGATCCAGCCCGAGGTCGCCAGCCAGAGCCCGGCCGTTGACATCGTCGGCTGCGGGCTCTCCTGCTGCCAGATGCGATGTACGAGCTCGAATGGAAAAACGACGAGGTTGAGCAGGTACCAGTCGGTCGACCATTGCGCAGCCTCGACGAGCGTGATCGTCAGGGTCGCGCCGAGAAGCATGACGAGCACGATCGATGCCGTGGCGACGCCTCGTCGGTCGGTGAACGATGCCATCGACAGGGCCATGCCCCCGTAGACCATTGCGATCAGGACGCCGCACAGCAGGACGCGGCCGAACGCGCCGAGCCACCCGTCGAATCCGTCCGGTCCTGCGCCCTCGAAGGTGTACCCGATCAGGAGGAGCAGAGGCGGTCCCAGCGTAACGACGAGGAGAGTGATGACCACCGCCATAGCGCGCGCAGCGACGTAGGAACCTCGGGTCAGCGGGGTGGAGAGGTACAGGGCCAGAAGGCCGTTCCGTCGATCCGACGTCAGCACGTCGGGCGCGACGAAAGCGTTGAAGAGCACCAGAGCCGACACGATCGAGAAATAGAACCCCGCGTAGTCGGCCACCTCATTCGGATCGATGAAATCGGACAACAGCACTGCGAACCCGACGAAAACCACCGCCGGCAGGTAGGCCATCACGGCCGCGATGATCGGCAGGATCTTGTGCCGCGCCGCTCGACCGAGCCCGAGCACGTTGCGCACGCCGTGAATCGCGACGCTGCGCATGGCACCACGGGTTCCGGTGCGCGGCCCGCCGTACGTGCGGTAGCCGCGGTCGATGAGCCGCGCGGTTCGCTGCTCGCCGGTGGAGGTCATGACCTCGTGCCTCCGGCCTTCTCGATCACGACGTCCTCGAGGCTGATCCTGCGGGAGCCGAGCCGGCGAAGGCGTACGCCGGTGTCGGCGAGGACGTCGCGGCAGATGTCGTACAGACCGTCGTCGCCGGTTTCGGCTTCCGCGGTGACGATGACCGTCTGCCCGCTGGTCGCAACCGACTCCACGCCTGGCGTCGACGCGAGGCGGGCCGCGACCGACGCTGCGGGGTCGGAGTCGGTCGCTGTCGGCGTCAGTTCGAGCTCCACTCCGGCGCTGTCGCCTGCGAGGTCGGCCAGCGAGCCCGAGATGGCGAGGTGACCCCCGTCGAGTACCACGACGTGGTCGCAGACCTGCTCGACCTCATCGAGAACGTGGTTGGTCACGATCACGTCGATCCCGAATTCGGACTGCACGTGGCCGATCAGCCCCAACATCTGCTCGCGCTGCATGGGGTCGAGCCCGTCAGTGGGCTCGTCGAGGAGCACGAGCGCCGGGTCCGCCGCCAGGGCCTGAGCGAGCTTCACCCGTTGCCGCTGGCCGGTCGACATGGACCCCAGGGGTCGGAAGCGTTCCTCGCCCAGGCCGACGAGGAACAAGATGTCCGACGCCCGTCCGCGCGCCTCGCCGCGAGGCAGGCCGCGGACCTGGGCGAGGTGACGGACGAACTCGTCGGCGGCCATGTTGTCCGGGAGCACGTTTCGTTCGGGTGAGTACCCCACCTTCGTGCGGAGCACGGCACCGTCGCTCGTGGGAACCATCCCCAGGACCTCGATCGAGCCAGCGGTGGGTTCGAGCAGGCCGAGCATCAGCTTGAAGAGGGTCGACTTGCCCGCGCCGTTGGCCCCGACGACCCCTGTGACCCCGGACGGGATCTCGAGGTCGACCGCGTCCAGCGCGCGCACGGATCCGAACGTCATGTGGAGCCCGGTGGCCCGCGCGACCGTCGTCATCGCCGGCGAGTCTCCCATGGGCGACTCACGCTGTGATGCCGGCCCGGACCGAGCGATACGTCGTCACGCGTTGAGCTCGTCCGCCTTCTCCAGCGCCTCGGCCCAGGTCGCGTGGGCGAGGAGGAGGCGACGGTACTGGACGAAGGGCTTGATGCTGTTGAGCGCCATCACCCCTGCCAGCCGGCCGTCCCGCTGATACCCGGCGACGAACGAGCGATCGTCGATCGCGCCCACGAGTACCTCGACGCTGTCGTCGGCCGAGGGATGGCCGGCGATCTGGATCCGATCGTCGTACTGGTCGGACCAGACGAAGGGCACGCTGTCGTACACGCTGGCGTTGTCGGGATCGAGCAGATTGCCCGCAACCAACATCGCCTGTTCGGTGGCCGCCGTCCAGTGCTCCACGCGGACGGGTTCCGGGCCGATCCAAGCGTTGGGCGCGCGCACGACATCGCCCACTGCGTACACGCCAGGGACCCCTGCGTTCATCGTGCCGTCGCACACGACACCGTTGTCGACCGTGAGCCCGGAGCCCTCGAGCCACGCGGTGTTTGGAGTCACGCCGATTCCCACCACGACGACGTCGGCATCGAGCCGGGTTCCGTCCGTGAGCTCGACGGCTTCGACCCTGTCGCTGCCGTGAAGCGCAGATACGCCCTGGCCGAGCCGCAATTCGACGCCCTGCGTCGCATGAAGGCCACCGCACGCCATGCCCATCTCGGCGCCGAGGCCGCGCACCAGCGGCGCCGGAGCCGCTTCGACCACGGTGGTGCGGCACCCGCGTGCTGCGGCGGCGGCCGCGACCTCCGAACCGATGAAGCCCGCTCCCACCACGACGACAGTGACCCCCTCGCGGAGGTCGTCGCGGATCGCCAGCGCGTCGTCGAGTGTTCGAAGGGTGTGAACGCCCGCGAGATTTTCCGCACCAGGAATATTTCTCGCGCGGGCTCCCGTCGCGATCACGAGCCCGTCGAAGGGCACGGCCTCCTCACCGACAGTGACGACGCGGCTCTGGAGGTCGATGCCGGTCGCTGGTGCCCCGAGCAACAAATCGGCGCCGATCTCGTCGTAGGTCTCGGGCGGGTTGAGCGCGAGGTCGCCCGGGTCCATGTCGGTCGTCAGCATCTGCTTCGACAGCGGTGGTCGGTCGTAGGGGAGATGCTCCTCAGCGCCGATGATCACGAGCCCTCCGTCGTGACCCTGTCGGCGGAGATTCTGCGCAGCGCGCGCTCCGGCGAGGGACGCACCGACGACGACGATCCTGTCCAGGGCCACGCTCGTCCTCCTGAGCTCGGGGTGCTCACGAACCTAGCCCCGACCAGGCCTCCGGGGCGCCGGAGAGCGCGCCGCGATTTTCTCGTCACTGGGTTCGCTCACCGAGGGTGGCAGGTCTGTTCGCGAGGATCGTCCCGAGTCGTCGGATCGGTACTTGCCGGGCCGGCGCGCGGGCGGTACAGATGCTTGACAGCGATGTAACTACAGCGCTGTAATCACACACCCGTCACTCGGCGGGCGGCTGGGTTCGAACACCAGCTGGGAACGCACCACGGCCCCGCCGGGCTCGTCACGACAGCAGTCACGACGGCACTCGACGGTGGCCTACGCACTCCCAGCCCGGATCCGGCGCCGAGAGCGGGCTTGTGGCGAATCGGACCGGCTAGGGACGAGGGCCAGGACAGAGGGATACCGAGGCACGTGGCGATCACTGAACAGACAGCAGGGGAACACCCCACACCGGAAAACACCGCCGGCGAGGCGCTCAGCTCTCCCGAAGCGGCCGGTGCAGGCGGGGGAAGTGGAGGGGCCGGCACCCAGATGCGGGTGCAGAAGCGCGACGGATCGATGCAGTCCGTCGACGTCAACAAGATCGTGAAGGCCGTCGAGCGCTGTGCGCTCGAGCTCCCCGGTGTGGATTCGATGCGTGTGGCCACCCGCACGATCTCGGGCCTGCACGACGGCGCGACCACCACCGAGCTGGACGAGCTCTCGATTCGGACGGCGGCCGCGCTGATCGTCGAGGAGCCCAACTACAGCCGTCTTGCGGCGCGATTGCTCGCCACCTTCGTCGACAAGGAGGTGCAGAACCAGAACGTCTACAGCTTCAGCCAGTCGATCGAGCTCGGCGCCCAGTGCGGGCTCATCGGCGACGGCGTCCTCGAGTTCGTGCGGACTCACGCCCGCAAGCTCAACGATGCGATCCTCCCGGAGCGCAACAACCTGTTCGAGTTCTTCGGCCTGCGCACTGTGTACGACCGGTACCTGTTGCGTCACCCGGTCGAGCGGTCGGTGATCGAGACACCGCAGTACTTCATGCTGCGGGTCGCCTGCGGTCTGGCCGAGAGCCCTGAGGAAGCCATCACGCTGTATCAGCTGATGTCGAGTCTCGAGTACCTCACGTCGAGCCCCACGCTGTTCAACTCCGGAACGGCCCACCCCCAGATGTCGTCGTGCTATCTGCTCGACAGCCCCGAGGACAGCCTCGAGGGGATCTACAAGCGCTACACCGACATCGCCAAGCTGTCGAAGTTCGCGGGCGGCATCGGTGTCGCATGGCACCGGGTGCGGGCCAAGGGCAGCCTGATCACTGGCACCAACGGCCTCTCCAACGGCATCGTCCCCTGGCTGCGAACTCTCGACAGCTCCGTCGCTGCGGTCAACCAGGGCGGCAAGCGCAAGGGCGCAGCGTGCGTGTATCTCGAGTCGTGGCACTCCGACGTCGAGGACTTTCTCGAGTTGCGCGACAACACCGGCGATCACGCTCGGCGTACGCACAACCTCAACCTGGCCAACTGGATCCCTGACCTGTTCATGGAGCGGGTCGAGAACGACTGGCAGTGGAGCCTGTTCGATCCCAAGGTCGTGCCGCACCTCACCGACCTCTACGGCGATGAATTCCGGCAGGCCTACATGCAGGCCGAGGCCGATGGCCTCTACGACCGGCAGGTGTCCGCCCGCCAGCTGTACTCGCGGATGATGCGCACCCTCGCCCAGACCGGCAACGGGTGGGTGACGTTCAAGGACGCATCGAACCAGAAGTCGAACCAGACCGGCGAGCCGGGCAACGTCATCCACCTCTCCAACCTGTGCACCGAGATCCTCGAGGTCACGAGCCAGGACGAGACGGCGGTGTGCAACCTCGGCTCGGTCAACCTCGGGCGGCTCGTGCGCCAAGACGCCGAGGGCCGCAACTTCTTCGACTTCGACCGCCTCGGCGAGGTGGTGCGCACAGCGGTGCCCTTCCTCGACCGGGTCATCGACATCAACTTCTATCCGACCTCCGAAGCCGGTCACTCCAACAGCAAATGGCGACCCGTCGGGCTGGGCCTCATGGGTCTGCAGGACGTGTTCTTCCAGCTCGGGATGGCCTTCGATTCCGACGAGGCGCGGGATCTGTCGAGTCGCATCAGCGAGGACATCTACTACTGGGCGCTGTCGACCAGCTGCGAGCTGGCGCAAAAGGCGGGAGCCCACGACGGGTTCACCGAGACCCGGGCGGCCCGCGGCGAGCTGCAGTTCGACTTGTGGGGCGTGGAGCCCACCCGTGAGGACTGGAGCCTGCTCAAGGACCGGATCAGCCAGTACGGGCTGCGCAACTCGCTGATGATCGCCATCGCTCCCACGGCGACCATCGCGTCGATCGCCGGGTGCTATGAGTGCATCGAGCCCCAGGTCAGCAACCTGTTCAAGCGCGAGACCTTGTCCGGTGAGTTCCTCCAGATCAACAAGTACCTCGTGCGCGACCTCCAGGCGCGGGGGCTGTGGACCGAGGAGATCGCCAACCGGATCAAGAAGGCCGAGGGCTCGGTCCAGGACATCGCCGAGATCCCTGCCGACGTTCGTTCGATCTACCGGACGGCGTGGGAACTTCCCCAGCGAGCGTTGATCGACATGGCGGCCAGCCGTGGCGCCTACATCGACCAGAGCCAGTCGCTCAACCTCTTCATGGAGAGCCCGAGCATTGGCAAGTTGAGTTCGATGTACATGCATGCATGGAAGACGGGTCTCAAGACCACGTACTACCTGCGGTCACGCCCTGCGACTCGTATCAATCAGACCACCACCGGCAGCGCGGAGTCCGGCGGCCCAGGTTCAGGGGGAGGTGGCCGAGGCGGCGGTCAGCCGGCCCCTGTGGAGACTCCGACGTTCACCGACGAGGAAGCCATCGCCTGCTCACTCGAGAACCCCGAAGCGTGCGAGGCCTGCGACTAGGTCGCAGCCAGCACGACACGCCCGCACGCTCACCACGAGGATCCTTTCCCCGATATGGCTCTCACCGACTCCGACGCTCTGTACACGCCTCAGCCCGAGGCCCTCGATGCCACCCCAGCGAGCGGTGCACGCACCGCCAGCGGCCACATCTTGGACCCGGGCTTCGACCTCACGTTGCGGCCGATGCGATACCCGGTCTTCTACGACATGTACCGCGACGCCATCAAGAACACCTGGACGGTGGAGGAGATCGACTTCAGCGACGACATCGTCGATCTGGACCGCAAGCTCCTGCCGGCCGAGCGGCATCTGATCAACCGCCTGGTGGCGTTCTTTGCCACCGGCGACTCGATCGTCGCCAACAACCTGGTGCTCAACCTCTACCAGCACATCAACAGCCCCGAAGCCCGCATGTACCTCAGCCGGCAGCTGTTCGAAGAGGCTCAGCACGTCCAGTTCTATCTGACGCTTCTCGACAACTACATCCCTGATCTGGCCGAGCGCACCGAGGCCTTCGCCGCGATCGAGAACATCCCCTCGATCCGGGCCAAGGCCGACTTCTGCTTCCGCTGGATGGGTTCGATCGAGCAGCTCGACCGCCTCGAAACGCGTGAGGATCGCAAGCAGTTCTTGCTCAACCTGATCTGTTTCGCAGCCTGCATCGAAGGCCTGTTCTTCTTCGCCGCATTCGCCTACGTGTACTTCCTGCGCTCGAAGGGCCTCCTCAATGGTCTGGCCGCCGGAACCAACTGGGTGTTCCGGGACGAGTCGGCCCACATGAACTTCGCGTTCGAAGTGGTGAACACCATTCGCGACGAGGATCCCTCGCTGTTCGACGACGATCTCTCCCAGCGCATCCTGCAGATGATCGAGGAGGCCGTCGACGTCGAGCACCAGTTCGCCCAGGACGTGTTGTCCCAGGGCGTGGCCGGCATGTCCACCGCCGACACCCGCACCTATCTCGAGTTCGTCGCCGACCAGCGCCTGATGCAGCTCGGCCTCCCCAAGCGCTACGGCACCAAGAACCCGTTCGACTTCATGGAGCTCCAGGACGTGCAGGAGCTCACGAACTTCTTCGAGCGCACGGTCGCCGCCTACCAGGTGGGCGTCCAGGGCGACGTCAGCTTCGACGAGGACTTCT
>CAZVUM010000035.1:43949-49908 GCA_964629575.1 uncultured Acidimicrobiales bacterium | reverse complement strand
CGTCGCACTCCCACCCCGAGCCGTCGAGTCGCTCGGCCACCTCACGAGCCAACGCGCCCCGCCGCCCGAGAATGGCGACGGTCCCAACCTCCGCCGACGATCACCGCGACCTTGTCCTGAAGGCGTCCCATCAGAGGTGCTATGAATCGCCTGGGTTGCCCCAGGCGTTGAGGAAGCGGCCGCTGAGATCCTGCGGACCGCCGTAGTGGACGACCAGTTCACGGCTCCCGAACAACCACCGTCCGTCGCCGCGGACGTAGGTGTCGTCGTAGTGGGCCAGGAGCTTGCCCGCGTCACCGTTGGCCGCGCTGAAGTGTTCCTGGATGTACCACCGTCCCACGCCCGTACCGGCAGCTTCGTCGAGTTCGTAGGTGCCGTTCAGAACCGTCTGCACCACGGCCTGAAAGCTGCCCATCGCCTTCTCCCAGAAGTCGAGAATCGCGGCTCGCCCCTCCACCCGACGACCCGCGCCGAGTTCCCAGTGCGCGTCCTCCGACCAGGTGGCGGCCCACTGCTCAGCGTCGTGGTGCACCACGGCGTCGGCGTAGAGATGGACGAGTTCGGCGATCGGATCCCTGGCCACTGGCTCCTCCTGAGCGCAGAACCGCTCGGTCACTGCGCCGGGGCCGAATCTAGACTGCGCCGATGCAACTCGAACCCGGACAGGTCGCAGTGGTGACTGGCGGCGCGAGCGGCATCGGTCTCGGCATGGCCCGCGAGCTCGGAAGTCGGGGCCTCCACGTGGTGCTCGCCGACATCGAGCAGAGCGCCCTCGACTCTGCGGTGGCCGATCTCCACGCGGAGGGGATTGCCTCGACCGGCGTCGTGTGCGACGTCACCCAACCCGAATCCGTGTCGTTGCTCGGCGATGCCACCTTCGAGGAGCATGGGCGTGTCAACGTGCTGTGCAACAACGCCGGGGTGGTCGTGTTCGGTCCGGCATTTCAGTCGCTCGCCGACTGGAGATGGGTCATCGACGTCGACCTGTGGGGTGTGGTCCACGGGTGCCACTCGTTCGTCCCACGCATGATCGAATCGGGCGAGCCCGGCCATGTCGTCAACACAGCGTCGACTGCAGGGCTGCTCGGGTTCCCTGGCATCGCGTCCTACGTCGCCGCCAAGCACGCTGTCGTCGGCATGAGCCAGTCGATGTACCACGAGCTCGTCCCCACCGGCGTCTCCATGTCGGTGCTGTGTCCCGGCGTGGTCAGCACCCACATCAACACCAGCCACCGCAACCGGCCGGGGACGGACCCCGAGTCGGTACAGAAGCAGACATTCGGCACCGACCATCCCGAGGCGTTGACGCCCGACGAGGTGGCGGCTGTGGTGGCCGAGGCAATCGAGGCGGATCGATTCTGGGTGCTGCCCCACCCCCACTACGGCCAGCAGGCGATGGCGCTCGCTCAGACGAGGATCGACGGGACGCCACCGGCGATGCCCCGGACCCAGTAACCCTCAGCCGAGGTCGGGACCAAGATCGTTCTGAGGGGTCACACTGTCCGATCCTCGGCCGGCTCGTAGCCGAGATACCTCCGCACCACAGCAGACAGCTCCCCTGACATCGATTCGGCTTCGTCGTTGGTCAACCACAACGGAACCTGGTGGTAGCCGAAGGGCTGCGACCCCACCCGGCCGTCTGGATGTTCGAGGATCCGGGTCGAGCGAATTCTCGATATCGCACCGCCCGGTTCCCCCGCCGCTACCGCAAGCAGGCCGAGAACCCGCTCGACCAACGGATCGTCGACCTGCTCACCGAGTGGCTCGCCCGTCGGGTCACATGAGTGACTGGGCGAACATGTAGCTGTTGCCGTCGGGATCGAAGAAGGTCGCGAGCCGGACCATCCCGGGGATCTCGACGTTGTCGCCGTCGAACCGGACGCCCTCGGCTTCCGCAGCGCCGCGCGCGGCGTCGAGGTCCTTCACACCGAACACCGGTGTCGTACCACCAGCCCCGACGACCTCCTCGTTCTGCCCCAGCCCGATGGTGAGGCTCGCGGTGGGTGACGTCAGCTCGGCCCACCCGGCCTCATCGGCGCGAAAGAGCAACTCGAAACCCAGAACGTCCCGGAACCAAGCGATCGAGGCGTCCAGATCCGTGACAGCGGAGGCCAACGTGACCTCCCCGTCGTAGTCGATGTCGGCCATGGTCAAATCCCCTTCGTCATCCCTGAGCGGAAAGTATAGTAGCTTGTGTTTCTGCGCCAAGGGGTACTGTGCCGCAGATCGATCCGCTCGATGCAGCCGTGGTGGAGTTCTTCCATCACCGTTGGAATCTGCCGACCGTGCGCGCCCTCGTTCGGTCGTCGGGAGCGCGCGTGGTGTCGCTCGTCCACGAACTCGGCGTCGCCAGAAGCGTGCTCCGGGTGTCGATCGATGCGCTCGGAGAGCTCGGTCTCATCGAACCCAACCCGGGTCACGGACACCCGCTGCGACCCGAATTGGTGCCGACCGGGCGCGGGCGCGACATCGACCCACCGAGCGAGGACTACCTGAACGCGGTGGACGCTCCCGACCTCGCGACACGGAAGTGGACTGCGCCGGTCATAGGTGCGGTGGCCGACGACGACCGCTTCAACGCCATTCAGCGTCGCCTCGGTGTGTCGCCGCGGGCCCTGAGCCAGACGCTCGAAGCACTCGCCGACGCCGGCTTGGTCGTACGTGAGACCGACGACGGCCGGCCGCCCCGATCTCGCTACGCGTTGACCAAGGCGGGAGCGCGAGCCTCCGAAGCCGTGACCGCGATGGCACGGGTGCTCACCAGGACCGGCTCATAGAGGCGTCTCGTCGGCCACCGTGTACTTCGAGATGCTGCGACCGGTCACCGACAGATCCGCGAGCGCCGCACGGAACGTCGCCATGTGGGATACCTCGAAGTGAGCGGCCAACGCCTCCTCGGACTCCCACTTCTCATAGACCCGCACCCGTCCTGGCGTCAGGCGGTCCAGAGTGAAGGAGTACTCGATGCAGCCCTCCTCTTGGTGGGTGGCCCGCATCATCTCCTCGGCATGGGGCCAGAAGTCGACGATCTTGGTCGGGTCCATCTCGATTGTCCCTGCAACGATCAGCGCCACGCGGCACCTTCCTCTCGGTTGTCGGCTCGTACGGTCATCGGCTGGATCGCATGGCATCCCACCATCTCGCCACCACGTCGGCGTACCGCTCGGTGTAGGCGACCTCGAGGTCCGAGGCGTCGGATTCGGCCGGCCGGAAATCCGTCGACGGCAGCCCGGATGCACCAGCAATCGGGTCGACCCACTCGAGGCGGATGTCCTCGATCACTCGGCCGAGCGCAGGCGCGGCGCCCTCATGGTGATCGCTCGCCTGGTGGGTGATGAAGCCCTGATAGTCCTCGAACGAGGCGAGCGTGTAGTAGGTCCGTGGCCGGGCGCCGCGCCAGTACTCGTATCTGAGAAGCGCTGCCTCGCCGGTGTGGCTGGCCTCGTGCAGCTCGCGAGCGAGCGCTTCGAAATCGGCTTCTCGTCCTTCGCGAATCGTGATGTGCGCGAGGAACGTCGCCATCGGCGCAGCCTACTCAGGACCCGGATTCTGGGGTCATGGGTTGCCCGACGTAGGCGCCCGCGAACGAAAGAGGAGGTTGCAGCGATACGAGGTTCAGAGAGGGATCTTCGCCCGTGCGCCCTAGAGTGACCGGCGGGCATGCCACGAGGGCCTGCCGAAGCGAAAGTGATGTCATGCAGGGAACAGTCAAGTTCTTCAACAACGAGAAGGGCTTCGGCTTCATCTCGCGTGACGAGGGTGACGACGTGTTCGTTCACTTCTCGAACATCGCGGGTGACGGTTTCAAGTCCCTCGACGAGGGCCAGGTCGTCGAGTTCGACGTTGCTCCAGGCCGCAAGGGCGAAGAAGCGCAGAACGTGCGGCCCGTCTGAGCGAAATCGCATCGCTGTACGCCGCCGGCCGACGGGTCGGCGGCGTCTGACGTTTTGGCCCAGGTCCGGTGCCTCTCAGCTTCCGGTGCGGGCAAACAATCCGACGATCCGTTGCTCGAGCACCACGACGCCGTCCTGATTGGCCAACTCGAAAAGGCACTCGACGACGCCCAACTCGGGCCGTGATTTCGACTCCCGCTTGTTCGTGGCTGTACGGGTCAGCCACAACTCATCGCCAACCCGCGCCGGGGCCGGCATCCGATACTCCGAGGACAACTGGGCCCGCACGTCCCAGCCCTGCTCGGTCTGGTGGCCCAACAGATTGCAGATGCACAAGGTGTGCACCCCTGACAGCGTCAGCCCTCCGAACACCGACGCCTCGGCCTCCTCGGCGTCGAGGTGGAAATCCCACGGGTCCCACTTGGTCGTGAACGCCGCCGCCTCTTCGGCGGTCACCACGTAGGGTCCAGCGCGATGGGCGACTCCGACCTCGATGTCGTCGAACGTCGCAAGAGAGCCCTCCATCACATCCCCAATCAGATGCCCGGGTCCACGAGGACCTTCGTCTCGCTGCTGTAGCCGCTCGCGAGGTCGGCGAGCGCATCGCCGAGCGAATCGAGGCCCACGGTCGAGGAGTGCATCGGATCGAGCTGGACCCGGCCGTCTGCGATCATGCCCATCGACCGCTCGAAGTCGTCGTGGCTGAAGGCCAGCGACGACCGCACCTCGACCTCTTTCACGAGCCACACGGCGGGGTTGATCTCGGCCATCCCGTTGGCCAGGCCGATGAGGCTCACGCGACCGCCGCGCCGGCAGTGGTCCACCGCTCCTTGGATGGTCTCGGCTCGACCGACGCACTCGAACACAACGTCGGCGCCCCGCCCTTTCGACAATTCCCGGATCAGGGAGCCGGCCGCATCCGGTGCGGCGACGTGCGTCGCGCCGAGCGTCGCTGCCAATTCCTGTCGCGCAGGGTTCGGCTCGATGACGACGATCTCGCCCGCGCCACCAGCCACCGCCCATTGCAGGGTGGTGAGGCCGATCGGCCCGGCCCCTTGCACGACGGCGAGGTCGCCGAGGTGCGGCTGCGTGGCACGAACCGCGTGAAAGGCAACGGTCGCCGGCTCGACCTGAGCCGCCTGCTCGACGGTCAGGGAGGGGTCCACCTGGAGAACGCGACTCGCATCGACCGCGAGCTGCGGCGCAAACCCACCGTGTGGAGGTGCAGCCGGGTCGCGCCCGATCCCGACCAGGAAGCTCGCCTGACACCACCTCGTCTGGCCCGACAGGCACGCCTCGCAACGTCCGCACGCAGGGGGCACGGCCACAACGACCCGGTCGCCATCCTGGAGCCCCCGAACCTGCGAACCCACGGCCGAGAGCACACCGGTCCACTCGTGACCACAGATGGCGGGGTTGTAGGGCTCTCCTGACTGGTACGCGTGGATGTCGGTCCCGCAGATCCCACAGAGCTGGATGTCCACCAACACGCCGTCGGGCGACGGCTCGGGCTCGGGGAACTCGACGAGCTCCAACATTTCCTTGCCCGTGATCAGGCCAACCTGCATGAGGCGAGCCTCTCACGGTCGCGGCCATACTGTCGCCCGAGAGCGAGGTGCGCCCATGATCATCATCGCCGGCGAGATCGACTTCGACTCCCCGGAGAACCGCGACAAGGCCGTCGAGCTCGGCACGCCGCTACAGCAAGCCAGCAGGGACGACGAGCCCGGATGTCTCTCCTATTGCTTCGCACCCGACCCGTGCGTCGACACCCGCGTTCAGGTCTACGAACTGTGGAGCGACGAAGCGAGCCTGGCTGCCCACTTCGAGCACGAGAACTACTTCCGGATGCGCGACACGCTCGGCGCGTGCGGGTTCGTGGGTGCCGACACCAACAAGTACCGCGTCGACCTGAAAGAACCGGTCTACGACGCCACCTTCACACCCCGAGCCGACTTCTTCACCGAGGAGGGCACATGACGTCGGTCGACGGCGACGGCCTGCCGTGGGGAGAGGCGCGTTCGCCCGGAGTCAGCTACCAGGAGCTCCTCGATCGAGACAGCCAC
>CAZVUM010000035.1:34013-43849 GCA_964629575.1 uncultured Acidimicrobiales bacterium | reverse complement strand
TCTCGAGAATCGCTTCAAGCAGGCGCACGTCGCGAAGGTGATCCGTGCCAACTGGAAGATCGCGCAAGAGGCGTTTTGTGAGGCGTACCACGTCAACGCCACCCACCCGCAGATCATGCCCTACCTCGGTGACACCAACTCCCAGGTCGACGTGTGGGAGAACTTCGCCAGGGTGATCACTCCCGGCGGAACACCGAGCCCGCTCCTCGACTGGCAGCCGACCGCCAACGAGATGATGGCGTCGATGATGGACATCCGACACGACCAGGAGTCGCCGGTCCGGCTCGACGACTCTGCTGACATGCGCTCGATCGCCGCCGCCGCCAGCCGCGACCGGTGGCGCTCCACAGCCGGCGATGAGTGGGTCGACTCCCTGTCCGACGCCGAAATGATGGACAGCATCGACTACACGGTGTTCCCCAACTTTCATCCGTGGGGAGCCTTCAACCGCATCGTGTATCGGTTCCGCCCCAACGGCGACGACCACCGTTCGGCGATCATGGAGTGCATCTTCCTGGCCCCGTACCAAGGCGAGAAGCCGCCGCCATGTGAGATCCACTGGCTCGACGAGCACGAGACATTCACCGACGCCGAGGAGCTGGGCGTGCTCGGCAAGGTGTTCAACCAGGACCTGTTCAACATGTCCAAGGTGCAGCTGGGATTGGAGACGACCCGCAAACCGGGCATCACGTTGGGCAACTACCAGGAGAGCAAGCTGCGCTGGCTGCACCACAAGCTCGGCGAATGGGTCGAACGAGGTCGTGGCGCCGGAACCGCCGTCTCGGATCCGAGCCCCGCGACCGCCGGACAGGGGAACATCTGATGCCCGCAGGTCTCTACCACCCGTTCACCAAGGCCCTCTACGAGCGACACGGCGGCGGAGACATCAAGGTCACCGACGGCGATCGAGAGGGCATCTTCACCCACCACGGCCAATGGATCAGCGGCGAGCTGCGCGAGTGCGACCCGCAGCTGTGCAACTGGGTCGCGGGACCCCAGGTGGCCAACCAACGCCTGTCCGATTCGACGTCGGATCGCTAGATCGATGTCCCGCGAGCTCCTGGTCGACCTCACCCGGCGCACTCTCCAGCACACCAGGGCCGGCACGGTGCCCCTCAGTGGCGAGATCGGCCGGGTTCCGGCAACGCACTACTACGACCGAGCGCGGTGGGAGCTCGAGATGGACAGGGTTTTCAAGCGAACCCCCCTCGTGATGGCCTTCAGCTGCGAGCTGGGCGAGAGGTACTCCCACAAGGCCCTCGAGGTCGCCGGAACGCCGGTGCTGATCACTCGGGCTTCGGACGGATCGGCCAAGGCGTTCGTCAACATGTGCAGCCACCGTGGGGCGGTCGTGGTCGAGAGCGGGTCGGGGTCGGCGCGCCGTTTCACCTGCCCCTATCACGCGTGGAGCTACGACATCGACGGTCGGCTCGTGGGCATCTCGGACCGCGAGGACTTCGGCGATCTCGACCCGACGTGCAACGGTCTCACGCCCCTGCCCTGCGCCGAAAGGGCAGGGATCATCTTCGTCGGACTCACGCCGGGCGGGGAGATCGACATCGACGCGCATCTCTGCGGGTACGGCGACGTCCTCGAACACCTCGGCCTGGCCGACTGCACGTTCGCAGGCAGCCAGAGCGTCGAGGGACCCAACTGGAAGGTGGCCTACGACGGCTACCTCGACTTCTACCACCTGCCGATCCTGCACAAGAACAGCTTCGGCCCCGACATGATCAACCGGGCCATCTACGACGCGTGGGGGCCGCACCAGCGGGTGAGCGCGCCCGACCCTCGGCTGCTGGCCCTCGACGACCTCGACGAGGCGGAGTGGTCGATGGACGTGCTCACCAGCGGCGTGTGGACGATCTTCCCGCACACCTCGATCGCGAGCTTCCCCGTGTCGCTCGACGGGACCGGCGACGGTGGTCGGATGTACATGGTGTCGACGCTGTTCCCAGGGGCAGATCCCGACACCTCGGTCACGATCCAGAACTTTCTGGCCGCTTTCGAGGTGTCCGAGCCGTTGAGCGCTGCGATCGAGGCGCAGAAGGCGTTCCTGCTTCGGGTCGTCCGCGACGAGGACTATCTCACGGGCAATCGCATCCAGCGTGCAGCAAAGACCGGAGCCAAGAAGGAGTTCCACTTCGGTCGAAACGAAGCGGGTGGCCAGCGCTTCCACGGCTGGGTCGACCGCATCGTTGCGGCCGAGACCGGCGATGAGTACGGCTCGCTGTTCGCGACCGCCGAGACGGTGTTCCAGAGGTAACTGTGACGAGCAGGGACGTTGTCCCTGAAGCCTCAGCTCTCCCCCAACTTGGAGTTGTCCCAGTGGAGGATGCGGTCGTCCGGGACGAAACGTACGAGCCCGCGCAAGCGGGTGGCGTAATAGTCGGCCGTCTCTTTGGGCATCTCCCCGCCGCTGGCCCGAAACGTTGCGTACTTGCGGGTCATCTCATCGGTGAAGCCCCGCATCAGATCCTCGTCTGGCTCGTCGATGAGCTCGCAGTGACCGGTGAGATGGACCGCGACCAGCTCCGCCCACCGCAGGCCGGATTCGATGAGAAAGGACGCACGGTCGTCGTGGCGCAACCGCTGCAGCTTCTTGCCCCGCGTCTGCATGTACACGCAGCGATCGAGCACCACGTACCACATCGGCATCGCGATGGGCATCCCGTCGCGGCGCAACGTGGTGAACACCCCCGTGTGTCCGTCCCTCAGCGTGGTCCAGATCTCTTCGTCGGTCATCCGCGGTGAGGCCACGGGTCCCCCTTCGTTCCTGGGCCGCGGAGCGATGAACGCGGCCGCATCGGCGGGACCATACCTTCAGGGGGACCATCGGAGCCGAAGTAGGTTGGCGCGATGGGACAGACCGAGCCGACCCTCGACGATCTCATCGAGCGCGATCAACGAGCGATCGGCTGTCCGTACCCGATCTTCGCCGAGCTGCGCGAGGAATCGCCGGTTCACTTCAGCGACACGCTCGGCGCGTGGGTCTGCACCCGCTACGACGACATCAAAGCGGTGCTTCACGACACCGATCGGTTCAGCTCGGCGATGCCGACGGGTCCTGGCAACCTCGGCGCCATCCTGGCCGACGCGATCGGCGAGCTCAGCCAGGACCCCTCGATGGCCGAGACCCTCGCGAAGGTCATGAGCGGCCGCGGTCAGGCGACCGTGCTCCTCAACGCTGACCCACCCGATCATCGCCGGCAGCGCCTCTCGGTCAACAAGGCGTTTCGGCCGGCACGCCTGCGGGGCATGGAGCCGATGATCGAAGACGTTGCGGCGCACCTCCTGGATCCCATCGCTCCGAGAGGCCGGATGGAGGTCGTGGGCGACTTCGCCGTGGGTCTCCCGATGACGATCATCGCCAAGGCACTCGGGGTCGGCGAGAGCGACCTCCACACCTTCAAACGGTGGTCAGACGACCTCGTCATGCCCGTGGGGAACCACGCTCCATCGGTCGAACAGGTGCGCGGCTACCTCACCTCTACCGCCGAGTTCAACGACTTCTTCGGCGACCTGCTCGAGAAGCGGAGGCTCGATCCGCGCGAGGACATCATCTCCGATGTCGCCACGGCCGAGATCGACGGAACCGAGCTCAGCGAAGCGGAGAAGCTGGGCATGCTGCAGCAGTTCCTCGTGGCGGGCAACGAGACGACCACCAAACTCCTCACCAACCTCGTCCATCACCTCGCGACCGACTTGCGGCTCGAGCAGCAGCTGCGCGACGACCCCTCCCTCATCGAGGTCGCCGTCGAGGAAGCGCTGAGGATCGAGGCCCCGGTCGGCGGCCTCTTCCGGCAGGCGAAGGTCGACGTCGAGGTGGGCGACCAGCTCGTCGCGGCGGGCGAGCACGTGTGGGTGCTGTTCGCAGCAGGCAACCGCGACGCAGCGCACTTCGAGGACCCCGATGCGTTCGACGCCTGCCGTAGGAACGTTCGCGACCATCTTGCGTTCGGGCACGGCGAGCACTTTTGCATCGGCGCACAGCTCGCCAGGAGCGAAGCCAAGATCGCGCTCGAACAGATCCTCGCCCGCATGACCGACTTTCGCCTGGTCGAGGATCACCCGCCCTTCGAGTACGAAGACACCTTCGTCCTGCGTGGCCTGAAGGCGCTGCACGTCGCGTTCGACCCGATCGGCTGAGGGCGCGCCGAGCCCTCGGGTGCGCCGTGACCGAAATCGCTTGGAGACGCGCCGCCGAGCGTGCAGCCTGGACGAATGCTTGACGCGCGGGGTGTTGCCAAGAGCTACGGGGACGTGGAGGCGCTGAAGGGCGCCGACCTCCAGGTGGCCTCCGGAGAAGTGGTGGCGCTGCTGGGCCGCAACGGCGCAGGCAAGACCACCTTCTTGTCGGCCGTCGCCGGGCTGCTGGCGCCGGACCGTGGCACGATCAAAGTCGACGGCGTGGACGTGTGGGCTCAGCCGGGGGCCGCGGCAGCGCTCGTCGGCATCGCACCGCAGGAGACCGGCATCTATCGAGCCGTTACCGTTCGGGACAACCTCGGCTTCTTCGCCGAACTCTCTGGTCTCCGGCGCGCGGCCAAGAACGCGAGGGTCGAGGAGGTGGCCGAACAACTGAGCCTCACCGAACTGCTCGATCGCAAGGGCACCCAGCTCTCGGGTGGCGAGGCACGCCGCCTCCACACGGCATGTGCGCTCGTCCATCGCCCCAAGTTGCTCCTTCTCGACGAGCCGACGGTCGGCGCAGACGTGGCCACCCGCAACCAGCTCATCGACGTCGTTCGGCGGCTCGCCGCGGACGGGGCTGCCGTTGTCTACACAACGCACTACCTCCCCGAAGTCGAAGCGCTGGCCGCAGACATCGTGGTGATCCACGGCGGGGTCGTTCTCGCGCGGGGCACTCAGGCGGAGTTGGTGGACCGCTATCGCACCGAAGGCGTCGACATCGAGTTCGATCGGCCCATCGAGTCGCTGCCCAGCGATGTCGATGGGCGGCCGCTCACGGCCAATCGCTGGAGGTTGCAGAACGTCTCCACGCTGCGGGAGGCGATCGCGTCGCTCAGCGCCGTGGAGGCACGAATCCTGCAAGCGGAGTTCATCCGGCCCGACCTCGAGCGGGTGTTCCTGGAGATCACCGGATCGAGCCTCGACGACGCCGATCCCCAAGACGCCGGCTCCGAGGAGGTGACGTCATGACCGCAGCCCTCGCCGTCTCCCGCCACCAGTTGCGGATCCTGAAGAGCGACCCCGCGTTCCTCGTGATCATGTTCCTGATGCCCTTGGCGATCATGCCGATCATGCGCGAGGCGCTCGGAATCAACCTCGTCGCCGCCGGCTTCGGCGACGCAGACGGGGCCGAGCAGGTCGTACCGGGTCAGATGGTGATGTTCGGCTTCTTCGTCGCGGGCAGCGCGAGCTTCTCGCTCTTCAGGGAGCACGGCTGGAAGACATGGGACCGGATCCGCGCCTCGTCGACTTCGCCGGCTGCCCTTCTGGCCGGCTTCGCGATCCCGTGGATCATCATCCACCTGCTGTACCAAGTTCTGCTGCTCGTCGTGGGCGGACTGCTCTTCGGCCTCGAGGTCGAGGCAAAGAGCCTCCCGGCGCTCGCCCTGGTGCTGCTCGGATTCTCGCTGTGCGCCGTGGCGATCGTGCTCCTCGCCGCGGCGACCCTTCGAACCGTCAACCAGGTCCAAGCGCTCGTCAACGTCGGAGCCATGGTGTTCGCCGGGATCGGCGGTGCTTTGGTGCCATTCGAGCAGCTCCCCGGGTGGGCGCAGGCCGTCGCACCGGCGACTCCGCACTACTGGGCGATGCAGGGGCACCGCAAGGTCTTCCTCGAAGCGGGCGGTGTCGGTGAGGTGGCCAAGGCGTTCTGGGTCCTGCTCGCCATCGCAGCCGTCGCGTCGATCCTCGGCGTCAAGCGCTTCCGGGCGGACGAGACCAAGGAGTTCTTCGCCTGAGAGTGGGATCCGTCGGTCCTCGACGTTCCGACATGGGGTAGAACAGGCGAACCGGGTACGAGGGGGCAACATGACCACTGCATCTGCCGCGATCTTCCACGGCGCCGACGCCGATTCGCCGATCACCATCGAGGAGATCAGCGTCGACGATCCAGCCGACAACGAAGTCCTCGTCCGCACCGCTGCATGCGGTGTCTGCCACAGCGATCTGCACTACATGCAGGGGTCGATCGCCGGTCCGCGGCCGCCGGTGGTTCCGGGGCACGAGCCGGCAGGCGTCGTGGAGGCGGTCGGCCGCGACGTGACCTCCGTCGCGGTCGGTGATCACGTGATTGCGTGCACCTCGATGTTCTGCGGTTCGTGCCGCCAATGCGTGCTCGGCCGCCCCCACCTGTGCACCAACCGGCACTACTGCATGCGACCCAAGGACGCTCCGCCGCGACTCAGCCTCGACGGCCAACCGCTCAAACAGTTCGCCGACCTGTCCGGCTTCTCCGAGATGATGCTGCTCCACGAGCGGGCGGTGGTGAAGATTCCCGACGACATTCCGCTCGATCGCGCCGCCCTCGTCGGATGCGCGGTGACGACGGGCGTCGGAGCCGCGCTCAACACAGCGCAGGTCACCCCTGGCTCGTCGGTCGCGGTGTTCGGCTGCGGCGGTGTGGGCGCATCGGTGATCCAAGGGGCGCGACTGGCCGGGGCTCGCCAGATCATCGCGATCGACCTGCTCGAAGCGAAGCTGGAGTCGGCCAGGCACTTCGGCGCCACCGACACGATCCTCCCGGGCGAGGACCCGGTCGTGAAGCAGATCAAGCGGATGAGCGGCGGCGGCGTCGACTTCGCATTCGACGCGGTCGGTCTGCCCCAGTTGGCCGCGGACTGCTTGTACTCGCTGGCTCCGCGGGGCAAGGCGGTCATCGTGGGTGCCATCCCGACCGGCATGAAGCTCGAGCTGGAGCCGGGCCACTTCTACATCGAGAAGACGCTCACCGGTTCGATCATGGGATCCAACCGCTTCCACATCGACGGGCCGCAGTACCTGGAGCTGTATCGCCAGGGCCGGCTGGACCTCGACGCGATGATCAGCGCGAGACGACCGCTCGATCAGATCACCGCAGCTCTCGACGACCTCGAGGCAGCGGCCGTGACCCGGACGGTGATCGAGTTCAGCTGATCTGCTGACGGAGCACGTACTTCTGGATCTTGCCGGACGGCGTGCGCGGCATTTCGTCGACGATCTCGAGTCGCTCCGGCCAGAACTGCTTGGGCATGCCCTCGTCTTCGAGGTGCGATGTGAGATCGCGGAGCGATGGAGCGTCGCCCGCGGGAACGATCACCGCGCACCCGCGTTCGCCCAGACGATCGTCCGGTACGGCCACCACGGCGACGTCGGTGACCGAGGGGTGGCGCAGCAAGAGGTCCTCGACTTCGGCGACTGGCACATTCTCACCGCCGCGGATGATGAGGTCCTTGGTACGGCCGACGATGCGGATGCCGCCATCGGGTCGGAGGCGCGCGATGTCGCCGGTGTCGAACCAGCCGTCGCCACGGGAGGCGGCCTCGTAGAGATCTGGGCGGTGGAAGTAGCCGAGGAACTGGCTCGGGCCGCGCGTGTGCAGTGCCCCCGACTCCCCCACGGCGACCTGCGCTCCGTCCTCGTCGATGATCCGCAGTTCCATGTGGTCGACGAGCTGGCCGTCGGAGTCGGCCACCAACTCGACAGGGTCGCCGGGTCTGGTGGTGGTGACGATCAGGTTCTCGGTCATCCCCCACACGGCGACCAGTTCGGTGTCGAGAACCCGCCGGGCGTCCTCCACCACCTTGGGCGGAATCGGCGCGCCGCCGCAGACGAAGTACCGAAAGCTCGACAGGTCGTGAGGCGAGCGTTCTTGCGCTGCAATGAGATCGACGGCGAACGCGGTCGCCGAGACGGTCCACGCGATCTTCTCGGTTTCGATCGCATCGAGGAGCGCTTCGGCGTCCCACACGTCCTGGTAGACGATCGTCGCCCCCATGCTGAGCGGCTTCACCATCCCGAGGGCGAAGCCGGTCTGGTGAGCGAGCGTTGACGCCATGAAGCAGACGTCGTCGCCGCCCAGCCCCAAGACGTCGGACAATGCCCGGCCGCCTGACTTCACTGTGTTGTGGCTGTGCAGCGCGCCTTTCGGTTCGCCGGTGGTGCCCGAAGTGAACTGGATCTGCAGCAAGTCGTCGGCGTCGGGGCGGCGTTGTGCCAGCTCTTCGTCGAGGCCTGGAGCGTCCTCCCATGGCCGTTCGATCAGTTCGGCGAAGTCGAGTGCACCCTCCGCCGATCCACCCACGCTGACGATGTGGTCGAACGTGTCGACCTTCTCTCGCACTCCGGCCGCCATCGCCGCGTAGTCGAAGCCGCGCCACGTCGTGGGGACGAAGACGACGGAGCTGGCGGTGCGGCCGACGATGAACTCGACGTCTCGGTGACGAAGGATCGGCACCAACGGGTTGACCGTCGCTCCCGCTCGAAGGATGCCGTAGGCGATGGAGACGAACTCCCAACCGTTCGGCAACTGCAACGAGACGACGCCGCCCTTCTCGACTCCGAGATCGATCAGCATGGCGGCCACCCGTCGGCTCAACAGTTCGAGCTCGCCATAGGTGTGACGGGTGGGTTGGTCGGAGCCGGCGGTGTACGACACGACCGCTGTCGCGTCGGGTTGCGCGGCTGCGACGGCGAGAAAGTCGTCGACGACGGAGCGGTCGTCCCACCAGCCGGCGGCGCGATATCCGTCGGTGGTCGCCGGATCGAGCTCGAGTCGCCCGGGGGTCGTCACGAGCTCTGGCGGCGGGCGACGGAGGCCGGCGACTCCTTGGTGTTGGCCCAGCCCACGGTCATGCCCGCCGAGAGGCCGCCATCCACGGGGAGATCGACACCGTTCACCCACCCGCTCTCGCCGGCGAGCAGCCACGAGACCGCCTGAGCTTCGTCGTCTGGGGTTCCGACCCGGCCGACCTGTTCGTTCATCCACGCCATCTGCTCGGCGCCGGCGTCGGATTCGAAGTACGGGAACAGTGGAGTGTCCACGGGGCCCGGGCTCACGGAGTTGACCCGGATGCCCTGGCCCACGAGCCGACCGGCCAGCTGCTTGGTGTAGCTGACCACCCACTCCTTGGACAGCACGTAGGCGTTGGGGCCGCCGCGGTCGTATGCCTTGGCGACCTCGATTCCGGCCGTGTAGTCCTGCGCCGCATCGAGTTCGGCAATTCGGTCGACGTGTCGCTGCCAGGCCATTCCGGCGAGCGAGGCGATGTTGACGATCGACCCGCCATCGTTCAGCTTGCCTGCGGCGAGGAGCGCGTCGGTGACGTGACGCAACCCATAGACGTTGACCCGAAGCACGAGCTCGGCGCCCATGCTTCCCGCCACGCCCGCGATGTTGCCGAGGCCATCGAAGCTGCCGTCCAGTTCGGCGACGGTTGCGTCGATCGACGCCGGGTCGGAGAGATCGCAGTGATGATGGGCGCTCGCACCGTCGGGCGCATGTTTGACGTCCAGGTTGACGACCTCGTGACCGGCGGCGACCAGCCGGTTGAGCGTCGCGTTGCCGATCCCGGTCGAGCCCCCGGTCAGCAGAATCCTCTTCCCCATACGTCCCCCTCGAACCTCGGGTGTCTTCCCGCTCGGAAGTCTTCCACGCCAACCCCACTCCCGCCCCCACCCCACCCTCCGCGGCCACCAGGGGTCAGACACGTGTCTGACCCCTTGCCCGGTGTACCTCCGACCGGCCGGGGCAGATAACCGCAGGTCAGAAGGGCTGCGCGCGCCGACGAGGCGGTGTGTCGATCCGGCGGCCACCACATTCCGCGACCGCCTGCCACCCCCAGCGGTCGTTAGGGGTCAGACCCGTGTCAGACCCCTAACGCTGTCAG
>CAZVUM010000035.1:0-33913 GCA_964629575.1 uncultured Acidimicrobiales bacterium | reverse complement strand
AACGCTGTCAGTGGGCAATCACGTTGAGGAGGACCTGGCGGCCGGTGGCGACTTCGGTCAGGGCGCGGTGGATCGCGGTGGAGACCTCCGCTGGATCGTGCACCCGGATGCCCAACCCGCCGGCGGATTCGCAGATCATCTCGAAGTCGAGCGACGGACCGATGTCGCTGAAAGCGAAATCGTCGTGCCGAGCGGCGTGACCCTCCGGATACACCATTCTCGTCGCGCCCTCGACCGCTCCCCACTTGGCGTTGTTCCACACGATGAACAGGACCGGCAGCCCGTAACGCCGGGCCGCCCAATGCACGGTGCTGGGTACCCCGAACATGTACGACCCGTCGCCCACCATGCACACCACCGGCCGCTCCGGCGCCGCCAGCTTCGCGCCGAGAGCCGCCCCGGCGCCCCATCCCAGAACACCCGCCTGCGGGTGGCCGAAGTACTGACCCGGGCCGACGGTCAGCTGGCTCGTGTCACAGCCGAGCTCGTCGATCACGATGGCGTCGCTGGGCAGCAGCCGGTCGAGCTCTCGGGTGAAGAAGGCCTTGTCGATCGAACCCGCCTCGACCCCCGCATCGGCCCGGGCCGCAGAGCCGGCCCGCTCCGCCCTAGCGATCCGCTCCCACCGGTCACGACGCTCGGCGGCCGCGGCTGCCCACGAATCCGTCGCAGCCACCTGCGACCCGACACAGCTCGCACGCAACGACGCCAGCGTGACCTCGACGCTCCCGGGCAGATTGACGTGGACGGGGAAGCCCCACATCGGGTAACTGCTGTGGAGGGCATCCGGTCCGATGCCGATCACCGTCGCATCGGCCGCCGGCTGGACCCGCTTGGGCGTCCACGGCACATCGGAATCCACCACCACGATCACGTCCGCGTCGGCGAGAAATCGGTCCGGCGGACCGCCGATGCGCAGGCGGTGGCCGAAGTCCAGGTTGGCGTGGGTCGGATGCGGATCGAACACCGGAGCGCCGAGGCCCTCAGCGAGAGCGGTGAGTTCGGTCGCCGCAGCGGGCTCGCGACCCGCCGAGCGAGTGATGAAGATCGGGTTGCGTGCGGCCATCAGCAGCTCTACTGCCTCCCCGACGCTCTCGTCCCGCGACGCCGGGGCGGCTGGCGCCTGAGTGGGCCGCGCTCCCCGCGGCGACACCAGCTCGGAATCGGACGCCGGCGCGGCCAACACCTCACGCGGCAAGGTCAGGTACACGGGCCCCTGCGGCTCCGACCCGGCGATCGCGAACGCCCGATCCAGGATCGTCTCGACGTCGTTGCCCGTGCGGAGCTCGTAGTCCCACTTCACCCATTCGCGGACCATGGCTCCCTGGTCGAACGATTCCTGCGCCCAATGGATGTGCATGTCTCGCGAACCGGTGGACGCGCCATCGGTGAGCGGCGTGCGGCCGGCCATAATCAGGAGTGGCTGGCGCACCCGGGCCGCGTTGATCACGCCACCGACCGCATTGGCGGTCCCGGCGACCGTGTGGACCATCACCGCGGGGGTCCGGCCAGAGACCATCCCGTAGCCGTGCGCCATCGCCATGAGCGTCACCTCGTGGGTGATGGGCATCGGCGAGGGAATGGATTCCCCCGCTGCTCGTCGGCGAGCGACAGCGTCGATGAGCGGACCAAAGTCGGTCCCGGCGTTGCCGAAGAGGTACTCGACACCTCGTAGCGAGAGCACGTCGAGCAACCGGTCGGCAACGGAACGGATCTGCGCTGTCATGGCAGAACTCATTGTCGCACCACGGGGCGTGAAGACTCGGACCGGGAATCGATCGCCCCTGGTACTTTGGCGCCGTTCGGCGATCCGAAAGACCCGCTATGACGGAGACCCTGACCGGCACCGACCGATCCAGCGGCATCAGCTGGCAAGAGCTCCTCGACCAGGACACTCACTCGGTGAGCGACGCTCTGCGCGCGGTGTCGCCGATGCCGCCGGGCAACACCCGGATCCCGGCTGCGGCCTACACCAGCCGCCAGTGGCACGACATTGAAGTCGACCGCCTCTGGAGCAGGGTCTGGCAGCTCGCGTGCCTCGAGGATGAGATCCCCGAAGTCGGCGACTACCACGTCTACGACATCGCCCATCTGTCGTTCCTGATCGTGCGAACCGGACCCGACGAGATCAAGGCGTTCAACAACGCCTGCCTGCACCGAGGCCGCCTTCTGCGCGACGAACCGGGCCGCGGGGCCACGAACCTGCGCTGCGCGTTCCACGGCTGGTGCTGGAACCTCGACGGATCCCTCAAGGAGATCCCCTGCGAGTGGGACTTTCCCGACGTCGACACCACCCAACTCGACCTCCCCGAAGCGCGAGTCGGGACCTGGCAGGGCTTCGTGTTCATCAACCCCGATCGCGACGCAGCGCCTCTCGATCAGTTTCTCGAGGGTCTGGACCCACACTTCGAACTGCTCCCGTTCACGAAGCGGTACAAGCGGGCCCACATCCGCAAGATCATGCCGGTCAACTGGAAAGCCTGTCAGGAAGCGTTCATGGAGGCGTATCACGTCGTGGCGACGCACCCCACGCTGATGGAGGACCTCGGCGACGCCAACTCTGCGTACGACGTGTATGGCAACTTCTCGCGGGCCGTGTCGCCACACGCGGTGCCCAGCCCGCATCTCGCCAACATGCCGCGGTACGACCACCCCGAGGACGGAAAGCACTTTGCACGGTGGCGTCATCCGATGAACGGGCACATCTACCAGCGCCTCGACACGACAGAGGACGGCACGGCGCTTGTGGAGGTGACCGACCTCGACGGCAACGTGAGCATCTTCGATCACACCGGTCGCTGGCGGGAGGGTCCGATGACCCAGGCCGACCCGCACATGTGCCTGTGGATCGGCGGACCGACCCATCCCGAGCTGCTCGACCTCCCGCTCCTCGTCACCGACCCGCCCGAAGGGGTGGACAACCTCCGAGCGTGGATCGCCGATCAGAAGCGGGCGGCGACAGCGAAGAGGTGGGGCGATCAACTCGACGTCGAGGCGTTCAGCGACGCTGAGATGATCGACGCCCTCTTCTACTCGGTGTTCCCCAACATCTCGCCTTGGGGTCCCTTCAGCGAACTCTTCTACCGATTCAGGCCGAACGGCGACAATCCCGACGAATGCATCTTCGAGATCATGTTCTTCCCGCCGTGGCCAGACGACAACACACGCCCTCCGCCAGCTGAACCGATCGACCTCGGCGTGGACGACGACTGGTCACTGGCGCTGCAGATGGGCCCGGCATTCAAGATCTTCCAGCAGGACTCGCTCAACCTGCCCAAGGTGCAGCGGGGGCTCAAGGCCCAGGAACAACAGGAGGTGATCTTCGCCTCGTACAACGAAGCGAAGATCCGCCACTTCTGGCAGCGGATGTACGAGTGGCTCCAGATCGGTGAGACGCCCGTCGAGATCTAGAGTCCGGACATGACACGCGAGCGCCGACCGAACGTCCTGTTCGTGATCACCGACCAGCAGCGCGCCGACCACGTCGGCTTCGCAGGCAACGACGTCGTGGGAACGCCCCATCTCGATTCGATCGCTGCCCGTGGAGTCGTGTTCGACAATGCATGGGTCGTCAACCCCGTCTGCATGCCCAATCGCTCGTCGATCATGACGGGTCGTCTGCCCACCGCTCACGGCGTGATCTTCAACGACCGCAGCCTCGACTGGGGTGCCAACACGTTCGTCCGCCAGTTTCGCGACGCCGGCTACCGCACCGCCCTGCTCGGCAAGTCCCACCTACAGCACGGGATGAGTCGCAACTCGGTGTATCGCGTGGGACTCGAGGGAGCGGTCGACGACCCCTACGAGCAGGGGTGGAACACCTTTGAGGACTTCGAACGCTACGAGGACGCGCCGCCCGAGTTCCCCGACAGTTTCTACGGGTTCGATCACGTCGAGCTGGCCATCGACCACGGCTCGCGGGTGACCGGGCACCACCTGCATTGGGCCCTCGACAAGGGTGCGCGCTACGAGGATCTCGTGGTTCCCTACACGCCTGATGCGCCCGGCAGCGATCGCAGTGACAGCTGGTGGCAGATCTACCGCGCTCCATACGACCCGGAGCTCCATTCCACGGCCTTCGTCACCGACCGCACGATCGCCTTCATCGAAGATGCTGCGGGAACCGGTGATCCCTGGGTCGCGTGGGCCTCATTCCCTGATCCCCACCACCCGATGTGCCCGCCGGGCGAGTGGTTCGATCGGCACCGACCGGAGGACATGGATCTGCCGGCGACCATCGACGACCCGCTGACCGATGCCGCCCGCTACATCAAGGCCTTCGCCGGACTGCATCCCCGTGATCAGAGGCAGTGGGTCACGCCGTGCGGGGTGGTCGGCGACCACAGGATGGTGAGGGAGGCCCTCGCTGCGACCTACGGGATGATCGAGATGATCGACGATGGCGTCGGCCGAATTCTCGCCTCGATCGAGCGGCTCGGGCAGACCGACGACACCATCGTGGTCTTCACCTCCGACCACGGCGACATGATGGGCGACCACGGCCTCATGCTGAAGGGCTACATGCACTACCGCGGCACGCTTCAGGTGCCGATGGTCGTCGCCGATCCGCAACAAGGCGCCGGACGGACCGACGCCCTTGCATGCAGCATGGACCTCGGACCCACGCTGCTCGACCTGGCCGGCCTCTCCGGCTACGACGGAGTCCAGGGATCTTCGCTTCGTCCTCTGCTCGAAGATCCCGCCGCGACGGTGCGTGACCATGTGCTGATCGAAGACGACTTCCCCCACGCCCTGGCAGAACTCGTACCGACTCCGGCGAAGTCCCGCACGGTGCTCGCCGACGGCATGAAATACACGCGGCACTCGACCGGCGAGGATCAGCTGTTCGACCTGGTCGTCGATCCCGACGAGACGACGCACCTCGGCGAGCGTGACCCCCAACGTCGCGCTGAGATGATGGAGCGACTGACCGACGCGTTGATCGCCGCAGATGACGATGCCAGGGGAACTCCGCTGCGCCACGAACCGGCCGCCGGCCAGCACGCCTCCGATGCCGTCGACGCCGGTGCTCGTCCCGACGACGTCGCTCCCTAAGCTGGGCGACATGACGACGCCAGATGTTCGCAGACAGATGGACGCCGCGTTGCTGGACTACTGCCGGGGCATCGACGGCCTCGACCCCGAACTGGTGGCGACCGCCTTTCACCCCGGTGCGGTCCTGAGCGGGTACGGCGGCGATCCGATGGACATCGACACGTTCGCCGACGTCGCGTGCACCTCGCTTCAGAAGCGATTCACGGCAACCCAGCACCGGATCTCCAATACCGCCGTGGACTTCGCCGCGGATGGAGCGTCGGCGAGCGTGGAGACCTACGTCACCGCCGACCACATCAAACCAACGGAGGCCGGCGACGTCCTCCACGCGTTCACCGGCCGGTACATCGACCGTTTCGAGGAGCGAGACGGGGCGTGGAAGATCACCACCCGCGCGCTGCGCCACGACTGGTCCGAGATCCGACCGCTCGGCGAACCGATGCGGGGCGAGTGGGTACCCGCCGATCGAACACGGCGAGCCGCTCCGTCGGACTCGGAGAGCGGTACCTGATGCGCCGCCTCCTGCGGCTCGTCAGCCGTGTCCTGTTCGTCTTCAGCGTTCTGAACCTGCTCGCCCAGCTGCTCGAGCAGAAGATCCTCCGCGCCATCGCCTCGACTCCGGATCCACCCGGGTGGCGGCTGCCGCGCTTCCCCGATGGCCACGACCTGGTCGTCCCGGCGAGCGACGGCGCCGTCTTGAACGTGACGACAGCCGGGCCGAGCGAGGGACCGGTGGCCGTCTTCGTCCACGGGATCACGCAGAACCATCACAACTGGGGACACGTCGCGCAGGATCTCATCGCAGCCGGTTGGAGGGTGGTCGGAATCAACCAGCGCGGCCATGCCGGCTCGACCGTGGGCACCGACGGGTATAGCGCCGGACGCCTCGGTGCCGACCTCGGTGACGTGATCGAAGCGTTGGATCTCGACGACGTCGTCGTGGTCGGACACTCACTCGGGGGAATCGCCGCGCTCAGCCTGCTCACCGGTCCACGCCGATCGGCGCTTCGCCGGATCCGAGCGGCGGTCCTCGTCTCGACGACCGCCAGCGCGAGCGACCTCACACGCCGCGCCGCGACGTCGTTCCTGCAACGCGACCTCTTCGAGATCCTGAGCCGCCACCCAGAGCACGGCCGGGTGATGCGACGGATGGCCTTCGGAGCAACGCCGAGCCCGGCGATGGTCGATGCTCTCGGCGAGGCGGGAGGGCAGTTGAGTCGAGCCGACGAGTTGGCTGCGGCGGTGAGCCTGGCCGAGTACGACGTCCGGGCCGAGCTGTCGTCGATCACCGCCGACCTCACCGTGATCTGCGGCACCCGCGATCTGGTGACCCCAATGCGGGACAGCAAGACGATCGCCCGTGAGGCCGGCGCTCCGCTGATCCAGCTGCAGGGATTCGGGCACATGCTTCCGTGGGAAGCACCTGACGAAATCGTCGCAGCGGTGCTGGCCCATTCACCGGACCGGACCGAGACAGACCTCGAGGTCTGAAGCCCTCGTCGGCCGGTCTGTGGCCCGGCTGGTAGCGGTTGAGCGGGTTAGCTTGAGGCATCAGCGAGAGGGGTGACGCTCGATGTTTCTCTCAGACGTGCGAGTCCTCGATCTGACAGATCACCGCGGAGAAACCGGTCCATGGCTGCTCGGTTGGTTGGGTGCCGACGTGATCAAGGTCGAACCGCCCGGTGGCAACTCGGTCCGACTGTTGCGGGGAGCGCAGTGGGAGGCCTACAACTCCGACAAGCGTTCGATCGCGCTCGATCTGGCGGCGGGGTCGGACCGTGACGCATTCCTCGAGCTGGTGGCGGGGGCCGACATCGTCTTCGACAGCGGGCCTCCAGGTGCCATCGCCGCGGCCGGAATTGCCGAAAGCGACCTCGCCGCCGCCAACCCGACACTCGTCCACGTCCTGGTGACGGCGTTCGGCGCTGACGGACCGCGGGCCGAACAACCCTCCTCCGAGCTGAGTATCGCTGCCCTCGGCGGACCCATGAGCCTGCAGGGTGTCCGAGAGCGCGCACCTGTAAAAGCGTCGGTTCCGCAAGTCTGGCGTCACGCTGGCGTCGAGGCGGCCGGCGCTGCTCTCGTCGCGCTGCGCCACATGGAGAACACGGGCCGTCCGCAGTGGATCGACGTGTCAGCCCAGAACGCCATGACCTGGACGATGCTCAACGCGATGGAGGCCCACGAGGTCCAGGGGTTCGACTTCCAGCGAGCAGGTATGACAGTGCAGCTCGCTGTCCAGATGTCGCTGGGACACCTCGCGACGGATGGGTGGTTCTGCCAGGCTCCCGCCGGCATCACCATCGGACCCATCGTCCCCTGGCTCATCGAGGAGGGCATCGCACCGGCCGCGTGGGCTGACGAGGACTGGGCCACTTTCGATCACCGCATGCTGTCTGGCGAGGCTTCGCACATCACCTACGACGATCTGTCGAAGGCCATCGACGACCTCGGAGCCCGCTACACCCGCCATGAGCTGCTGATACGTGGACTCGAGTACGGCTCCACCTTCGCACCGGTCAACACCATCCCCGACCTGCTCGACTTCGACCACCTATGGCTACGCGGCTACTGGAGGCAGGCGGACGACGGAGTCCGGCTGCCGGGAGCGCCCCTGACCGTCGACGGCGTGCGTCTCGAGGTCCCGGCCGGCGAAGCCTCCCTCGACGGTGCGGGTGAAGCGCTGCGGGCTCGGCCAGGACGCCGACGCCGAGCGCCGACCCAGCGGGCTGCAACGTCGCTCCCGCTCGACGGCATCAAGGTCGCCGACTTCAGTTGGATCGGGGTGGGACCCATCACCGCCCGCCACCTGGCGGATCACGGGGCGACGGTGGTTCGGGTCGAGAACGAGGGCCGCCTCGACACGCTGCGGGCCCAGGCACCGTTCAAGGACGGCGAGTTCGGTATCAACCGCAGCAACTTCTTCGGGAGCTTCAACGCATCCAAGCTCTCGCTCGGTCTCGACCTGTCGAACGACACCGGCGTGGAGGTGGCGAAGCGACTCACCCAGTGGGCCGACGTGGTGATCGACAGCTTCCGACCCGGCACGATGGACAAGCTGGGGCTGGGGCCCGAGCAGATCCACGCGACCAACCCCGCAGCAATCGTGGTGACGACCAGCCTGCTCGGCGGAGGCGGGCCGTGCAGCGCTCTCGCTGGATACGGGTTTCACGCCGGCGCCATCGCCGGATTCACCGACCTGGTCGGCTGGCCCGATCTCGGTCCGGACGGTCCGTGGATGGCCTATACGGACACGATCGGCCCGCGCTTCCTGGTCCCGACGATCCTCGCGGCCCTCGACCGACGCGAACGCACCGGCGAGGGCTGCGCGATCGAAGCGGCGCAGCTCGAGATGGCGCTGCACTTCCTCGCGCCCGAACTCCTCGACCACCAAAAGACAGGCCGAGTACCCAGCCGCAACGGCAATCGGGACGCCGGCGTCGCCCCGCAGGGCGTCTATCCGTCGGTGGGCGACGACGAGTGGGTCGCGATCACCGTCGACACCGACGACCGGTGGGCGCGGCTGCGCGCAGCCCTCGGCGACCCCGAGTGGGCCTCTCACGTCGCACTCGACACTGTGGCCGGTCGCGAGAGTCGCCAAGACGAGCTCGACCGGCACATCGGCGACTGGACTCGGCAACGCACGGCTGAGGACGCTGAAGCCACGCTGGCTCGCCACGGTGTCCCCGCCGGGAAGGTCCAACGAAGCGCGGATCTACCTCACGATCCGCAGTACCGTCACCGCGGCTTCTACCGACGGCTCGAACACAGTGAGGTGGGAGAGGTGCCCTATGCGGGTCACCAGTACCGGATTCGCGGCCTCGATCACGGGCCCCGCTCGGCGGCACCGTGCCTGGGCGAGCACACCTTCGAGGTTCTCACCGAGCTGTTGGAGATGACCGAGGACGAGGTCGCCGAGGTCGCGGCGAGCGGCGCCCTCGGCTGACCGCTTTCTGGGCGCACCACCGCACGTCAACGCTGCTTTCGGGCGCGTGCGCGCTCGGATCGCGGGCGCTGGCGCGCCCAAAACGGAGAAGGTGAGCCGGGCTAGAACTCCCGCAGGACCGTGGAGTGGGCGACGGTGACAGGGCGGGTGGTGGGCGGGGTGTTGCGGCTGCGCCCGACGAATCTGGGTTCGCCCTGGGTGATCACCGAACCGATGGCACACACGTCACCGTTGGCCATCGCATCGAGCGCTGTTCCTTTCGTGCCTCCAAGAGGTGCGTCGATGATCACCAGATCGGCATCGCACCCTTCGCGGACGAACCCGTTGTTCAGGCCGTACATCCGGCCGACGTTGCCGGACGCTGCACACAGCAGTTCGACCACGTCGAGCCCACCGACCGCCGCCATGTGGGTGATCGTGTAGAGCATGCCGAGCGGCATGATGCCGCTTCCGGTCGGGGTGTCTGTACCGATGAGCAACCGGTCGAAGGCGTCGTGCCGCTTGGCCATCTCTCCGGCGAGAATCGCCGTCCGGAGGTTGCCGGCGGCGCACACCTGCATTCCGATCTCGGTGTCGCGGGCAATGGGTTCGAAGTACTCGTCCGCGATGGCGACAGGCCCGCCGTTGATGTGAAACGAGATGTGCGGATCGATGTCGAGAACATCTTGACCGGTGACCGGAAACGTTCCGGGGATGGAGCAGCCGCCGGTGTGCAGGGTCGTCATCAGGCCGGCCTCTTTGGCCACCGCCACCAGTTCGATGTAGTCCGATGCGCCCTGGACCGCTCCGAAGCCGGCCTTCGTCAGCCACACCCCATCGGCCCGCACCTCGTCGAAGTCCTGTCGAGCGAGCCCCGGTTCGAGGATCAGCGACCCCGCGTGCACCCGCATCCCCCCGGGCCGGAAGTTCTCGAAGCACTTGTGCGCAGCGGCGGCCAGCGCCTTCACTCCGGCGACATCTTTGGGGCGGCCCGGCACGTGTACCTCGGCTGCGGACAGAACCGTCGTGGTTCCGCCGTGCAGGTAGCTCTCGAGGTAGCCGATCGTGTTCTGGCGCGGCGTGTAGTCGCCGAACGCGATGTGTACGTGCGAATCGATGAGACCCGGGATCACCGTGGCGCCACCCGCGTCGATCACGACGTCGCAGCCACCCACATCCAGGGACCGCCCCACCCGGTTGATCGTCCCGTCATCGCAGATCACGGTGTCGGCATCGACCAACGGCGTCCGCCACTCACCGGAGATGATCGTGCCGATGTTCTCGACCGCCGTGCGCATCGCGCCTCCTCTGGGCGTCAGACGTCAGCGGTTCTTGATGCCGGCGAGAACCTTCTGCGCGGCATTCTCCCCGCTGAGGAACGACTCATCTGTCCACTGGTATCCCCACTCGCCGTAGCGCCCGCAGTAGGCGATTCCGACGTCGTCAAGATAGCCGTGGACCGTCGCGAGGGCATCGGTTCGATCCAGGTCGAAGATGATGTTGGCGAATGGGATGACCTTGGCCCCCGAGTAGAGGATCTCGTCGTCCTCGCGAATCAGCCCGCAGCGACGGAGGTCGGCGATCACCGGCTCGATGCATTCCTCGGCGGTGCGATCCAGCGGCCGGTACTTGTCGGAGTAGTAGCACTCCGCCTGGATGCTGCTGGCTCCGGGCCGCACGTTGTTGGGCGACTGCAGGTGCGGAAAGCTCAGCCGGGTGAAGAAGTAGTCGCGGTCGTAGAAATAGGTCCAGTGGCACTCGGAGACATCGTCGCGGTCGATGCCGACGTTGACGAGCACGCACGTGGTGCACGCCAGGGTCGACGCGGCCTCGGTGACCTCGTCGGGGACACCATCGATCATCGGGATCAGCTTGGGGAGGGGGATCGACGAGATCACGTGGTCGTAGTCGAGCCGAACACCGTTGCCGAAGGTGAGCACCCGTCCCGTCGGGTCGAGTGAGACGAGCTCGTGCCCCAGATGCATCTCTGGCACGTCGAAGAAGGGGTGGAGATACGACTCGAAGCCGCCGCGGCTCGGGTACCGGAAGTGCGACACGTAGTGGACGTCGGGTGTGCTGGGACTGAGTGCGCCACGCAGAACCTCTTCGAGCTCGGGTCGGTACAGGCGAGGCCCGAGCCAATCGGTGCTCATGTTGCTCGCGGTCGTCGTGTGGTACTTGAGCCCGTACTCCATGGGGTACGTCTCGGCGAACGTCTTGCCAAAGCTCGCCAGGAGCCAATCGGCATAGTTGTTGATCGGGCCCTCCTCGGCGTGCTGCGCGGCAACGAAGTCGCGGAGGACGTTGACGACCAGATCCTCGGGCAAGCCGTACAGGTTGACCTGGGCGGGGTGCTTGATCCAGTGGCCCTGCCAGTAGTTGTTGACGCGGGCATGCAGCACTTCGAACTTCTGCGCGACGTTGCCCGCGAAGATCTCCTGCAGGCGCTCGTCCTGGGTGAAGGAGATATGGGGTCCCTCATCGAACACGAAACCGTCGTGATGGTGTGACGCGGTGTGCCCGCCGGGGTACGGGTTCTTGTCGAACATCACCGACTCCACGCCCTCGGCGCTGAGCTGGTGAGCGGCGCCACAGCCGGCCATGCCCGATCCGAGAATCGCTACCTTCGCTGCGCTCATGGGTGCTCCTCCGTCGCCATGTGGCGTTTCCGCCACGAAACGGTCTGGTCGAGTCCGGTGTCGAGATCGTGCTGTGGACGCCAGCCCACCTCGTCGCTGAGAAGCCGAACGTCACCCGCGATCAGCGGCGTGTCGTCCGGCGGGGTCGGGACAGCGCCCCACTCGATGAGGTCGGCACCTCCGGTTCGGTCGGCGATTCCGGCGATCACAGGTCCGACCGGGACGGGACGACCCGATGCGATGTTCACTGCGCCGGTCACCTCGCCGGCATCGGCGACGTGCAAGTACTCGCGAATCTGCTCGCCGTGGGAACACCGCGCCGGCGATCCGGACAGCAGTGCTGTGGTCAGCGACGACACCAGGCGGCTGCGATGCTCGTGCGGCCCGTAGACGAAGAACACTCGGCCCCAGGCGCCGCTGAGCTCCGTCGAGGAGGCCATCGACTCGAATGCGAGATGCAGCGCATGCTTGCAGCGCCCGTAGGCGGTCGCGGGCGCGAGGGGCGTGACGGCCTCAGAGCAGAATCCGAAGCGCCAGTCGTACTCGGCGCACGCGCCCGCGAGAACAGCTCGCTCTCCGTCCCCCTGGAAGAAAGCGTCGACGAGTCCGAGGCTCGCCTGAAGCCAGCGGACGTTTTCGATCGAATGGTTGAACGTGCCCGGTTCGAGGTACCACGCCATGTGCAACAGGTGCGAGGGCTGCACCGCCGAAACCAGCTCCTGGACATCGCCGGGATTCAGGAGATCGGCCCGATGCCACCTCACCTGGACGCCGCCCGCCAGCTCCCCGACCTCCAACTCGGCGCGCGACGAGATGCAGTGCACCTCGAACCCGCGGGTCAGGAGCGGCTCGATGCAGTGGCGCCCGATCAACCCGGTCGCGCCCGTGAGCAGGACGCGGGTCATGTCACTCGAGGTTCGGGAGTGCGAGGCGACGTCATGGGGCGGGTCAGCGAAGCGAGGGCTTCTCGGTCAGGAGAAGACCTTCACCTCGGGGATCGGCACCACGAACTGACCACCCCAGTCACGGACGTGGGACATCTGCTCCATGATCTCCTCGCGCAGATTCCAAGCGAGGATCAGTAGGTAGTCCGGGCGGGTCTCGGCCACGCGGTCGGGGTGCTCGATCGGGATGTGCACACCGGGCAGGTAGTGGTTCTGCTTGTGGGGGCTGTGGTCGGCGATGTAGTCGACGAGATCGGAGCGGACACCGCAGTAGTTGAGAAGCGTGCTCGCCTTCGCGGGCGCGGCGTAGCCGACCACAGTCTTTCCCGCTTCCTTCGCTTCGATCAGGAACCGCAACAGGTTGCGCTTGGTCTCCGCGACCGTTCGGGCGAAGGTCTCATAGACCTCCATGTCCCGGTAGCCGGCCGCGATCTCGCGTGCGACGAGAGACTCCACGCGGTCCGTGACTGCGAGCTCCTCGTTGTCGGTGTGGCGGGCGTAGAGACGCAGCGACCCGCCGTGGGTCGGAATCTCCTCCACGTCGAAGAGCGTGAGCCCGTGCTCGGCGAAGATCCGCTGAGCCGTGAGGAACGAGTAATAGGAGAAGTGCTCGTGGTAGATCGTGTCGAACTGGTTGTGCGCGACCAGCTGCATCAGGTGCGGCACCTCGACGGTCACCATTCCCTGCCGCTTGAGCAGGATCTTCATGCCGCCGACGAAGTCGTTGACGTCGGGGACGTGGGCGAACACGTTGTTGGCGATGATGAGGTCCGCGTGGTGATCCTCGTCTGCGAGCTGCTTCGCCGTTTCCTCGCCAAAGAACTTCACGACGGTCGGGATGCCGATGCGCTCGGCATGCGCGGCCACGTTCTCCGCCGGCTCGACGCCGAGCACGGGAACACCTCGCTGGGTGAAGTACTGGAGCAGGTAGCCGTCGTTGCTCGCGACCTCGACGACCTTGTGGCTCTCGTCGAAGCCATAGCGGTCGACCATCTGCGCGACGTAGGCCTCGGCCTGCTCGAGGATCATGCCCGAGTAGGAGGAGAAGTAGGCGTAGTCGCTGAAGATGTGCTCCGGGGTCTGCACTGCAGGGAGCTGCACCAGCTGACACGTCTCACAGACGTAGACATGCAGCGGATAGAAGGCTTCCGTCTCGTGGAGGCCCTCGGGCGGAACATAGGAGTTGGCCAGTGGCGAGAACCCGAGGTCGACGAATGAACGCCTCAGGCTCGTTTGGCAGAATCGACACTCCAACACGGTCACGAAACGTTCACCTTCATCTGTCGTTCCCGGCATCTGGAACGGGATTCACGAGTCGAAGCGATGCGCGGCGGGGCCCTCATCGCTCGGTGTCCCTGTCGGCCGCTCCGCCGTCGGCCATAACCGATTCGACCAGCCGCTCGGCCCGCTGCCAGTCGTATGTCCGCAAGCTGTGGCCCTGGGTGACGAACTGCGCTCCCGCGTAGAACATCTCGTACTGCACGTGCCGGCTCGCGAACTCCGAGCCGACCGCATCCCACGCCAGTTTGAGGAACGTCATCCGGTCGTGCGCTCCCTCCTCGTCCCGGCTGGACACCTGCATGTTCTCGAGTACCGCGGCGACGTCGGGGTTGGCGAGATCGGCCTCTGAGCTCGGGAGCATGATGATTCCCCCGCCGGCCAGCTCACGGATCTGGTTGATGAAGCGCGGGTACAGGTCCTGGCTGTACACCTGCGCCGCATAGAGAAAGTGCCGGTTGGGGATCCAATGGTCCCCCTCCTGCGAACCGGCCGCTTCCATTCCCCACAGCTGACTCTCCACAGTCGCGATCTCCGCAGCCATGCGCCCGAGCTGGGACTGCACGGGCGGCAGGCTGATCGTGCCGATCGTCTCTGCGAGCCGTCTGGCCACTCCGAGCAGAAAGCGCAGCTTCACGACGAGCCGTACCTGGGCTTGGAAGTTCTGGTACACGTGCCCCGGCGTCTCGTGGAACTGACGGCGGCACATGTCGGTATCGCCGAGAACGAACACCCGCTCCCACGGCACGAGCACGTCCTCGAAGTGGATGATGGCGTCGTTCTCGTCGAAACGGTGCGACAGCGGGTTGTCCCACGCGCTGACCGCGTGAGCCTCGAAGCTCTTTCGGGAGATCACCTTGACGCCCGGTGTGTCGAGCGGAATGGCGAAGGAGATCGCGAGGTCCTCTTCACCGGGCTGCAGCGGCTGGAGATTGGCGACGAACACCTCCTCGGCCATGATCGAACTCGTGCCGAGCATCTTGGCCCCGCGCACCGTCACGCCCTCGCTCCCCTGGTCGATGACGTGGGTGGTCATGTGTTCGTTGGCCTGCTCGCCCCAGGGCTTGGAGCGGTCCGCGGGCGGGTTGATGATCACGTAGGTGAGGAAGATGTCGTTGCTGCGGGCCCAGTGGTAGTAGTCCCGATAGGCGGCCGCGCGGGCCGGATCGTGGGCCTCGAAAACCTCGATGCCCATCACCTGTCCGCTGACCGCGCACGCGAGATGATCCGGCGAGCGGCCCATGAACCCCGCGTGCAGCTCGGCCCAGGCGGTCATGGCCACCCGCTTGGCGACGAGTTCGTCGTAGGACGTCGGCATCTGCCATGCGCGGTTGGCGCTCCGACCGTTTCCGACGTCGAAGGTCATCAGCTCCTGGTTGTCTGGATGGGCCTGGAAGTCGTAGAGCATCGCCGTGGAGAGACAGGACCGGGCGAAGGCCGGGTGCTGCGCCACTCGCGCGATCCGTTCGCCGTCGAGATAGACCTCACGATCGCGATCGAGGGCAGCGAGGTGCGCCGCACCGTCCTTGACCGATGTGCCTGTCCCCACGTGTCACTCCCGGGCCGATGACGGCCCGACCAAAGGTAGTCAGTGGTCGAGCAGCAGATCGTCAGCCACCGCTTCGACCGAAGGGAGCGGATCCTCGTCCACCCCAATGACCCTCGTGGCACGACCGTCGTTGATGTGGTCCTCGACAGGACAGGCCGCGTGGCAGATCCTGCAGAACGAGCGCTCGACCTGGGTCGTCATGGGGTCAAGAGGAGCGAGCGTCGTTCTTGATCACCTCGGCGCCGCTGGGATCGACGAGCATGCCGTGCACCCATTGGTTGTGGGCGTGACCCACGTGTTGAAGCCCGAACGCCTGCTGCAGCGCCTGGGGGAAACCCATAGCATCGACAGACTGGTTGACCGACATCTTGGCCAACTTGAGACCCATGCTCGGGCGCGAGGCGATCTTGGTCGCCAGCGCGAGCGTTGCCGACTCGAGCTCGTCCCGGGGCACGACCCGGTTGACCATCCCGACCTCTTTCGCTTCGTGGGCACCCATCGCTTCGCCGGTGAACAGGAGCTCTTTGGCCCTGCGGGCGCCGATCTCGAACGCGTGAGCGAACCATTCGATGCCGTTCACGCCGAACGCGACCACGGGATCGGAAAACTGGGCGTCCTCGCTCGCGACGACGAGGTCGCACGGCCACACGAGCATGAGCCCGCCCGCGATCACCTTGCCCTGTACCTGGGCGATCGTGGGCTTGGGAACGTCGCGCCAGCGGTTGCAGAAGCCCATGTAGATCTCCTGTTCCACCGACATCCATCCTTCGGCGCCAGGTTTGTTGAACGTGCCGACGGGCCCGACTGTGTCGAAGTCGTCGAACCTGGAGCGGTCGCGCAGATCGTGACCCGACGAGAAATGTTTGCCGTTGGCGCCGAGGATGATCACCTTGACGTCGTCGTCCGCGGAGGCGCGATCGAAGGCCGCCGTGAGCTCGTAGAGCATCGTCTTGTCCTGGGCATTGGCCGCCTCCGGACGATTGAGCATCACCCTGGCGACACCTTCGGCGGGCTCCTCGTAGACGATCGACTGGTACTCGGCGCTCTCACTCATGCCGTCACGGTAGCCCTGCTCGGAGGTGCGACCGGGTGGCCGCCCTGACACGGCCGCACCGGGCGGACTGCGATACTCACGCCATGCCATTCGTGGTGATCATGTTCGTCGTCATCGGCCTGGTGCTGGTCATCGCCCAGGCGCAGGTGAAGGCCACCCGCAAGATGTGGACCGCCGTGGGGGACGATCTGGGCCTACGACTGGAGACCCGGGGATGGGGCGGGAACGACCGGCTCAGCGGGGAGATCGACGGAATCGACGTCCTCGTGTGGGTGTACACCCGTGGTGGCGGCAAGAGTCAGTCCACCTACACCGGCTATCGGGCGAGCCATCCCCCTTCAGGGCCGCCCGTCACCTTCCGCCGGCAGGGGGCGCTCTCGTTCTTCCGCCGCATCACCGGCGGCCGCGATGTAGCTGTCGGTGATCCGACCTTCGACGACGAGATCATCGTCGACACCGACAACGAGGAGCAGATCGCCTCATTCCTCACGCCGACCCGTCGCGCAGCGATTCTCTCCACGATGAGCGCGTGGCGAGGGGCGGTGATCACCAACTCCTCGATCGAGGTCTCGCTCAACGGGCGAACCCGCCGAGAGCAGACGCTCCGATCAACCATTCGCCGAATGGTCGACACAGCTCTCGTCCTCGCGGATCCAGCGGAGCTCGATCGGTCGCTCGAGCAACGGGTCGACGGCGACCTCGCGGCAGGAGTCGCCGCGCTGCACGAGATGAACGACGCGGCGCCCAACGTGTTCACCGAGATGCTCGAAGCGGAAGCGCTCGTCGGGGCGGGTCAGCACGAGGATGCAGAGGCGATCCTCGCCAAGGTCGCGGACCGGCTGCCCGACGACACCGAGGTCGACGGTCTGCGCCGACTGGCCTCGACACCGACACCGCAGCCGCCCGCCAGCCCCGAGCCAGGCATGGGCTGGCGCGACCTGATGGACGATCTCTTCGCCGGCGGGCGCAGGGGCTACGAGGTGATGGAGCGCTTCGAGACCCACCATCTCGGCCGCGAGGTGACGTGGGAGGGAACCGTGACCCGTGAGCGCGCGTCCCGCTTCGACGCCGACTTCGACGGTGGCCCAGGCGTGAAGGCGACGGTCGCGTTGGGAAGTCTCGACCCCAACCGCGCGTTGTCCACCGCGGTCGAGGCGATCGTTCGGCTACCTGACGGCACGAGGGTCGATCGGGGCGAGCGGCTCCAATTCACGGGAAGAATGATCCGCGTCGACCGCTTCAGCCGCGCCGTATACGTCGACGCAGCGCCCGACGAAGAGTGAACCAGACCAGGGCAGCTGATAGACCGTGCCCATGGCCGCTTATCTCGTTGCGAACTACGACGTCACCGACCCCGACAAGTACCGGGAGTACCAGCAGGGCGCTGCGCCGATCATGGCAGGGGGCGGCAAGCTTCTCGTCCTCGACGGCGCCTCCACGGTGAAGGAAGGCGACGCCGGAGCGCAGACCGTGGTGATCGAGTACCCCTCCAAGGAAGCGGCGGTCGCGGCCTACGAGTCCGAGGACTACCAGGCCGTTGTCGGCATCCGCCTCGGCGCCACCTCCAACGGCCGGGCGGTCATCGTCGACGGAATGGGCTGAGTCAGCTCGTCTGGCGGGTCACTTCGACCCACGCTCCATAGCCACCGAGGATGTCGGAGACATCCTCGAATCCGGCCCGCCGCAGAACACTCGCGGCCACCGAGGACCGGTAACCGCCCGCGCAGAACACAACCGTCGGCGCCGTTGGGTCGAGGCCCTCCAGAGTCGACGGCAGCTGCCCGGCCGGAAGCGCTGTCGCACCGGGGATCGACCCCAGGGCGACCTCCCCCGGGTTGCGGACGTCGACGACCTGGAGACCGACACCCACCGACCGGCGGTCGTCGAACTCCAGGGCGGTCAGCCGGGATGCGCGCGCGACCCGTTCGGGATGGGCGACCATCGCCTGCTGCGGGTTCCGGAGGTAGCCGACCACCCGGTCGAATCCGATCCGCGCGAGGCGATTCTTGGCCTCGGTCTCCTGACCGGCGTCGACGACCAACACCATGTCGACGTCGGCGGCAACAACTGAACCTGCGAACTCCGCGTAGCGCCCGGCCAACCCGATGTTGATCGAACCCACGAAATGACCGCGGGCGAACTCCTCAGGGCTTCGTCCGTCGACAACGACTGCGCCGCCTTCGACCAACGATTCGAGTTCGGCGAACGACAGCGCCGTTGGCGGCTGCTCCTCATCGAGAAGGGCGCGATTCTGTCGGTTGAGCCCTGCGTCGTAGGCGAAGTATCCGGGCACCGGCGGCTGCCCCTCGGTCACGAGATCGACGAACGACCGGCGGTCCGGAGCCAGCAGTGCGTGGTTGGTGCGGCGCTGCTCCCCCATCGTCGACGATGTCTCCGTCGAGAGGTTCTTGCCACACGCGGAGCCGGCCCCGTGCGCCGGGTACACGAGGGTGGAATCGGGAAGCCGGAGCAGCTTGTCGTGCAGGCTGTCGTAGAGCTGCTCCGCGAGCTGTTCGCGGGAGAACCCCACGGACGCGAGTAGATCGGGCCGGCCGACATCGCCGATGAAGAGGGTGTCGCCCGTCAGCACCGCGTACGGCACCTCGTCGCCAGGCCTCTCTCGCACGACGACGCTGATCGATTCGGGCGTGTGGCCCGGAGTGTGCAGAATCTCGAGCTGCACCTCGCCGAGCGAGATCTGCTCGCCATCCGCGAGGGGTCGGGAGGCGAACTCCGTTTCGGCCACGGATGAGTAGCCGATCTCTGCGCCGGTGGCGGCCGCGAGTTCGAGGTGACCGGACAGGAAGTCGGCGTGGAAGTGCGTCTCGATGACGAGCTCGATGTTCGCTCCCAGATCGGCGGCGTCGTCGCGGTACTCGGCGACGTCGCGTCGAGGGTCGACCACGACCGCTCTCCCGGTGGTCTCGTCGGCGATGAGATACGAGGCCTGCGACAGGCAATCGAGGTAGTACTGGATCAGCTTCATGAGGGGGTCCTTTCGGAGAGAGGAGAATCGTTGGGGAGGGTGATGTGGGGCGGACTTTCGTCGATCCCTGCCCGAAGCGGGTCGGCGAACGGTTGTTGCGAGCCGCAGACGACCTGGACGGCGTCGTGGGTCGTGGGATGGAGTCGGCCGTCGAGCGCGGCCCAGACCCCCGAACGTCGCAGCACGTCGCGCACTGGTCCCTTGAGGTCGGCGACGTGCAGCCGCACTCCGAGCTCGTCCAGATCGACGAGCAGGTCCGCGAGCATGTCGACTCCGGTGGCATCGAGATCGTTGATGCCAGAGGCATCGAGAATGAGTGCGCGGGGTTCGTCCGCCACCGCGGCGCTCTGCTCGAGCAGCCGGGCTCTGACGCTGGCCGCGTTCACGAACGACAGGGCCGCGTCGATCCTCACGATCCGAACCCCCGGGAAGGTGACGGTGTCGGCAAACCGTTCGACGTTGCGATACGTCGTGGTGTCGCGGACTCGCCCGAGAACCGCTGTGTGGGGCGTCGACATGCGGGCGAACACGACGAGGATCGACGCCGCGATGGCGACCGCGATGCCGATCTCGATCCCGAGCGTGAGGGTTGCCGTGAAGGCGACACCCAGACCGATCGCGTCGCTGCGCTTCACCGACACGATGTGCCGCATCTCGGCCACGTCCACCAGGCCGGCCACCGCTGTGATGATCACCGCACCCAACGCAGCGTTGGGGAGCGAGGACAGAAGAGGTGTGAGCAAGACGATCGTCGCAACGACGATCATCGCGGTGACGATCGATGCCAGAGGCGTGCGCGCTCCCGCCGCGTCGTTGACCGCGGTCCGGGAGAACCCACCGGTGATCGGATAGCCACCGAACAGGCCCGACGTGACGTTGGCGGCCCCCAGGCCGATCAGCTCCCGGTTGGCGTTCAGCTCGTAGCGATGCCGTCTGGCGTACACCTTGGCCACAGCGAACGATTCCATGAAGCCGACCATCGTGATGACGACGGCGGCAACGGCGAGGTCGGCGATGAGCGATCCGCCGACATCGGGCAGCCCGAAGGCGGGCAGCGAGTCGGGGATGTCACCGACGACCCGGACACCTCGCGACTCGAGGTCGAAGGCTTCGACGGCGACGATCGAGCCGCCGACCACGAGGAGGGCGGCCGGGAAACGCGGGACCAGGCGCTTGAGGGTGATCAGCAGCGCGCCGCTGGTCAGACCGATGGCCACGGTTGGTCCGTGGGCATCGACCACATGGCGACCGACTTCGAGGACGGTTTCGGCGAAGTGGTCCTTGCGCTCGATATCGATTCCCAGCAGATGCTTCGTCTGGGTGAAGCCGATGATGATGGCCGCCGCTGCCGTGAAGCCAACGAGGACCGAGTGGGACAAGAAGTCGACCATCCGGCCAAGACGTGCCAGGCCCATCGCGAGGTGGACGACACCGACCATCACAGCGAGGAGCGCTGCGGCTGATGCGTACCCGACGCTTCCTTCCTCGACGAGGGGGCCGAGGGCGGATGCGGTCAGCAGCGACACGATGGCAACCGGACCGACGGCCAGCTGACGTGAGGTTCCGAGAATCGCGTAGGCGAGGAGGGGGATCGTCGCCGCGTACAGCCCGACTTCGGGAGGCAGACCGGCGAGAAGGGCGTAGGCCATGGCCTGCGGCACCAGCATGGCGCCGATGGTGAGACCCGCGGCGAGGTCGTGGCGTGCGTCGGACCGCCCATAGGCGCTGAGCCAGTGATCGCCGACGTGAGCCTTCACAGCTGACATGGAGATATTGTACGGACATTCGTACTAACCAGCAAACCCGCGGTAGGGCGGCGTCCAGGGGTCGATCGCTGGGTACGGTCAAGCGGGGAGTTCCGTCATGCATTCCGCCATCCACGGCTCGATCTCTGGCGCGACGGCAGCACCATGAACGAGCCGCGTCGACCTCTAATCGGGCAACCCGCGCCCGCGGCGAACCTGCCAGTCGTGGGGGCAGGACGGTGGCGGCTGGTCGATCAGATCGGCCGGCCCGTCCTCCTCGTGTTTCACCGACACATCCATTGACTGCCGTGCGCTGAACACGTCGTCGCCGTGCGCGACGGGCTCGAACGCCTCGGGAGCGACACCTCTGTCGCAGTCGTTACCTTCACGACCGACGATCTCCTCGACGACTACACCACGCGATACGGGCTCCCCTTCCCGGTTCTGCGCGACCCCGATCGCACCGCGTACCGGGCCTACGGCATCGGCCGAACGACCTGGCGACGCTCGTGGGGCATTCGTGCGGCGCGGCGCTACATCGAGATCCTGCGCGAGCGTGGACTCCGCGCCCTCTCACGCCCCACCGAGGACACGAGGCAGCTCGGCGGCGACGTTGTGATCGACCCTGCGGGACGCCTGTCGTGGGCTCACTGGAGCGACGGCCCCGACGACCGTCCGAGCCTCGATCAGATCTCCGAGGCGATCGCCCGCTCTCGCAACTGAGGTCGACCGCCCAGGGCGGCCTTCTCAGCTCCCCGATGGAGCGGTGTCGCGATGCTCTCCGTCACCGACGTGTGCGGCTGTCGCGAGGGTGGCCAGCGTCTGTCGTTCCCGAAGGTGCAGACCGAGGAAGATCCCCGGGATGGCGACGAGTCCGAGCATCGCGCCGCTCGACACCATGATCAGCGCTGGAGCCGGGCAGGTCCCAGCGATCGCCCAGCCGAGCCCGAAGAGAGCACCGCCGACAACGTGATGGCGCTGCGGCTTCGACCGCGACAGCGACATCCGACCGCCGAACGGGGTCACCACGCCGCGACGCTCCAGCAGCCAGAGCAGAGGCGCCGACACCCCGATCGCAGACGCCATGAGCAGGAACACGTCCGGTTCGTCGAGCCGCAGCATCGAGTGGATGGTGTCGTACTCGTGGAGGTTGGCCCCCGTCAGCAACCCGCCGAAGACAGCGCCGAACAGGAGGCCGACCATGTTGAGGCGAGCGTTGCTCGACATCACAGATCACCCCCGGTCGCGACCCGGAGTACGAACGTGGTGGCGATCGCGACGGCCATGAACGTCGCAGTGACCGTGACGCTGGCCGGCGATCGCTGCGATGTCCCGCAGAGCCCATGTCCGGAGGTACACCCGCCGGCCATTCCGGCGCCGTAGCCGAGGAGCGTCGCTCCGCCGAACACCATCGGGACGACGGCCCACAGGGGGAACACGGCGCGCAGCGAGTCGTAGCCCGATCGCAGCTCACCCGCCCCGCTCCGCAGCACGTGGGTGACGACGAGGCCCCCTGCGAACATGCCGACGAAGTACCAGACGCGCCACACGGCCACGTTCTCGCGCCGGCGGACGAGTCCTGCGGTCTGCACGTAGGCGCCGCTCGCGCCGAGCGGCTGATTGGCCAGCACGAACAAGCCCACGATCAACAATCCGAGGCCGGGACCGACCACGTACCACGGAACCCTGTCGGGCAGAACGTCGAACACCGTCGTACCTCTCTTCTCGTGTCTTCTGTCTCTTCTCGTGTCTTCTCGAAAGTTCTGGGGCGTGTCACGCCCGGTACGCGCTCACGTGCGGCTTGAGCGGACGGGCGTACCACAGGGGACGGCGCAGGCCGTGGGGCCCGGGCGCCGGCCGGGTCTTGGAGAGCCAGTCGAGGTAGGCCTCGCGCGATTTGGCGGTGTCGACCACAACGTCGCCGTACTCGTCGCCGGTCTCGGCAGGGGTCACCCGAACCCGCTGATGCCAGCACTGCATGCCGGAGATGGGGTCCGGCTGCACGGCGAAGGTGAGGTTCTGGTGAACCCCGGTGTCGTTCCACCAGATTCGCCCGGTGTCTGGATCGTCGGACTCGTACGCGGTCATGCCATGGGTGCGCTTGAGCGACCACTCCGTCCCGCCGTCGGACTGGGAGGACGTGATCTTCGCCCGTCCTGCGCCCCAGGAGCGGGCCGTGTCCTCCTCGATGCGCCATCGACCCATGTGGTGCGAGGCCGCGACGACGCCCGGCCGAATGCCGTCGGTTCGCCAGGCCTGGATCACGAAATGACCGATACGCGTGGTGATCCGCACCAGCCCGTTCTCCTCGATCCCGAGCGTCTCGGCATCGGAGGGATGGATCCACAGCGGATGCCGATGGCTGATCTCGTTGAGCCACTTGGAGTTTGCCGAACGGGTGTGGATCAGAGTGGGAATGCGGAACGTCGGCAACAGGATGCGCTCGTTGCCCCCTGTGCCGTCTGCACCGGGCTCCATGTCCAGGTCTTCCCAGTGGACATGGCTGGGAATCCATGTCGGGGTGGCGTACTCCGGCCAGCCCCAGTCCTTCAAGGTGGCGGAGAACAGCTCGAGCTTCTTCGACGGTGTCGGGAAGCCCTCCTTCAGCTCACCGTCGACCTCGACGGCGGGCGACCCGTCACCCAGCGGGGCGAGCTTGGTGTCGCTGTACGCGCCGTCCGACCCGTCGAAGGTGCCTGCGGTGCCTGGTACCCGGTAGACGCCCTCGTCGTCTTTGGCCGCGCCCTCGACCGCTGACGCATCGACCGTCTTCTCATAGGGCAGGTACGGATCACCGGGGACTGCATAGGCACCCCGATCCCGCATGTACTCGAGCGGCGTCTGGCCTACTTCGGCTGCGGCGTCGGCGAGTCCCGGCACCTCTTCTTCGAACATCAGCCCGTAGTACTCATCGATCGGCATCACCGCATCGGGATCCTGCCGGGAGGCGAAGTGCTCACGAACACCGAGTGAGCCGTCTGGGTCGATGCGCCAGGAGAGGTCGAGCCAGAACTCGTTCTCCTCCCAGACCTCGCCGGGGTTGAACTCGTGCGAACGGCTGTCGGGTCCGAGCTCTTCGCCCTGGATCTCCGCGTAACGACGCATCACCGGCTGGCGGAAGCCGATCCAGCGCCCGGCATGGGTCTCGAAGCTGGCGACGTCGTGTCGTTCCGAGCCGACGCCCATCGGGAGGACGTAGTCAGCGAACCACGCCGTCTCGCTCCACGTGGGGGTGAGGGCCACGTGACATGCGACCTTCGCGGGATCGGTGAGCGCCTCCATCCAGGAGAAGCCGTCGGGGTTGGTCCAGATCGGGTTGTAGACCCGCGAGAAGTACACGTCGAGCTTGCCGCGGCCCTCGTTGAGGAAGTGCGGCAGAAGGATCGACATCTCGTGGTAGCTGAGCGGATACTCCTTCGGCCACGACATCTCGTTCCAGTGACCGATGGTCTGGTGGCTGAGGGGTGCGTGCGGCTTGAACTTGTTCCAGCCGTTCCCGCTCGTGCCGCCGACCGTGCCGACCGATCCGGTCAAGACGTTGAGGAAGAAGAGGCAACGAGCGGTCTGCCAGCCGCCGAGGTTGCCCGCTCCGGCCGCCCGCCAGTTGTGCGAGGCGAACTTGGTGGGGTGGGCGCCGATGATCTCGGCGATCTCGCGGAGCTCTCGGGCAGTGACGCCGCACACCCGCTCCGCTTCTTCGGGCGTGTAGGGGGCGTACTCATCGAGCATCGCTGTCTCGACGGACTCGAACTCGACGGGCAGGTCGGGCCGCGTCTCGCGGAGGTAGGTCTCCCAGTTGGTCCAGCGACGGACGAAGTCCTTCTCCCAGGTCCCGTTCTCCAGCAACAGCCGGGCGAGCGTCAGCAGCAGGAAGGGTTCGGTGCCGGGCCACGCGGGAAGCCAGTGGTCGGCTTTCGAGCCGGTGTTGGACAGACGCGGGTCGACGCAGATGACCGTGGCGCCCTTCTGCTGGGCCTCGATGATCCGCTGGGCGTGCGGATTGAAATAGTGGCCGGCCTCGAGATGGCTCGAGATGAGGAAGATCACCTCGGCGTTGGCGTAGTCCGACGACGGCCGGTCGTGACCCATCCAGCTCTGGTAGCCGATCCGCGCATTCGAGGAGCAGATGTTGGTGTGGCTGTTGTGCCCGTCGACGCCCCAGCCCTGGAGGACGCGCTCGGTGTAGCCGTCTTCGCCCGGTCGGCCGACGTGGTACATCACCTCGTCGCGGCGGTCCTCGGAGATCGCGGTGCGGATCCGGCCGGCGATGTCGTCGAGCGCCTCCTCCCAGGAGACCCGCTCCCAGTTGCCCGCACCCCTGTCCCCCACCCGACGCAACGGGTACAGAACGCGCTCGGGGTCGTACACCTGGTTGAGCGTGGCAGGGCCCTTGGCGCAGTTGCGGCCGCGGCTCGCGGGATGCTCGGGGTTGCCTTCGAACTTGGCGATCTCACCGCTCTCCTGGTCGACGTAGGCGACCAGTCCACACGCCGCCTCGCAGTTGAAGCACGTGGTGGGAACAAGGGTGTAGTTGCGCTCGACCTTCTTCGGCCACGCCTGTGCGTCGAGCTCGGTCCAGTCGTGCCACTGGTCGTGCGGCGGGAAGTTGGTGAGCCCGGCGTTGGGCTTGGGATCCTTGTAGTGCGTCACGTGAGTTCCTCCGGCCGGCCTAGGAGAGCGGGACCGATTGCCCGGCCCGGACGTAGCTGTCTTCGTAGAACCACATACCCACGATCACCGCGATCCCAGCGACGCCGGGTGACGTCGCGCTCGTCGCATCGGTGGCGAGGGCGATGATCAGAACGGCGGCTGGGGCGAGCATCCCGAGGAGGACACCGGCCCAGAAGCGGCCCATGTGTTCGCCGCGGGTCATCGAGTGGAGCGCCATCTCCACGTGTCGGGTGTGACGTCCGCTCAGCTCGACGAAGAGCACAACGGCCATCGCAGCGAGCCCGCCGAGGGTCACCCAGCGCAGTGCCGCAGTCTCAGGGAGCTCCATGAAGAGGTCCATCACCAGGTAGGTCGCACCGCCAGCGGCGACCGCCTGGGCGAGCAGCATCGGCAAGAGCAGCTCGCTCTGCCACAGGTCGCGCCCCTCGCACTGGGCGAACAGGAACGCCGTGTACCCCGCCGCCGCAGCTGCCAGGAGGGCGACCGGGATCGCGAGCACCTTCAACATGGCGGCCGAATCGGCGAGGCCGCCGATCCACCACAGCGCCATCACCGCTGCGTAGCCGGCGAGCACGTACGCGCCCTTGACCAACCAACTCGAGCGATTCCCCTTGGTGAGGATGTAGTGGAAGCGCTTCGGCTGCTTGAGGTCGGCGACGAGCAGCACCCCGGTCGCGGCGAGGAAGGCCCCGGCGACGATGGGCGGCACAACGCCGACGGCGGCCTGTTCCTCGGCATGGCCGAGGAGCACGAGGAGCGCCGCCACGAGCATCACCCCGGCGGCGATGGCCTTGGTGACCAGATAGCCGGACACCTTCTCTTTCCACGTCATCTGGTGTGCCGTGGTGTAGGTGGTGCGGGCGACGATCCCGCGGTCGTCGCCGACCGGCGGGGTCGGGTGCGAGGGCGTGGTGTCGGCCCAGATCATGCCGTCAGGCCGGATCGAGGTTCGGAGCGGATCGAGCGAGGCCTGGCTCGCACCCCGGTAGTACACCTTGGGGTTCGTGCCCTGCTCGGGCGCCCGCACAGCGACGTCCTCACGGCCGATGATCCGCCGGGCCTCGTTGTCGGGATCGTCGAAATCGACCACCTTGATCGCGTGGGTCGGGCACACGACCACGCACGACGGTTCGAGCCCCACCTCCACCCGGTGGTTGCAGAAGTTGCACTTGTTGGCGGTGTTGGTCTCGGGGTTGATGTAGATGGCGTCGTAGGGGCACGCGTTCATGCAGCCCTTGCAGCCGATGCAGAAGTCGTCGTCGAAGTCGACCACCCCGTTCTTCGCCCGGAAAAGAGCCGAGGTGGGGCAGATGTCCATGCAGGGCGCGTCGTCGCACTGGTTGCACCGCATCACGGAGAAATGGCGAGACGTGTCGGGGAACGACCCGGTCTCGATGTACTTCACCCAGGTGCGGTTGACGCCGAGCGGCACGTCGTGCTCGCTCTTGCACGCCACAGTGCAGGCGTGACAGCCGATACAGCCGTCGCTGTCGAGAAGAAACCCGAGTCGGGTCATGCGCCGGCGCTCTGCGGTTCGTGCGCTGCTTCCCAGGCGCCGTAGCCGCCGAGCAGATCGGACACGTCTGAGAAACCGGCCGCCATCATGCGAGACACTGCGATCGACGAGCGGAACCCCCCTGCGCAATAGACCACCGTCGGCTTGGATGCGTCGAGCCGCGAGATCTGCTGGTTCAGGAGGGTGAGGGGAATCTCGATGGCGCCTGCGATGCCTCCGTTTGCCGTCTCCCCGGGCTGGCGGACGTCGACGACCTGCAGGTCGTGCACGTCCTCCATCGCCGCCTCCAGCTGGGCAACATCCACCCGCGACCCGCGTCCCACGTCGTCTGGACTCGTTTCGAAAGAGCCGAGCGGTTCGGCGAGGTGTCCCACGACCGTGTCGAAGCCGATGCGGGCGAGACGGTTCTTGGCCTCCCGCTCGAGGCCGGGATCGGTCACCAGCACGATCGGGGCTCCCGGTTGGATCACACCACCTGCGAACTCGGCGTAGCGCCCCGCCAGACCGATGTTGATCGATCCGATCAGGTGGCCCTGGGCGAACTCGACGGGATCACGCGTGTCGAGCACCACCGCTCCTCGACGCTGCATCTGCACCACCGCATCGACGGTGAGGGGTTCGGGTGTCGCGTCCTCGTCGAGGAGCGGCCGCACTTCCCGGTTGAGGTTGGCGTCGAAGCTGAAGTACGCCGGGGGTGCGCTCTGGCCCTCGGTGACCACCGTGATGAACTCGTCCTGACTCATGTCGGCGAGGGCGTAGTTGGTCTCGAGCTGGTCGCCGATCGTCGACCACGTGTCCGAGGAGAGGTTCTTGCCGCAGGCGGAGCCCGCACCGTGAGCCGGGTAGACGCGGGTCTCGTGCGGGAGGGTCATCAACTGGGTGCGGAGAGAATCGAAGAGGTCGGCCGCCAGCTCCTCGCTGGTGACCCCCCGGCTGGACAACAGATCGGGGCGCCCCACGTCGCCGACGAACAAGCAATCGCCGGTCAGCACGCCATAGGGAACCTGGTCGGCTGCGTGTTCGTAGACGACGATGCTGATCGACTCGGGTGTGTGACCGGGGGTGTGCCGGATCTCGAGCTGCACCTCTCCGAGGTCGATGCGGTCGCCATCGGCCAGCTTTCGAGACTCGAACTCCGTCTCGGCGGCCGAGCCGTATCCGATCTCGGCACCCGTCGCCGCCGCCAACTCGAGGTGGCCGGACAGGAAGTCGGCGTGGAAATGGGTCTCCAAGACCAGCTCGATCGTCATGCCGTGCTCAGCCGCGGTGTCGAGGTACGGCTGGATGTCCCGGCGCGGGTCGACGACGACGGCCCGCTTCGAGGACTCGTCACCGATGAAGTACGACGCCTGGCTCAGACACTCCAGATAGTGCTGCTCAAAGATCATCTCGCTGCCTCCCCTGTGCCCCTGCGTGGACCCTACGCCGCGCCGGCGGCCTCCTCGGGCTCCTCCGTTTGACCGATTGTACGGTCATTTCGGAAGCGAGGGCAAGGGTCACCCTCGTTCCGCAGCCCGCGGACCCGCTATCGCTCGTCGGACAGACCGTTCAGGGCCAGCACCTCGCCCGCGAGCGAGACGACGTAGGCGGTGTTTGCGATGATCGCCATCGATGTCGGTCGATCGAGTCCGCCCGCCACGACGACAAGGCGCCCGTCGTCGCCGACACGGAGCAACTGACCCGTGTCGGGAATCGCGGGCGAGCCCTCGCTGACACCGCTGTGCTCCCCCTGAGCCAGGACGTAGAGCTGCCCGCCGGGGCCCGGCTCCACGTCGACCAGCAGCGGTGCGCCGGCGGCGATCTGTTCGACGGTCGCAATGTCGCTGTCGAGGCGGAGCACCTTGCCGTCTTCAGGAGAGTGGGGCAGAGGGCCGGCCAGGACGACGAAGGCCTCGCCATCGGCCACCGCGAGGCCGGTCGGGACCACGTTTCCAAGCGCTACGACCTCCGAGACCTCTCCGTCGAGGGTCGCAAAGAGCACCCGATTGTGATGGCCATCGGTCACGAGGAACCCACCTCGGTACGGCTGCACCGCGAACTGCACTCCGGAAGCCGCCTGCACCTCGAAGTCCGGCGGGTTGGCCCGCGAGAACGCGCCCAGGTCGGCGACGAGGGTCGGCGGTCCACGCTCGTCGATGCGGAAGATCGCGTTGCCCCTGCCGCTTCCCTCCACCACCCCGTGCGACACCAGGATGTAGAGGTCGCCATCGAGGAACGCGACATCGACCGCTCCACCGGCTGAGTTGGCGGGCTCGGCGACGTTCTCCGCCACGACGTCGGCCAACCCGGTTGCGGGATCGACACGAACGATCGCCTCGGCGCGGGCATCGGCGATGTACAGCCAGCCGTCTGGCCCTACGGCGACGCCGCGCGGCCCGGCCAGGCCGGACACCAGTACCTCGACGGTGGCGATGGACCCCGAGGGCGCCAGTTCGCTGGGCTGTGGCTCGGCTGTTCGGATCGAGTCGTCGCGGTCGGCGCCGCACGCTGCAAGCAGAAGTGCCGCGCTGATCAGCCCGAACACCAAGGCGGTCGCTTTCGACGGGGCAGCCCGAGGTCGATGGTTGAGCGCAGGCGAAGTGCGATTGATCCCCCGGCTACCCGAGGCGCGCCGAGCCGCGTCGGTCTCGGTCGCATCAGCCCGGTCGTGCGCCACGGACCCAGGATGCCTCAGGCCTCAAGCGGCTGCCTGACCACCGGGGGTTGAGGCCCTGACTGCCGCACAGAGTCAGCGCAGACGACGGCGGATAATCCCAGGCCAGAGTACTTTGCAGGCGGATTGCAAGACGTCTGAATAGGTTCCTCTCATCGTCGGTCAGGAGGAGTGACGTGCCAGAGGTGCGAGTGTTGGGACCGATCGAGGTCCTGGGCGACGATGGGCAGCTCGTGGCGATCGGCGGCCCGCAACCGCAGCGGCTGGTCGCGGCGCTGGCGCTGCTCGAGGCTGGTGGCGTGGGTACGGCTCGCCTCACGGAGGCGGTGTGGCCGGACGATGCGTACCGGCCTGAGGAGCCGAGGAACTCACTCCAGGCCTACATCTCTCGATTGCGAGGTGGGGGCTTGTCCATCGAGCGGGCCGGTGATGGCTATGCGCTCGGCGCTGATGTCGACGTCGACAGCCGTCAGTTCACTTCGCAAGTCGATCGGGCCCGTGTGCTCGCTGAACGCGGCGACCACGGCGCAGCCGTCGCCGAAGTCAGCGAAGCCCTGGTCCTTTGGCAGGGCGAGGTCGCCGGAGGGTTTGGCGACGAGGAGTGGGCGCTCTCAACCTGTGCGCATCTGTCCGAGCTGCGGCTTCAGGCCAACGAGCATCGAGTCGGTTGGCGACTCGAGGGCGGGGACATCGGCACTGCTGTGGCAGAGGCTGTGGCCATCTGCGTTGAGCACCCACTTCGAGAGCGGCCGCATCGGCTGTTGATGCAGGCGCACTATGCGGCGGGCGACTCGGTCGAGGCCCTCCGGGTGTTTCAGGTCTACCGCGCTCGCCTGGCTGAGGAGGTGGGGCTCGAGCCGTCGAGGGACCTGGTGGAGCTGGAGCGGGGCATCGCGGCCGGCACAACGGTGGCGGCCGCCGCTCCCACCAGGCGCCTCGGCTCGTACCAGTTGGGAGAACTGATCGGTGAGGGGGCGTTCGGCGCCATCTACCGTGCGACTCAGCCATCGGTCGGCCGAGAGGTGGCGATCAAGGTGGTGCGCCCCGAGTTGGCGAACGATCCCCAATTCGTACGACGGTTCGAGGTCGAGGCACAGACGGTCGCCCGGCTCGAACACCCCCACATCGTTCCGCTCTACGACTACTGGCGCGACCCATCGGGGGCCTACTTGGTAATGCGCTACCTCGCAGGCGGCTCGGCCGAACAGCGGCTGATGCGAGATGGCCCGTGGGCCCTCACCGACGTCGCTCGCCTCGTCGAGGAGATCGGCCCCGCCCTGGCGGTTGCGCACGAGGCATCGGTTCTTCACCGTGACATCAAGCCGGCGAACGTACTGTTCGACGAAGCAGGCAACAGCTATCTCGCCGACTTCGGCATTGCGACCGACGTGGGATCGCGTGAGGCTACCGACCTCCGCTCGGCCGGTTCGCCGTTGTACGTGTCTCCCGAGCAGGTCCGCGATGGCGAAGCGACGCCAGCTTCGGATGTCTACGGGTTCGGTGTGATGCTGTACGAGCTATTGACGGGTGCGGCGCCGTTCGCCGATTCCGACTCGGTGGAGGCGTTGCTCGAGCGAAAGGTGCGGGAGCGGGTGCCCTCGTTGCTGGCGAGCCGTCTCGATCTACCAGAAGCGATCGACCTCTTGGTTCAGACGGCGACCGCGCCAACGGCCGACCAGCGCTTCCAGTCGATGGGTGAGCTGGTGCTTGCGTTCCGCACCGCAGCAACCGATCAGCTACCGGGCGCGGGAACGACCGAGGCACACGAGGGGGTGAGCTCGCGTCCACGTGTCCAAGCAGCACACACTCTGGTGGGCCTCGAACTCGAATCCGCCAACCCCTACAAGGGACTTGCCGCGTTCGGCGAACCCGACGCGTCGGACTTCTTCGGCCGCGGTGCACTCACGACTGAGATCGTCGAGCGGCTCGAGGGGACCCGCTTCCTCGTCGTGACTGGGCCTTCGGGCTCGGGCAAGTCGTCGGTGGTGCGCGCGGGCGTATTGCCTCGTCTGCGTGAGCGAGGCGCTCTCGTGGCCTCGATCGTTCCCGGCACGCATCCAATGGACGAGCTGGAAACAGCGCTGCTGCGGCTTGCGACGCAGCCGACGGGAGCACTACTCGAGCAGCTGACCGCTGACGAGCGAGGCCTCGGTCGGGCGGTCAAGACCCTCTTGCCCGACGATGAGACCGAGCTGGTGCTGGTGATTGACCAGCTCGAAGAGCTTTTCACCCAGACGCCCCATGAACGCCGCGACACGTTTCTCGCCGCAGTCGCATCGGCTGTGGCTGACGAGCGCTCACGGCTGCGAGTGGTGTGCACGCTGCGTGCCGATTTCTACGACCGCCCTCTGCAGCATCCAGCGATCAGCGAAATCGTTCGGACCAACACTCTCGCCGTCACGCCCTTGACCGGTGAGGAGCTGGATGAGGCGATCACTCGGCCCGCCAGCTCGGTCGGCGTGACGGTCGAGCCGGCCCTCGTCGCAGAGCTGCTCACCGCCGCATCGGGGCAGGCAGCCGGACTGCCGCTGCTGCAGTACGCCCTGACCGAGACCTACGAACGTCGCTCCGGTGGACGCATGACCATGGAGGCCTACCGGTCGATCGGCGGGATCCTGGGTGCGCTCGCCAGCCGAGCCGATGAGCTGTTCGATGAGTTGGGAACCGACGAGCAAGCGGGTGTTCAGCGGCTGTTCACCCGGATGGTCACCCCCGGGGAGGGCACCGAGGACACTCGGCGCCGGGCTTTGCGCTCGGAGCTCTCGGGCGTTCCAGCGAACGTGATCGACGGGTACGGGGCAGCCAGGCTGCTGACCTTCGACCGCGATCCGTCCTCGAGGGAGCCGACCGTCGAGGTGGCTCACGAGGCACTGATACGCGAGTGGCCCCGTCTTCGGTCATGGCTGGACGACGACCGAGACGGGTTGCGGATCCTGCGCCATCTCGGAGCTTCCGCTGAAGCGTGGGAGGCATCTAGCCGGGAGGCGGGAGAGCTGTACCGAGGCGGCCGGCTGGAGGAGGCTGAGGGCTGGGCCGCGGAGCACACCGCCGACCTCACGCCGCTCGAGGGGTCGTTCCTCGAGGCATCGATTGTGGTGAGGGCGGCAGAGGAGGCGTCAGAACGGCGGCGGGTTCGTCGACTGCGCAGTCTCCTACTCGGCACCGCGGTTGTTGCGGTCATCGCGCTCATCGCCGGGGTCGTCGCGGTCCAGCAGCGGGGCGAGGCGCGCGATCAGCGGGAGGTCGCATTCGAGAACGCCGCCTCAGCCAAAGAGCACGCCGCGGCCGCCGAGGAGCAGGCTGCGCTCGCCGACGACCGCGCAACCGCCGAGGCGACCGCTCGAAGCGAGGCCGACGCCGCCAAGGCCGAGGCAACTGCGGCTCACGCGGCGGCGGTGACCGAGCGCCTTGCAGCCGAGGGGGTGGCCCGAGTCACCGACAATCCGCAGCTCGCCTTGCTCCTGGCTAGCGAGGCCTACAGGAGGGACCCAGCAGTCGAGACGCTAGGTGCCGTGCAACGTGCACTCATCCGCACCGGCCCCTACATGGGGACCCTCGGAGCCGGTAGGGAGTTCAGCGAAGTGGAGTGGCTCGACGATGATCGCATTCTGGCAATGGGACCGGATGGCGTCTTCGTATTCGGGTCGAACGGCACGCTGATCGCCTCGAATGCTTCGGCACCTCTCACCCGATCGGGCTTGTTCGACACGAAGGTCATTGCGTCGGTCGATGCGAACACGGTGGCTTTCGCGTCCGCAGAGCAACCGGATCAGTTGGAGATCCTCGACGTGTCCACGGCCGCAGTCATCACGCGGGTGGATCATCCAGAGCCCGTCGACGCGGTGTTGCTGGATCCGTCCGGCGACGTCGTCTACACGCTCGACTTGGCGGGCTACCT
>CAZVUM010000034.1:14090-50130 GCA_964629575.1 uncultured Acidimicrobiales bacterium | reverse complement strand
ACCGTTCTGCCAGCTTGGGTGGTGAGCCTGGTGACCGTGGGAGCTGGCAGAAGGGGTGGTCAGTCGAGGAGGCCGGTTGCCTGGCCGCCGTCGACGAGGAGCCCTGTTCCGGTGATGAACTTCGCCTGCTCGCTGCACAGGAACGCCACCGCCGCGCCGAAGTCGTCCGGATCGCCGGTCTGGCCGGTGAGGCTGCTGGCGTCGGCGGTCTCCTTGTCGGGCATGATCTTGGACACGCGGTCGGTCCAGTGGGTGCCGGGCTGGGCCGAGTTCACGGTGACACCCGACGCCGCGATCTCGCGGGCGGTGATCTTCAGGAACGACGTCAGCCCGGCACGTGCCACCGAGCTGGCGAGCAGGAACTCGATCGGCTGCTTCACACCCACCGACGTGATCGCGCACACGCGTCCCCACCCTCGCTCTTGCATGGGCGGAATGGCGGTCCGGCACATCTCGATCATCGCGAGGCAGTTCATCTCGACGGCGCCGCGGAAGGCGTCCAGGTCTGTGTTGGCGAATGTTCCAGGCGGGGGGCCGCCGGCGTTGGTCACGAGGATGTCGACGGCGCCCAGCTCGGCGACCGCCGATTCCACGAAGGCCCTACCCCCGTCGGGGTTGGAGACGTCGGCGACGATCTGCACCACATCGCCGTCGATCTGAGCTGCTGCCGCGGCGAGTTTCGCCTCGTCGCGGCCGCAGATCGCGACCCGAACTCCGTCGGCAGCGAGCGCCTTTGCCGCACCGAGGCCGAGGCCCGCCGAACCCGCGGCGACCGCCGCCGTCCGTCCGTTGATTCCGAGATCCATGAGTCCTCCCCGAGGTGCCGCCGGTCGATCCGAAGCGAGCGGGCATCACGGTACGCGAATCAGTGACCCGCCCGCGGAAGCAATACCCTCATGGGCGCATGTTCAGCGTTCCCGAATCCCCCGAATCGGTCGCAGACGCCCTCTCGCACCACGGATACCTTCCCGACGAAGGCCTGGCGATGGCGGTCTTTCTCGCCATCACGATGCGTCGACCCCTCCTCCTCGAAGGCGACGCGGGCGTCGGCAAGACCGAGCTGGCGAAGGTGCTGGCAGGCTGGACCGGTGGCGAGCTGATTCGGCTCCAGTGCTACGAAGGCATCGATGCGAGCCAGGCGCTCTACGAGTGGGACTACACCCGCCAGCTCCTCCACCTGCGCACGGCCGAGGCCGTCGGAGTGTCCGCGCAGGACGCGACATCCCTCGAGGACGAGCTCTATTCCGAACGCTTCTTGATCCGTCGACCTCTGCTTCGGGCGATCGGCCATGAAGGCGACGCGCTTCCGGTTCTCCTGATCGACGAAGTCGATCGCGCCGACGACGAGTTCGAGGCTTTCCTGCTCGAGATCCTGTCCGAGTACGCGATCAGCGTGCCCGAGCTCGGGACCATTCGAGCCGAGACCCCACCCCTCGTGATCATCACGAGCAACCGAACCCGCGACGTCCACGACGCGCTCAAGCGGCGCTGTCTGTATCACTGGGTTGCCCACCCGGGGATCGAACGCGAGGTGGAGATCGTGAAGCTGAAGGTCGACGACGTCGACGGCACTCTGGCCCGTCAGGTCGCGGCGGCGGTCGCCACGATGCGCGATCTCGGGCTCTACAAGCCACCGGGCGTCGCCGAAACCATCGACTGGGCGACCGCACTCGGAAAGCTCGGAACCACCGAGCTGGACGAGACCACGATCGCCACGACGCTCGGCACGGTGCTCAAGTATCGAGAAGACCAGGACCGGGTCTCTGAGTTCGGCATGGACATGATCATGTCTGCGATCGGTAGCGCCTGAGGCCGTGTCAGCCCAGGTCTCCTCGAACGCAGACGGTGTCGTCACCGATGCCGAGGAGCTCGCGGTCGGCTTCGGACGGGTGCTGCGCGGCGTCGGCGTCAACGTCCCGGTCAGCCGGGTCATGAACTTCGTCCATGCGCTGCACCACTGCGGGATCGACGATCGCGACGCGGTGTACTGGGCGGGTCGGGCGACCCTGCTCGGCGACCCGGAGGACACCGACCAATACACCCGGGCGTTCCGGGTGTATTGGGAGGGCCGCCAGCCGGTGGGAATCGAAGTGGAGGCTCCGCCCGTCACCGTCACGCTCGCGACCGATTCGCCTGACGAGAAGGGCGACGAACCGGACGATCCCGAGGGGGACGAGGCCGACGGGCCCACTCTGCGGGTCCGCTACAGCGGGGTCGAGACGCTCAGGGAGAAGGACTTCATCGAGTGCACCGACGCCGAGCTGGCCGAGCTGCACCATCTCATGAGCTCACTGCGGTTCACCTCCACCACCCGGCCGTCACGACGCCTCGTGCCGACCCGGTCCAGGACCCGCCGCCCCGATCTCGGTCGAACGGTGCGCCGCGCCCTGGCCACGGGAGGAGAGCCGATCCGCCGGGAATGGCGCGACACAGATCGACGGCCCAGGCGCCTCGTGCTCCTGCTCGACGTCAGCGGCTCGATGGAGCCCTACGCCCGCGCTCTCGTCCGGTTCGCTCACGCGGCGGTGGTCGGACGAACCCGCGTGGAATCGTTCACCATCGGCACCCGCCTGACCCGCATTACCCGGGAACTCACGTCGCGCGATCCCGACGCTGCCCTACGATCAGCCGCCCACTCCGTCGAAGACTGGTCGGGCGGGACTCGGCTGGGCGAGACACTGCGGGACTTCAACGACCTCTGGGGCGTGCGCGGCCACGCTCGCGGAGCGGTCGTCGTGATCCTGTCTGACGGGTGGGACCGCGGACAGCCGGAGCTGTTGGCCGAGCAGATGCAGCGACTGCACCGGGTCACACATCGGTTGGTGTGGGTGAACCCGTTGAAGCACACTCCTGGGTACGCACCGCTCGCCCGTGGAATGGCCGCGGCCCTCCCGCACGTTGACGAATTCATCGAAGGTCACTCGTTCGACTCGCTCGAACGCCTGGCCGAAGTCATCTCCGCCTGACCGGCGGCATCGGACCAACAGCAGGACAAGGAGCAACCCGTGGACGAGATCCTGAACGACATCGAACGCTGGCGGAAGTCCGGCCAACGGATCGCTGTCGCTCGCGTCGTGGACATCGAGGGAAGCGGACCGCGCGACCCCGGTGCAGCCATGGCCGTGAATCAGGACGGCGAGGTCGCCGGCTCGGTTTCGGGTGGCTGCGTCGAAGGGGCCGTCGTGGGCGAAGCCCTCCAACTGCTCGACGGGGACCGACCCGCCGGCATCACCACCTTCGGGTACAGCGACGACGAGGCGTTCGCCGTCGGTCTCACGTGCGGCGGCACCATTCACCTGTTCATCGAGGAGCTCGACTGGTGAGCTCGATCTATGAGCGGTATCGCGACGCCATCCGGGCGGAGGAACCGGTCGCCCTGGCCACCGTGATCGAAGGGCCAGACGTCGGCGCCAAGATCCTGGTGCTCGACACAGGTGAAACCCGCGGATCGCTCGGCCACGACGAGCTCGACCGCGTCGTCGCCCGCGACGCCCTCGGGATGCTCGAGGCCGGAACCAGCGAAGTCCGCCACTACGGACGCGAAGGCGAAGCGCGTCAACACGACCTCAGCATCTTCGTCGAAAGCCACGCACGACGGCCCCACATGGTGATCTTCGGCGCCGTCGACTTCACCCGGGCCCTTGCCGCACAGGCCAAGCTCCTCGGCTACCGGGTCACCGTGTGCGACGCCCGCGAGGTCTTCGCCACGAAACGGCGCTTCCCGATGGCCGACGAGGTGGTCGTCGACTGGCCCAACCGCCTGCTCGACCGCATCGGTGCCGACCTCGGCCCACGCGACGCAGTGTGCGTTCTCACCCACGACGCCAAGTTCGACGTTCCGGCGATCATCGGCTCACTCCCGACGCGCGTGGGCTACCTCGGCGCCATGGGATCGCGCACGACCCACGACAAGCGCACCGAACGCCTCCGCGAAGAAGGCGTCACCGACGACGAACTCGCACGCATCAAAGCCCCCATTGGCCTCGACATCGGCGGCCGAACCCCCGAAGAGACCGCCGTGTCGATCGTCTCGGAGATCATCGCAGAGCGAACGGGCCGCACCGCCCCGAGCCTCACGGACGGCGAAGGCCGCATTCACTAGGTCCTCGCTGCCTGCGCTGCGCAGGGTCTGGGCGGGTAGCTTCCGGTCCATGGACTTCACGGTCAACGAAGATCACGAAGCGATCCGCGACGGTGTTCGCCGGGTCTGCTCCCAATTCCCCGACACCTACTGGCGCGAAAAGGACGAAGCCCACGAGTTCCCGTGGGACTTCTACCAGGCCATGGCCGACGGCGGCTGGGTCGGCATCGCCATCCCCGAAGAGTTCGGAGGAGGCGGCCAGGGCATCACCGAAGCGTCGATCGTGCTCGAAGAAGTGGCGGCCAGCGGCGCTGCGATGAACGGCTGCTCCGCCATGCACCTGTCGATCTTCGGCATGGAGCCCGTCCGCAAATACGGCTCGCCCGAACTGGCCAAGGAGATCCTGCCCGGCGTCGCCAACGGTTCGATCCACGCCGCCTTCGGCGTCACCGAGCCCGACGCCGGCACAGACACCACCTCGATCCGCACCCGCGCCACCCGAGACGGCGACGAATACGTCATCAACGGGGCGAAGGTCTGGACCACCAAGGCGCCCTACTGCGACGTCTGCCTCCTGCTCGTGCGCACCACCCCCAAGGAGGAATGCGACGGACCGACGCAGGGCATGACGCTCCTCCTCGTCGACCTCCAGGATCCGGCGGTCGACATCACTCCGATCCCCAAGGTCGGACGCAACGCCGTCGTGTCCTGCGAGGTCCGCTACGACGGGCTCCGGGTGCCGGTGAGCCGCCGAGTAGGCGAGGAGGGCGAAGGGTTCCGCTACATCCTCGACGGGCTCAACCCCGAACGGATCCTCATCTCGGGTGAGGCGCTCGGAATCGGGCGGGTCGCGCTCAAACGGGCCGTCGACTACGCCAACGATCGGGTCATCTTCGGACGCCCGATCGGGCAGAACCAGGGCCTGGCCTTCCCGCTCGCCGACTCACACGCCCGGCTGAAGGCCGCCGAGCTCGTGATCCGTGAGGCCTCATGGCGTTACGACAACGGCCTCGACTGCGGAGAGCAGGCCAACCTCGCCAAGTACCTCGCGAGCGAAGCAGCGTTCGAATGTTCGGATCGAGCGATGCAGACCCACGGCGGCTTCGGCTACGCCAAGGAGTACGACGTCGAGCGCTACTGGCGAGAATCGCGGCTGATGAAAATCGCCCCGGTGAGCCAGGAGATGGTGCTCAACTTCGTGTCGAGCAAGGTGCTCGGCCTTCCCCGGTCCTACTGACGCTGCATGACCACCGCTGCCATCCTCCTCGCAGCGGGCCAGGGGTCGCGCTACGACGGTCCCACCCACAAACTGTTGGCCGAGATCGACGGTCGTCCACTCGTCGTCCACGCGCTCCAGTCAGTGCTCGAGGCAGCGACCGCCGGCGCACTCGACGAAGTGATCGTCGTCACGGGCGCGGTCGACCTCCACGATGTGCTGTCGCCCTTCATGGGGCAGGTGGCCCTCGTTCACAACCCGCTGTTCGCACGCGGTCAAGCCACCAGCCTCGACCGCGGCGTGCGCGCTGGGAGAGACCGGGGTCACAACCGGGTTGTGGTGGGGCTCGGCGACCAGCCCTTCGTTCCCCCGAGCGCGTGGTCGGCCGTGGCAGGGAGCCTCGGTCCCATCGCCGTCGCCACGTACAACGGTCGCCAACGCAACCCGGTGCTGCTCGAACGGTCGGTCTGGCCGCTCCTCCCGATCGACGGCGATGAGGCTGCGAGAGTGCTTCTCCGTGTGCGGCCGGAGTGCGTTCGCCCGGTAGCCTGCGAGGGCTTCCCTGACGACATCGACACTGTGGAGGACCTGCGACGATGGAGCTGAAGAACGAGTTCCGCGTGAGCGTTCCGGTGGAAACGGCGTGGTCGACGCTCACCGACGTCGAGTACATCGCGCCCTGCATGCCGGGTGCCCAGCTCACCGAGATCGACGGCGACGAATACAAGGGCCAGGTCAAGGTGAAGGTGGGGCCCATCACCGCCCAGTACAAGGGCACGGCGAGTTTCATCGAGCTCGATGAGGCCAACCACACCGCCGTTCTCAAGGCCAAGGGCCGCGACACCCGCGGCGCCGGAAATGCCGAAGCCGATGTCACCGCGCAGATGACCGCCGACGGCGACGCCACCCACATCGAGATCACGACCGAGCTGAAGGTGACAGGCAAAGTCGCCCAATTCGGGCGTGGCGTGATGGCCGACGTGTCCGAGAAGCTGATCGGGCAATTCGTCGACTGCCTCGAGGGCAAGCTCGCCGAGGCCGGTTCCGCCGAACCGGCTGCCCAGGACGAAGCCTCCTCTGAGCCAGCGGCCGCCGACGCGCCGGCCGAGACGAGCTCATCGAGCGACTCGGGTCCCCGCCGGATCGAAATGCCAGAGCCCGAACCTGTCGACCTGCTCGACACCGCAGGCGCACCCGTCGCGAAGCGACTGGCGCCGGTGGTGCTCGTCCTGCTCGTCCTGCTGATCCTGCGCCGCAGACGGCGCTGATTCTCGCCGCAATCCTCGATCGGCCCTGACGGGCCTCACTCGTCTGCGGATTGCCACTTTCTCGCCGCAATCCTCGCTTCGCTCGTCTGCGGATTGCCATGGCCGGCCCGGCGATCCCTCGCCGATCTGCAGGGCGTGGAGTTGAGCAACTGTGGTGTCAGGCACCGACATGGCGTGGAGCGACGCCCGGAACCGAGCGCGGCTTGGCCTCCGTGGCCGGAACGGGCTCAGCGCAGCGGGGGACCAGCGCAGCGGGGGCTACGCGACGGCGCGGGCGAGTTCGACGAGGGTGGTCATCCCCGAGGCGGCCTTGATCAGGCCGTCCTGGCGCATGGTGATCATGCCCTCGCTGATCGCGTGTTCCTTGATCGTGACGTTGGAATCGTGGTTGAGGATCATCGTCTGAACCGCCGGCGACATCAGCAGCACCTCGTGGACGCCGAACCGGCCCTTGTACCCGCTGTTGCCGCACTTGTTGCAGCCCACCGCTTCCTGCCATTTGGCTTCGGCGAACGGCGCGTCTTTCATCAACTCGTCGGTCCATCCCGCGGCCTGGAGTTCTTCCTCGGTGGGTGTCGTCGGGCGACTGCAGTGCTTGCACAAGCGGCGGACGAGCCTCTGAGCGACGACGCACGAGATCGACGCGGTGACCATGAAGGGCTCGACACCCATCTCGATGAGACGAAGGGGCGTCGAAGCCGCGTCGTTGGTGTGGAGGGTGGAGAGAACGAGGTGACCGGTGATCGCCGCTTCGCAGGCAATGGAGGCGGTCTCGACATCGCGGATCTCGCCGACGAGCACCACGTCGGGGTCGGCACGCAGGATCGCACGTAGCGACGAAGCAAAGGTGAGTCCCGCCTTGGCGTTCATCTGCATCTGCTTGAGACCGTCGAGTCGATACTCGACGGGGTCCTCCACCGTCACGATCGACCGATCCGGCTCGTTCAACATCGCGAGGATCGAGTACAGGGTCGTCGACTTGCCCGAGCCCGTGGGGCCCGTCACGAGAATGCCGCCCGCCGGTTTGCGGAAGGCCCACTCGAAGCGCTGAAGCGCCTTGGGATGCATGCCGATCTGTTCCATCGACAGCTCGTTGGAACCCTGATCCAGGATCCTGAGCACCACGCTCTCGCCCCACACCGTCGGAACAGTCACGACACGAAGGTCCACACTGCGGTCGCCGACCTTCACGGTGATGCGGCCGTCCTGGGGGACGCGCTTCTCCGCGATGTCCATCTCGGCCATGATCTTCAGCCGGCTGATCACGCCGCTCTGGACGGACTTGGGCGAGTCCATGACGTGTCGGAGCACGCCGTCGACCCGGAATCGGATGCGAAGACCCTCCGGGGTCGCCTCGACGTGGATGTCCGAGCAACCCTCAGCCACGCCGCGGCGCAAGAGCAGGTCGATGAACTTGACGATCGGGCCCTCGTCGGTGACCTCGGTGAGGCCGGCGAGATCGCCCTCGTTCTCGCCACCGGCGCTGCTGATCGCCTCGGCGACGGCGAACGCGGCGTTGGTCGCGTTGTAGACGGTGTTGATGACCTTCTGGAGCTGATCCGGCTCGGCGAGAACCGGGATGATCGTCTGCCCCGTCGCCGCCCGAAGGTCGTCGATGGCGAACACGTCGAATGGCTCCGCCATCGCGACTTTGAGGTTGTTGCCGATCTCTCCGACCGGGATCGCCATGATCCGCCGGGCGAGGCTCTCGGGCACTTTCCGGGCGAAGAGGGGGTCTGGCGGGTTGGAGTCCAGATCGACGACGTCGATCTCCTGCTGCTCGGCCAGCGCTCGATACAGATCGGCAGGGAAGAGCCAGCCCTTCATGAGCAACACTTCACCCAGCCGCCGCTTGGTGGTGGTGTGCTCCTGGAGGGCTTCCTCGAGCTGGTCCTGGGTGATCACGCCGTGATCGACGAGGATTTCGCCGAGGTACTTCTTGGTGTTCGAGGTCGCGACAGGGGCCGCAGGCTGAGTATTCACCGCTCTTCCCATCGGCACCCTGGCCTGTCGATTCCAGGGATCGTCCCGCTAGTCTCCGAGCCCTGATGAGGTATCAGCGTGTCGAGCCCGTCGGTCCGCCGAGCCAGGAGCAGACCGTCGATGTCGAGCGGCTCTTGGGTCGTCCCGCTGCGGGACGATTCGACATCGCCGTGGTGAACGAAGCGGGCGAACCCGTGGTGATCCGCAACGCCCCCTTGCAGTTCGACGGGCGGCCGATGCCGACGCTCTACTGGTTGGTCGGCCGCGACGAGTGTCTCGCGGTGTCTCGACTGGAGGGGGCGGGCGGTGTGCGACGTGCTGAGGCCGAGGTGGATCCGGCCCGGCTCGAAGCGACCCACGCCCGCTATGCGGCGGCGCGTGACGCCGAGATCGACCCGGCTCATGGCGGTCCCCGCCCGAGCGGCGGAGTAGGTGGTACACGAACGGGTGTGAAGTGCCTCCACACCCATCTCGCGCACCAGCTGGCGTGTGGCGACGATCCGGTCGGCGAATGGGTGATCGAGCAGCTCGGATGGACCTCGTGAGTCGCCGGGTCGCCGTGGTCGACTGCGGAACCAACACGACACGGTTGCTGGTGACCGACGGTGTCGGCCTCGGGTGGCGGGAGCAGCGCATCACCGGGCTCGGTCGCGGTGTGAGCGCTTCGGGGCGGCTCAGCGACGCAGGCATCGAACGTGTCCTCACGGCACTGGGTGAGTACCGAACGATCATCGAAGATGAGGGCGTCGACACCGTGCGCGCCATTGCGACGAGCGCGGTGCGCGATGCTCGCAACCGCGATGACTTCCTCGGTCCGGCGGCCGAAGTACTCGGCCACCCCGTGGGGCTGCTGTCCGGTGACGACGAGGCTCGATACGGCTTTGCTGGGGCCACCGCGGGCCTCGACCCCTCCGGGGGTCCCTACCTGGTGGTCGACATCGGCGGAGGCTCGACGGAGCTGGCGTTCGGCCGAACCCAGCCCGACGCATACCGGTCCCTCGACATGGGCTCTGTGCGGTTCACCGAGACCTACATTCACCGCGATCCGCCTGCACCAGAGGAGCTCAGCTCGGCGATCTCGGTAGCGAAGCTGCACCTCGACGACATCGATCGCGAGCTGCCGGTGATGAAGTCGGCGGCCCAGCTGGTCGGGGTCGCGGGAACGATCACCACCGTCGCCGCGGTAGAGATCGGCCTGGCCACCTACGACGCGGAGCTGATCGACGGCTTCGTTCTCGAACGGGCGGCGGCCGAGGATGTCTTTCGCACCCTGGCGACCGAGGCCCTCGAGGATCGCATCCACAACCCCGGCCTGGCCGAGGCACGGGCCGATGTGATCGTCGGCGGATGCTGCGTCCTCGTCGCCATCATGCGCCACTGGGATCACGATTCGTGTCTCGTCCGGGAGCGAGATCTCCTCGATGGGATCGCCGAAGAGTTGCTGGCCGGGCCGGAGTAGTCTGCGGCGCTGTGACCGAGCTGCACACGAGCCGGTTGGTGCTACGGGGCCTTCGCCCGTCTGATTTCGCGCAGTGGAGCGAAGTCAGACACCGTTGCGCCGACTGGCTCACAAAATGGGAGCCCGCCCCCACACCGGGCGCGCCCGATCCCTCCAGAGATCCAGCTGCCTTCTCGGCTCGGTGCAATGCGCGTGACCGCGAGCGCCAGCTCGGGACAGGCTTCGCGTTCTCGTTGTGGTCCCAAGGTGTGTTCTGCGGCGAGATCAACGTCAACAACGTGGTTCGCGGAGCGTTTCAGAGCGGGCACGTGGGCTACTGGATCGACGAGCGGCACGCCGGACGGGGTTTCGTGCCCGAGGGGCTCGTGGCGGTCTTCGGGTACGCGTTCGACCGGGTGGGTCTACATCGGCTCCAGATCTCGATCATTCCGCGCAACGCGTCGTCCCGGCGCGTCGTGGAGAAGCTCCAGATCCGCGACGAGGGCATCGCCCAGGGCTACCTGCAGATCGCCGGTGTCTGGGAGGACCACGTGCGGTATGCGATCACCGCAGAGGAGTGGGATCGCCGCCGCGAGGAGCTGTGGACGCTCACATCGGCCCGGAGCGACTGAGGCGTGTGTTCACCAGCCGGAGGCCTCGTCTTGCTCCTCGAGCCAGCGGCCACCGGGTTCGCAGTCGTCGGCGATGGGACACCAACGACACGGCGGACCGGGCACGCGCCGGGCAACGCCATCCCCGCGCCGTAGCTCGGCCAGCCGTTTCACCCCAGCGATGGTTCGTCGAGTCGACGTCTCGAGCAGCTGTTCGTCAACGGTTTCGGTCTGCACTCGACCAGCGTCGACGTAGAAGGTGGCGAGCAAGAGCGGGGGCACCCCGGTGACGAGGGTCTCGAGAAGGGCGTAGTACCGCAGGTCGTCGTGGTGGTGAACCGTTGGCCGTCCGGTCTTGAGCTCGACGATCACCCGTCCCGCGGTGGTGTCGCTCGGTCCACCGAGGGTGAGATCGAGGCGCCCGTGGAGCATGATGTCGTCGGCGAGCAGACCCACGCGACGGGGGGACTCCGTGGTGGGTCGCCACGCCGTCCGCAGCGGAGGGAAGGTCTCCAGGAACGTGGTGAGGAGCGCCCCACATTCGCTCCTCAACTCTGCGCGGGTCACCTCTCCCGCCGTCTGCAGGAAGTCGGCGAGCTTGTTCTCTTTCACCATGAGGCTGGCGACGGCTTCATCGACCAGCTCGAGTGGTTGACGTTTGCTCCCCAGGTGGACGGACAGTTCGACGGCTTTGTGAAAGACCTGGCCACGAGCGGTGGGTGCCGTGTAGTCGAAAGGCTGGTCTTGCTCGGCCTCGTGTTGAGCCTCGCAACCGTGCACGGCCTGGAGCGCGCGCTTGCTCACCCACAAGGGGTCATCGAGCGAGTCCGCTGCGTCCACCAGCTCGCGTTCGATCCGATCGAGGAGCTCCAGTCGAAGGGTGGAGCGATAGGTCGGCCGCTCGCCCGCGGGTGGGCGGATGAGCTCGAGGGTCTCCGCCTGGCTGGGCGTGAGGGTGTCGGGGCCGGGCACCGCGGCCACGGTAGCGGGCCTGTGTCCTACGGCGGGAGCTGCTGCGGCCGACCAGAAGCTTCATGGCGAATTCGTCCGCCGTCTTCGAGATCGACTCCGGGGGCGCGGGTCAACCGGCCGCCGAGGCGGTCACCGACGACATCATCCTGCCCAAACGCCGAGTCCGGCGGCGATCCGTTCTGCTCTTCGCGATCGTCGCGACGGGGATAGCGGTCGTTGGCGCGACGGCGTTGGGAAGTGACTCCCACGGAGCCGCACAGACAGCGGCCGTCGAAGAGGTGCTTGCGAGCCCCGAGCTCGCCGCGTCGTCGCTCGACGACGGAGTCCTGCCGCTCGCTGCTCTGTGGGCGCTGCGCGCCGATCAACCGGCTAGGGCCATCGTGGTCTCTCCAGACGGCGACCTCGGTGAGTTGGTCGCCGAACGCCTCGATGACGACCGGTGGGTGGTTGCACGTCTCGAGGGTGGCGAGATTCTGCGCGTCGGCGAGGTTCCATTGGTTGCGATCGTCGTGCTCGACACTGTGGATGGGCCCGTCGTGGACCTCGCCGGGTCGTACCTGCGCGCGAGGGCGCGGACATTTGTCACCGACACGACGTCGCTGCCCGCTACCCCCTCTCCAGCTCAGTCGCCCGAGGAGGCCGCCCGCTCATACGTCGCGGCTCTTCTCGCTGGTGACGGTCAGCGCCTCGCCGCGCTGACCGCCCGCGAGCTCCGAGCGTCCGTGCTGAGCTACCCCGAGACCTTTGCCCGCCTGAGCGGTGGCGATCGCTCGTTCGTGGTGACCGACATGCAGCTGCAGGTCTCCAACACACCGCGACCCGATGAGCTCCACATCGCCGTGACCGGATTGTCTGCGGTGTCGTTCGGCGAGTCGCCAGTCGAAGTCGCCCTCGTCGGCGGATGTGTGACCGCGGCACCACCGGGTGCTGTGGCTGAGCCGGCCGCCGGCGACTGCGCTCTTCGTGGTCTCGAAGCTCTCGGGCGGCCCGTTCCGTTCGACATCATTGTCGTTCAAGGCGCTTCGGGATGGCGCGTCGACCACCAGCAGACCGAAGCCGCCTCGTGGTCTGCGATCGCGTCGTCGGGTCCCGAGGGGCTCGACCGCACGGCGGAGGTGCTTCGTCGCTGGGGGCTGGCGGCCGATGAGTTCGATCCGACCTACATCCCCCTCCGAGAAGGTGCGGCACCGCCCGCCTCGTCCGAAACGAGCGTTCCTCCAGCGACGACCCCGCCGACCACCCTGCCTTCCAACACACCAGTGCCTTCCAACACACCAGTGCCTTCCAACACACCAGTGCCTTCGACGACCCAGGTCGGCGGTCCGGTGGCCAACCGGCTGCCCCCAACGCCGCTCGGCGCAATCCCTCTCGCCGATCTCAGCGGTGCTTTCACTGCGACACAGCTGGCGTCGATGGGCATGGTCGGCTCGTCTGCTGATCTGACGGATTTCGGATTCGTCGAAGCGGCCGGAACGGCCTGGCAGGAGGGTTCTGAGGGGGTGTTCGTCCTCGTCCTCCGCTACTCCTCGGCCGAGGCGGCTGCGGCCGAGTTCGACGTCTATCACGGCGCCGCGGTTGCCCTGGGTGCGGCGGGGAGCGCTCGCTATGGTCCAGGTGATTTCGGTGGGCCGACCGACCGTGGCGTCGGAACGACCCAGTACAGGGTGGTGCTCCTCTCCGGAACCGACCACATCCTCGTGGAGACATGGGGCGAACCCACCGCGGTCATCACTCGTGCCGAGGCACTCCTGTCCACCAGGTGAACGCGCTCGAGGTGACGCTGGGCGTGCCATGGCAGTCCGCAGCGAAGCTGCGGCAGGTAGGAGTCCGCAGCGAAGCCGTGGCCAACAACAGTCCGCAGAGGAGCCGAGCGCAGCGAGCGACGAGTGCGGCGACAAAACTGTCCCACCCTCTCGTCATGGTTGCAGGCGATGTCGGTCACCTCGATCTCCAGCGCCCCGTCCGTGAGGTTCGCCGTCACGGCGCGCGCCGTCGCCGATGGGGCGCGGGAGCTCGGTCTGGTCGTACCGGCGTTTCGATCGCCGCCGCGTTTGCCGGGTGTGTCGCGCACGATCGTTCGCAAACCGGGTGGTGTGGTCGTGTCGGTTCTGGCGAAGGGGCGCCCATTCGGCGTGTTGGTCGGGGATCTGGTCGAGGGCGTTGTGGTCGCCAACGGGCTGGCGGGCGCGGCTGCGGGCGAGGTGCGGGACGAATTGTGGCGGCGTGCCGAGCAGCACGGCGAGATCGGTGTGGCGGACGCGGCGTGAGGGCGTAGCCTCTGTGGGCCATGAGCACGGTGTCTGAGGGACGCACTCGCGCGGGTGATTGGCAGCTGCGCCGTTCATGGCGGGCCGAGGAGCCGTGGGCCCGCGTTCTTCTCCTCCACGGCCTCAACGAGCACAGTGGGCGCTACGAGCACGTCGGCGCTGCCCTCGCAGCAGCCGGGATCGACGTTCGGGCCCACGATCATCGGGGCCATGGGCGGACGTGGGGGCGGCGGTCGTACCTCGGTGACTTCACCGAGTTTCTCGACGACGTCGAGGATCACGTCGCCGAGATCCGCGCAGAGGATGCAGCGGATGGGGTGCCGCTGGCGATCCTCGGTCACTCGATGGGCGGGCTGATCGCCCACGCGTATTGCGTGTCGGGTCGGCCAGCACCAGACCTGTTGGTGACCAGTGGTGCCGCTCTGGAGGCAAACGGCGTGCCGGGCTGGCAACGGCGCCTCGCCGGCGTTCTCGCTCGGGTGGCACCACGCCTGCGGGTCGGCGGAAAGATCGATGGGGCGATCCTCTCCCGGGATCCCGAGGTGGGTCGGGCCTACCACGAGGATCCCCTCGTGCCGACCGGTGTCACCGCGGCGCTCGGCCAAGCGATGCTCGACGGGATGGACTTCCACCGGGAGCGAGCGGCGACCCTCGGCGTTCCGACTCTCGTGCTCCACGGCGGAGCCGACGAGCTCGTGAAGCCCGAAGCGACGGAGTCGCTGACCGAGCTCGGCAGCGTCGAGCGGCACGTGTTGCCGGACATGCGCCACGAGATCTTCAACGAGTTGGGACACGAGGACGTGATCGACCGGGTCGTGGCCTGGCTTCGTGTCCAGGTCCGGCCCTTAGGCTGATCCACGTGGCCCGGGTGGCGGAACTGGCAGACGCAGAGGGCTTAAACCCCTCGGGTCCCGTAGGGATCGTGCGGGTTCGAAACCCGCCCCGGGCACTGTGACCAGGTGTTTTGCCGACGTCCCACTTGCGCACGACCCACCAAGACGTCGAACAGTCGCGTACATAGTCGCGAGAACGCGACTACATGGTCAGGGGAGCCGGTGAGGGGAAGCGTCGAACGGTATGGGCGAGGGTGGCTGGATCGTGAGGCTGCCGATGCGGTCGCGTCGCTGCTGGACTATGACGACGCTTCCTCGGAGGCGGGCACAGAGAGCATCTGATCGAGCACGGCGGCGGCGATCACGATGCGTCGTCGGAAGCGCAGGTAGGGGATCTCGCCGGTGCGGATGCATTCGTAGGCGGTGGAGCGGGAGATGCCGAGAGCTCGGTCGCTCCCCGGACAGGGGAGCGCGGCGTTCTTGGACGCCGATGGCACCTCCCCTCGAGGCAGGTCCGGCAGGACCTGCAGTTGTGTCTCCACGTTTTCCTCGGTTGCGGGAGATGGGAGTGAGAACGCTGTGCGGGGTCTGCTGCCTGTCGCCCGCAAGCGCTGATTGGAGGTCGCTGGGTGGGCGCATTCGGAAGCTTCGAGGCTTCGGCAACATTTGGGCGAGCGGGCGGTGGATCTTTCTGCGGGCGTCGTGGCCGACTGACAGCGACGGATTCGAGTGTGCGTGGTTGACCCGCATGAGTGGCGTACTGGTCGGACTCGATGACCGTCAACCACGAACGATATGGGTGCCCGCCGCGGGCCGAGGTTGCCCTGTCAGGCGTTGCTCTCGAGCGGGTGTGCTGGCTACGTCGCACGCTTGTGGATCCGTGGCGCTTCGACGTGTGGCGTCCCCAGCCATGTCGTCAGACCGTAACGATCTCTATGAGGTCATCGAGGCCCGCGAGGTCTACGGCGTTGCGGGTGTATACGCGTGCATCGTGAGCGTGCGCTGTTGCAGCAATCAACAGGTCGAAGACGCGCGAGCGCGGTTGGCGTCCGACACGGACCACTGCAGCAGCGAGTCGCCCGTAGCTCGCGGCGACCTGGTCGTCGATGGGCAGCGAATCGAAGCTCCGTTGCAGCATTGTCAGCCTTCTCAGGCGTTGCGCTCGGGTTGCGTCGTCAGCGGTCACCATGACACCGAAGTGAAGCTCTGCGATTGAGGCGGAGCTGATGGCCAGTTCGCCGTCGAGAATGGGAACGTCTGTCGCGATCAGCACGCTGGTGTCGAGCAGCGCCTTCACGCGTCGTCCCAGGGGCTCGTGATCGATTGATCAACGAGTTCCTGGTCGCTTTCCCAGCTCGTGTCGGGTGGCCCTTGGAACAGTTCAGCAATGGCGTCCCAGGTCTGCCAACGCTTCGGCGTCACCGGAACAATGCGAGCAGCGAGTCGCCCAGCGACCGTGATGTCGATCTGCTCGCCAGTCTCGACACGTCGGATCAGTTCGGATGCATCTTGACGGAGTTCACGAAGACCAACGGTATCCATGTATCAAAGTGTAGCACAAGTGCTACCAGATTCCAGCCGGCGCACGTTCAGGAGCACGCAACCGAGCGCGGACGTGCCGTACTGGGCGGGCTGTGAGGGACTGGCCCCGTTGGCGATATTCGGTTGCTCGAGGACCCAGTGGCTGCGAACGTGCTGTGGTGATCGAAGTGGTGTTGCTCGACTTCTACGGAACCGTTGTGCATGAAGACGATGTCGTGATCGACCAGATCTGCGAGACGATCAGCCGATCTGAGTCCGAAGCGCCACCGCCGGGAGAAGTTGGCCGCTTCTGGTGGAGAGTCTTCTCCGATGCCTTCGAGCAGAGTCACGGGATTGGTTTGCGGACACAACGAGAAATCGAGCTCGAATCCCTCGAGCGCACACTTGAACATTTTTCAGCGGATTGCGACGCACAGGAGCTGAGCGGACCGTTGTTCGACTACTGGGAACGACCACCGATCTTCGCCGATGCGCTGGCCTTCCTGGCATCGATCGATCGCCCGGTCGTCGTGGTGTCGAACATCGACCGCCGCGATATCGAGCAGGCCATCGAGCACCATCAGTTGATCTTCGACGATGTGCTCACGAGTGAGGATGTCCGGTCGTACAAGCCTCGCCCCGAGCTATTCACAGCAGCGCTCGATTCCGCCGGCGTGTCTGCCGAACATGCACTGCATGTCGGTGACTCGTTGACCAGCGATGTCGCTGGGGCGGCGAAACTTGGAATCCCGGTCGCATGGGTGAACCGAAAGGGCAAGCCCGCGTCGACGACCACGACTCCGACCTGCGAGGTCTCAGATCTCGTTTCGCTCCAACCCACCATCGCAGCCGGGTGACGAGGCGGCCGAAGCGCCCAGATCACCCACGAACCGCGTCAGCTCCAACCCACCCCTCAACCGGCATTATGCGCCGTATCGCCCCTCAACCCGCATGGGCTCGGGCATGGAGGTCTCCTTCGGGACACTCGGCTGCGGATTGTTGTCAGACCACTCGGCGAGGTTGGGTAGTCGCGAGATAGTCGCGAACGGTGCCGCATCCGGCCGCAGTCGGCGACATGCGGCGGAACGCGCAGCGCTCTGACCAGCATATATAGGACCTGTCGGCGCTGGCCGGACGGCACTGTGTCGGCTTAAACCCCTCGGCTCCCGAATCGGAGCGTTCGGGTTCGAAACCCGCCGCGGGCACCCAACCGCGGTCTGGCATCGAGATGCCAGGCCCGGCCGGACGCGCACAAGGGGAGGAAGCCCCGCCCGGCTCCCTCCCCTCGTCGACAATGGCCCTCCGGAACAGCACACCGCACAGGGGCAACTGGCATGTGCTGTTCCGGAGGACGGGTTGGTCTCCCGCGTGGACTCGGGTGACCAGATCCGTGCTCTCGCTCGTCAGACCTGTGGAGCCCTACCACCCCCCGCCGGTGACGATGGTCAGGGCGCCCGGGTTGACCGTCGCCATCTGACACGGCGGTGTGTGGAGGTTCACCTCGGTGAAGCACACCTCATAGGTGCCGGGGATGAGGTGCGTCCACATGCCCCAGGCGTTGCGAGCCACGCCGTTGACCGAGATGGTCGAGGCTGTCGGCACTGACGTGTTGACCTGGAGGAACCCGTTCTGGGTGAACGAACCATCCACGACCGTCGTCTGCCCGGCCACGATGGTCACGATCTGGCACGCGGGGGTTGTATATCCCTCGACGTCCCCCCAGCACACGTCGTGCGTTCCTGGGGGCAGCTTCATCCATGCGAGGCCCCAGCGGTTGTTGACCGTCCCGTCGACCGAGATCTGGGTCGGAAGTGCCGGCGTCGAGGTCACCCGCAGGAAGCCCTGGCCGACCGGTCCAACCGCGGCGGGATTCACCGTGTAGCCGCCGATGATGTGCTGGGGTGCTCCCTGGGCCACGACGACGGCCTGGCACGGCGGGGCGTCGTAGCCGGCGACCGGGCCGAAGCACAACGTGTACGTGGCCTCGGGCAGGTCGGTCCAGAAGCCCCAGTCGTCCATCGGCTCGCCGTCGACGGTGATGGTTGCCGGAACCGGCGGCGATGTCTCGACTCGCAGCTGCCCCGCAGGCAGGTACGTGCCGGTGATGGTCGTCGTCAGCCCAGCGGTCACCACGATGTTCTGGCACGCCGGAGCGATCCAGCCTTCGACATCGCTGAAGCACAGGATGTGGGTTCCCTCGAACACCTCGGGCCAGGTCAGGCCCCAGCTGTCCATTGGGATTCCGTTGAGACTGATCTGGGCAGGGACGGCTGGTGCCGTTGTCACCCGGAGCGTCCCGGTGCCCGGAGGCACGGAGATGTCGAGGTCCTGATCGGCGAAGCGGAGGGTCTCGACGTTGAACACGGAGTCAGTGCCGTCGTCGACGCCCCGCTTGCCGTTGGGTTGCTGTTGACAGAAGTCTCGCCTCGACGGATCGCCGCAGCCCCGTGCGTGGTCCACGATGTAGTGGTCGCCCGCGTGGGTCACGTTGTAGTCACCCATCGGCCCGTAGAAGACCGCAACGTCGACGTCGGTGCCGGGAGCCCCCGGCTCGATGCGCCGAACGATGTTCACGTCGCCCGCCGTGTACAGCCCGTTGAGCAGGTCGTTCTGAAGCTCCGACAGGGTGTCGGCTTCCTTGCGTGCACCGGGTCCGCCGAGCGGATCAGGAGCATCGAGAACGACGTTGAGCCAGCGGTCGCCGTCGATGATGTCATTCGCTCCGCGCCCTTCCATGAGGTCGGAGCCGCGTCCGCCGAGAATGATGTTCCCGGCGTTGAACATCGTCGAACCGGGCGGAAGGATGTCCGCCAGTCCGGAGATGCGGGCGATGCCAGCAGCGTCGAGCTCGTTGTTCAACAGCGGCCCACATGTGGTCGCCACGATGCAGTCGAGGAACAAGCTGATGCCACGATGGTCACCTCGGAGGGTGTCATCACCGTCCCATCCCGACAAGCCTTCGACCAGATCGAATCGATCGATCACGCCCGCCGCGTCCGGCAGGAGCAGCCCGGTTTTCAGCAGATCATGGTCGGCGATCTCGGGCGAACCCTTGTGCACTACCCAGTCGAAGCCGAAGTTGCCTTCGAACCTCTCGGTGCCGAAGCCCGCCTTGAGAATGTCGTCACCTCCCTCGGAGTCGTAGTCATCGCTTCCGCCGCCGCCGTCGAGCACGTCGTGGCCATCGGTTCCGACGGGGTTGTTCAGGAATGGTGCTCCCTGGTCGCCCTGCACCAGGTCGGCCTGGCCGCCACCCTCGAGCCAGTCGTCGCCGGTGTCGCCGAAGATGACGTCGGCAGAGTCACCGCCGATGACCAGGTCATTCCCTGAGCCCGAGAGGGCTTCACCCGGGTCAGCGCCCATGATGATCAGGTCGTGATCAGAACCGCCCTGGAGCAGGTCGAAGCCGGGGCCACCGCTGATGACGTCGTTACCGGGGCCGCCCTTGAGGTCGTCATCACCGAAGAGGTCGGTGATGATGTCGTTGCCGGCGCCTCCGATGATGGCGTCGTTGCCGGCGTCGCCTTCGAGGATGTCGTCGGAGTCGTTGCCCCGGATGGTGTCGTCGTCCTGGCCGCCATGGATGCGGTCGGCGATCGATCGACCCAAGAAGGACACCGGCTCGTTGTCCGGATAGCGGACCGTGCCGTCCGGCATCTTGATCAAGAGGGTGGTCTCGTCGTACGCGGTCGCCGGGTTGTCCACGAGTGGCACACCCGGGCCGCCAGGATTCACGATCTCCAGGTCGAATGTGTAGGTCGGTACTGAGAACACGTTGGCCGGCAGCTTCGTCAGCGTCGTGTTGCGCTCGATCAGCTCGGCGAAGCTGTTGCCCTCCAGAAGGGTCAACAGGTTGGTGCCGGCGGTCCGGTGCAGGTAGTAGAACCGGTCGCCGTCTTGGAGGTTCTCCATCTGGAGCTCGAACACGTAGTTGTGCGTCGACCCCAGGAGCCCGCCAAACTGCTCGACCTTCTCCGCAAGGCCACCGATCCACAGATCGACGTCGTCGAGGCCAGTGGTGGTGATCCCACTCGGGAGGCTGGCCCAGGCACCGGTGCTCCACAGGAAGTCGTCAGCGTCAGCTGGGCGACTCGGATGGAGCGTCTGGTTCACGATGATGTCTGCGGCCTCGCGCCGGCTCGACACAGAGCCGGCGCCGCTGCCGTCGTCGTGGGTGGTGATGAACGAGTGAGTCCCGTAGGCCGCGATGAAGTTGACCAGGGACTCGGGCGTGTTGAGCGCCAGGAAGTAGTCCATCCAGCTGGTGTAGGGAGCCATCGCAGTGTTGTTGGTCTGGGTGAAGATCGCCCTGCGGAACCGGTTGAGCGGTGGGATGCCCGCGTCACGACCGCGGGCGATGTTGATCGCCGCCAGGTCGAGCGGAAGCCCCACGAGGGCGTTGCGCAGCGCGTCGGTGACGAACTCGTCCAGCTCGTTTCCTGGCTGGGCGACCGCACCACCGATGATCCCTCCAGCGGCTTCCTCGGGGGTCTTGGTCCCGGCCATGAGAAACGCCGGGGGGTTGAGGAAGGCGTCGAAGAGCAACATGTGCTCAGGGGTGCCCGTCACCGTGTCGTAACGGTCGATCGATTCGGTCAGGAGCGAATGGCCGAACCGGTACACCGCGTGGGCGAACTCGGCGCTGATCGCCGCATCGATCGAGGGGTCGTAGCCCGCGAACGCGTTCACCATCGGCTGAATCGTCCTGGCGAACTCCTCGAACGCCAGGTGCTGGTACTCCATCTCGGTCACGAACCGAGCCGCCTGCAACAGCCTCTCGCCGTCCCAGATCCCGGGCGCAAGCTCGAACTCGGGGAGGAGCACCCCACCGTTGAGGGCGGTCACCTGGTCCTTCACGTGCTGGACCAGGCGGTTGTGCTCGGCGTGGAACACGTGGTGCACCGAGGTGAGTCCGATGTTTTCGTTGACGCGACCATCACCTGCCATGAAGTGGGCGCCGAGCATCTCGTCGTCCCATGTGCACGGATCGTTGTCGTCGCCGAGCGGGCCCTCCGGACCGACATCGAGGTCCGGGAACCGCGGAATTTCAGGGGTCACAGCCCCACCATCGTTGTCGTGGTCGCAGGTACCGCCCGGGACCGCGTGATGGGCGATGTCAAAGAGGAACGCGTGGCCGGTCATCACGCCATTGCCGGCTCCGGGTGCGAGACCCTTGGGAACAGGAATGCCCTGTCCGGCCGGCAACGGCCCCCCCGGACCGTCCGGATCCACGACTGCCAGCGGATCGCCCTCGAGCAGCGTGCCGTTGTCCAGAACGATCTGCGGGTAGCCGTTGGGGCCGGGAACAAACCGGCCGTAGGGATCCGAGGCGATCATGGGGATCGCGAGGACATCTTCGTCGATGAGTTGGATACCGAGCAGGGTCGCCGCCTGAGCCTTGAGGTCGGCCCAGGTCGACATGCCGCCGGCGACTCCCTCGTTCATCTGCCCCGTGGAGACTGGCTTGCCCGACAGGTCGAGGGCGTACTCGCGCAGGAAGATGTGCTGCGAAGGGGTCGAGCCGTAGGTCTGCTGTTGGTCCACGTAGGGGGTTGTCAGGTTGACCGGTTCACCTGCGGCGTTGGTCGCTCGGGCCATCAGCATGAAGTTGGGCGCGCCGGGCGTGGGGTCGTAGAGCGGGTCGTCAGTACCCAGTGGCATGTAGACGAGGTCGCCGGTCTTGGTGGTGATGTCCAGGCCGTGGTCAAAGAACTGCCCGAAGAGGTTGAGCATCTGGCTGTAGGGCGGCGAGAGCCCCAAGTCAGGTGCGACAGGCTCGATGTAGAAGGTGTCGCAGCGACGCTGCTCCACTGGAGTGACGCCTGGGCAGTTCTCCAACGAGTGGTTGCCGACGGTTCCGTCGCCGTCGATGTCACCTGGCACCGCGGCCCCACCTGCTGCGGCGACGGCCGCGGGATTGTTGATCGTTTGGTCGACGATGAGGTTGGAGATCAAGCGCGGTTCGCTGTCCTCGACCCATCCGGTGACCTGGGTGTATGAGGTCGGGTCTCCGAGGTTCGGGAAGGCCGGCCCATTGAGGTCGTCGGCGGGAGCGAGCGTTGAGGGCTCGGCATCGCGGAAATATGCCGGCGCCAGGCGCGGGAACGGTTGATCGGCCGCGCCGAATGTCTCCTGGCCCGGCAGCAGGTTGTTGCAGACTCCGCTGATGGTGCGGAGCCCGAGAGGCTGCAGCTCCGCGTTCACACCTGCGGGGATCTGGTTGGGACCGGTGCCGATCAGCGTCCCGCAGGGATCGAGCGCGCTGTAGGTCGCAGCATGCTGCTCGGCGATCTTGATCTGATCGAGGATGAAGCTCAGATCGCCGAAGTCCAGCACAAAGCCGGTGCCGATCGGCGCGGCCCCTGCTGGTTGTCCGTCGTCCAGCTGCCACGGAAACAGCCCGTTGGCTCCCACCTGGGCGCTGCTGAACGGGACAGCGGGGAAGAGCCCCGCGATCAAACCGATCGTCAGCAGCGACGCAAGGATCGAAAACGATCGCGAGGACCGCCGGGGACTTGGTGCCTGCCTGATGCCACGCAGGAGCGCTTTTCGTCTCATGTTCAGTACCTCATCCACTGCGCCCACGGGCGCTTGGTCAGTGATTTCGGTCCGCACGCTGGGATCGCGTCACCGACTGTCTTGTTTATAGACAGGACCTTTTGAAAATCTTTTGAGATGAATTTGAGGTAAGGGAACTCTCTCCCGAAATGGGCTGGAAGTCGGGGGCGATCTGGCCGCAGTTCCCACGTTCCGTGGTATTTCGAGCGAAGATCTGCTACACACTGTGAATATGCGGCTGCCGTTCGACCGAACGCTGTTCGCCGGGCTGGACGACAGGCGTGACGACTCTCCTCGACGTCGCTTCTGGCTCAAGGTGGGCCTCGACGTTGCCCTGGCGGCGACGCTCGTCTTCACGATCGCCGACGTCCAGCTGATCCTCGCCTTCCACGGTGCGTTCCAGGTTCTCGTGATCATGGCGTTCGTGCACCCGTGGCGTGCGACCGCGGTGCGCGCTGCAATCGGCTTCGGCGCGATTGTGTTCGGGGTCGGAAACGGCGTGAATCACGGCCATGTCGGCCAGGACGAGCTCTACGAGCTTCCGATCCTGATGGTCACACTGCTGCTTGTGATGATCGCCGTCGAGCTCGTGCGCCAGACGCTGCGCCAGCTCAGAGTCGAGCAGACGACGATCAACGAGCTTCATGAGGCTGCCCAGACCGAGCTCGAGGAGCAGCTCCTCGTGACGCAGCGGCTCGAGACCATGGGTGTCGTGGGGGCAGGCACGGTGCACGACATCCGCAACGGAATGACCGCCGTGATGTCGCTCGCGGAGCGCATCGCCGAGACCCCTCCCGGCGAGGACCACGAGCACCTCGCGGGGCGAATCTCCGCCCAGGCGCGAGACGCGGCGAATGGTCTCGGCGCGCTGCTTCGGCTGGTGCGACCCGAAGGGGGAAGCGAGGTGTCGGACATCGCTTCCCTGCTGGATGAGGAGGCCTCGACCCTCGAGCTCCTCGACCGGCCGGGCGTGCGCATCACGGTTCACAACGAGGTCCGAGATCTCAGGGTCGCGATGTCCCCGGATCGCGTGCGCCAGATCCTCGTGAATCTCGTGCTCAACGCCGTTGACGCAATCGATGGTTCCGGGACGGTCCACGTCCGGGCGAGCCGGCGCGCGGGAGACATCCTGCTCGAGGTGATCGACGACGGCCGAGGGATGGACGCCGAGACGCGGACCAGCGCGACCGAGGCCTTCTTCACCACCAAGCCGGCGGGTTCGGGCCTCGGGCTCTACACCGTCTCGCTGATCGCTTCCGCGGCGGGCGGCGACGTGGAGATCACCTCTGCGCCGAACCGCGGCACGACCATCGGCGTCACCCTCCCGGCCGATGCTGCGTCCTCGTCTGCTTCCTCCGCGGCGTCCCCCTCGATGCCGGCCGAAGCGGGGACAGTGGACCCGGCCCAGCTTCGCGGGCGGCGGATCCTGGTGGTCGACGACGACGAAGATGTCCGGCGGTGGGTCGGCGACCAGCTCAGCGGCGTGGGCTGTGAAGTCGCCCTCGCGGTCGACGGTGCGGCCGCCGAACGAATGCTTCGGGCCGATCCATTCCACGTCGTCGTCTCGGACGTGGTGATGCCCGGGCTCACCGGGACCGAGCTCTACGATTCGGTTCGCACTCAGGGCATGGACATCCCGTTCGTGTTCATGTCGGGGCTCGGCCCGGCGCAGCTCCCGGTGCTGCCACCCGGGGAGGGATTTCTTCCCAAGCCAGTGGATGCCGCAGCGCTCGTCGTTGCCGTGGGCTCGCGCGCCGGGTAGCTGCCGGCGGCGAGATCATGTGGGGAGGCGAAACGAGTAGCCGCGCCCGCGAACCGTCACCACGAGTCCCGGGCCGGCGGGGTCCAGCTTCAAACGCAGGCGACGCACCAGCTCTGCGACGCTCGAAGGTGACCTCTCGTCTGCGGCTGGGCCCCAGACGTGGTTGAGGATCTCGCCGTGGTCCCACACTCGGCCGGGTTCGCCTGACATGAGCTCGAGCAGTGCGAACTCGCTCTCGGTCAGATCGACGATCGTCCCCTCGAGCGTGGCGGTTCGTGATGTGGGGTCCAGGGTCGGGGTTCGAGCCGACTCGGGGGGACTCTGCCTCTTGCGGCGGAGGAGCGACTTGAGCGCAGCAGCCACCTCCCGCGGCCCGCAGGGCTTCTGCAGAAATGCATCGGCTCCGAGCTCGAGGGCCAGAACGCGGTCGATCTCGTCCGACTGGCCGCTCAGCAGGAGGACGACAGCGGCACCGTCCATCTCGCGTATGCGGCGCAGGACCTCGATGCCGTCGAGGTCGGGCAGCCGGAGGTCGAGAACGACGGCGTCGACCCGGTCGTCGCGCACTGCGGCGATAGCGGCCACACCGGTTTCGACGCTTGTGGTGTCGAAACCCATCGTGGACAGTCGCCACTCGAGTGACTCGCGGATATCTGGATCGTCGTCGACCACGAGGGCGCGGGCTCCCGACGCGTCGTCATCGGCGCCGGTTCGTCCTGCGTCCTCGGACGTCATGTCGCTCCTTCGCGGCGTGGCCGCTGCAGTACACGTCGACCGGCTGACCCTATCTGCAAAGGCTCGGATCCGATGGCACAGAGGTTGGGGCGTCGAGCTGATGGCGAAGTCAGCCCACGGCGTGGAACGGTGGGTGGCGATCCGCCCAGGGAAGCGCTGCCTCCAGCTGGGCCGCCAGTTGGATCAGGTGATCTTCTCGCCCATGGCGTGCGACGAGCTGGACGCCCATCGGGAGCCCGTCGGCCGTCCAGTACAGCGGTAGCGAGATCGCGGGATGACCGGTCAGGTTGGCCCAGCAGGCCAGCCACAGCGAGGGCAGTAGAGCCTTGAGCGCGCGGGGAACGTCATCGTCGGTCGCTGCTTGGAGCTCGCCGAGCCGGTTGGCCGGTTCGGCAACGGTCGCCATGCACAGCACGTCATGGTCGGTCGCGAACCACGAGTCGACGGCGCGTGTGACGAGGTGGCCCTGCTCGATGAAGTCCATCAGATCGGCTCCGGTCACAGACCGGGAGAACTCGAGGTATCGCCGGGTGATGGGTTCGAGCTGTTGCTCGTCGAGGGGGATGCCGGTGAACCTCTCCCACCGCCGGATCGCCCACTCGGTCGACACCATCACGATCTGTCCGAGGGTGACGCCCGCCTCCGGCCCGTCGAGCGCGGCGGGATGGGAGTCGTCGACGTGGTGCCCCAGGGCTTCGAGGGCGTGGCCCGCCGTGGTCACCGCGGCGACAGCGTCGTCCGTGAGGCTCGACCGACCACCGGGGATTCCCGTCCAGATTCCCACCCGAAGTGCGGACACGTCCGCATTCAGCTCGTCGCTGTAGGGACGGGCAGGCGGCGGTGCTGCATATGGATCGCCAACCTCGGGTCCATGAACTGCGTCGAGGACGCCCGCGGTGTCGCGCACGGATCGCGTGACGACGTGCTCGCAGACGACACCGCCGAACAGGTCGCCGTACAACGGTCCCAGCGGGATTCGGGCGCGGGTGGGTTTGAGGCCCACGAGTCCACAGCGCGCTGCCGGGTTGCGGATCGAGCCTCCAGCGTCGTTGGCATGACCGATGGGAACGACGCCGCTCGCGACGCAGGCTGCGGAGCCGCCGCTCGACCCGCCCGGCGTGCGGTCGAGATCCCAGGGGTTCCGGGTCGTCGGCGAGCTCCTGGATCAGATCCTTCAGCACCATCGGCACGCCGGTGAAGGGTCCGCGGAGCAGGCCGGCGGCGACCTGGGCTCGCGCCCGATCGGCCAGCGGATGGATGACCGCGTTGAGTTGTGGGTTCACGACCTCGAGACGGTCGAGGGCGACCTCGAGCAGTTCGGTGGGAGTGGCATGCCCATCGCGGACGAGGGCCGCCTGTGCCGTCGCGTCCATCCAGCCAATGTCGACCATGGTCAGAGTGTCTAGCTGTTTGCGCTGGCTTCGGCTTCGGCCTCCTGCCACCAGCGCAGGGCAGAGGGTCGTAGTGCGGCCCGGCACGATGCGAAGCGATCGACCGCAATTCTCGCGGGCCAGTCGGTGGGCAGGAGGTCGCCGGGCAGCTCGGGGTCGGCGAAAGGGAATTGGCGCCAGGCGTGAACCAGGTGGGTCAGGTCCCCGATCGTCTCTTCACGGGGGGTGGTCGCGATCCTCGCGGTGTCTGCGAGAAGGGAGTCGTATCTCTTGCGAAGGGCCGGGAGGTCCCAGGCCTCCGCCACGAGGTCCTCACCGCGGCCGATGCTCCCGATCTCGGCGCGGAACAACGTGGCGTCGACGTTCAGAGACTCGAGGAGGCGCGCCGCGTCGGCCTCCCGGTCTGCTCGCGGCGAGATCCATGTTCCGTTCCGCAGGGAGCCGAAGCCCGCCCAGGTCAGCTCGACACTCATGCGATGGCGGCGGTCGCGGTCGATTTCGGGAATGCTGGCGAGCACCACCAACCACCGTTGGTCCCACGGCTCGCTGCCGGTGCCGAATCCGTAGATGCGCTGCGCGCCGCTCGTGAGCAGGTCCACGGCGCGGTCGGTGAGGTGCCATCGCGTTTGTCGCCCGACCCGCTCGCTGGACAGCCAACCGCGCGCACTCGTTCGGGAGATCGCTTGGCGGGCCGCCTTCTCCTGAACCCCTACCGTGTCGAGCGCTCCGATGAGCGTCTGCGTCCATGCCGCCCCGGCCTGAGGAAGGACGAACTCTCCCAGCACCGTCATGAGCAGACCGCGACTCGATCCGGCACCAGCCCTCAGCTCGTCGGGGGGTGAGAGCGAGGCTGCCCGCGGCATGTCGATATTCTACACCACCTTGACGATTCGCAACAACTATGTAGAATGAGGTGGGTGAGGCAGTCGTGACAGCGGAGCCGGTGACAGCGGAGCCGGTGACAGCGGAGCCGGTGACAGCGGAGCCGGTGATCGACGTTCGGGTCGATCCGGCCACCTATCGCCATTGGCGCGTCGAGATCGAACCGCCTCGCGCAACGGTCACCATGGCGGTGGACCCAACCGCCGGGTTGCGGGACGACTACGAGCTCAAGACCAACTCCTACGATCTCGGTGTCGACATCGAGCTCCACGACATCGTGGAGCGGCTCCGGTTCGAACATCCCGAGGTCTCCGTCGTCGTCCTCACCGGCGGCTACGACAAGCTCTTCTGCGCCGGCGCCAACATCCAGATGCTCTCGGGAGCCAGCCACGCTCACAAGGTGAACTTCTGCAAGTTCACCAACGAGACCCGCAATGGGATCGAGGACGCGTCGGTCAACTCCGGCCAGACCTGGATCGCCGCGGTGAACGGAACCGCTGCCGGCGGTGGCTACGAGCTGGCGCTCGCCTGCGATGAGATCCTCCTGGTGGACGACCGGTCTTCGGCTGTGTCGTTGCCCGAGATTCCCCTGCTCGCCGTGCTCCCCGGAACCGGCGGGTTGACGCGGCTCGTCGACAAGCGACACGTCCGACGCGACCTGGCGGATACCTTCGCCACGAAAGCCGAGGGAGTTCGGGGTGCGACGGCTCTCGAGTGGCGGCTCGTCGATCACACAGCGCCGGCGTCGGCGTTCGCGGAGCTGGTCTCGGAGCGGGTTGCCGCCCGGGCTGGCGCTACCCACAGACCCAGAGCCGAGGGCGGTATCGAGCTCGCACCGATCGAGCGAACGGTGACCGGGGACCGCCTGGAGTACTCCACGGTCGCCGTCGACATCGATCGTGGGCTGGGTACGGCCCACATCCGTGTTGCGGCACCGAGCGACGCACAACCGAGAACGCCAGGTGAGCTCGCATCGGAGGGTGCGTCGGCGTGGCTCATCCGCGCGGCGAGGGAGCTCGACGACGCAATGCTGCACTTGCGCTTCAACGAGCTCGAGGTGGGTACGTGGGTTCTGCGGACCGAGGGCGCGGCCGACACGGTGGCCGCCGCCGAAGCGGTTCTGGTCGAGCACGCCGACCACTGGCTCGTGCGCGAGACGCGGTTGCTCTGGGCCAGGACCCTGCGTCGGCTCGACGTGACCGCTCGCTCATTGATCGCTCTCATCGAACCGGGGAGTTGCTTCGTCGGCCTCCTGGCGGAGCTCGCGCTCGCGGCGGACCGAACGTTCATGCTCGACGGCACCTGGGAGGATGCAGAGGACCCGCCACCGCCTGTGGTGATCCGTCTCGGCGCGATGAACGAAGCGGGCCTGCCGATGTCGAACGGACTCACCCGCATGCAGAGCAGGTTCTGGGGTCGCGAGGGTGAGCTCGCGGCCGCGCTCGACAGGCGCGGTGACGACCTTCTCGCAGCAGACGCCGGTGCCCTGGGACTCGTGACGTCCTGGCCAGACGACCTCGACTGGGGCGACGAAGTCCGCCTCACGCTCGAGGAACGCCGCTCGTTCTCGCCCGATGCCCTCACGGGCATGGAGGCCAACTACCGCTTCGTCGGCCCGGAGACGATGGAGACGAAGATCTTCGCTCGGCTGTCCGCGTGGCAGAACTGGATCTTTCAGCGACCCAACGCGGTGGGCCCCGACGGAGCGCTCCGGCGCTTTGGCACGGGAAGTCGGCCAGACTTCGACCAACGGAGAGTGTGAACGTGACCGCCGTCGACATCGACGCCAAGATTCCCAACAACGTCGACCTGGCGGGGGACCGCCGTCTTCAGCGGGCGCTGGAGCAGTGGCAACCGAAGTTCATCGAGTGGTGGGAGGAGCTCGGGCCGTCTGCCTTTCAGCGGAACCCCGTGTACCTCCGGACCGCCATCGACGTCGGACGTGAAGGGTGGGCTCATTTCGATCACGTCGAGATGCCGGACTACCGGTGGGGCATCTTTCTTGCCGACCAAGAGCCGGATCGCCGGATCGCGTTCGGTGATCACAAGGGCGAGGAGGTGTGGCAGGAAGTGCCGGGCGAGTACCGCTCGGACCTCCGCAGGCTCCTCGTCGTGCAGGGCGACACCGAGCCGGCGTCAGTCGAGCAGCAGCGCCATCTCAGCCTCACGGCGCCCTCGCTGTACGACATGCGGAACCTCTTCCAGGTCAACGTCGAGGAGGGCCGACATCTCTGGGCGATGGTGTATCTGCTGCATCGCTACTTCGGGCGCGACGGCCGCGACGAGGCCGACGAGATGTTGGAGCGCCACTCCGGAGATGCAGACAACCCGCGCATTCTGGGGGCCTTCAACGAGGAGACGCCCGACTGGCTGTCCTTCTTCATGTTCACCTACTTCACCGACCGCGACGGCAAGTTCCAGCTCGCGTCGCTGCGCGAGTCGGCGTTCGATCCACTGTCACGGACCTGCGACTTCATGATCAAGGAAGAGGCGCATCACATGTTCGTGGGCGCGACGGGCGTCGGCCGGGTTGTGCAACGGACCGCTGAGCTCATGCACGAACACGACACCGACGATGTCCACCCCTTCGGCGGCATCAACCTCGACGTTCTGCAGCGGTACCTCAACTTCCACTACTCGGTCAGCCTCGATCTCTTCGGTGCCGAGACTTCGACCAACGCGGCCAACTACTTCGCGGCGGGCCTGAAGGGTCGCTTCCAGGAAGAGCAACGCGACGACGACCATCTGCTCAAGACGGTCACCCGCATGGTCCCCGAGGCCCGCGATGACGGCATCGGAGAGCGTGAGGTCACCCAGCTCGCTGCTCTCAACGAGACCCTCCGCGACGACTACGCCGAGGACTGTCAGAAGGGCCTCGATCGATGGAATCGCGGGCTTCGTGAAGTGGGCATCGACATGGAGCTCCGACTGCCCCACGTCGGCTTTCATCGGGCCGTCGGAACGTTCCGCGACCACCACGTCAGCCCAGACGGCCGGCTGGTCTCCGACGCCGAGTGGGAGGCGTCCATCGACGACTGGCTCCCGAGCGATGCCGAACGCGATCACGTGACCTCCCTCATGGCGGGCGTGACCGAGCCGGGCAAGATGGCCGGGTGGGTGGCAGCGCCGGCGGCTGGGATCCATCGGCAGCCCGTGGAGTACGAGTACGTCAAGATGTGACCCTCGATCAGCCCGGTAGATTCGCCGCATGACGCGACCTCCGAGCTGGTTCACCGGAGCGCTGGCGAGCCGACCGCAGGCAAGATCGGTCGACGTCGACGGCTGCCCGATCCACTACCTGTCCTGGGGTGATCCCCAGCTCCCCGCACTCGTGCTGATCCATGGCGGCGCCGCCCACGCCCACTGGTGGAGCTTCATCGCGCCCCAACTCACACATCAGTACTTCGTGGTCGCCGTCGATCTCTCCGGTCACGGCGACAGTGGGCGGCGGGACTCGTATTCGATGGAACAGTGGGCCGACGAGGTGATGGCGGTTGCCCGCGACGCCGGAGCGCTCGATCGCCCCATCGTCATCGGGCACTCGATGGGAGGACACGTCGGCATCGCCGTCGCCGCCCGCTTCGGGCACGAACTCGACGGCGCCATCATCCTCGATGCACCCGTCCGCCAGGCCGACCCCGAGTCCGAGGAAGGCGAGCGCGGTCGGATGTTCCGTAACCCCAAGACCTACCCGGACCTCGAAACGGCGCTGGAGCACTTCCACCTCCAACCACCTCAGCCCTGTGACAACCCGTGGATCGTCGAGCACATCGCGCGGCACTCATTGCGCGAGGTGGCAGACGGCTGGACGTGGAAGTTCGATCCCCGGGTGTTCGCCCGCGAGCGCTACACCACCAACGACTACCTCACCCGTACGAGGTGTCGCATCGCCCTCATGCACGGTGAGCTATCGGACCTCGTGACACCCGAGGTCCAGGCGTACATGGAGGAGCTCACGGGGCGCAACGCACCCATGGTCGAGATCCCCCAAGCCCACCACCACATCCCCCTGGACCAGCCGCTCGCGCTCATCGCTGCCATTCGGGCGATCCTCGCCGACTGGCAGCACAGCATCGACAAGCAGCGCCTGCGCGATCTGACGAGCTGACACCGGCGATGCCGTGCCCGACGAGCGACCTCGACCCCTGGGCCGACGACCAACTGGTCGATCCCTACGACGGCTATCGGTCGCTTCGCGATCTCGGGCCGGTCGTCTTGCTCGAGCAGCACGGCGTCTACGCGGTCGTCGGCTACGACGCCACGAAGTCCGTGCTCCAGAACTGGGAGATCTTCAGTTCCGCGGCAGGGGTGGGGCTCAGCCCGACGATGAACAGCCACGCCGCGGGTGGGATTCTCACGTCGGACCCGCCTGAACACACCGTCCTGCGCGGCGTACTCAACCGGCAGCTGATCCCGCCGGCCGTCAAGCGACACCGTGCCGAGCTCGCGAACCGAGCAGCGGCGTTGGTCGAAGAGGCGACCGCGGTCGGGGAGCTCGAGGTGGTGCAGCAGCTGGCCGTCCCGTACAGCGTGGACGTGGTCAGCGATCTCGTCGGGATCCCCGACGACTGCCGGGGGTCGCTGGTGGAGAGAGCCGCGGCGGCGTTCAACACGTTCGGTCCCGACAACCAGCTGTCGCTCGACTCGCGCTCACTGTTCTCCGAGTTGTTCTGGTCCACCAAGTACGAGCTGACCCCCGACGTTCTGACGCCTGAGGGATGGGGAGCGGAGATCTACGCAGCGGGCGACACGGGGGAGCTGACCGACGATCAGTGTCCCGGCCTGATGCTGGCGTACCTCTGGGCGGGGATGGACACGACCGTCAACGGGATCGCCAGCGCCATAGCGCTGTTCGCCGACCATCCCGATCAGTGGCAGAAGCTTCGCTCCGACCACTCACTGGTGCTTCCGGCCGTCCGCGAGGTCCTACGGTTGGAGCCCCCTGTCCAGCGTTTCGCGAGAACCACCGTCACCGACGCCGAGATCGCCGGGGTCGAGATCCCAGCGGGCTCCATCGTCGCCGTGCTCTTCGGGGCTGCGAATCGCGACGACGCCCACTACCCCGACGCCGCTCGCTTCGACATCGAACGCAACCCGGTCGACCATCTCAGCTTCGGCCTCGGTGTCCACCGCTGCGTCGGTGCCGGGCTCGCGCAGGAGGAGATGGCGGCGGTGTTCACGGCGCTCCTCGATCGAGTCGGCTCTTTCGAGGTTCTCGAACGGCAGATGCGCCGCAACAACGCGCTGCACGGGCCGTCTCACCTGCGTGTGCGCTGGAGCTGAGGCCAGTCGCGCGAGCCTGACCCATCGGCCCTTCGAGCGCTTCACGACGATTTCAGGACCGGTCGCGCACCCTGGCTCACATGGCCGAGACGAATGTGGACAGCACCGAAGAGAACGTCGCCCACCTTCTTCGCCGTGCAGGGTGGGGCGGCACACCTGACGAGATCGCCGTGGGTGCTGCGGCCGGGATCGACGCGACCATCGCCGGCCTTCTCGACGTCGATGCGGCCCCTCCTGCCGGCGATGCCTTTCGGGACGTGGGTCTCGAGGCATACGACCCGCCGGACTTCATCGCGTGGTGGTACCGGCTGGCCACAACCTCTCCGACCCCGGGCATCGAGCGCCTGGCGTGGTTCTGGCACGGCCATTTCGCCACGGGTCTGACCAAGGTCCGCTTCCCATCACTTCTTCGCGATCAGCTGGTGACCCTTCGCCGACATGGACTCGGTCGATTCGACGATCTCCTCGAGCTGATGTCTCACGACGCTGCGATGAACATCTGGCTGGATCTGCACACCTCAGTGGTCGGGCGCCCCAACGAGAACTTCGCCCGTGAGCTGATGGAGCTGTTCTCACTCGGCGTCGATGGCGGCTACTCACAGACCGATGTGAGCGAAGCTGCCAGGGCGTTCACCGGCTACGGGTTGCGCTCTGCGGCCAACGCTCCTCGGCGGCCGATCGGGAGCGAACTCAAGCCCGAGCTGCACGACTACGGACACAAGACTGTGCTCGGTGCGAGTGGCGATCTGACCGGGCGCGACGTCATCGAAGCGATTGTGTCGTTGCCCGCCTGTCATCGCCACGTTGTTCGGCGGCTGTGGCTCCGGTACGCGGGTACCGACCCGAGTTCCGAAACGCTCGAGTACCTGGTCGCGGAGTTCGCGCGACGGCTCGATGTCGGAGATCTGCTGACGGCGCTTCTCACCTGTGAGGAGTTCTACAGCGAGGGGGTGCGCACGGGGCTCGTTGCCCAGCCCGTCGAGAGCTTCGTGCGCACCCTCAGAAATTTCGAGATCGAGGTTCCTGATCTCACGGGCACCACGGTGCAGGATGCACCTCCCCAGCAGCGTCAGGCGGCCCGACGGCTGATCGGGTGGTCGCGGCTGCTGGGGCAGATGCCCGGGCTGCCTCCCAACGTGGCGGGTTGGCCCCACAACGAGGGCTGGCTGGCCACAGACAAGACCGCCGGTCGTCTCATGGTGGGCGTCGAGCTCGGCGCGGTCGTCGGGGGATCCGACACGGCTCTCTCTGATGAGCTTCGTTCTCTCGGACCCGACGAGCTCGCCGAGACGATCCTTCGACGTTTCGGCCGGTTGTCGTGGTCCGACGCCACCATTCGCGCCGCGGCCGACGCTGCGGCGACGGTCGGGCGAGGTCCCGAGTCGGTCGCATCAGCCTTCGCACTCATCTTCTCCTCACCCGAGGTGACCCTGACATGAACCTTCCCAAGACCACGTCACAGAACCCTCTGTCGCGGCGACGGTTTCTGCAGCTCGCTGCGGTTGCCGGGGGTGCCACTGCGGCGCCCTTCGTCGTCAGCCGGGCGATGGATGGCTCGACGACAGCTGCCGCGCCCCCCGCCGAAGACGGCTCCTCGACCGATGTCGGACACCCCGCGGTCGACGCCGGCGAGGACGACCCGCCGGTGCCCGCCCCTTCGGGTGACGGTCCGGTGTTGGTGGTGATCCACCTCGACGGTGGGAACGACGGGCTCAACACCGTGGTCCCGGTCAGCGACAGCCGCTATGAGTCCCTTCGAGGTGCCGGCATCGCGCCGGTCGAGGCCCTGAGTCCCCTCGACAGCGACTTCGCACTCGCCTCGATGCCGTATCTCGCCGAGCGGTGGGGGTCGTCCGAGCTCGCCATCGTGCACGGGGTCGGAGTCCCGGACGGTTCCCTCAGCCACTTCGCCGCAGGTGACGTCTGGGAGAGCGGCTCGCTCGGCGCCTCGCTCACGAGCGGCTTTCTCGGTCGGGCGGTGGAGCATCTGTACGGCGTGGACGCTGACCCGCTCACCGGTGTATGCGCCGGGTCCTTCAGCCGCGCGCTTCAGGGCGATGCTTGGAGCCCGTTCACACTGCCTTCGGGCGCCGCGCTCCCGTGGTCGGCCGAATTCGTCGAACGCAATCCGGGGGTCGTCGCCGGCCTCGAACACCTGGCCACTGCCAGCCTCACAGGACTCGGAGGCGAGGTGATCGAGTCCCACTCGGTCTTGCGAGATGTGGGCGAACGAATCGATGCAGCCCGGCCCGACGACGACCAGCCTGGCGCCGGACGCGCCGAGCGTGGGGTCGCCCAGGATCTGGCGCTGGTCGCGGATGCGATCAACGCCGGGCTCCCGACCGCCGTGTTCCACCTGCGTCACGGTGGCTTCGACACTCACGCCAATCAGCTGGCCTCGCACCCCGGACTTCTGCTCGGCTTGGACGAGGCCATCGCTGCGTTCCACGGCCGCCTCGGAACCAACAGGGATCGAGTCGTCGTGATGACCTGGACCGAGTTCGGGCGACGGGTCGCATTCAACGGCAGCGGAACCGATCACGGGACCTCGTCGATCGGGTTCGTCCTGGGCTCCAGTGTGGCTGGCGGCCACTACGGCGAGCCCCCTGAGCTCGGCTCTCTCGACCGCGCGGGCAACCTGCCGGTCACCACCGACTTCCGCGACTACATCGCAGGAGTCTGTGGAGGCGTTCTCGGCGTCCCGGCCGATGTCATCGCCGAGGCAAACGATCCCGTGGAGGTGTTGGTGTGAAACGGCAAGCAGCTGGTGCACTCGTCGTCGTGATCGGCTCCGTTGCAGGACTGGTCGGGATCGACACGGCGGCCTCGCAGACCGACGTCGTGCTCGGCGATGCCGTGATGGCCATCACGTGCGACGTCGCCTTCGACGAGGTGAGGGAGCGGCAGCGGGCAGGCGGGTTCGACATCGATCGCCGGCGAGACGTCGACCGCGAGTCTGTCGTGATCGACCACCAGCCGGTCGACGACACCGTCGCCGCCGACGATGAGCGGCCGACCCTCGACGACTTTCCATCCGTCGACCAGGTGGCGGTGGATGACTTGGACGACAGGTCGCTCGCGGGCCTGATGGCGGTGTGCCGCTCCACCCAACGCTGAAGAGCCGCGCGAGGAGGGAGGAGCGCCAGCGACAACCGCATCGGAGGCGTGGCCCGAGCGGCCCGTCGCCGAAGGCGACAAGAGCGGGATGCAGCCGGCTGACACCACAAGAGATGGACGGA
>CAZVUM010000034.1:0-13990 GCA_964629575.1 uncultured Acidimicrobiales bacterium | reverse complement strand
GCCGAAGGCGACAAGAGCGGGATGCAGCCGGCTGACACCACAAGAGATGGACGGACCCGACGAGGTGCTGAAGCACGGGGCACACGTACCGACGGGAACTGGTGCACTGGATATGCCGCAGGAGAACTCGACGGGAGGCGTCGTGCGAGTGTTGCTGGTCGAGGACGATCCCGACATCCGCGACGCCGTGGAGGGAGAGCTGCGCGCCACGGGCTTTGCGGTGGACGTCGTCGGCAACATCGCAGACGCCGACTTCAACCTCGACGTCAACGCGTACGACTGTTGTGTGTTCGACCGCGGTCTTCCCGACGGCGATGCGGTCGACCTGGTGTCGCAACGCCGCCTGAGCGGTGATCGCGTCCCTGTGCTGTTCCTGACAGCGCGCGACGCGGTCACGGATCGAGTCGACGGATTCGAGGCCGGAGGCGACGATTACCTCGTCAAGCCCTTCGCGATGGCCGAACTCGTGGCCAGGGTTACCGCGCTGTGCAGGCGCAGCGGCGACACCGCCCCATCGACCGTGTCGATCGCAGACATCGTGATCGACCGTGCGCGTGCGGAGGTGCGTCGGGCAGGGGTCCTCGTTCCGCTCACGGCGAAGGAACGCAGCATCCTGGGTCTGCTTGCCAGCCGAGTGGGTGCCGTGGTCTCGCGCGCCGATCTTGTCGAACACTGTTGGGACGAGCACTTCGACCCGATGTCCAACACCGTCGATGTTCACATTGCGAGCCTGAGACGCAAGCTCGGCAAGCCCACGCCCATCAGGACTGTCCCGAAAGCGGGCTATGTCCTGGAGGATCCGGCGCAGTGACGAGATGACAGTGCCGCGATCTTCCCTGCCGCGATCCCAAATGCGATCCAACGAATCGCAAGCGCCGACCAACGCTCCATTTCGTCGGCTTCGGTGGCGCCTGACCGCCCTGATCGCGGGTCTCGTCGCGGTCGTGGTGGTGATCCTCATCGTCTTCATCGTCGCTGCTGACCGTCGGCTACGGGACGAGCAGCTGGCGACCAGCCTGCTCCGAGCGGCCGAGACCGTCAGCCAAGCGATGGGTTTCGCCGAGGGCGAGCTCGTCGTCGCAGACGACGGCGTCGACGTTCCGGGATCCGCGGTGGTTCTCGCGTCGCGCACACCTCTGACTGCCGACGAGCTGCCCGGTCTCGCCGGGTACGTCCGCGACTTCGGCGAACTCCCGAGGCGGCAGCTCGCCCTTCGTCTCGCGGAGGTGGTCAACTCGCTCCCGGCTCGCCAACGCACGGACCTGCAGGCCGACTACGACGCCGCGGATCGCCGCGCCCTGATCGATGCCGTGATCGCCGATCCGCCAGTCGAACTCGTCAGGGAGGCCCAGCGTCGCTACGTGTTCGAGAGAGCGCGTTCGGACGGTGTCGCACTCGCGGAGACGGAGATCGTCGGCACCAGCCGCGGTCTCGATGTGGTCGAGAGCGAGGTCCTCGAGGTGCTCGATGGCACGATCTCGTCTGGCCTGCCCGAAACGATCGTCGTCGACTGGGCACCCGACCATCTCTTGCGCACGGTGCCACTGCGCGACGGGGTCGTTGTCCGAGGCGCCGGCCTCGTCGCCGTGGATCGACGTCCCGTCGACGATGCCCACGGCGCCCTCCGATCGCGACTCATCGTGGCGGGCGCAATCACGGTCGTGGCGGCCACCCTCGCGGCGTGGTGGGTGGCAGGTCGGGCCATTCGCCCGGCGCGGGCCGCGGTCGCACGTCAGGAGCGATTCCTCGCCGACGCCGCTCACGAGTTGCGAACTCCGATCGCTGCCATTCGGGCGACCGCTGAGCGGGGCGCGGGGGTAAACGGGGATCCGAACAGTGCACTCGGCCGCATCACCGAGTTGGCCGGCGCAGCAGGTGATCTCACCGACGACCTTCTCACCCTGGCGCGCATGGACGCTGGAGCGCTCGCAGTCGAATGCGAACCGGTGCGCCTCGACCTCCTGATCGAAGCCGTCCTCGAGGATGGCGAGTCCATCCAGCTCGATATGGATGAGGTGACCGTCGAGGCCGATCCTCGGCTGCTCGAGCGGGTCGTGGCGAACCTCGCCCAGAACGCCGTGCGCCACGGGCATGCGTCGCCGCAGCAACCGGCGACAATCACCGTTCGAGGAGGTGTCCTGGAGATCAGTGATCGCGGTCCAGGCATCGCCCCGACGGTCGCTGGCGCGATGTTCGATCGCTTCGCGAGTGGGCCGGGTTCGTCGGGCCATGGCCTGGGTCTCGCCCTCGTCGGGTGGATCATCGAGCAGCACGGTTGGACGATCGAGGTGTCCGAGACGCCTGGCGGGGGAGCGACGTTCGCAGTCGACTTCGGTGCGTGATCCACCGCCACCCTCTGCTGCTGTGACTGACTTCGGTTGGGCGGTTTCGCGGATAGAGTCTGCGCCTGGGACCCGAATCTCGGGCCTCAGGCAGGGTGAGGTGCGAAGACGATGATGACCCGGGCAGCTCGTTGGGCGGTCGCCATCTCCATGGCGGCGGGCCTCGTGATTCACGGTGGAACCGCAGGCGCGCAGGACGCGTCGTGTTCGGACGTGACGGTCGGCGCCGGTGGGGTCGAGCTGTTGACCCGTGGTCCCACCTCGATTGGCCCTGTCGCGATCAGCCTGCCGGCGGGCACCTATCGGCTGGTCATGTCCAGTACCGACCCAGCGCACATGCCCGGCTTCCAGGGCGATCAGACCAACGAGCGCTGGAACTTCGTGCTGGACAACGGCTACGCGTCGCCGATCACCCCCGATCTCCCCACCGATCAGACCTCGGCCACCTACGACATGGGCGTGGCCGATCTCGCGGCTGCGAGCTCGTTGACGTTCGTCCATCACGGTGTTCCGCCGAGCGCCGACAGCGTGTTCCCGTCCGTGACGTTCCAATGCGTCACGCCGCCGCCGACAACGGCCGCGCCGACAACCGTCCCCGTGACGCCCGCGCCGAGCGTGTCGGTGCTCGACACGTCGACAACGGCTCCGGCCACCACCGTGCCGACGACCACCGTTCCCACAACGGCCGCCCCCACAACGGCCGCCCCCACGACGGCACCTCCGGTTTCCACCGGTGACGTCGACAGCGAGGAGCTGCCGCGGACCGGCGGTACCACCAACCTGTTCTTCGTGGGTGTGGGCCTCGCCGCGGCAGGGGCCGTGGTGCTCGGAGCGAGTCGACGCCTCAACTCCCTGGGTGTGATGGACGACTGACCAAGAGTGGTCGACTCTCTCTTGCGGCGCCGGTGGTTCGCCGTGCTCACGGTGGTCCTGTTCGCCGCGTCGTGCTCGGGCTCGGGCGATGAGTCCGATCCGCCGCCACCGACCTCGGCTCCGACATCGACATCAGTGGCCGAAGATCCGGCGCCCGATGCCGACGAAGATGCGGACGCCGACGAAGATGTCTTCGAGATCGACACGACGCCCTTGGAGCGTGACGACGACATCCGCACCGGAGTCCTCGACAACGGGTTGACCTACTACGTGCGATCCAACGGCGCACCGGGTGGCCAGCTCCAGCTCCGCCTCGTGGTCCGTGCAGGATCTGTGCAGGAGGACGAGCCGCTGAGCGGGTTGGCCCACTTCACCGAGCACATGCTGTTCAACGGCACTGAGGCCTACCCGCGAAACACGCTCAACGATGTGCTCCGGAGTTTCGGCAGCGAATTCGGCGCCGATCTCAACGCCTACACCAGCTACGACGAGACCGTCTACATCCTGAGCGTTCCTCGTACCGACGCCGACGCAGTGGATGGAGCGTTCGACATCCTCGATGAGTGGGCCGAACGGGCACTGCTCACCGAGCGGGACACCATCGAGGAGCGGGGCGTCGTTCGCGAGGAGTTCCGCTCGCGTGCCGAGAGCGTCGATGGAGTGATCTTCGAGAGCTTCGACGCGGTCTACACGGCGGATTCGTCGTACGTCGATCGGGCGCCGATCGGGTCTGAGGACGCGATCATCGCCACCACCGCGGACCAGATCCGCGACTTCTATGACCGCTGGTACCGGCCTGAGCTGATGGCGATCATCGCCGTCGGTGACCTGCCGGCATCGCAACTCGAGTCCGAGATCGTCGACCGCTTCTCCGACAACGCGGGCCGAGGCGACGCCGGTGTGTGGACGGCCCCCGAGGCCGATCAGCTCGGCGAACCGCACGTCGAGGTGATCGTGCACCCCGACGGCCCCGAACCATACGTGTCGCTCGATTTCACCCTTCCGTCATGGCCCCACGGCACCGTCGGTGGCGAACGGCTGCTGCTCCTCGATGAAGTCGCTGCCGGGTTGGTGCGTCAGCGACTCGACGACGGCGCCGCCCGAGGCACCCTGCCGATCGTGCGACCCTCGGTGAGCACCTTTGACTACACACGAGCTCGGCGCTTTCTCGGCTTCAACTTCGTTGCTGACGATGAGGCAGCAGGTCTCACCGCGGTCTTGGCCGAGCTGCGCGCGATGGAGATCGACGGATTCACCGAGGCCGAGGTCCAGCGGTCCGTCGAAGTGCTACAGGCGGGTGTCGATCAGATGCTCGACTCGGCGGACACTCGTCAGGACCACGAGTTCGCCGGGGATCTCGTGGAGCACTTCCTCGGTGGTCACCCCGTCGAAGCCGTCGAAGATGCGCACGCCAGGATGACTGCGCTCCTCGGCGAGGTCGACGCTGCGGTCATGAACGAGCACTTCGGCCAGATGATGGCCCACAACGCCGCTCTGGTGATCGTGGTGGGGTCCGATGCGTCCGAGCTCCCCACAGAACAGGAGCTCAGCGACGCCATCTCCGCGGCCGAATCCGCGGGCGCGGCGACCGCCCAGAACAACGGCGACTCAACACTGCCACCGCCGCCATCCCCGGTCGAAGAGGTCGAGCGCCGCCGGCTCGACGCCTTCGATGCGATCGAGCTGCGCTTTGCCAACGGAGCTCGTGTGCTGTTCCGCTCCTCGGAGATCGCATCGGGCCACGTCGACCTGTTGGCCGAATCGAGTGGGGGATGGTCACTTCTCGCCGAAGGCGACGGGCCTCTTGCCGGCGTGGCGACGCACGCGGTGAGCCTTTCCGGCGTCGGGGATCTCGACACTGTGGACCTCGATCGGTTGCTCGCCGGAACGGTCGTGGACGTGTCGCCCTACATCGACGAGATCTCCGAGGGTTTCTTCGGCAGCGCGTCCGCCGACGATGTCGAGCTGATGTTCCAGCTGCTCCATCTGCTGGTGACCGAGCCCCGTATCGACCCGGGACCCTTCGCCGAGGCGATCGAGGCGGCGGAGAGCCAGGCGCGGGCAGCCGAGACCAACCCCGAGTTCGCCAGTTTCGTGGAGCTCCTCGACGCCCGCTACGACGGCGATCCATGGCAGCGCCCGCTGGCCACCCCCGCGGAGCTCGCGGACTTCACCGCCGAGGACGCGCTGGCGATGTACGAGGAGCGGCTCGGACGCGTCGACGATCTCGTGATCGCGATCGTGGGCGATGTCGACGCATCGCGGGTGGAGGAGTTGGCCCGCATCTATGTCGGCTCGCTTCCAGCGGGACCCGAGGACACCTGGGAGGATCGCTCGCCCGATCCACCTGCTGGCATCGTCACCCGTGAGGTCGACGCCGGAACCAACGACTCGGGCGCGGGCTTCGATCTACTGATGACCACAGAGATCTCGCTCGACGAGACCTCTGGCTACGCGCTGCCGGTCCTCGAGAACCTCATCAACGATCTCCTCGTCGAGCAGCTACGTGAGGCGATGGGTGCCTCGTATTCGGGTGGCCGGGTCTTCCTCCAGGCGATCGACGAGCCGGACGCCGTTGTCGAACTGGTGTTGAGCGTCAGCGGCGACCCCGAACGCGTGGACGAAATGCACGAGCTGGCCCTGAGTCTGCTGGGCGATCTGGCGGCTGACGGTCCCACCGACGAACAGTTCGAATCGGCACACGGGGTGGTGCAGTCGGACCTCGACTTCATCAACAATTTCGCCCTGCAGAGCGAGCTCTTGGAGTTCGCCGTCCACGGTGATGACTCAACGACGCTGCGTCAGCAGTACTTCGGTACCGCCGAACTCACCCGCCGCGACGTCGCGAGGGTCGCCGCTCAGGTGATCGATCTCGATCAGCGGATCGAGGTGTTCCGCCGTCCCTGATCAGCCTGAGTACGCCTTGGCTGCCAAGCGGAGAGATTCGGTGGTCTCGGTGCCGGGTCCCAGCCGTCGTGCTGCCGCGTCCTCGCAGACGTCTCGCAGAACTCGATTGAACGGTGTCGGCACGTCGTGGGCCGCGCCCAGCCGGACGATGGCCCCGTTGAAATGGTCGACTTCGACATTGGTGCGCCCCGCTGCGAGGTCCTGCCAGGTGCTCGGGTAGGACCGAATCGTCGGATCTTCCCGAACGAACGGCTCCCACACGCCGTCGCTCCTGAGGTGGTCGATCTGTTCGCGCAGGTTTCGCTTCCCCGTCGACTCCACAGCGATGCCGGCAGCATCCAGCGCATCAGCTGCCTCCTCTTGAACGTCGGCGGCGAAGTGTCGATCGCGGGGGAGACAGCTCGCCTCCTGGGTGGGGAGGTCGGTGAGCGCCAGGTACGCGTTGGCCAGGTTGCGGACGAGCTTGCCCCACTTGTTGGCTTCGACATGGTCGTGGAGTCGAGCCCGTAGCCCTCCACGTTCGAGGTCGGCCGCCAGCGAATGGCACACGTCGTCGGTGCCCGTCGGCCATCGACCGATCGTGAGGCTCTTGGCGCCGCTGTGCCACACGACCCCCGGCTCCCTGATCGCGGCGCCGATGATGACGGTGCAGCCGTAGGTGTCCATGGACCGTCCGTGGAGGAGCTGCTCGTTGCTGACGCCGTTTTGGGCGCACAGGATCGGACGGTCGGCGTAGAGATCGGCGTGGGCGTCGATCGCCGCTGGAGTGTCGCCAGACTTCATCGCGAGGATCACCCGGGTTGCTCGACCCACATCGAGGTCGTGAGCCGTGTCGGAGGCCGCAAGATCGAAGCGTCCCTGCGTCTGTCCTTCGAGCGTCAGACCGTGGGTCCGGATCGCATCGAGGTGGGCGCCGCGCGCCACGAGACCGACGCTGCACCCGGCCAGGGCGAGTCGCGAGCCGATGACGCTGCCGATGGCGCCCGCGCCGTGAATCACATAGTCGAGGCTCACCTCACCCCCACGATCCGTCGCCGGCCGGTGGATTCCAGACCTCGACGATCTGTCCATTCCGTACCTCGAAGATCTCGACCCCGCAGATCGTGTGCACATCGCCGTCGTGGTCCACGAGGTCGGCCTCGTAGGCCGAGGCGACCCGGGTTCCGTCGTCGACCGCCACGCGGGTCGTGAAGCGCATCGATCTGAACTGGGAGTGAAAGACCTCGATCCGATTCCGGGCCTCGTCTCTGGTGAGCACGATGCGTTGACCAGACGGTTCGTGGCGCACCATCGGGTCGGCCACCAGCTCGTCGATCGCATCGAGGTTGCGACGGTGATAGAGCTCCTCGGTGTATCGATCGACGATGTCCGATGGGCTGTCCGGCTGTGGGCTCAGGTTGTCGGTCACCGATCCATGCTCGCAGACACCGCTCCCGGACCGCGTGGCCAGCCGGTGTTGACCCGCCGGTTAACCTCTGGTGATGCGGAGCTGGAACACGATCCACGCCAACCTCATCGAGAACGAGTTCTGGGTCCGACCCATGAGCGAGATCGACGCCGAGGTGGCCCGCCTCCACAGCGAGGCACCGCTCGACTGGTTCGAGGAAGTTGCCGTCGAGATGAGTCCGATCCCCGTCGGCCCCGGCTATTGGTGTGTGACCAAGCATGCAGACATCGCAGAGGTCTCGCGCACTCCCCAGATCTACAGCTCCGAGGACGGCATCGTCGTCGGCGACACTCCCGCAGAGTTCCGCGAGTTCTTCAGTTCGATGATCGCGATGGACGATCCCCGGCATTCGCGCCTGCGCCGTCTGGTGTCGAAGGGCTTCACCCCCAAGATGCTGCACTCCTTGGAGGAGTCGGTGCAGGGAATCGCGGCGAGCATCATCGACGACATCTCAGAGCAGGGCTCCGTCGACTTCGTCACGGAGGTCGCGGCGGCGCTTCCGCTGAAGATCGTCTGCGACCTGATGGGCATCCCGGACTCCGAGTACCAGATGGTGTTCAACAACACGAACGTCATTCTCGGCATCTCGGATCCAGAGTTTCAGACAGAGGGTGTGGACTTCATCACCGCCCTTCTCGCCGCCGGCGGCGACCTGGCGACCCTCATGGGCGAGGTCGCAGACGCCAAGAAGGGCGGCGACGGTCGCGATCTCACGAGCGTTCTGGTCAATGCGGACCTCGAGGACGATCAGCTGACCGGTTCGGATCTCGCGAGCTTCTTCATCTTGCTGGTCGCGGCCGGCAACGAAACCACTCGCAACGCGATCAGCTGGGGCCTGGACTTCCTGACCAAGAACCCCGACCAGATGAAGATCTGGGCCGCCGATTTCGATGGCGTTGCACCCACCGCCGTGGAGGAGATCGTCCGCCTGGCGAGCCCCGTCACCTACATGCGTCGAACGGTTCTGGAGGACACGGTCCTCGCCGGCCAGGAACTCACCGCCGGCGACAAGGTGTGCATGTTCTACCTGGCGGCCAACCGTGACCCCGACGTCTTCATCGATCCCCTGAGCTTCGACGTCCTGCGCGACCCCAACCCGCAGTACGGCTTCGGTGGGCCGGGTCCGCATTTCTGCCTCGGAGCCCACCTGGCGCGCCGCGAGATCACCGTGATGTTCCGTGAGTTGTTCGACCGACTTCCCGACATCCATGCTGTCGAGGAGCCGGATGCGCTCCAGTCGTCGTTCATCCACGGCGTCAAGCACCTGCAAGCGGAGTTCACCCCGGTTCCGTCCCGCGCCTGACCGTCCGTTCCCCCGATCGGAGACCCAGTGTCCAAGGAATCCTTCGCCCGCGCCAACGGCGTCGACCTCTGCTATGAGACCTTCGGCGACCCTGCCGATCCCGCCGTCTTGCTGGTGATGGGTTTCACCGCCCAGATGACCGCCTGGGACCAGCGCTTCTGCGCCGACCTGGCCGAGCGCGGACGGCACGTGATCCGTTTCGACAATCGCGACTGTGGCCTCAGCACCAAGTTCGACGGGCAGCTCGTCGACATGGCGGCATTGATGGCGGCGCGCGCCGGCGGCCCACCCATCAGCGAAGCGCCGTACTCGCTGCAGGACATGGCTGCAGACGGGATCGGTCTCCTCGACGCTCTCGGGATCGGGCAAGCGCACATCGTCGGAGCGTCGATGGGCGGGATGATCGTCCAGGAGATGGCCGTCCATTATCCCGACCGCGTTCTCTCCATGACGTCGATCATGTCGGCAACCGGCAATCCCGACTACTTCGAGAGTTCCGAGGAGGCGATGGCGGCCCTGCTCGCGCCTCCGCCGGGGGATCGCGACGACTACATCGATGCTGCGTCGACGTGGGCGGTGTGGTCATCCAAGAAATACTTCGACCTCGGCGAGGCGCGCCAGCGGGCCGCCGCGGCCTACGACCGCTCGTTCTATCCCGAAGGCGCGATGCGCCAGATGGCGGCGATCGGTGTGTCGGGGGATCGCGAGCCCTTGCTCGAAAAGCTCGAGCTCCCGGTGCTGGTGATCCATGGCCGCGACGACGCGCTCATCATGGCGTCGGGCGGGTTGCGGACCGCCGAGGTGATCCCGGGAGCCCATCTGCTCCTCGTGGGGGACATGGGCCACGACATCCCGCGCCCGCTCCACCCTGTGGTGATCGACGCGCTCATCAGCCACACCGGCCTCGCCGCGGGCTGACGCCCTGGCATCACCGCCGGTACTGCACGCCCGCCTTGGTACGCCCCACTTCGGAGATCAGCCCGCAGTGCCGCAAGACGTAGCAGGCCCGCTGGGCGAGATCCCTCGACAGTCCCGCGGCCGAAGCCAGCTCCGCGGTCGTGAACGGGTTGTCCAGATCCAGGGGCACGACATCGAGCAGCTGCTCGGCTGAACTGAAGATCCGCGTCTCGACGACGCTGTCGAGCCGGCGGTCCACGGCTCGCCCTCGGCGGCCGCGGGCGACGAGGTCCGTGTCGGATCTCACCTCGGTCTCCTCGACGACGACCACCTGAATCTCCAACGCCGGGTGATCGAGGAGGGTCGGAATGCTCACGAGCTCATCGAACAGGTTCCAGATCCCTGCCTTCTTGGGTGAGCGCCGACGCTTCTTGCCCGGCTGCTCCAACCAGCGCACCGCCGCCACCGGGACGACGATCCGAACGTCATGGTCGTCGAGGAGTCGGTCGAGCTTGCGGCCCATCGCACCGATCGATCCGGTCTGGATCTCGATCAGCAGGTCGCCCCGGACGACGTCGATCACGAAGCCCTCGAGTGGTACCTCGAAGCGATCGTCCGGTTCGGCGAGCCAGTCCTTGAGCGCTCGATGCAGCGATCGTTCGTTGAGGGTGCCGATGTGGGGTTCAGTCGCCATGGCGGAGCTCTTCGATCAACCGGTCGGCCGCGGGGTTGGGGAGCGCTCCGTCCCGCGTGGCCACCACCAGATGGCGGTTGGCGATGGGCCGGTCGTCGATCGGGCGCAGGGGATGTGGCTCTCGTTCGGCCTGGACAGGGGGGAGGACCGTCCAGCCGAGACCCAAGCGCACCATCTCTCTGAGAACCTCGGGTTGGTGCGAATCGGCCACGACATCGAACGAGGCGCCCCTGGCCCGGAGACCGTTGTCGATGAGCCGCCGCGTAACCGAGCCGACCGGGAATGACACCCACGGTCCCCAACTCGACGGTCGAGACGAGTGTTCCCCGGGCGGCGGATAGGCCAAGAGCGGTTCGGCGAGCAGGCGTTCGGTGGTGAGGTCGTCGCGTCCCGGTTCGACGCAGACCGCGAGGTCGAGCTCACCGCGCGCCAGGCTCTCGACCAGCTGACTCGATGGGGCCACGGTCAGGTGCAGCTCGACATCTCCGGAGTCGTGACGAAACCGGCGGAGCGCGTTTCCGAAATGGTCGACGGCCGCCGCATCGATCATCCCGATGCGTACCCGGCCGCTCGCCCCGGCGCGGATCCCGTCGGCCCACAGCAAGAGGTCGGCGGTCTGGGCAAGAACCCGCCGAGCGTGATCGACCATCGGTTCTGCAGCTGCCGCGGGAACGCGTCGACGGCCCTGTCGCTCGAAGAGGACGACCCCCACTCGACGTTGGAGCTCGGCGAGACCCTGGCTCAGCGCAGACTGGGTGACACCGAGGTGTGCCGCGGCCTCGGCCCAGGTCGAGGCGTCGACGGCCGCCACGAGATACTGCAGCTGGGCGACCGTGATGTTGGGAAGATGATGCGGTGGTGCGCTGTTCACGATCGCTGTGTGATTCTTCAGAGATACTGAACTATAGGATATCTGAATCCAGTATCTCTTATCGTCGTGGTCATGGCACTCGACATCGCACCTGCAGACGGCAAGCTCGGCATCCTCACCCCCGGCATGGGCGCCGTCGCAACGACGTTCATGGCGGGCGTCATCGCCGCCCGTCGAGGCCTCGCCGCGCCGATCGGTTCGATCTCGCAGATGGCCCACATCCGGCTCGGCACCCGCGAGGACGGCCGCAACCCGCTGATCAAGGACTTCGTCCCCCTCGCCGACCTGGACGACATCGTCTTCGGCGGCTGGGACCCGATCACCCCCAACGCCCTCGAAGGCGCTCGCACGGCGGGTGTTCTCGAGGACCGCGATCTCGGCTCGATCTCGAGTGAGCTCGAGGGAGTCGTCGCCATGGAGGCGGTGTTCGATCAGCGGTGGGTGAAGAAGCTCGACGGCGCTCGCGTCAAGAAGCTCACGTCCAAAGCCGAACAGGCCCAGGCCCTCATGGACGACATCGAACGATTCCGAGCCGAGAACGACTGCTCGCGCGTCGTGATGGTGTGGTGCGGCTCGACCGAGGCCTATCAGGAGGAGAGCGAGGTCCATCAGACGATCGCCGCGTTCGAAGAGGGCCTCAAGACCGACCACCCCGACATCTCGCCGAGCCAGATCTACGCCTACGCCGCACTGATGAGCGACGTGCCCTTCGCCAACGGCGCTCCCAACCTCAGCGTCGACATCCCCGCGATGATCGAGCTGTCCGGCGAGCGCGGCGTCCCGATCGCGGGGAAGGACTTCAAGACCGGTCAGACGCTGATGAAGACGCTTCTCGCGCCCGGTCTCAAGGCACGGATGCTCGGTCTGCGTGGCTGGTACAGCACCAACATCCTCGGAAACCGTGACGGTGAGGTTCTCGACGACCCGGAGAACTTCAAGACCAAGGAAGTCTCCAAGCTCGGTGTGCTCGACACGATTCTGCAGCCCGAGACCTACCCGGACCTCTACGGAAACATCGACCACGTGGTGCGGATCAACTACTACCCACCCCGCGGCGACAACAAAGAGGGATGGGACGCCATCGACATCTACGGATGGCTGGGCTACCCGATGCAGATCAAGATCGACTTCCTCTGCCGCGACTCGATCCTCGCTGCACCGATCGTGTTGGACCTGGCCCTGTTCATGGACCTGGCCCACCGGGCCGGCGAGTCAGGCGTTCAGGAGTGGCTGTCCTTCTACCTGAAGGCCCCCCAGTCCGAACTCGACGCAGGACCCGAACACGACCTGTTCATCCAGCAGACCAAGCTGAAGAACACCCTGCGCGAATGGATGGGCGAGCAGCCCGTGACGCATTCCGAGGCTGGGTAGCGCTGTTTCTCCCGCTCTGCTCGGGCCGTTCCGGCCACGGAGGCTGTTTCTCCCGCTCTGCTCGGGCCGTTCCGGCCACGGAGGCCGAGCCGCGCTCGATCACCGGGTCGCATTGGCCCTCGAGCACCGCGAGCACGAAGACTGCGCGGCCGCAGGCTGCGCGCACGCCCCGAGCGGAGCGGGGCCAACAGTGGGTGCACGACCAGGGGCGGGCTCGCACACGCCTGAACCGACTCTGGTTCTCTGGCCTCGATCCTCATGATTTTCTCATTTCTCGCTCACTTCACTCTCAGGGAGCGGCGTCATCGTGATCTGCGTCGATGAGCAACCCCCCTACCAACAAGGAGCGAGATCGATGAGCAAGAAGTGGATGGCAGCCCTGGCGGTTCCGGCACTGGCCGTCACCGGCGTGAGCGTTGCGTCGGCGCAGACCGCCGACGAGGACATCACCACCGAGGACTCGACGACCGAAGAGCACGGCCACCGTGGCCCCAGGCTGTTCGGTGCGGTCGCCGAGGCGATGGGCATCGAGGCGTCCGAGCTGAAGGATGCCCTGGAGAGCGGCCAGACGGTGGCCGACGTTGCCGCCGCCAACGGCGTCGACATCGACCAGATCATCGCCGATCTGGTCGCCGAGGCTCAGGTTCGGGCCGATGAGAACGGCTTCGAGAACTTCGACGCCGCTCAGCTGACCGAACGTCTGACGGCCGCCGCCAACGGCGAAGGCGACTTCGGTCGCCGGGGCCCCGGCCACCATCGTGGTGCCCGCGGTTCGTCCGAAGCTGTCGAGACCCTTCTCGGGCTCGAGGGCGAGGACATCCGTGATGCCCTGCGCGAGGGCCAGACCCTCGCCGAGGTCGCCGAAGGCCAAGGCGTGTCACTCGACGACCTGGTGTCGACCATCGTCGACGACATCGAGAACCGCATCGAGGAGAGCGGCCGGGAGCTTCCCGACGACTTCTCCGTCGAGGATCTCGAGGAACGGATCACCGAACGTGTGACCTCCGAGCGTCCCGAGCGCGGTGAGCGCGGCCGCCGCGGCGGCCCGCGTGGCTTCGGTCCGGGCGGTCAGAACGGCGGAGCCGACACCGAGGCCGAGAGCACGGGGGTGTAGTCAGCCACCTTCGGACAACCCATCCCGCTGGCCTCCTCCCAGCCAGCGCCCCACAGTGAGCCCGGCGACTCCCTCCGCCGGGCTCACTGCCGCGCCGGAGAAAAGGTGCCTGGCACCTAACGTTACGATTCGTAACACAAAGTGCCAGGCACCAACTCACACCAACTCAGC
>CAZVUM010000033.1:0-50301 GCA_964629575.1 uncultured Acidimicrobiales bacterium | reverse complement strand
CCGAGCTCCACCCCCTCGGCTTGGAGGTGGTGACCGTCGGACTCGACACGGCGGGCGCTGAGGCGTGCAGGCCCTTCATCGAAGCAGCCCAGCCGAGTCATCCGTCGCTGACCGACCAGCAGCATGCGGTCGCAGAGCTCTTCGGGGTGATCAACATCCCCAATGGCGTGTGGATCGACGAGAACGGAATCATCGTGCGGCCCGCCGAAACGGCTCCCGCTCCCCGACGCGAAGAGCGCGCCGCTGCCGGAGACATGGGCGAGCTTCCCGAGCGGATGGTGGAGATCTTCACCGAGGCGCAGAAGATCCGCTCGGATCCGCAGGCGTACGAAGCGGCGCTGCGGGACTGGGTGGCCAACGGGGCCGACAGCCCCTTCGCACTCAGTCCCGCCGAGGTCATCGAGCGGTCCCAACCGCGCGACGACGAGGCCGCTCGAGGGCAGGCCCACTTCGAGCTCGCGACGCACCTCCACGCTGTCGGGAAGCACGACGCGGCTGTCGAGCACTTTCGTGCCGCCCACGAGCTGGTGCCCACCAACTTCTCGTACAAGCGCCAGGCCTGGTCACTCGAACCCGGGCCCGACGGCCCCCTTCAGCGCTTCTGGCAAGGTCCCTCGGAGGGTGCGGACTGGCCATACGCCGGGGATTGGCTCACCGACGTCCGGGAGTTCGGGGCGGAGAACTACTACGCCGAATGGCGTCCCTGATCATCAGCGACGCATCGACAGCAGGTCGCCGACCTCTTCGGGCGGATGGGCCCGAATCGCTTCCTCGATCGGCTCGGTGCCCCATCCGGGTCGATCCGGAATCACGAGGTGCCCATCGACGAACTCAGGGGCGTGGGTGACGAGGTCGTCGTCCCAGGGCAGACGATCGATGTCGGTCTCCATGATCCGCAGGTTGGGCACCGCCGCCGCGAAGTGAGCGCTCATCATCGTGCAGAGATGGCCGTAGTAGTTGTGCGGGGCGACGTTCACCTCGAACGCTGCTGCTGCCGCGGCCATCTTCATCGAACGCCAGGTTCCGTTCCAGATCGTGTCGATGATGGCGACGTCGAACGAACCGGCCTGGAGGTACGGAAGGAACCCCTTCACGTCGAAGAGTGTCTCGCCACCGCTGATGGCGCTGGTGCTGGCCTCGCGCACCCGTGAGAGCCCGGTCGGCGAGTCGTGGTCGATCTCGATCCAGAACAGGTCGAGGTCGGCGAGCTCACGGGCGATGCGGAGATAGCCCTCGGTCCGTGCGTTGAAGTTGAGGTCAATGAGGATGTCCGTGGCAGGTCCCGCGCCCTCGCGCAGCGCTCCGAGGTGTCGGACGATGTTGTCGAGAACGTCCCGCTCGACGTTGAGCCCGGGCTCGTCGGGCTGACCGAATCCGGGGAACCAGCTCCTCGGCTTGCCCGTGTCGTCGTAGAGGAAGATGTTCGTCTTCAGAGCGCCGAACTGGGAGTCCGCCACCTCCGCGCCCAGCTCCACCACCTGGTCGATGTGGTTGATCTCGTTGCCGTACCACTGGGGCAGGCTGATGCGCCACGTCGCACAGTGCGACCAATAGACGCGGATCGTGTCCCGTACCTTCCCGCCGAGCAGGCTGTAGCACGGCACTCCGAGCGTGCGGGCCTTGGCGTCGAGCACGGCGTTCTCGATCGCGCCGATGCCCATCGTCACCGCGGAACCCGGCGCCGGGCGGGTCAGGATCCCGAGGCGGGTGGTCAGTCGTTCCACGTCGTGCACGGGCTTGCCGATCACGTGCGGCGCGAGCTTCTCGATCACCGCCGTGACGCCCGGCGATCGCAGCGCCTCGTCGTACTCCGCCCACCCGGCGACCCCATCGGAGGTGGTCACCTTGAGGTAGTGGTAGTTGCGCCAGCCGGCGTTGGCGTGAAGATGTTCGACCGACTCGATCGTGCTCATGGCCCCAGCGTTCCAGACCCGAGCGCCTCGTGTCGGAGGAACGCGGAGCTCAGGAAGAACCTGGCCGGCGACGACCCGCCGCTAGGGTCGCCCGATGCACCTCGACGAGCTGCAGGACCTCATGGTCCGGACCTACGGGCTACGCGACACCGAGCGCGGCATCGCCGCGACCATCGCGTGGCTCACCGAGGAACTGGGCGAGCTCGCCCAGGCCGTTCGCAAGGGAACTCGTGAACAGCAGCTCCATGAGCTCGGCGACGTGCTCGCGTGGCTGGCATCGCTGGCGGCCCAGCTCGACCTCTCGATGAGCGAGGCGGTCGAGCGATACGCAGCGGGGTGCCCCGCCTGCGGGGGCACGCCGTGCGAGTGCGCCGACGCGTCGATCGCCACCTGAACCAGCGGTCGATCCCCACAGGCGCGAACATGAGCGTCGAGGGGGAGGTAGCAATGCGAGGACGCGGAGCGATCGTCGGGGTCGGCGAAGTCGCGCCACAGCGCAACACCGAGGGAGAGACCACGCTGAGCCTGATGGCCAAGTCGGGCCTCATGGCCATCGAGGATGCTGGGCTTCAGCTCGACGACATCGACGGAATGCTCGTCCACCCGATCGGGGGCGTGTCGATGCTCACTCCTTCGACGGTGTTGGAGTTCATGGGCACCACCGCCTCTTTCGCCGAGGTCGTCGATCTCGGAGGCGCGAGCGGCGCCGGCATGATCTGGCGGGCTGTTGCCGCCATCGAGGCGGGAATGTGCAAGGCGTGCGTCTGCATCACCGGTGCCTCCCGCCGTAAGCGCACGCCGCGGCCTGCTGCCGACGGGAAGAAGAAGGCGTCGACGGGGTGGAACATCCCCGACCGTTCACCCTTCGCCGAGTTCGAGTTCCCCTACGGCAACATCGGCGCCAACGTCGGCTACGCCATGATCGCCAACCGCTACCTCCACGAGTACGGCGCGACACCCGAACAACTCGCCAAGGTCGCAGTGCACCAGCGCGACAACGCCTGCGCGAATCCCGATGCGATCTTCCACGGCCAACCGATCACCGTCGACGACGTGCTCGACTCGCCCATGGTCGCCGACCCCCTCCACCTCCTGGAGATCGTCATGCCGGCCGGCGGGGCCGCGGCGCTCGTCGTCGTTGGCCCGGAGCTCGCGGCAACGCTCCCGCAAGAGCCGGCGTGGCTCCTCGGCGCCGGCGAGCAGATCACCCACAAAACCCTGACCTATGCCCCGAGCCTCACGGACACGGCGATCCAGGCGTCGGCATCGCGTGCCTTCGAGCAAGCCGGCCTCCCACCCGAGCGAGTCGGACTCGCCTCGGTGTACGACTGCTACACGATCACGGTGCTCCTCACGCTCGAGGACAGCGGGTTCTGCGCCAAGGGCACCGGTGGCCGATTCATCGACGACCACGACCTGCGGTGGAACGGAGACTTTCCGGTCAACACCCACGGCGGTCAGCTGTCGTTCGGACAACCCGGAATCGCTGGAGGAATGAGCCACGTGACCGAAGCGGTCCGCCAGATCCAAGGTCGAGCCGGCGAGCGGCAGATACCCGACCTCGACATCGCTTTCGTCAACGGAAACGGTGGAATTCTGTCCGAACAGGTGAGCCTCGTACTGGGGGCCGAGCGATGACGGCGATCGATCGACCAGTGCCGCGGCCGAGCGAGCACAGCGCGGCGTTCTGGGCGGCGACGGCCGAGGGTCGGTTCGTGATCCAGACCTGTGCGTGCGGGAAGGCGATCTTCTACCCACGGGTCAACTGCCCCGCCTGTGGCAGCACCGAGCTCACCGACGTCGATGCGGGAGGCGGAGGAAGCGTGTTCACCTACACCGTTGCTCGGCGACCGACCCATCGCTCCTTCGCCGAGGCCGGTCCATATGTGATCGCGATCGTCGAGCTCGACGAGGGGCCACACGTCACCACCAACATCGTGGACTGCGAGCCGGACGAGGTCGAGATCGGTATGCGGGTCGAGCTCACCTTCGCCGACGAGGTCGACGGCATCGCCCTTCCGCTGTTCAGACCGGCGAGCGCCTGACCCGTTCGGTTGGCTTCAGCCGATTGGGCACTCGAGGGTCGCCACGCCGAGCAGGTCGTCGTCGAGGACGGTGAGTTCCGTGGGGCCGTCACGCTCCCACAGCCCCGAGAACAATGTGCGAGCCCACGCCTCACCCTCCCATCGGACCTGGCCCAATCCCTCTGAGTCGACGAGATCGACCCGGCTGAGCGAGATGTCGATCACCTCGAAGCCGTCGCAGATCATCCCTCCGGCGACGACGTCGGCCACCCCGACCTGAAACTCCACCACCTCGCCGGTGAGCGCGTCAGCGACCGCGACGAGATCGCAGCCGACGGCGTCGTAGACGATGACGGAGATGGGACCCTCCTCCTCGACCGCTTGCACCACCAGCTCGGGGGCAGGGTCGTCGTCCAACTGCAGGCCACCGAGGAGCGACCACGTGCGCTCATCCAGCGAGCGGCTCGCAGACGCGATGCCGCCTGCACCGACGAGCTGCCAACCGGTGTCGTCTTGGGTCAACCGAACTGCCCCTGAGTCGAACATCGCGCACGGTTGGGACGTCGTCGCGGGAGCGGTGTCTGTGCTCGTCGAAGTCGGCTGACCGGTGGAGGGCGCGGGCGCGATGGTCGAGCTGGTGGCAGCGCTCGGGTTCGTCGAGACAGTCGACGTCGGTATCGGCGGCACCTCGCGGGTGGTCGCTGAGGGCGTTTCGCCGCGACCGATCGCCGTGTTGAGGTCGACCTCCCGTTCAGCGACGGCGCCGGCGTCGACGCCATCGTCGGACCCGGAACAGGCGAGGAGAATCAGCACCAGGGCGAAGCACAGCCGGGGGACCACGACCCTCGTTGCTACATCAGCTGCGAGCCGTTGTGGTGGAGATCAGCTCCGGTCGGCGACCTCTTCGGCGATCTGCACCGCGTTGAGGGCCGCACCTTTTCGGAGGTTGTCGCCCACGACGAACATGGCAAGACCGTTCTCGCCCGTGGGATCACGACGGATACGTCCCACGTACGAGGGGTCCTGACCTGCGGCCGCCAGCGGCGTGGGGACCTCCGACAGGACCACACCCGGCGCGTCGGCGAGAAGCTCGACCGCACGCTCGGGGCTCAGCTCGGAGGCGAAGCGAAGGTTGAGCGCCAGCGAGTGACCCGTGAACACGGGAACGCGCACGCAGGTACCCGAGACGTCGAGATCGGGAATGTCGAGGATCTTGCGGCTCTCGTTGCGGAGCTTCTGTTCCTCGTCGGTCTCGCCAGACCCGTCGTCGACGAAGTTGCCGGCATGGGCCAACACGTTGTGCGCGATCGGTTGCGCGAAGGACGACGGCTCCGGATGGGTCACCGCGCCTCCGTCGAAGGTGAGGTCTTCGACTCCGTCGAGCGTCGCTCGCAGCTGGTCGCCGAGTTCGGCGACGCCGGCCAAGCCAGCGCCCGACACCGCCTGGTAGGTGGACGCGACCATCGAGATCAGACCCGCCTCGGCGTGGAGCGGCGCGAGGACGGGCATGGCCGCCATGGTCGTGCAGTTGGGGTTGGCGATGATCCCCTTCGGGGGGTCGACGACGAGATGTCCGTTGACCTCGGGGACGATCAGGGGAACAGCGGCGTCCATTCGCCATGCAGAGGAGTTGTCGATCACGAGGGCACCCTGGCCGGCGACCTTCTCGGCGATCGCGAGCGAGGTGGTCTTACCCGCCGAGAAGAGAGCGACGTCGAGGCCCGTGTAGTCCGCAAGCGACGCGTCCTCGACCGTGATGTCGGTGCCGTCCACCTCGATCGTGGTGCCGGCCGAACGAGCAGAGGCGAACAACCGCAGCTCGTCGATCGCGAACTTGCGCTCGACGAGGATCGAGCGCATCACGCTGCCGACCTGGCCGGTTGCTCCGACGATTCCAACTCTCATGACACCCGAGGCTACCGACGGGTCACCCCCGCAACCCAAGGCGTTTCACCGCCCGCCCCTCACCGTTCTGCCAGCTCACAGGGTGACTGGAGTCACCACCCAAGCTGGCAGAACGGGGGACTCAGTCGCCGGCGAGCCCGTATGCGTCGTGAAGGGCGAGGGTGGCGCGATCGACATCTTCTTCTGCCACCACGCAGCTGATCCGGATCGGCGAGGTCGAGATCATCTCGATGTTGATCTCGCCCGCGGCGAGCGTCTCGAACATCGTGGCTGCGACGCCCGGGTTGGAGGCCATCCCTGCACCCACGACGGACACCCGCCCGATGTCCGCGTCGGTCGTGACCGAATCGAATCCGACCGTGGCGGCCATTTCTTCACACGTCTCTCGGGAAACCTCCAGGTCCTCTCTCGGGACCGTGAACGAGATGTCCGTCTTGCCGTGATCGCCCACGTTCTGGACGATCATGTCGACGTTGACGTCGGCATCGGCGAGTGTGCGAAAGACCTTCGCGGCGATGCCCGGTTCGTCACGAACACCGACGATCGTGACCTTGGCCTGAGACGCATCCGGGACGACACCCTTGATGATCGCCCTCTCCATGTCTGGATCCTCCTCCACCACCCAGGTGCCAGGCTCCCAGGTGAACGCGGACCGCACGTGAAGCGGAACGCCGAATGCTCGAGCGACCTCGACGGATCGCATGACGGGTTTGGGGCAACCGACGGCTGTCATCTCGAGCAGCTCGTCGAACGAGATCTGGGCCATGCGTTTGGCATCAGGACAGACACGAGGGTCCGTGGTGAACACCCCAGACACGTCGGTGTAGAGCTCGCACGCATCGGCGTTCAGACCGTGCGCCAAGGCCACAGCTGTGGTGTCGGAACCACCGCGGCCGAGAAAGGTCACGTTGTGGTCGGTGGACACTCCCTGAGCGCCCGCCACAACTGCTACCCGCCCGGCGTCGACCGATTCGCGCACCCGGTAGGGATCGACCGAGAGGATCTTGGCGTTCCTGTGGTTGGTGTCGGTGACAAAGCCGGCCTGGCTACCGGTGAAGCTGTCGGCCGGCACGCCCATGGAGTGCAGCGCCATACACATGAGCGCGATCGACTTCCGCTCGCCTGCGGTGATGAGCATGTCCATCTCACGGCCCGGCGGGTCGTCGCTGACCTCGTCGGCGAGCCTCAGGAGCTCGTCGGTCTCTTTGCCCATGGCCGACACGACGAGCACGACGTCGTCCCCGCGCATCTTCGTGCGGCGGACGTGATCGGCGACCTCGCGCATGCGATCCGCATCCGCGACCGAGGTGCCTCCGAACTTCTGAACGACCAAACCCACGTCGGCCGAGGCTACCGGTGGCGGCACCCGATCTCCGAAGCCAAAAGCCGACGCGGTCGGGCGCTGCCGGGTTCGAAAGCGCGGCGCCCATTGCTACCTTGCTCCCTCATGAGCAACGAGAAGCGTGAGCGGCAGCGCGCCAACCGCATGGAGCGCATCAGGGACGCAGAGCGAGCCGAGGCGCGCATCCGGCGCACCAGGCTCATCATTCGCTGGACGGTGATCATCGGGCTCGCACTGCTGGCGGCGTTCCTCTACTCCGTCCTGTCCGGCGACAGCGGCGACGACGAGCAGGTGGATGCGGGTGACGCTGCGACCGATGAGCAGGCCGCTACTGAGGGTGACGAAGCCGCCCCGACCACTGCTGCTGGTCCGGCGGCGACCGCACTACCCGACCCGCCCAACTGCCCTGCGTCGGACGGCTCCTCGCCGCGGACGACACAGTTCGATGCCCCGCCGCAGCTCTGCATCGACCCCGAGGTCATCTACGCCGCCGACTTCGTGACGAGCGCAGGCAACTTCACGGCGATTCTCGACCCCGAGCTCGACCTCACGAGCGTGAACAACTTCATCGTGCTCGCCCGCTACCACGCGTACGACGGGACGATCTTTCACCGGGTGATCGACACATTCGTGATCCAGGGAGGCGACGTCCAGAACCTGTATGGCATCGGCAATCCGGGGTACCGCTTCACAGGAGCCTTCCCGCCAGAGGATGAGGAGTACCGCCTCGGATCGGTTGCGATGGCGAACAGCGGCAACCCGGGCTCGAACGGGTCGCAGTTCTTCATCGTGACCGGTGTGGCGGGTGAGAGCCTGCCCGCCAACTATTCGCTCCTCGGCCGGGTCACCAACGGACTCGAGGTTCCGCTCGCGGTGCAGAGCACCGAAACAGGCATCCGCGACATCGACGGCCGGCCCGTCGAGAACGTCCCGACCACCGACGTCGTGGTCGAATCGGTCACTGTCCGTACCGCCACAGAGGACGAGATCAACGCATACAGTGACGGCTGATCAACGGGCGTTTTTGCCGTTTCTCGACTGAGCAAAAGATCACTGCCGGACGCCATGTTCACGACTTCGTCGCGCCGATGCTGCTGTGCCTATGCTCGGCGCAATGCGTCGTCACCCATCAGCCGGCCCGGTCGAGCCGCCTCCCACACGGTGGTCTTTTCCACCTGCGACGACCGCCGACGAGAACGGCCTGGTCGGTGCGGGCGCCGACCTCGAACCGGGGACGCTTCTCGCCGGGTATCGCAGCGGGCTCTTCCCGATGCCCCTAGGCGACACGATCGGCTGGTGGTCGCCCGACCCCCGCGGCATCCTTCCGCTCAGCTACCTCCGTGTGTCGCGGAGCCTGCGCAAGGCGTGCAAGCGGTTCGAGATCCGCGTCGATCACAGCTTCGAAGAAGTTCTCGACGCCTGCGCAGACCCCGAGCGTGAGCACGGCTGGATCAACCGCGACATCCACAACGCCTACGTACGACTGCACGAGATGGGTTGGGCCCACAGCGTCGAAGCGTGGCTCGATGGCGAGCTCGTCGGCGGACTGTACGGCGTGGCGATGGGCTCGTTCTTTGCCGGTGAGTCGATGTTCCACAAGGTCACCGATGCCTCGAAGGTCGCCCTCGTGGCGCTGGTCGACGCGATGAAGGTCACCGGTGGCGCGCTCATCGACATCCAGTGGAGCACGCCGCACCTGGAGTCACTCGGGGCGATCGAGATCGATCGCGTCGCGTACCTCGAACTGTTGGGGGAGGCGGTTCAGCGCCCCCTCGCGGAGATCTGGTACCGCCCGATGACCTTCCGTATGCTCGACGGCTGACACTTCACACGCTGCGGGCTCGAAGTGGCCCCTCGGGGCCTTCGTCTCGCGCACCGAAATCTCGCCCCCCGAGAGGAGCTCAGCGATGAGCGGAGACGTGCAGCGCGACCGTCCGTGGATGATGCGGACCTACTCCGGTCATTCGACTGCCGCCGCGTCCAATGAGCTGTATCGCACCAACCTCGCGAAGGGTCAGACGGGCCTGTCCATCGCGTTCGACCTGCCGACCCAGACCGGCTACGACCCCGATCATCCGCTGGCCTCGGGCGAGGTCGGAAAGGTCGGCGTTCCGGTCGTCCACCTCGGCCACATGGAGACCCTGCTCGACCAGATTCCCGTCGGGCAGATGAACACCTCGATGACGATCAACGCCACCGCTGCGTGGTTGCTCGGCCTCTACGTGGCCAACGCCGAGAACCAGGGCGTTCCCACCGAGGACCTACGGGGCACCACCCAGAACGACATCGTGAAGGAATACCTCAGCAGAGGCACCTACATCTTCCCGCCGGACGCCAGCCGTCGCCTGATCGTCGACATGATCGCCTACTGCTCGGAGCACACCCCGCACTGGAACCCGATCAATGTCTGCAGCTACCACCTGCAGGAGGCGGGCGCGACCCCAGTGCAGGAGATCGCGTACAGCCTCGCCAACGCGATCGACGTGCTCGATGCGGTGCGCGACTCGGGCCAGGTCCCCGCTGAGCGTTTCGACCGGGTGGTCGGCAGCATCTCGTTCTTCGTGAACTCGGGCATCCGGTTCGTCGAGGAGGTGTGCAAGATGCGCGCCTTCACCGAGATGTGGGATCGCATCTGCGAGGAGCGTTACGGCGTCGAGGATCCCAAGCTGCGCCGTTTCCGCTACGGCGTGCAGGTCAACTCGCTGGGGCTCACCGAGGCCCAGCCGGAGAACAACATCCAGCGCATCGTGCTCGAAGCGCTCGGGGTCACCTTGTCGAAGAACGCCAGGGCGCGGTCTCTCCAGCTCCCGGCGTGGAACGAAGCGCTGGGGCTCCCTCGACCGTGGGACCAGCAGTGGTCGCTGCGCATCCAGCAGGTGCTCGCCCACGAAACGGACCTCCTCGAGTACGGCGACATCTTCGATGGCTCCCACGTCGTCGAGGGTCTGACCGCCGAGCTGATCGCCGCGGCGCAGACCGAGCTCGACGAGGTGCTCGCGATGGGCGGTGCGTTCGCCGCGATCGACGAGCTGAAAGGCCGTCTCGTCGCCAGCCACACCGACCGGATGCGCCGCATCGAGTCAGGGGATCTCACGGTGGTCGGCGTCAACGACTTCGTGGAGACCGCCGACTCTCCGCTCGGCGGCGACGGCAACATCCTGCGCGTCGACCCCGCGGTCGAACAGGAGATGAACGACGACGCGGCCGCGTGGCGTTCGTCACGGGACCAGGCTGCGGTGGACGCGGCACTCGACCAGCTGCGCCGCGCGGCGGAGGGCAGCGAGAACGTCATGGGTCCCACGATCGCCGCGGCGCTTGCGGGGGCCACCACCGGAGAGTGGGCGGCCGCATTGCGCGAGGTCTTCGGCGAGTACCGAGCCCCCACCGGCATCGCCGGCGCACGCGGCGGCTCCGATGGGTTGCGCGCCGTTGCAGAGCGCAGCGCGACTTTGGCAGGAGGCCCGCCGCGCCTCTTGGTCGCCAAGCCGGGCCTCGACGGCCACTCCAACGGTGCCGAACAGATCGCCGTTGCCGCTCGCGACGCCGGCATGGAGGTCGTGTACGAGGGCATCCGGGTGACCCCCGAACACATCGCCGCGACCGCTCGCGACGAAGACGTGGACGTCGTGGGTGTGTCGATCCTGTCGGGGAGCCACCTACAGCTGGTTCCGGCGGTCGTTGACGCCCTGCGCGCTGAGGGAGTGACCGCGCCGGTCGTGGTCGGCGGGATCATCCCCGAGGACGACCGATCCGTCCTCCTCGAGGCAGGGGCCGCCGCCGTCTACACGCCCAAGGACTTCGAGCTGTCGACGATCATGACCGCAATCGCGGATCTCACAGAGAGCGCTCGCTCGGTCGCCGTCTGACCAGGCGATTTCCTTCAGCACGCACCCGCTTCAACCGATGGAGCGAGTGATGTCTCTCCATGGCGATGCAGCGGGCGGATCGTTTGGACGCGTGGGGATCCTGCTCGGGCTCACCGGCCTCGGCGCGGGAGTCGCGGCAATCCTGACGGGCGCCGGAACGCTCGGCTTGACGGCAGGAATCCTTGCGCTGGTGGGTCCCGCGACGATGCTGCGCGAGGTCTCGCGGCTCGGCCCACGACACCCCACGGGTACCGACGTGACTGCGGCGACAGCTCGCACCGACGACCCCGCGTTCGGTGCTTCGGAGGGCCAGCCCTTCCACATGGACTCCGAGCTCCTCACCGGCGACTACTACGAGGTCGCCGTGCGCAACCGGTTGACCGCCGCACGACGTTTCTTGAAGCCGCTCTCGATCGTGCAGCTGCACGTGGCCGGCGAGGACGTGGTGAAGGAGGTCTCCACCGTGACCGGCGAGGCGATCCTGCACACGCTGCGGGACTGCGACACCGCATACGTGCTCGGCAACGGCCGGTTGGCGCTGGTCCTCGAGGACACCCCTGAGAGCGGCGCGGTGTGGGCGATCGAGCGCATTCGCCGAACCCTCATCGACGGCGACGACTCGCTGCGACTGTGGGCAGGGATCGCGTGCTACCCGGCGCACGGAATGGACGCCGAGGAGATCATGAGCCAGAGCACCGACGCGCTCAGTCGCGCTCGGGAGTGGCCGCAGGATCGCATCGAGGTCGCCGTCGGCGACTGACGGCCCGGCGCGCCAGCACACGATGGTGGAAGACTTCGGCGATGGCCCTCACCGTTGACGACCTCATCGCCCGCCAGGAGATCGCGGACGTGATCCTCCGCTACGCACGCGGTGTCGATCGACTCGACTTCGACCTGGTTCGATCCTGCTATCACCCCGACGCATATGACGACCACGGCAGCTTCACCGGCGGCGTCGAGGACTTCATCGAGATGTGCCAGAAGTTCCTGCCCAAATGGAGCGCGACGCAGCACTTCATGGGCAACATGCTCATCGAGGTCGACGGCGATGAAGCCCGCGCCGAGACCTACGCCGTGGCATACCACCGCCTCCAGGACGACGACGGGGTCGGCAAGGACGACGTGTTCGGGATTCGCTACGTGGACCGGTTCGAAAAGCGGGCCGGCGACTGGCGCATCGCCCATCGGGTCGTGGCGACCGAATGGAGGCGCGTGGATCCGGTCGAGAAGGCGACCCCGAGGGGCAAGGTCGGCGTCTGGGGCAGCCGCGACGGGGACGACGTCGTCGACTGGATCATGACGGCCACCGCACCCGCCTGAGTCTCGAAATTGAGGACCGGGGTGTACCGAAACGGTACGCGCTGGACTTCAATTTCGGTCGGTCAGCCAGGTTTCGTCGTTCCTGGGCTTGGCGGCGTCGTCCGAGCCGAGACCGCGACCGGCCCAGCGGACCGCACCGGGGGTGCGTGAAAGGCCGGCCACGAGGCCCTGTTGGGTGACGCCATCGACCTCGGTGAGGGTGCCGCGGGCTTCGATGTGGGGATCGGACGCAAGCTCGGCCATGTCGAGCACCGGCGCCGCAGCGGCCTGCGCGTTCTCGAACGCCTCCAACGCTTCGTCGAGATCCCGGTCACCGATCCACGCGCCCATGAGTTCGTCGAGCTCGTCACGGTTGGCCACTCGACCCTCGAAGGTCGCGAAACGCTGATCGTCGCCGTACCCGATGAGTTCCATCACCCGAGCGGCGACGCTGTCGCTCGACGTACTCACGGCGAGCCAGCGGCCGTCCTTCGAGCGATAGGTGCCACGCGGAACGCTGTAGGGAATGCCCGAACCGAGTCGGGGCTGGAGATACCCCTCGCTGAACCACGCGCTCGGCAGCGCACCCATCATCTGGAGCATCGTCTCGAGGAGGTTGACGTCGACCTCTTGGCCGCCACCGCCATGAATGGCGACCATCGTGGCGAACGCACCAGCGAGCCCGGCGATCTCGTCGGTCATCGCGATAGGGGGCAGGAGCGGACCTCGGTCGCGCTCGCCGTTGATGGAAGCGAACCCGCTCATCGCCTCCGCCAACGTCGCGAAGCCTGCCCGATCCCGGTACGGCCCGGTTTGGCCGAACCCCGTCAGCCGGGTCACCACGAGCTTGGGGTTGGCGGCGATCAGTTCGTCGGGCACCAAGCCCAGAGCCTCGAGCTTGCCCGGACGCAGGTTCTCCACGAGGACGTCAGCCACCGCGAGCATGCGCTTCAAGGTGGCGAGATCGTTGGGGTCCCTCAGGTCCAAGGTGATACAGCGCTTGTTGCGGTTCACGAGCTTCCAGAACAGGGTCTCACCGTCGTCGGCCCGCCACCCCATGTTCCGCACCGTGTCGCCGGTGGGGCGCTCCACCTTCACGACGTCGGCGCCGAAGTCGGCGAGGTACCTCGCGCAGTGCGGTCCGGCGAACACGGTCGAAATATCGACCACCTTGAGGTCCCTGAGCGGGAGGTCGTTCGGCGGCGGGTCGTTGGACGGCGGCGACATCGCAGGCATGGTCGCACGTTTCGGGCCCACGTTCAGAGTGGCCGGGTGTTCGTGGCAGCATGGAGCGACCTACCAGGGGGTAACGAGCCATGGCCGTCACGGACGAGACGCCCTTCCATCTCACCGGCAACTACGCGCCGGTCACCGAGGAGATCACAGCGACCGACCTCGAGGTCGAGGGTCAGATCCCCGAGGAACTCGATGGTCGGTACCTCCGCAACGGCGCCAATCCGATCACCGGTGAGTCCGAGCACTGGTTCCTCGGCGATGGCATGGTTCACGGTGTCCGCCTTCGAGGTGGCAAGGCCGAGTGGTACCGCAACCGCTACGTGCGCACGCCGTTCTACGACGACCCGACCAAGCCCGTCATCGACCTCGAGAACCTCGATTTCTCGAGCGCCAACTCCAAGGCCAACACCCATGTCGTCGGCCACGGCGGGCGCATCCTCTGCCTCGAGGAAGGGCACGTTCCCTACGAGCTCGACGGCGACCTCGACACCGTCGGGCCACTCACGTTCGACGGCAAGCTCGACGACTCCTTCACCGCCCATCCCAAGATCTGCCCGACCACCGGCGAGATGATCGCGTTCGGCTACGGGGTGATGCCGCCCTACCTCACCTACCTGCGGGTCTCCGCAGACGGCGAGCTCGTGCAGCAAGAGGTGATCGACATCCCAGCCCCGGTGATGATGCACGACTTCAACGTCACCCAGAACCACGTCGTGTTCATGGACCTGCCCGTGGTGTTCGACCTCGACATGGCGCTGCAGGGCACCATGCCCTTCTCGTTCGAACCGGACAACGGTGCTCGACTCGGTGTGCTCCCGCGCGAGGGTTCGGCCGACCAGATCCGTTGGCACGAGATCGACCCGTGCTACGTGTTCCACCCCGTCAACGCCTACGAGGACGACGCGCTCATTCACCTCGACGTCGCCCGCTACCCATCGATGTGGGCCAAGGACGCCAGCTTCACCGAGTCGGCCTCACTGTGGCGTTGGACCATCGACACGGCCGCAGGGTCGGTCTCAGAAACCCAGCTCGACGACCGCGGGATCGAGTTCGGCAGGGTCGCCGACGCCAACGTCGCTCACCCATACCGCTACGGCTACGCAGTCTCGGGCGACGGCGACATCCAAGACGGACTGTCGGGAACCATCGTCAAGTACGACATGCACAACGACTCCTGCGCCGCGTTCGACATCGGCGGCGCCGCACGCCAGCCAGGCGAGTTCGTGTTCGTGGCGCGGGAGGGCGCGACGGCCGAGGACGACGGCTGGGTGATGGGCTACGTGTACGACAAGGCCGAGGACCGCAGCGACCTCATGATTCTCGACGCCCAGGATCCAGGCGGCCCACCGACCGCCGTGGTGAAGCTTCCGCGTCGCGTGCCCTTCGGGTTCCACGGCAGCTGGGTCGCTGTTTGATAGCTGGCTGCGCTGCGCCACTTCGTGGCCCTGCTCGCCAGACATTCCGCCGGACCCGGGCTGTGCCGGTCTTTCGCTCGCCCGCTGCGCTGCGCCACTTCGTGGCCCTGCTCGCCAGACACTCCGCCAGGCCCGGCGGCTCTAGCGACCGGCAGCCACGCGTTCGCACAGACGGAGGCCGCGCTCGAGGGCGGCGTCGTCCTGGTGACGGGCATAGTCGAGCCAGAGACCGTTCTGGATCGCGCTGATCAGGACGGCCACATCCCGCGCGTCGGCTGAATCGAGTTCGCCTCGGGCCTCGAGAAGCACCTCGATCAGCCGGACGACGTACTCCTCGTAGAGGATGCGTTCGATGGCGGCGATGTCCTCGTCGGTCCGAGAGGTCGCCCAGATGCTGATGCGCAATGCGAGGTGGGTCTCTTCGAGGAACTCCTCGGCGAAGGGCCCGCGCACGAACGACCGCAATCGCTCGAGCGCGTCGTCCCCAGCTGCGGTCAGCGCCTCGTTGGAGGCGTCGAGCAGTCGCCCGCACGCCAGCGTGATGGCCTCGTTCAGCAGCGCCTGCTTGTCGTCGAAGTGGTAGCTGAGAAGCCCGAGCGAGACCTCCGCTCGCTCGGCGACCTTTCGCATGCTGGCGCCACGCACACCGTCCTCGCCGATCACCTCGAGGGCGGCGTCGAGAATCTGTTCCTGGCTTCCCACATCTGCCACGTCTCATGGCTAGCACCTGGTTTCGCGAATTTCCCCGCCGGGTGTCGAATCGGTAGTGCGCCGTTCGTCACAATCTCGAACGCCGGCCACCCGGGTCGAGCGGAACCCAGAGGAGACAGTGACATGGCGAAGTTCGTTCTTTCCTACAGCGGCGGCGACGGCAAGATGCCCGAGACAGAGGCCGAGATGAACGAGATCATGGCGGCGTGGGGCGGCTGGTTCGAGTCGCTCGGCGCGTCGGTGCTCGACGGCGGAAACCCCTTCGGAGCCATCAAGACCGTGAGCCCGGGCGGCGCGGTGAGCGACGGCGGGGCCGTTGCGGTCACCGGCTACTCGGTCATCGACGCAGCCGACATCGACGACGCCTGCGGCAAGGCCCAGGGGTGTCCGGTGCTCGCGAGCGGCGGCAGCGTGACGGTTGCCGAAGCCCTCGACATGTAGCCCGCTGACCAGCCCATACCACCCACCGTGGCCACTAGGGGTCAGACACGGGTCTGACCCCTAGTGCGCGCGGTGGGTGAGGGTGCGCGCGGAGGGTGGTTCGTCTCGCTGCGGCGGGTCAGTAGGTGCGGCGGGGCCAGGTGGTGTCGCGGCGCCACCAGCGACCGCTCATCCGCCAGCCGGAGCTGTTCCCATCCGCGGTCGAGGCTGCGGCCGGCTGGGGCCACAGCAGCTCGACCGCCGCGACGATCGCCGCGGCCTCCTCTTCGGTGGGTGCGGGCGTCATCCCCGAGCCGGACGCGCCCACTAGAGCGGCACGTTTCCGTGCTTGCGCTGAGGCAGGTCCTCGCGCTTGCTGGAGATCATCCGGAACGCAGCCACCACCTTCTGGCGGGTCTCGGCGGGGTCGATGACGGCATCGACGATGCCCCGCTCGGCTGCCACGTAGGGGTTGGCGTACTTCTCGGTGTACTCGTCGACGAGCTCCGTCTTGCGGGCCTCGGGGTCGGCTGCCTGCTGGAGCTCGCGTCGGTTGAGAATCTCGACCGCGCCCTGCGGACCCATCACGGCGAGCTCGGCGCTGGGCCATGCGAACGACACGTCGCAGCCGACCGACTTGGAGTCCATCACGACGTAGGCGCCCCCGTATGCCTTGCGCGTGATGACCGACACGCGCGGCACGCTGGCTTCGCAGTAGGCGTAGAGCAGCTTGGCCCCGTGGCGGATGATGCCGCCGTGCTCCTGGTCGACGCCGGGGAGGAAACCGGGCACGTCGACGAACGTCAGCAGCGGCAGGTTGAAGGCGTCACAGAAGCGAACGAAGCGGGCCGCCTTCTCCGAGGATTCGATGTCGAGTACGCCGGCCATCATCATCGGCTGGTTGCCCACAACGCCGATCGGCATGCCGTCGATCCGCGCGAAACCGCACACGATCGAGCGGGCCCAGCTTGCGTGGTACTCCATGAACTCACCGTCGTCGACGACCTCGGCGATGACGTCCTTCATGTCGTAGGGAACGTTGGGGCTCGCGGGAAGAATGTCGCGCAGCTGCGGGCAATCTCGCCCGGGATCGTCGTCCGACTCGAGCCGCGGCGGCGCATCCACGTTGTTCGAAGGAAGGAACGACAGCAGGTACTTGACGTCGTCGAGGACCGACTCCTCATCGGGAGCGACGAACGTTGCGACACCAGACTTGGTGGAGTGTGACCCGGCTCCGCCGAGCTCCTCGAGAGTCACGTCCTCGCCCGTCACCGTCTTCACCACATCGGGTCCGGTGATGAACATGTGGCTCGAATCGCGTACCATGAAGATGAAGTCGGTCATGGCGGGCGAGTAGACGGCGCCGCCGGCGCACGGGCCGAGAATCACCGAGATCTGGGGGATCACACCCGATGCTTGAACGTTCCGCCGGAAGATCCCGCCGTAGCCGGCAAGCGACACCACACCCTCTTGGATCCGGGCGCCAGCACCGTCGTTGAGCCCGATCATCGGCGCGCCGACCGACTCGGCGAGGTCCATCACCTTGTGGGTCTTCTCGGCGAACACCTCGCCGAGCGCCCCTCCGAACACCGTGAAGTCCTGCGATGCGACGAACACCTTCCGTCCGTCGATCGTGCCCCACCCAGTGATGATGCCGTCCGTGTATGGCCGCTCGTCGAGGCCGACATCGTGCGCTCGGTGCCGGGCGAGCATGTCGAGCTCGTGGAACGAACCTTCGTCGAGCAGGTACTCGATCCGCTCGCGCGCGAGCATCTTTCCCTTGTCGTGCTGGCGTTGGACCGACCGCTCCGAACCAGCGTGAATCGCCGCGTCGCGACGCTCCTTCAGGTCGGCCAGGCGCTCGGACATGCTCGGATTCGACACGAGCGACGATCGTAGCGGCCACCGCCCCAAGCCGGGAAAGACGCCGCCGCGCACGGGAGAGAAGCGGCGGCCTGGGATGGTCCACCGATCGGCTGGCAGAATGCGACTCGGCGGAAGGCGCCGGCCGCAATCGGCGACCGAGCCGAGGGGGACACGATGAGTAGCTACGAACACGGAATGGTGGTCGCCGCACAGCCGGAGGCGGTCGAGGCGGGCGCCACCGTTCTCCGCAACGGGGGAAACGCCGTCGACGCGGCGATCGCCGCAGGGCTCGTCGCCGGGGTCGTGGACCCCCAGATGTGCGGAATCGCCGGTTTCGGCAACATCCAGATCTACATGCCGGGCCAGGGCGTGCATCGCTGCATCGATTTCCACGCCAAGTCACCGCTCGCAACCCGCCCGGATCAGTGGGAAGACATCATCATCGGCGAGACGCGCGACGGGTTCGGCTTCGTGCTCGAAGGCAACGTCAACGACGTCGGCTACCAGTCCATCGCGACGCCCGGTTCGCTGAAGGCCTACTTCGAAGCCCAGACCACCTGGGGGGCGAAGGACTGGGCCGAGATCGTCGCACCGGCCGTCGCATGGGCGGAGAACGGCTTCGTCGTGCGCCCCCACGTCGCCGGCTGGTGGGCTGAGGGGGCCACGATGGGGCGCGCGGACAACGTCGCGCGCCTGCGTCAGTCCACGACCGGTCGCGACATCTACTTCGGTTCCGATGGCACCCACAAGCGGGTCGGTGACGTCGTCGCGAACCCCGATCTCGCCGCCACCCTTCGGCTGATCGCAGCCGAGGGTGCCGACGTGTTCTACACCGGCAAGCTCGCCGAACGCATCGCCGAGGACATGGCCGCCAACGGCGGGCTGATGACGGATCGGGATCTCGCGGAGTATCGGACCACCCACAACGAACCTCTGCACGGCACGTACCGCGGTCTCGACATCCACACCAACCACCCGCCGGGCGGAGGGGTGATGGTGCTCGAGATGCTGAACGTCCTCGAGAATTTCGACCTCGCTGCCATGGGCCACAACACCGTCGACTACGTGCGCACTGTCACCGAGACGATGAAGCGGGCAACCGTCGACAAGGACAGCTTCGTCGGCGATCCCCAGTTCTTCGATGTTCCACTCGAGCGGCTGACCTCCAAGGAGCACGCTGCCCAGCTGGCCGATTCGATCCGCTCCGGAGAGAAGGCCACGGTCGCGCGCCTCGCGTACGAACCGCGGGACACCACCCATGTCGCCGTCGTCGACCGCGACGGAAACGCGGCCTCGATGACCCACTCCCTCGGGATGCCGTCTGGCGTCATCACCGACGGTCTCGGGTTCATGTTCAACGGGTGCATGGCCGTCTTCGATCCGCGACCTGGCAACGCCGACTCGCTCGCACCGGGAAAGAGCCGCTTCAGCTCGTTGTGCCCGACCATGGTGTTCGACGGCGACGACCTTCGCATCGTCGTCGGTGCCCCCGGGGGAACGCAGATCGCAATGGGTGTCACCCAGGCTCTGCTCAACGTGATCGACCACGACATGAACATGCTCGCGGCCGTGTCCGCGCCGCGGGTCTCGGGAACCAGCGATGCGATCGACGTCGCCAACGGGGTTCCGTGGCACGTCACCGACGCCCTGGAGGCCGAAGGCTACGAGGTGATCAGGAGCCCCCGTACCCACGATTTCGCGTGGGTGCACGGGATCCGGATCACCGACGGAATCCTCGACGGCGGAGCCGATCCAGCCGCGGACGGCGCGGTCCAGGTGGCCTGATGTCGCTTCCGGTCGAGCCGCCGGTCGCCCCGATGCTGGCCAAGGCGGTCGACCGACTGCCCGACAACGACTACCTCTACGAACCCAAGTGGGACGGATTTCGGTGCATCGTCTTCCGAGACGGCGACGAGATCACCCTGACGAGCCGCAACGAGCGACCGTTCAACCGGTACTTCCCCGAGCTCTTGCCTGTCCTCCGCGAACGGCTCCCCGATCAATGCGTCGTCGATGGGGAGATCGTGATTCCCACCGATCGCGGGCTGGACTTCGGAGCGCTACAGCTCCGCATCCACCCCGCCGAATCGCGGGTACAGATGCTGTCGGAGCAGATTCCCGCGAGCTATGTCGCCTTCGATCTCCTCGCTCTCGGCGACGTGGACCTACGCGACGCCTCGTGCGGCGATCGGAGGCGAGCGCTCGAGCTCGCCCTCGCCGACGCCACACCGCCGCTGTATCTCACACCGTCCTCCACCGAGGCGAGTGAGGGGCAACGCTGGTTCGAGGAATTCGAAGGGGCGGGCCTGGATGGGGTCATCGCCAAGCCGCTGGGCGGGCCCTATCTCTCGGACCAGCGGAAGTGGTTCAAACTCAAGCCGGTCCGGACGGCGGACTGCGTCGTGGCCGGCTTTCGATGGCACAAGAACGAAGGGGTCGGCTCGCTTCTCCTCGGCCTCCACGATCACGAGGGAAAGCTGCACAACGTCGGCGTCGCGACATCCTTCACGAAGGCGCGGCGCCTGGAGCTGGTGGATGAGCTGGAGCCCCTGCGGGAGGACGACTTCTCGCACCATCCGTGGTCGGAGTGGTATCGCCACGCGGACGGTAGCGACGACCCGGCTGAAGCTCCTCCGGCGCAGCGTCTCCCCGGCGGGCAGAGCCGATGGACCGGCGGGAAGGACCTCAGCTGGGAACCGCTCCGCATCGAGTTGGTCGCCGAGGTGAAGTACGACCAACTGCAGGATGCGCGCTTTCGCCACGCGGCCCGATTGGTGCGTTGGCGTCCCGATCGAGAGCCGGAGTCCTGCCGCTACGACCAGCTCATCGTTCCGGTCCCCCGCATGATCGGTGAGGTCTTCGGTAGTTGAGCAACATCGGTAGTTGAGCAACACGGTGCCTGACACCAAAGTTGCTCAACTTGGGAGGGCGATCGAACCTACGGTGAGGGCCCTCGACAAGGAGGTGCCTCGTGGCGAAGATCGTTGTGGCAGGAGCGGGAATCTGCGGCATGGCGGCCGGGATCATGCTCGCCCGCGACGGCCATGAGGTGACCGTTGTCGAGCGCGACCCCGACCCCGCCCCGGACACCGGGGAGGAGGCGTGGACGGACTGGAACCGCCAGGGCATCTCGCAGTTCCGAATGGGTCACGTCCTGCTGGCGAGGGGCCGCCACATCCTGGCGAGGCGGATCCCCGACGCCCTCGACCGCATGCTCGAACTCGGAGCCCTCGAGGTCCCGATGCTTCCACCCTCGACCCTGGAGTCGTGGACGCCTCGGGACGACGACGCCGCCAACCCCATGCTCGGCATCAGGCGACCGGTGATCGACAAGGCGATGGCGGACACCGCCGCCGCGGTCGACGGACTCACCGTGCGCCGAGGCGTAGCACTCTCGGGGCTGATGATCGCCGATGATCCAGCCGCCGAGATTCCCCACGTGACAGGTGTCGAGAGCGAAGACGGCGAGCGGTTTCCCGCCGACCTCGTCGTCGATGCGATGGGCAGGCGATCGCCGATGCTCCGCTGGTTGGCGGCGGTTGGCGCCCCCGCCGCATACGAAGAGGCCGTCGACTCGGGGTTCGCCTACTACGGCCAGTACTTCCACTCATCCCAGGGTCTACCCAACGCGGCGTGGGGCCTCACCCCGTTCGACGGCTTTTCGATCCTGGCATTGCCTGGAGACAGCAACACCTGGTTCATCGGCGCGTACGCCTCCTCCAACGACAAGGAACTGCGAATCCTGCGCGACCGCGAAACCCTGCACGACCTGCTTCGGGCCTGCCCGCTCCATGCGCCCTTCGTCGACGGCGACGCTCTCGGAGATGTCATCAGCATGGTGGGGGTCACCGACCGCGACCGCCGATTCGTCGTGAACGGTTCGCCCGTCGTCACGGGTATGGTGCCCGTCGCCGACGCGTGGGCATGCACGAATCCCTCGCTCGGCCGCGGCATGAGCATCGGGCTCATGCACGTCGAGCTGCTCGCCGAGTTCCTCTCGAACCCGCCCGAGGATGCGGCCGAGCTGGTGAGGCAGTGGGATGAGATCACTCACGCGACGATGCGGCCCTGGCACGACGCGACCCGCTCGGTCGACCAGGCCCGAGCGGCCGAACTGGATGCGCAACGACAGGGTCGCCAGCTCGAACCTGACCCCGCCGACGTGGGGGCGGCCATCCGCGGGGCCATCGCAGCGGCGCTTCCCTATGACGAGAACGTCTACCGCCTCTTCTGGCGGGTGTTCCAGATCGTCGATTTCCCCGAGACGGTCTTCGGCGATCCCGAGAACCTTCAGATGCTCATCGACGCCGCGGAGGGGCGAGAACCACACGTGGTGCCCGGGCCCACCAGGGCAGAATTCCTTGCCTCACGCGCCTGACTTCGAGCGGCGGCTCAGCCCGGCTGGTTGAGCTCGATCATGTTGCCGGCCGGGTCGAAGAAGAAAGTCTGACGCGCCGTCGTGCCAGGCAACGCCCGAGGATCTTTCACCTCGACGCCCCGCTCACGCAGGTCGGTGACGGTGGCCTCGATGTCGTCGACCATGAACGCCCAGTGCTGGCCCTTCGGCGGCACCCAGCCGTCCACCTGGATGAGGTGGACCTCGCCACCACCCGGCGACTGCAGCCACCTCCCGGGGAAGCCGAAGTCCGGACGATCGAGCTCGCGCATCCCCAAAACCTCGGTGTAGAAGGGCGCGACCTCCTCGACATCAGCGACATTGATCGACACGTGATGGACGGGTCCCAGTTCCACGACGCACCCCCTGGTTCGGCGTTCCTCCAAGGCTAGCGGCCTCGATTTGCGCGGGCGCCGTCCGTGGCCGAATGTCGGGGTCGAAGGCCACGGGGAACTTTCGACGAGGGGACTGAGCGCGGCGTGACCTACCGCATCGAACCGACTTCACCGATGGGGGGGACTGCAGCGCATCGTGGCGACGCAGATCGCCGACGCCGCACGTCAGTTCGCGGCGATTCGTGACGCCCAGGTGATCGTGCCCACCATCGAACTCCTTGCGCCGACCGAGTCCGCCCGCGGTCTTCGCCACGAGCAAGCAGACAGCGCAGCGCAGGCCATCGCCGCCCTCGTGACCGACGACGCGCCCATCCGCCGAGCGCGAAAGCGGATCGCGAAGGCCGAACGCCTCGCGTTCCGGTGGGACATCGACGATCGGTTCGCCAGCTTCGAGGAGGGCCTGAGCATCACGTATCGGGGCGGTCGCAGGGGGCTACGAGCCGCGACAGCCAACACGACCGATGAGGCGATCCACGAGTGGCGCAAGCGCGTGAAGGATCTCTGGTATCAGCTCCGGCTTCTCGAACAGATCGCCCCGAGCACTCTGACGCCCCTCATCGCCCAGCTGGACGACCTGGGCGAGTCACTCGGCGTGGACCACGACCTCGCAGTCGCAGCGACCCACCTCGATGCCGAGGGGATCGCCGATGCGAGAGCGCTCCAGCGAGCGAGCCGGGACTGGACCCTCCGCATCGGGGCGACCATCTACGCGGAGCCATCCAAGGCCTTCGTGGGACGCTTGCGCCGGTATTTCGCACTCACCCGCGAGCGGGGTCCCGAGATCGAGATCTGAGCTCGGGGGAGCCCGAAGGCCCCAGATTCTCGGGACTCTTGGCCCTGGTGACTGCTGCGCAGCGACACGGGGTGAAGGTGGAAGGGATCACGCTCTGGCTGATCGGTGGCGAGCGTGGCTGTCGGCCTGGCCTGGTTCGGGCTGGGCGGAGCACTCGCGGAGCTCAACGCCCCGGTGCTCATCGTGGGAACAGCGCTGTGGCTCGGTGCGGTGAATCTCATCGTGGCTGTCTTCAACCTGCTCCCGGCCTTTCCACTGGACGGCGGCCGGGTCCTGCGCGCGTGGCTCTGGGACCGGGGGACGACCACCTGGGCGGACCAAGACCGCCGCCACGATCGGGCGCGCATTCCCGTCACGCTCAGCGACGATGAGACGGTGGCGGAGGCTCTCGATGCGCTCGAGACCATGACCCGCGTGGTGCCACAACGTGTCGTCGTCCTCGAGGAGGGGATCCCAGTAGGAATCGTGAGCATCACCGACGTGGTGCGGGAGCTCGAAATCCGTCAGCTCGCTCGCGGGCGTGGGTGACCGCCCTCAGCCGTTCACCACTTCGTCGATCTGTTGGACGATGCCGTCCCAGGAGAAATGCACCTCGGCGCGCGCTCGGGCTTTGCGTCCCATCTCGAACGCCGCGTCGGCGTCGCTCAGTAACTGGGTCATGCGATCGGCGAGCTTGCCGGGGTCCGGCGAGGAGACGAGATAGCCGGTCTCGCCGTGGACGACCGCCTCCGATCGACTGCCGGTGTCGAGTGTGACGACCGGCAATCCAGCCCATGCAGCCTCGACCAACACGTTCGGAAACGGGTCGAACGAGGCCGGGTGGCACAAGCACGCGGCCTCGAGGAAGAGCTCGCGCAAGCGGGTCGCCTCAGCGGCATTCCGAGGGTCGAGCGGGCCGACGACGTTCATCCCAGGGACGACCTCGTCGGGTCGGCATCCGACCACGTCGAGCCGAGCGTGCGGAAGCTCCCGATGCACGCGGGTGAAGGCATCGGCGAGAAGCGGTCCGCCCTTGCGGTCCCAATCCCGACCCACGAACAGGATCGACGAGGATCGTCGCGGGCCGGCCGGCAGAACCGGAAACCCGAGGTTGCCCCCGGCGAACACGACGTGCACTCGGCTCGGTTCGACCCCGCAGTCCTCGATCACGCTGTGACGTGCCCAGCCGCAGTTGACGAAAACCGCCTCCGCGCCCGCGAGCGTCTCCACCTGTCCGCGCTCAGCGGTATCGAGCTGACGGCTGCTCATCTCGCCCACCGCGAAGCGTCCCGCCCTGCGCGCCTGGGCGATCGTCATGTCCGTCCACATGAAGTGGCGTGCGCCGACCGAGTCGAGACGACCGAGCGTGCCGATCTGAAGAAACGGGCCTTCATCGCCGGCCGCCTCGATGCGTTGGGTCAACCTCTGCGACAGCAGTTCCACACCGCCGTCGCTCCACAACCAACCTCGCCTGACCTCAGGACGGATCCGCCTGCCCTGACGGCGAAGCCGCAGCGAGCCGCGCAGAACGTCGGCGGGACGCAGATCGCGGAGTGAATACTCGGCCGCGAGGAGGTCGTCGGCTCGGAGAGCGTCCGCAAGGCTCGCGGCATAGCCGCTCATCGTGCGAGGGTCGGAGGGGTAGCCGAACCCGATCATCGAGAGCGAGCGTCGCGGCTCGCGGTGTGTCTGATATCTCACGGAAACCCACCTCGGGTGCACGAATGCCTGGTCACGTTATCCGTCGGCCGATTCGCGGCCGCGCATAGCGCTAGGACGAACTGGCTCTCGCCTCCGCCAGGGCGACCGCGCGCTCCGCCAGTCCCACGGCGTCGATGTCCTCGCACATCGCGAGGAATCCGGGCGCAGGCCCTGTCCAGGCGTACTCGTCGATCGAGGCGCCCACCGGAGCGTCACGCTCGACCGTCGCGATGCGGCGAAACAGCAGCGCGAGATCGAGCTGATCGGCGAGGGTCGCCGCCAGCTTGGCCGCCCCGCGGACGGCGATGTCCCAATCCCCGGCACTCGCGGGTATCTCTTCGAGGTGGCCGTAGCGGGCCAACACCGTGGCGGTCGACTTGGCTCCCCAACCGGGCAGCCCGGGGAAGCCATCGGCGGAGTCGCCCACGAGTCCGAGATAGTCCGGAATCGATGTCGGCGCGACACCGAACTTCTCGCGAACGCCATCGACGTCGAGAACCAGATCCTTTCGACGGTCCCACTGCACGACCTTGCCGCCCACGCACTGGGCGAGGTCCTTGTCGACGGTGCAGATCCGGACCTCGCTCACCCGGTCGTCTCCTGCGGCGAGGTGAGCTCCGGCCGCGAGCGCGTCGTCGGCCTCGAACTCGACCATCGGTAGAACCGCGACGCCCATCGCCGTCAACGCATCCTCGAGCGGCTCGAACTGTTGGCGTAGATCCGGCTCGACGCCGGACCCGTCCTTGTATCCGGGCCAGAGGTCGTTGCGGAACGACTCGATGACGTGATCGGTCGCGACCGCGACATGGGTCGCCCCGCTCTCGAGGAGCCCCAGCACGTTGCCGAGGACGCCGCGGTAGGCGCCGACCTCGGAGCCGCTGCGTGACGTGCGCGAGGGCACGGCGAAGTAGTGGCGGAACAACTCGTAGGTTCCGTCGATCAGATGGACCTGCACAGGCCCATTTCAGTCGATCTGCCAGGTGAGCTGGAGACGGCCCACGAGATCGCCGACGAATTCGGGGATTCGGTCCTCCAGATCCCGCCACGCCTGCATGGGAAACGTCACCGGCATCTCGGGATGGTACGACTGCCCGATCCGGAATCGTTCGTAGATCATCCCGTCCGCGGCCGCATAGATCTTGCCGTCTGTGCCGAGCACGAGCTGCAGGTCGCATCGGCGAAGCGCACCTGCGAACTCACCCTTCAACACGACCTCCGCAGGAAGGGATCCAACGACCCATCCCCGCGGCGACCGGGTGACCAGCTGAGCCCAGCGGCGCTTGCGGAACCGTCGAAACGAACCCGTCCCGACATCGCCACGATCACGCAGCGCCGTACGGAGCTTTCGAACGATGGCCCGCAAGCCCTCCACGCGCTGCGCGGCGTCGACCTTCTCCTGGCGTCGCCTCTCTCGCTCGACCCGGGCCGCGTCGCGCGGGGCGAGTGCATCGTCCCGTGAGACTGCGTCGAGCGCAGCGCGCCGCACCCGGTTCTCGAGTTCGTCCACCGCTTGGACCTCACTCCCTGTCGAGGCTGTCGAATCTACTGGCCCTCGACCACCGAGAGCCACCTACGACCCCAGAGCGTGGTCACGACAACACTTCCTGCCAGTGACGCAGCCTGCATCTCAGACGCCTCGGCGCCCGCGGAGGTTCCCTGACTCACGAACTACCCGGGTGTCGCCGATGGAGAACGATGACCGAGCGCCGCTCTCGTATCGACATGGGCGAACAGCTCGGGTTGTTCTGGCCGCTGCTCGTGGCGTGGTTGGCGGCGGTCGCTCTTCTCGTCGTCGCCGGCGCGCAGAGCTCGGTGCCGCTCGAGAATCTCTTCCTCGATCCAGCGCACCTCGCGGGCGCGCCTTGGTACACGGGCGTGATCTCGAACCTCGGGATCCTCTGCTGGACCGCGGGCGCGGTGACCTCGGCCTTCGGAGCCTGGGTCGCGAGCCAGACGCGCCGACCTTCTGCAGCGCGCTTTCTTGCAACCGGCGCCCTCGTCGGCACCGTCCTCTTGCTCGATGACCTGTTGCAACTCCACAGCGGAGTGCTGCCTGGTCTCGTCGGCGTCGACAAGTCCGTCGCCCTGGCGCTCGTTCTCGCGCCCCTGGCCGCCTGGGTCGTCGTGTTCCGCTCGGAGATCGCCAGGACGCGATGGTTGATGCTCGGCGGGTTCATCGCGGGGTCGCTGGCCTCGGTCGCGGTCGATCGACTCCTCGACCCGTCTGGCGCGGCCGGCCTCTTGATCGAAGACGGGGCGAAGTTCCTCGCAGTGGTCGCATGGGCCACGTATTTCACTGCGACGACTCTCGACATCGCTCGGTCGACGATCACCGCTGCGATGAGCTCACAAACCTCTGGTGTACCGACTGCCGTCGACAGACGCGAGGGTGACAAGCTGGGCGCGTGACGGACGCAGCCTGGTCGGGAACCGCATCGAACCGCGCCCTTCTCGGGCTCGGCGGCGTCCTGTGTGCCGCGGCTCTCGCCGCGTTCGTGATCACGTCTGAGTTCGTGCTCACGGCATCGATTGCGTTCGCCGGACTGCTGCTGATCACCTCATCGCGACTCACCATGTCGGTGTCGCGGGCGGGTGCCGAGGTCCGATGGGGGCCGATCGGATGGCCGGTCAACCGGGTCCACATCGAGGACATCGTCGAGGTTCAGGCGGTGGCAATTCGACCGCTCCACGCCGGAGGGTGGGGCTATCGGGGCAGCCGTGTCTTGTTCAATCGCGCCGCAGCTCTCGTCCGCCGCGGCCCCGCGATCCGCCTCGAGCTGGCGCGCGGCAAAGTCTTCGTCATCACGGTCGACGACGCCGTGGAGGGCGCCGCGATCCTGCAGTCGATCGTGGAACGCCGGTCGCGATGAGCGACAACATCCTCTGGAAGGGCAGCTCGGTGAACCCGGTGGCGCGAGTGATCGCGCCCGTGATGCTCCTCGTCACGATCGGAACCGCGGCCTCGAGTGAGTACTTCCTCGCGATCGTCGCGCTCGTCGGCACCCTGACCGCCGCCCCGTACACCAACGTGCGGGTCACCGTTACCGCTGACGACATCCGGGTTGCCCTCGGCCCCTGGGGGTTCCCGAGCGAGAGCCACGCCATCGCCGAGATGGACTGGATCGAGGTCGACCGGGTGAACCGACGACAGGTCCGCCTCGGTGTCGGCGTCCGCGGCTCGGACCGCCGGTTGACCGGGCGAGCCTTTCTGCTCCGACCCGGACCGGTCATCCGCTTTCAAGCAGGCGGCAGGAGACTCACGGTCACCGTCGACGGGGCAGACGGCGCCGCGAGCGTGGTGCAGGGCCTCATCGACTCGCCCTGATCCCGAGCTGCCACCTCGTCACACGAGGTGTGTCGGGCCTACAGTTGGCCCACCAGACGTACAAACCATGGGGGATCAGCCATGAAGGTGCCGTTCACGATCTCGGACTTCCTCTACCGAGCCGAGACGGTGTATGCCGACCGCGTCGCCCTTGTCGACGAGCCCGACACGCCCGGCGGCGGGCTGGGCAGGCTCACATGGAGCGAGTTCGCAGCGCTCACCAGGGCACAGGCGGCCAAGCTCGACGAGCTCGGCATCGGCCACGGCGAACGGGTGGCCGTGGTGAGTCAGAACTCCGGCCGCCTCATGACCTCGTTCTTCGGCGTGTCGGGCTATGGCCGAATCTTCGTACCGATCAACTTCCGGCTCAGCCACGACGAGATCGAATACATCATCGAGCACTGCGGGGCGAAGATGCTCCTGGTGGATCCGTCACTCGAGGAGATCACCAAGGACATCGACGTCGAGCACTACGTGGTGATGGGCACCGACTCGGACGACCAGATGTACCTCCACGGCGTGGAGCCCCAGCCCTGGGAGCCCGACGAGGACGCCACCGCCACGATCAACTACACCTCGGGAACGACGGCCCGCCCGAAGGGTGTCGAGCAGACCCATCGCGCGCTGTGGGTCAACGCGACCACCTTCGGCTGGCACTCCGGCGTGAGCGACCGCGACAACTATCTCCACACCCTCCCGATGTTCCATTGCAACGGGTGGGGGCAGGTGTACTCCGTGACCGGCATGGGTGGAAAGCACGTAGTGCTTCGTGAGGTCCGCGGCGACGAGATCCTCAAGCGGGTCGAAGAGCACGACATCACCTATCTCTGCGGCGCTCCCGCCGTGTGTGCGGCCATCCTCGACGCCGCCCAGGACTGGGAGGGCGAGATCCCGGGTCGGGGCCGCGTGCGCATGGTCGTGGCCGGCGCTCCGCCTCCGACCAAGACCATCGCCCGCATGGAGACCGAGCTCGGTTGGGAGTTCATCCAGATCTACGGCCTCACCGAGACAGCGCCGCTCCTCACCATGAACCGGTGCCGCCCCGAGTGGGACGCCTTGGACCCCGAGGCCAAGGCCGCCAAGCTCGTGCGCGCCGGTGCGCCGGCGATCGGCGTCAAGATCGACGTCGACAACCAGGGTGAGATCCTCGCCAGGGCCAACGTCGTTCTCGAGGGCTACTGGGAACAACCCGAAGCCACCGCCGACGCGATCCTCGACGGCTGGTTCCACACCGGCGACGGCGGAACGATGGACGACGAACACCACGTCACCATCTCGGACCGCAAGAAGGACGTGATCATCTCAGGCGGCGAGAACGTGTCGTCGATCGAGGTCGAGGACTGCCTCTTCAACCACCCCGCCGTGACCGAGGTGGCCGTGATCGGCGTCCCCCATGAGAAGTGGGGTGAGACGGTGAAGGGCCTCGTGGTCGTCGAGGAAGGCTCGACGGTGACCGAGCAAGACCTCATCGACTACTGCCGCGAGAAGATCGCGCACTACAAGTGCCCGACATCGGTCGAGTTCCGCGACGAACTCGCCCGCACCGCCACCGGCAAGCTCCAGAAGTTCAAGCTCCGTTCTCCCTACTGGGAAGACATGGACAAGCAGGTGAACTGACACTTGCCACGGCTCGTCGCCGCTGTCACTCGCCGCAATCCTCGCTTCGCTCGTCTGCGGATTGCCATGGCACGCCCGGCGAGCCGCCCGGGCTCCCCGGACCCTCAACAACCCGCCCGGGCTCAGCGGGCCCCCGAGCACCCGGAACGGCTACCGCTGGGTGAGGGCGTCGTAGCGGCGGGATGCGCTGCGCACGCAGGTGGCGACGTCCTCGGGGACGAGATGGCGCGAAGCCACCAACTCCTCGGCCGCAGCCTGCACCCGACGCAGAAAGTCGTCCTTGTCGATATAGCGCCCTGCGATGGATGGGCGCGGGTCCCCGGCCATGCGACTCTCGTCGTCCGCGGCGAAGGGGATGGTGGACCCCACGTACTCGAGGATCTCGTCGGGAGCGCCAGTGTCGGCGTGACGCGGGTTCCAGCCCGTGTGGGTCGCGAGAGGCACCGACACATCGGGAAGGCGGATGCCCGCGAGCTCGTTGCCGTCGCTGTCGATCGCCGACACCGTGCACGGATACGGCTCGCCGAGGGGCTCCGCAGGGTACTGCCCGACCCCATCACTCTCACCCGGCCCGAGATCGAGCGGACGAATCGTCCACAGACCCGACTCGTCGGGGCGGATGATCGGCGGCGTCGTTTCGAGCTGGCGGAGCACCTCACCCCGAGAAACCGCCGTGCCCTCAGAGACTCGCGGCACCGCGTTCGGGGGCGGTTCGATCCCCTCGACGATCCAGGCGTGCAGGTTCGTCACGGCGGAGCGCATCAACGGGGTGTAGTCCACGATGTTGAAGGCGTTGCCACCGTGGCTTCCGAACATGCTCTGCGACATCAGCGGCAGAGCCCCCGGCCCGTGCTGGGTCGAAGCGAAGAGGTAGTGGCGGGTGGAGTCTGGCGGATCGACGTCGCTCCCGTCGTTCACCGAGCTGTGCGCCAGGGACGCATCACCACGCCAGTACTCCGATGAGGTGTTGGTGTAGACGACCTTCGGCAGCCCACCCAGCTCGCGCTGTCGCACGAGGAGACCGTCTGACCGTCCGGTGCGATCGTCCAGCTGCTCGTCGTCGGCGAACGGGAAGCGATGCCCGAAGCTCGGGGTCGGCTGCACCGACGGCTGCCCGCCACGATGGTTGAACTCCCCGCGCCGTCCCCCTGCGATGTGGGCGAGAACTCCGTCGTAGACCGGGACGTCCGCCTCCGACAGGTTGAGCCCGAGGTGAAGGTAGGTGCGCAGGAAGCGCCCGCACTGCGACTGTCCCGTGACGATGCGGGTGTCGATCTCCCCTGCGCACGGATCGGTCGTAGCGCCCGAGCCCACAAACGCGCCGAGGTCGCGAACCGCGAGGAGGCCAACGCCTGGGATCCGTAGCGGTGTGGTGCGATATACGAGGTCGTAGATGCGGCCGGGCTCGAAGCCACCGTCGAGCCAGACGTGTTCGGCGTCGGGCACCGGTTCACCTGCCTCGTCTCGAGCGAACCGCCATCGCTCGCGGGCCACCACCGATGGTGCGCCCCACAGACCATCGCGGCACAACAGCCGAGCCTCACTGTCGTCGAGGTCGGCGGTGGGGAGGGGCGTGTGCCCGCCGAGCAGTCCGACGTGGTGATCGGTCAGGTCGACGGCGTTCACGCGACTGTGAAGCTGAAGGCGCAGCTGGACGCGGTCGGTCAACGGCGACCCCCCACCGTCGCGCACGACTGGCGCCGTCAGCCCCATCCGTTCGGGGCTGCGCGGCACGTCCCACTGCCAGCCGCACCACGCGACCGTCCAGCCGTTCCGGAAGAGAAATCCGTCGCCCGGGTCGATCTCGGCTGTCGGCTCGATCACCGGAGCAGCGCGGTTGTACAGGCCCGACAGGGTGCGTCGTCCGCGATTTGGCACCTCGACGAACGCCGCCCGCAGTGCGAGTACGGGATCGACCGGTCGAAGAATGGTGACGTCGCCGTCGTAGCGAACCAACCCGTCATCGCCACGTTCGGCACGGCCGAGGTCGACGATTCCCGCGTTGGCCTGCAGGACCGGGTCCACTGCGTAGTGGGCAACGGCATCGATCCGCTCGTATGCGCCGACGTCGCCGAAACGCTGACCGTCGCAGTACGGGCCACGCTCGAGTATCTCCAACCGCTCTACGCTCATGCCACCATCCTTCCCCTTCTGGGCGCACCAGCGCTCGGATTCCGTGCACCCATGCACCCGGAAGCACGCCCGAGCACGCCGCCACCATCGGAGTGACCACTCTGGGAGTGATCGCTCCTACAATGCGGGAGTGGCTGACACCAACACAGAGGCTCCACCGGCGGCCTGGAGGGTCGAAGCGCTCGCCGAGGAGGGCGGCGTCAGCGTCGACACGATCCGCTACTACCAAAAGCTGGGGCTCCTGCACCCGCCGGAGCGACAGGGGCGGGTCGCGATCTACGACGCGACGCATCTCGAACGGCTGCTGACGATCCGGCGGCTGTCGGACGAGGGCTTCAGCCTCAGCCAGATCGAACGGCTCCTCGAAGGAGAGGTCGACCCGCTGTTCGGCGCGCTGCAATCGACAGACCACACGGTCAGCTTCGACCAGCTCGTCGAGCTCTCGGGCTTCCCGGTCGAGATCGTCGAGCTGGCCGTCGACGCCGGCCTCATCCGCGCCGCGCCGACAGCGCCCGGTCGCTTCGACCGCGAGGCGGTGTCGATGCTCACCGCGGGGAGCGCGCTCCTCGAGGCGGGCCTTCCGCTCGAGGAACTGCTCGGCGTCGCGATGGGATATGCCGAGCAGGTGGAGCAGGTCGTGGACGACGCGATCGAGCTCTTCCAGCGCCACCTCGAACCCACCGAGCGAGATCGACGGGCCGACATCGTGGCCGAGCTCGTCCCCCTCGTGAGCGATCTCGTGGCCGGCCACTTCCGGCAGACCCTCGTCGACCGAGCGAGCGCTCGCCTCCTAGCGCGTGAGCAACCCATCGCCGCAGAGGGCGGAAGTCTTCCCGACGAGACCGAGCCCGCATCCATTCGCACGAAGGTCGCGGCGACTCGTCGACGCATCGAGGACCTCGATCCGCTCCGCGTGTTCCGCGCCGCTGCCGGTCAACCCCGCGCCCTGTGGTGCGTCCCCGACGCCGGGATCACGATTGCCGCGATCGGCGAGGCCCACCTGGCAACGTCCACGCTCCCCGCCGACCGATTCGCCGACATCAGCGCCGAGCTCGGGGGCCTCGAGATCGAGGTCGACGGCGACGCCGGGCCGCCGGAGTCCGAACCGCTGCTGCTGGGCGGCCTGTGCTTCTCCGACCGGACGATCGCACGAGCGCCCGACTGGGGACCCTTCGGCGCGGGACGGCTCGTACTCCCTCGCCTCCAGGTCGCTCGCACCCCCCAGGGGACCTACGCCACATCGTGCGGCCCGCCAGGCGAGATCCCGATCGCCGACTCGCTTCCGGCCGAGTTCGGTCGGGTCGCCGATCTCGACCATCGCACCGACGACGACTTCGAACAGCTGGTCGTCGACGCGCTCGCAGCGATCGAAGCGGGGGACCTCGCCAAGGTCGTCACGGCACGAGCGCTCCCGGCCTCAGCCGAGCTCGAGATCACCGCTGTTCTCGACCGGCTCCGCGCCCGCTTCCCGAACTGCGCGACCTTCGCGTTCGAGGCAGACGGCGCGATCTTCTTCGGAGCCAGCCCCGAACAGCTCGTCGCCCGGCGTGGCACTCGCGTCGAGACGATGGCGCTCGCCGGAACCCGACCGCGCCACGACCATCCCGGCCTCGACGCGCAACTCCGCGCCAGCTTGCTCGCCAGCCCGAAAGAGCGACTCGAGCACCAGATGGTCGTGGACGACATCAGGGCGACCCTTCGCAACGCAGGGGTGGTCCTCGATCCCGACGCCGAGACGGGCGTCCTCCAGCTGCGCCGAAACCAGCATCTCCACACGCCGATCGCGGGCGAGCTGACCGCCGCCGCGAGCACGCTGGACCTCGTCGCAGCGCTTCACCCCACCCCAGCGGTGGCGGGGCTTCCTCGGGAGGCATCGCAGGATTGGATCGATGAGCACGAGGCGTTCGACCGCGGTTGGTACGCCGCGCCGGTCGGGTGGACGACGGTCGACGGCACCGGCGATTTCAGGGTCGCGCTGCGGTCGGCTCTCTACCGCGACGGCACCCTCACCCTGTTCGCGGGCGGCGGAATCGTCGAGGGTTCGGTCCCCGGTCAGGAGCTGGCCGAGACCGCGGTCAAGTTCGAGGCGTTGCTCGGCGCCCTCGGGGTCACGGAGTAGCAGCGTGGCGTTCGACCCGTACCACTGCACGAGCGCGTTCTTCGAAGAGCTGAACGCCCAGGGCGTCGAGCACGTTCTGCTCTCCCCCGGCTCGCGCTCGACCCCGCTCGCCATCAGCGCCCACCGCACGCCCGGCCTCCGGGTGTCGATCCATCTCGACGAAAGGTCGGCGGCCTACTGGGGGCTCGGCGTCGCCAAGGCCACCGGGCGACCCGTGGCCCTGATCTGCACATCCGGGACGGCCGCGGCCAACTACCTTCCAGCGGTCGTCGAGGCGCACTTCAGCGAGGTGCCGCTCCTCGTGCTCACAGCGGACCGCCCTCCCGAACTGCGCGACCGAGGGGCCGGGCAGACGATCGACCAACCGGGCATCTACGGGTCGCACGTCCGATGGTGGAGCGACCTCCCGGTTGCGGGCGATGTCGCACCGTCCTGGTTCCGCTCGACCGCGGCACGGGCGGTCGGGGCAGCCACGGGGTCCCGCCGTGGACCGGTGCACCTCAACTTTCCTCTTCGCGAACCGCTCGAACCTGGAGGCGCAGCCGCGCCACCACCCGCGGCCCCGATTCGAATCGACCGTGCGGATGCCGCGGTCACCTCCGCTGTCCTCGACGATGTGGCGAAGCTCGAGCGAGGTCTCGTCCTCGCAGGGCCTCTGCATCACGATCACTCGGACGCGGTCATGCGGTTCTGCCGCCGCACTGGGTGGCCTCTCCTCGCCGAACCGCTGTCGCAGCTGAGGCGCGTGGTCGACGGCGTGGTCGTCACCGCCCATCACGATCACCTGCTGCGAACCGGGTGGGCGGAGGAGAACGTCCCCGACGTCGTCGTGAGGATCGGTCAGCCGATGACGTGCAAACCGCTCCGGCTGTGGCTCGAACGGCACGCGCCGCGCCACGTACTCGTCGATGCAGGCGGCTCGTGGACGGACGCGAGCGTGACGGTCACCGACGTCGTCCGCGCCGATCCGTCGAGTCTTGCCACCACGGACTCGGGTCAGGGCGAGGGCGAGTGGGCGCGCGAGTGGATGCGCGCCGATCGCCTGGCCACCCAGACCGCGGATGCGGTCATCGACGCCGAACCACCCATGGAGGCCGCGATCGCCCGGGAGCTCGGGCATTCGCTCCCGACCAACTCGGTGCTCTACGCCAGCAACTCCATGCCTGTTCGCGACGTCGACAGCTTCCTTCGCCCGCGCGTCGAACCCCTCACCTGCTACGGCAACCGCGGGGCCAGCGGGATCGACGGGGTTGTGTCGAGCGCCGCGGGGGTTGCCTTCTCCGGTCGGCCGACCACGCTTCTGATCGGCGACCTCGCTGTTCTGCACGATGTCGGAGGGCTCATGTCGGCGGCTCACCACGGCGTCGACCTCACGCTCGTCGTGCCCAACAACGACGGAGGCGGAATCTTCTCCTTCTTGCCAATCGCAGCGCACGGCGACGCCGTCGACTTCGAGACCTTGTTCCGCACCCCAAACTCGCAGTCCCTCGAATCGCTGACCGAAGCCGTCGGCGGAACCCACCACCTCGTCGAGCGTCGCGACGAGCTCGCCCGACTGCTCGCCGAGCCGGTCGCCGGAATCCGGATGATCGAGTTTCCCGTCGATCGTGACGCCAACGTCGATCAGCACCGACGTCTGGCGGCGGCGATCGACGAGGCGCTGCGGTGAGAACCGTCACCGTCGACGGTGTCCGCATCGCAGCGGAGGTCGTCGGTGGCGGTCCGCCCGCTCTCGTCCTCCACGGATTCACGGGGGACCACACGACCATGGGCGGCCTGGTCGACGTCCTGGCTGCCCACCGAACCGTGGTGGCGGTCGACCTGGTCGGTCACGGGGCCTCGGATGCGCCCGCCGACACTCGGCACTACGAGGCCGATGCACTGGTCACGCAGCTCGCCGGGCTGTTGTCGTCTGTCGGCCCCGAGCCCGCGGACCTCGTCGGGTACTCCCTCGGCGGCCGGATCGCCCTGACGCTCGCGGCACGCCGGCCAGAGAAGGTGGCGGGTCTCGTCGCGATCGGCGCGAGCCCAGGTCTGGCCGGCCCAGCGGCAGCAGACCGACGCCGCAGCGATTGCACGCTGGCCGATGCCTTGGAAGCGGACGGCGTGGAGGCGTTCGTCGATAGCTGGATGGCGCTGCCGATGTGGGACTCCCTTCGAGAACGACTGGGGCCCGAAGCGTGGGAGACCAGTCGCAGACAGCGACTCGGCTCGAATCCGGTCGGTCTGGCCAACAACCTCCGCGGGTTCGGTACTGGAGCGATGCCGCCGCTGCACGACGACCTGCCCTCGGTGACAGCGCCGACCCTTCTGGTGGTGGGCGAAGAGGACACGAAGTTTCGGCGGATTGCCGATGAGATGCGCCGCGCCCTTCCGTCTGCACGCATGACCGTGATCGGAGAAGCTGGACACGCCGCGCATCTCGAACAGCCCGATGCCACGCACGCCGCGATCCTGGACCACCTCGGATGCGCATAGACGTCGCGACCGAGGAGCTTCGTCTCGCAGCTCCCCTCCCCACGGCGCACGGCACCATCGATCGACGTCTGCTCGTGTTGCTGACCGTGGCCGACGGCGAACACGAGGGGCACGGCGAAGCGGCACCCCTTCCCGGGTTCGGACTCGAGACCCCGGCCGAGGCGGAAGCGGCGCTTCGCGCGTGGGCGAGCGGGGGGCCTGAGCCGTCAACGCCTGCAGCCAGCGCTGCGTCTTCGTGCGCTCTCCACGAGCTCGACCGGGCCCGCCGAGGCGATGTACTCCCTGCGGGGCGACTCCTGGTTCAGGCCCTCGTGGGCGCTTCGGACCCGCAGGACGTCGCCACGGCCTGTGCGAATGCCGCCCGGCGCGGTCACACGGCGGTCAAGCTGAAGGTGGGAGCGGGTAGCCCCGATCTCGACGTCGAACGAGTCGCCGCTGCGAGTGCCGCACTTCCGTCCGACGTTCCTCTCCGCCTCGACGCCAACCAGGCATGGGAGCACGCCACCGCTCTCCGGATCCTGACCGCCCTCGACGACATCGCTCTCGACCTCGTCGAGGAACCGACGAACGACCCAGCTGATTGGCCCTCGATCGAGGAGGCGACGGGCCTTGTCATCGCAGCGGACGAATCGCTCTCCGATCCGGACCGCGCCGCGGCACTGCTCACACATGGCGGACTGGGTGCCGCGGTGCTGAAACCGGCGGTGCTCGGGGGCCCGGTACACACCATCGAGCTCGCACGGCAAGCGACTGAGGCGGGTGCTCGGACGATCATCTCGTCGTTCATCGACGGCCCCGTCGGGCTGCGCTGTGCACGGGACGTCGCGCTGACGGTTGCCCCGCATGAGGTTCATGGCATCGGCACGGCGGACCTCTTCGAGACGGACCTTCCCCTCGACGTGACGCCCATCGCCGGGGCCCTTCACACGGATCTCCGCCAGATGACCCTCCCTCCCGGGCTTCAGTTCGCACGATCGACCCCCGGGTTCGACGCGGGCAGCGTCCCAGCGGGGCTGCTCGCAACTCATGAAGTCGCCGGCGGCAACTGGGCCGAACTCCGAGTCCACGAGGGCGAGCTGCGCTTCGAGTGGGAAGGTGTCGACGCCCGCACCGACGCCCGCGTGCTTCGTGCCGGCGAGACCCAGGTCATCCCACCCGCCCGACCGCATCGGGTCGAGCCCACTGCCGCCGTTCGATTCCAGGTCGACTTCTTCCGCGAGGTGGCCTGAGAGGGTCGGTCGACAAACTGGCCGGAGTACCGTCGCCGCATGGACATCGTCTGGCTCACCGCGTTCATCGATCGAGACGATGCGGGGTACGAGTCGGCGATCGAGTTCTGGCGCCTCGTGGCGTCGACCGGCGTATCCGAGAGGCGCGGACCGGCCGGCGCATTCGTGACGCTGATCCCTCCCGCCGCCGACGCCCACCTTCGGGTGCAGCGGACTCCTGATGGGCGGCGTGGCTGCCATCTCGACATCCACGTCACCGACGTCGAAACGGCCGCGGAGCGGGCGACAGCCGCTGGGGCCGAGATCACCCACCGCGACGGCCACGTTGCTCTGCGCTCGCCAGGCGGCTTCGAGTTCTGCTTCGTCAACGCCCATGACGAAGCGAACAGGGACGACCCCGGGCGCCAAGACCCACCGCGTGCGATCGACCAGCTGTGCATCGACGTCCCTCATGAGATGTGGGAGGCAGAAGGCGCGTTCTGGTCGGCACTGCTCGATCGCAAACTGGGGACCGGCGTCCTCGCTGAGTACGCGTGGATGAACGGGCTCGACGGGCTGCCGCTTCGGTTGTTGTTCCAACGGCTCGGCGAGGACGACGAGCGCACGGCGGTGACAGCGCACCTCGACCTGGCCTGCGGTTCGAACATCGACCCCATCGCCACCCAACACCGGGCTCTTGGTGCCACGGTCGTCTCGAGCGGCCGCTACTGGACGACCCTCGTCGACCCCACCGGCATGGAGTACTGCCTCACCATGCGCGACCCCACCACCGGCACGATCTCGTAGCTGCGGGCTCGCTTCGGCCTGACGGCCTCTGGCTCACACCGCAGGCCCGCAGGCCCAGCCTGACGGCCTCTTCCGGGCCACTGGTGCCTGGCACTTCGTGTTACGAATCGTAACGTTAGGTGCCAGGCACCGTTTCAGCGCGGCGGACGAGACGGTGCAGGCATGGAGTGCGCGGGTGGGGTGAGGGCGGCCAGGAGCGAGCCTTGTGGGGCGAGCGAGCGCAGCGAGCAAGACCCAGTAGCGAGCGAGTGGCCGCCCTCACCCGTTCGCCTCTCGTGGCCGCCCTCACCCCGCCCGCCCCACACCTCACGCAGCGAGGGCGAGCTCCAGCACCTCGGTCACCTGATCGACGAAGTGCAACTCGATCGCATCGCGCACGTCGTCGGGGAGATCCTCGGCGTCGTGGCGGTTCTCCTCGGGAAGGATCACGTGGCTCACGCCAGCGCGGTGGGCGGCGAGCACCTTCTCCTTCACCCCTCCGATGGGCAGCACCTTTCCGTGAAGCGTGACCTCGCCGGTCATGGCGATGTCGTCGCGCACCATGCGCGCCGTCAGAAGTGAGGCCAGCGCCGTCGTCATCGTCACGCCCGCACTCGGTCCATCCTTCGGTGTTCCTCCCGCGGGAAAGTGGACGTGAAAGCGCGTGTCGTCGGGAATCGAGAGCCCCAGCTCCTCGGAGTGTGAACCGAGGTACGCCAGCGCGATCTCGCCGGACTCCTGCATGACATCACCCAGCTGGCCGGTCAGGGTGAGGCCGGGCTTCCCCTCGGTCGCGACCGCCTCGACGAACAGCACATCGCCGCCGGCGCCGCTGACTGCGAGACCCGATGCGATACCGGGCGCGGTGACACGTCGCGCGGGCCGCTCGTTGGGCGCCGGCCGTCCCAAGGCATCGCGGAGCTGGTCGATCGTGATCGACACATGCTCCTCACCTTCGGCCACCTTGCGGGCCGCCCGTCGGACGAGGCGGTCGAGCCGCTGTTCGAGCCGTCGCACACCGGCCTCCCGCGTGTACGCCGCCACCACGGAGCGAACGACGTCCTCGGAAAGGTCCACCTCGTCGGCGGTCACGCCGTTGCGTTCGTAGATCCGCGGAAGCAGGTGCTCGCTCGCGATCTCCCACTTCTCATCCGCGCTGTAGCCGGTGAGCGGAATCAGCTCCATGCGGTCGAGCAGGGGACCCGGAATCTGATCGGCGACGTTGGCCGTGGCGATGAAGAACACGTTGGAGAGGTCGAGGTCCATCTCGAGGTAGTGATCCCGGAAGGTGCTGTTCTGGGCCGGGTCGAGCACCTCGAGCAGAGCCGAGGAGGGGTCACCGCGGTACCCCGCACCGACCTTGTCGATCTCGTCGAGAAGCACGACGGGGTTCATCGTTCCGGCATCGGCGAGGGCCCGAACGATGCGGCCGGGCCGCGCGCCCACGTACGTGCGCCGATGCCCACGGATCTCCGCCTCGTCGGTGATCCCGCCCAGGCTCATGCGGACGAACTCACGGCCCAGCGCCCGTGCGACCGATTCGCCCAACGACGTCTTGCCGACACCGGGCGGGCCGACGAGGACGAGGATGCTCCCACCTGGCGAACGCTCACCCTCGGGATCGCGCTCCGCGTGGAGCTTTCGAACCGCGAGAAATTCGAGGATCCGGTCCTTCACGTCCTCGAGGCCGGTGTGGTCGGCATCGAGCGTGGTCGCCGCTGCGTCGAGGTCGAGATCGTCGTCGGACACCTCGCCCCAGGGAATCTCGAACACGTGGTCGAGCCAGGTGCGGATCCAACCGGCCTCGGTGCCCTGGTCGCCGGTGCGGTCGAGCCGGTCGATCTCCTTCTCGATGGCCGAACTGACGGCGTCGGAGACGTCGAGGGCGGCGAGCTTCTCCCGGAACTCGGCGACGACGTCGTCCCCCGAGTCGCCGAGCTCGGTTCGGATCGCGTCCATCTGCCGCCGGAGGATCGCCTCGCGCTGACCCTTCTCGAGGTCCTCGTTGACGCCCGACCTGATCTTCTTCATCAGCTCGGCCTCGGCGACCAGCTCGCGCACCCATTCGGTAGCGAGAAGCAGGCGCGCTCGGACGTCGACGGTCTCGAGGAGCTCGACCCGCTTCGCGAAGTCGAGCTCGGGCCACCAACCGATCGTGTCGGCGAGCGCGCCGGGGTCGCGCACGTCGTCGAGCGCTGACGCCATGGTGCTGGCGCCGGCGAGCTCGAGTAGACGCGTCGCCAGCGCCCGGTACTCGGTGGCGAGAACGGCGAGCTCACCACCGTCGGCATCCTGGCCGTCGATCGGTTGAACCTCGACCCACAGCCCGTCACCGTCTCCGCTGACGGCAGCGCCCACGCGAGCGCGCTCGATCCCGCGGATCACCACCGCGGGGGTGCCGTCTGGCATCTTCTGCGCGTGCTCGACCCTCACGATCACGCCGATCGACGACGATCGGTCGCCCAAATGGGGCACGAGAAGTAGCTGGTTGCCGGCATAGCCCGCGCTGTCGAGAGCGGCCTGCGCCTCATCGCTCTCGAGGCGGAACGTGACGACCATCTCGGGAAAGACGACGCCGGACGATGCGGAGAGAACGGGCAGTGCGGTGATGGGAGTGGTGCTCATGGGCAGATCCCTTTCCAGGGTGATTACCCAATTACCAACGCAGGTCTCGCCGTGGACCCTTCCCCACCGTCGATGTGGCGCGCGTCACACCTCGTGGCGACGGACCTTTCCGAGGGCGGTGGTCGGCAAGGCGGCCACGAGCTCGAGTCGCTGGGGCGCGCAGTAGGCCGGCAAGGTCTGCTTCACCAGGTCACGCAGGCTGTCGAGTGTCGGCGGGGGTTCATCGGCACGGGGTACAACGACGACCGTCACGACCTGACCCCACTCCGCGCCCGGTCGACCAACGACGACGCAGTCCGCGACCCCTGCAGCCCCGGTCAGGGCCCGTTCGACCGCAACCGGCCACACGTTCTCGCCACCCGTGATGATCATGTCGCCCGCCCGACCGAAGACCTGGAGCAGGCCGTCTTCGAATGCGCCGCCATCGCCGGTCGGATACCAACCGTCCGCCGTTCGGGGATCGGAGCCATCCCGGTAGCACCGCAGGAGCATCGGGCAACGCAGCTGGATCTCGCCGTCCACCACCCGGATCTCCACGCCGTCGAGGGGGATCCGGTCGTAGACGACCCCACTCCCCGTCTCCGTCATGCCATACGTGGCGACCGCGTTAGACGGTCTATCGGCAGGAATCGCAGAGCCGCCGACGAGGATCTTGCGAAAGAGCGACGTGTCGATACGCGCCATCGCGGTCGGCACAAACGACGCCAGAGTGGCTCCTCGCCGAGCGGCATCGCTGACGGCCTGCGCACCGAATGCACCGTGCACCTCGAGTTGCGTGCCGGTGAGCAGCGCTCGAAAGACCACCGACAGACCACCGACGTGCGACAAGGGCAGGCAGGACAGCCAGCGGTCGCGTGCAGGGTCGACCTCCAGAAACGCGGACGTCGCCCGTGCATTGGCCGCCACGGCGTCGTGGGTCAGCACCACACCCTTGGGATCGCCCGTACTGCCGCTCGTCGCCACTACGAGGGCATCGCCGTCTTCGACGGGCCACCCGCTGCGGGCCGATCGTTCCCCGGCGGCGTCCACCACGACCTCGGCTCCCAACCGCTCCACCAGCCGATGCTGTTGCTCGACAGGAAGCCTCTGGTCGACGGGGAGAAGTGCGTCACCTGCGTCCCAGACTCGGAGGAGTTCGTCAACGAACGGCTGACCGCCGGGGATCAAGCAGGCGACGAGGCGAGGCATTGGCTCGAACCTATCGTCGCCGATCGGGCCTCAGATGGCTCGAACGACCAGGCTCACAACCGCGACGCACAGCACTGCCGTGACCGCTAGATCGAAAGCGCTCTGGTCGAGCCGCCGTCCGAGGCGGAACGCGACGGGTTGGACGATCGCGATCGCCACAGACGCCACGAGCGCTCCGATCAGCCGATCGCCCGTCCACGCTCCGCTGATGGTCAAGCCCGTGATCTGCGCCACTCCCGTGACCAGGAACACGTAGGAGTTGGCGTACATGAAGGCGTCGCGGCTGAGGCCGTGGCCCTGGAACCACGGTGCGACGATCGGCCCGGAGATCCCGATCGAACCCTGCGCGAGACCGGTCGCTGCAGCCACGGGAACCCGCCCCCGCTTTCGAACCCGCGGACTCCAGTGCGGATCGACTGCGACGAATCGCCAGACGAGGAAGGTGCTCACCACCGCGGCGAGCGCGAGAAGCAGCCAACGTTCGGGGACCGCCGTCAGGATCCACGCTCCGCCCACAGCGGTCGCTCCGCCGACGACAATGAACGTCCTGAGCCCTTCGATCTCGATCTTCGAGCTGCGTGTTCCGACCAGGATCGCCGCGTTGCTGCCGAGGTTGGGAAGGGCGATCGCCACGACGGCGTTTTCGACTCCGATCGCGAGACTCATCAGCGGCACAGCGGTCAGGGGAAGACCCACCCCAGTCACACCCTTCACCGTCGAGCCCGCCGCCACCGCCAGAAAAACGATGGCGAAGTCGCAGGCGCTCACCTCGACCTGAGGTCGGCCACCGCCACGGCGATCTGGGCCGCGACGGATGCGTTGTTCTCCGCGAGCGCGAGATTGGCCGGGATCGATTGGCCGTCGGTCGCCTCGGCGATCGCGGCGAGGACCGCAGGGGTGACACCTGGGCCGGAGACTCCGCTCGCCTCAGCGTCGGCCAACGCATGCGAGATCGCCGCGTCGATGCGCTCGGCGTCGAGTGCGGCCGACGCCGGAATCGGGTTGGCGACAAGTGTCCCGCCGCCACCCAGTGCGCGGCGATTCACATGGATACCCGCCACCTCCCGCGGGGAGTCGACCCGGTGGGCGACCGGCTGGCCCGAGTCCCGTGTGTAGAACGCGGGAAAGCGATCCGTCCGGAAGCCGAGGACCGGGACCGACAGCGTCTCGAGAACCTCGAGCGTTCTGGGCAGGTCGAGGAACGCTTTCGCGCCCGCGGACACCGTGACCACCGGAAATCGGGCGATTGCTCCGAGGTCGGCGGAGACATCGCCGCTGATCTCGCTACCTCGGTGGACCCCGCCGATCCCGCCCGTCGCGAACACATCGATCCCGACAGCAGCAGCCAGCGCCACGCTCGCCGACACCGTGGTCACACCCACGTGCCAGCGCTGAGAAACAGCGACGGGGAGATCGCGTTCGGCGACCTTCGCGCTGGCCGCCAAAACCCGCTCGACGTCGCCGTCTGCCACACCGACGGTCGGCCGGCCGTCGAGAACCGCGGTGACGGCAGGGACGGCGCCGGCTTCACGCACTGCCGCGGAGCATCGGGCGAGCGCTTCGGCGTTGCTGGGACTCGGCAGGCCGAGATTGCTGTAGATCGTCGATTCCATCGCGACGACGGGTCCGCCGCGGGCGAGGGCCTCGGCAACCTCGGGCTCGACAACGATGGGCTCGACGGACACGGCCGCCATCATGCCTGCCAGAGCCAGGCGGGGTGAACGTGGGTACGCCGCGAGGTCAGAGGTGCGGTGCGTAGGCCGGCTTGATCACTTCGTTGATGATCCGAAGCCGGTCGTCGAAGGGCCAGAACGCGCTCTTCATCGCGTTGATCGCCAACCACTGCAGGTCCTTGAAGGTGTAGCCGAACGCCTCGACCAGGTTGAACACCTCGCCGCTGACGGTCACATCGCTCATGAGCCGATTGTCGGTGTTCACCGTCACGCGGAACTGCAGACGCTTGAGCAGATCGATCGGGTGCTTCTCGATCGACGCCGCTGCGCCGGTGTGGACGTTGGAGGTCGGACACACCTCCAGCGGTATCCGGCAATCGCGGATGTAGGCCGCCAGCCGGCCGAGCTCGTAGGTGCCGTCGCCCCGCTCGTGAATGTCGTCGACGATTCGCACCCCGTGACCGAGGCGCTCGGCGCCACACCACTGCACCGCCTCCCAGATCGACGGCGGCCCGTAGGCCTCGCCGGCGTGGATCGTGGTGTGGAAGTTCTCCCTCTGGATGAGCTGGAAGGCGTCGAGGTGGCGGGTCGGCGGGTTGCCCGCCTCCGCTCCAGCGATATCGAAACCCACTACACCGTCGTCTCGCCATCGAACTGCGAGCTCTGCGATCTCGAGCGACCGGGCAGCCGACCGCATGGCGGTACACAACACGCCGACGTTCAACGGGGTCCCGTCCGAACCCTGCTCGAACCCGCGAACGACATGGCGGACTACGTCGTCGAGGTTCAGCCCCTGCTCGGTGTGGAGCTCGGGTGCGAAACGGATCTCGGCGTACACAACGCCGTCGTTCGCGAGATCCTCGGCACACTCGTACGCGACGCGTTCGAGCGCGTCGGGCGTCTGCATCACACCGACGGTGTGGGCGAAGGTCTCCAAGTACAGGGTGAGGTCGAGCCGACTGGCCCCGCGCTGCACCCAGGCCGCGAGTTCGCCGGGGTCGGTCGTGGGCAGCCGGTCATAGCCGAACTGCTGAGCTAGATCGATGACGGTCTGCGGCCGCAGGCCTCCGTCGAGATGATCGTGGAGGAGGACCTTCGGGAGCTGACGAACCTGCTCCACCGTTGGTCGTGCCAGGTCCGGGTGACCTGCTTCTACTGTTGGTTCCATGACACATGCTAGGCCTGCGGCAGGCCGGTCGAGGGGCCGCATTGGGGCAGCAACCTCATGACATCGGTCACCGAGGTCGTTCATCCTCTCGTCGGCAGCAAGCTCACGCGCCTGCGTGACGCGAGTACCCCGACCCCAGAATTCCGGGCCCTGCTGGCCGACATCGGCTGCCTTCTCACCCTCGCGGCCACAGAGCACCTGCCGACCGAGCCGGCGACCGTCACCACGCCGCTCACCGAGCACGAGGGCGTGGCCCTCCGGGGCGGCCCGCCGGTGCTGGTGTCGATCCTCCGGGCCGGCAACGGGATGCTGGACGGCGTGCTGCGTGTGATCGCCGACGCAGACGTGGGGGTCGTGGGCCTCTACCGCGACGAGGAAACGCTCCAGGCGCACGAGTACGTCGTGCGGCTCCCCGACCTCGCCGGCCGAGAGGTGATCGTGATCGACCCGATGCTCGCAACCGGTCACAGCTCGTGCGCGGCGCTCGACATCGTCGCCGCGCGAGCCCCGGCGCGCATCGTGTTCATGTGTCTCGTCGCCGCGCCGGAGGGCATCGCTGAGCTCACCGAGCGCCATCCCTCGGTCGACATCGTCACTGCCGCGGTCGACAGTCATCTCAACGAGGTCGGCTACATCGTGCCGGGGCTGGGCGACGCGGGCGACCGGCTCTTCGGGACATGATGGCGCCGTGAATGCGGCCAACCCGACGCCCGCCCTGGAGTGGGCCGGCGATCACATACAGATCATCGATCAGACGTTGTTGCCAGGGGAGCTCGTGGTGCTCGAGATCCGCTCCGCAGACGCGGCGGTGGACGCGATCTCGCGGCTCGCGATCCGGGGGGCGCCGGCGCTCGGCGCGTTCGGCGCGCTGGCTCTCGTCGTCGGACTCGACGAGGCGGCGCCAGCTGGCACCGACGAGGCGTGGGCAGTGCTCGAACGTCTGCGGACCTACGTGGGCGATGCCCGCCCGACCGCGGTCAATCTCAAGTGGGCGGTGGACCGGACGCTCGCTGCGGCCCGCTCGGCAAACCCAGCCGACCTCGCCGAGTTGCGCGCCGCCCTTCTCGACGAAGCGCTGGCTGTCGGCGCTGAGGACGCCGCGGCATGTGATGAGATCGGCCGCCTCGGCAGCGCCGAACTCGCCGACGCCATCACGATCGGCACGCACTGCAATGCCGGCCGGTTGGCAACCGCGGGCATCGGAACAGCGCTCGCGCCGCTGTATGCGAAGGCGGCACAAGGCTCGCCGGTCCGTGCCTTCGCGTCGGAGACCCGACCCCTTCTGCAGGGCGCGCGGCTCACCGCGTGGGAACTCGCCGATGCCGGGATCGACGTCACGGTCGTCCCGGATGGGGCCATGGCCTCGACGATCCTGAGCGGCCAGGTCGACGCATACATCGTTGGGGCCGACCGGATCGCGGCCAACGGTGACACCGCCAACAAGATCGGCACGCTCTCCCACGCCCTGGCCTGCCAGGCTGCCGGAGTGCCCTTCTACGTGGCCGCGCCGACGTCGACCATCGACGCCTCGCTTTCGAGCGGCGATCGGATCGTGATCGAGCAGCGTGACCAAGACGAGGTCCACAACATCGGAGCCGAGCGGCTCACCCCGTCGGGTGTGGCGGCCGCCAACCCGGCCTTCGACGTGACGCCGGCGTCGCTCATCACCGCGATCATCACCGAGGCAGGGGTCCTGCGGGCTCCCTTCGGCGACGCGATCGGTTCGCTGGGGCTGTCCCCATGAGGAGCGATTGGGACGAAACAGACGCGGCGCGCTTCGAGGGCGCGCTCGGTGAGTGCGTCTACGGATCGCGCTTGCTCGGCAGCGACTCGGCGCTGGTGGTGCACGGCGGTGGCAACACCTCGGTAAAGACAGTCGAGCACGACGTGCACGGCGATCCCCTCGATGTCTTGTGGGTGAAGGGCAGCGGCTGGGATCTGGCCACGATCGAGGCAGCGGGATTCGCTCCCCTTCGACTCGAACCCGTCGCTCGGCTCGCCGAGCTGGCTGCGTTGAGCGATTCGGAGATGGTGAACCAACTGCGGTGCAACCTCCTCGATGCCTCGGCGCCGACGCCCAGCGTCGAGGCCATCCTTCACGCGATCCTCCCGTTTCCGGCGGTGCAGCACTCCCACGCCGACGTGGCTCTCGCGGTGACGAACACACCACGCGGCGGCGATGTCGTGGCCGAGCTGTGGGGCGGCTCGGCGGTGGTCGTGCCGTACGTGATGCCCGGCTTCGACTTGGCCCGGGTCGCGGCGGAGTGTTGGCGCGACCAGGCCACAGACGCCACCACCTCGATGATCCTGATGAATCACGGCGTCTTCACGTTCGGCGACACCACCCGGGTCGCGTACGAGCGGATGGTGGAGGTCATCACCCGGGCAGAGGAGTACCTCGACGCCCGCGCGCTGCCACGGCCCGCGGCGCGCAACCTCGATGCGATCGATCCGCTCGAATTGGCGCGGCTCCGCGCCGGTGTCTGCGAGTGTGCTGGACGTCCGATGGTGATGACGCGCCACACCGATGAGCGGGTCGCACGCTTCGTTGCCCGCGACGACCTGGCGACCATCAGCCAACAGGGCTGTGCGACACCCGACCATGTGATCCGAACCAAGCGCATCCCGCTGGTCGGCTCTGACGTCGCCGGCTACGCCGACGATTACCGCGACTACTTCGAGCGGCGCGCAGCCGACGATGATCTGAAAATGCTCGACCCGGCACCCCGGGTGATCCTCGACCCTGCCGCCGGGATGCTCACCACGGGACCGCGCGCCGCTGACGCGCAGATCGCAGCTGACATCTACCACCACACCATCGATGTGATCGAGGCCGCAGACGGACTCGGCGGCTTCGTCGCGCTCTCCGAACGCGATCTGTTCGAGGTGGAGTACTGGGAACTCGAGCAGGCGAAGCTGAAGCTGGCGGGAGCGCCGCCTCCTCTCACAGGCGAGGTCGCCCTCATCACCGGAGCAGCGTCGGGAATCGGTCGTGCGTGCTCGTCCGAACTCCTCGCGCGGGGCGCGGCTGTCATCGGACTGGACATCGACGAGGGCGTTGTGGCCACGTTCGACAGCGCGGCCTACCGCGGCATCACGGCCGACGTGACCCAACCGGGCGCGGTGGCCGACGCTGTCGCGACCGGTGTCGAGCGCTTCGGCGGCATCGACCTCTTCGTGGCGGCAGCCGGCATCTTCGGCGCGAGCGCACCCTTGGCCGGGCTCGATCCCGACGAGTGGGCGCGCACGCTGCGCGTGAACCTCGACGGGGTCGCTATCACCCTCTCGGCTGTTCAGCCCTACCTGGCCCTCGCACATCGCGGCGGCCGGGTGGTGATCGTGGGGTCGAAGAACGTCCCAGCCCCCGGCCGCGGCGCGGCGGCGTACTCGGCCTCCAAGGCCGCCGTCACCCAGCTCGCCAGAGTGGCTGCTCTCGAATGGGCGGCCGACGGCGTCACGGTCAACACGGTCCATCCCGACGGGATCTTCGACACCGGCCTGTGGAGCGAGCAGCTGATCGCCGAGCGGGCGGCTGCGTACGGGCTGTCCGCGGAGGAGTACAGGACCCGCAATCTCCTCGGTCGCGAGATCACCTCGGCCGATGTCGCCCGCCTCGTCGCCGACATGTGCGGCCCGAGCTACCGAGCGGTGACAGGTGCGCAGGTCCCGATCGACGGCGGCTCCGACCGCGTGGTGTGACCCACGTAGGTGCCTGGGGGCTGCGCGGATAGGGTGGATCCAGGCTTAGAGCGCAGCCCCTAGAAACTCAGCGAGTTCGACGTTCCGGAGTCGCCTATCCGCTGAGTTTCCTGGCACTTCGTGTTACGAATCGTAACGTTAGGTGCCAGGCACCTCGTGCAGTCCCACCGGCGCACAACGTCCGCAGGCGGACCATCGGGCGCCGCGTGTTCCGGCAACCCCAGTACGCTCCGCGCACCCGAAGCGAGGAGCCTCCATGCCCAACGTCACCGTGAAGCGCGACATCGCCGCCACGCCCGCCCAGGTCTGGGCCGTCCTCGCCGACTTCCCGAACATCTCGCAGTGGAACAGCGGCGTGAAGGCGTCCCACGCCACGAGTGAAGCCATCGAGGGCGTCGGCGCCACACGTCGCTGCGACATCTCCCCGGTGGGTGCGCTGGAGGAGACCATCACCGGTTGGGCCCCGCAGAAGGAGATGAAGGTCTCGATCGATGAGGCCAAACGGATTCCGATCAAGCGGGGCGAGGTCACCTTCAGCCTCGGCGAGGCCGCCGAGACCACACCGATGACTCTCAGCTACGACTTCACGCCCAACGGCGGACCGCTCTCAGGCGTGGTGGCGGCCTTCCTCAAGCCACAGCTGAAGCGGGGGTTTGGGGGCTTCCTCGCCGATCTCGAGACCGCGGCCCAGGCCCAGCAGGTCTGACGCCGGCTCACCGCATCCTCTGCTCCACAACCGGTCGAGCGTCGGCCCACCATTCCCGCCGGCGGTCGAAGCGCCTTTCGCCACCCATTGCGTTCCACATCTGCACGAAGCCGGGGTCGCCTGCAGCGACCCTGCGCCGCAGAAACAAACTTCCCCGCACAAAGGCAGCGTCGATGAGCGCGACGAGCCCGGACCGCTCTTCACCACCGAGGGAGCAAACGTCAGCCACAAGCCGCAAGCGTCGACCGACATCGACGTCTTCCCATCCCAGCCGGGCCGCGTTCACCGGATCGTCCACCGGGACACACATCCTCG
>CAZVUM010000032.1:35750-51643 GCA_964629575.1 uncultured Acidimicrobiales bacterium | reverse complement strand
GGCCCTCCTCGGCAGACCCTCCGCTGCCTGCGGTGCGCCCTCGGCCCAGGCGGCCTCCGGCCCTCCTCGGCAGACCCTCCGCTGCCTGCGGTGCGCCCTCGGCCCAGGCGGCCGGTGATTTAGGTTCCAGGAGCGCTCCTGGAACCTAAATCGTCTGGGGGAGGCCGAGCAGGGTGCGGAGGTCGGCGATCTCGAGGGGACGGGCGGCGGCCTTTCGCTCCCCCAGGGTCACCATCGCCGCGTGCAACTTCGCCCGCTGCTCGAGTGCCTGGGTCCACGCCGCCGCGATCGCCCCGGCATCTGGCGCAGTGAAGAGAGCTGCCTCGCCGAAGTAGTTGCGCAGGTCGTAGGTGTCCGACGTCACGAGCGGACGGCCCCACGCCATCGCCTCGTACCCCGCCTGCTGCATGCAGTTCTCGAGAGTGGTGAGGCTGCACACCACGGTGGCATCGGCCAGGAGTCCCTCGTACTCCTCGCGGGACACGAACCCCACGAGCCGGACGTTGCCCGGAACCGCCAGCCCGTTCAACCGCCCCGTGTCGTCGCGTCCGGTGATCACCACCTCGACGTCAGGAGCCGTCGCCGCCGCCTCGAGAATGGCCTCGATCGGCTCGTCGGGATCGAAGCTCGCCGGCACCACGACCAGATGCCGGTCCGTTGATGGTGGGGTCTCCCGCCCGTCGACGAGAACCGGCGTGTCGTCGAGAACCAGCGTGTTCACCTTGAGGTCGCGCAAGATCGAGGCATTCGCCTCGTTGGTCACCACCGCACCTCGGCCACGCCTCAGCATCCACGCCGTGAACCCCAGGAACGGTCGCCATGTCCGGCTGACCAGCGGATACGTGTGCACGTCGCCGACGAGCACCGCACGCCGCACCCAGCTGTACAGCAGGCACGCCATCAGCGCGGGAAACGGCGGGAGCATGCAGATCACCCGCTTGGGACGACGCCGAACCAGCAGCCCGACCGTCATCGCGAACTGCACGACATAGCGGAGTACGGCGACGACCGGGTTGCCGCGCGGTCCCCACTGAACATACGCGGTGCGGCCGCCGAGTTCGGACGCGAGGCCTTCGTTCCTGGTGTGGTGGTGAACCCACCCGACGACCAGCAGGTCGTTCTCGCCGCAGGCGCTCATCGGTGTCCGGACGCTCCGTTGCCGGGGACAGGGGATGTGTGCAGTGCGACCCTCGGTCCGACCTCGGCCGGCGCGTACCGCCCGAGCAGCTCGGTGAACGAGAAGATCGCAGCTTCCACGTCGGCAGCAGCGCCCTCATGATGACCCTCGATCACCACGAGAAGGCGGGACGAGGCCTCCGTGGCGGCAAACGTCCTCGCCTGCCTCCAGCACCAGCGACGGGTCATCAGGGTCCCGGACGCGTCGATGAACGCAACTTCGCCGGGGTCGGGGCGATCGGTCTCGGACGAACCCAGGTCGTCGAATCGCTCCTCACCGCCCACGAAGTCCACGATCGCCGGCGCCGCGAACGCATCCAGATCGAACAATCCCAGTGGGATCTGATGCCGAAGCGACACCAGGTTGCCGAGGTCGACCGCGAGGTTGATCGCCGGGAGTTCGTCACCCTTGCTCACCCGCCGGAGCAGCGCCTCGGCCGCGTTTCGGTACTTGGTGGGCTTTGCGCCGAAGCCGGTGAACACCCGTCGCCACGCCGCGATCGGCGCCAGCTCAGCGATCGGTGTCTCCGCGAGCGAGGCTCGAACATCGGCCTCGACATCGCGCATTTCGGCGATCAACTCGGGTGGCGACACGCCTTGGGTGAACCCCTCGACCTCCACGTAGACGCCGACGGCGTCGGGGAATCGGCTGAGAAGCGCCTCGCTGTAGGCGAGTGATGCGGTCACCGGCGTAGCCTCGCGCACGCCGCCACTTCGGTCCGTGACCGGGTGCCGAAAGGGGACACGTGAAACTCGCACTCTCGCTCGGGTACTCCGGAGGACGTCTCGACCTCCCCATGGAGCGCATCAAGCTGGCCGAACGGCTCGGCTACGACTCCGTCTGGACCGCCGAGGCCTACGGCTCCGATGCGATGACGCCGCTGGCCTACATCGCAGCCCACACCGATCGGATCCGACTCGGGACCGGGATCATCCAGCTCGCAGGACGAGCGCCGGCCATGGCCGCGATGCAGGCACAGACGATCGATGCGCTCGCAGGCGGCGGTCGCATGATCGCAGGCCTCGGTGTGAGCGGGCCGCAGATCGTGGAGGGGTGGTACGGCGAGCCCTGGGGCAAGCCGTACTGGCGGCTGCGCGACTACATCCAGATCATGAAGAAGATCTTCGCCCGCGACGAGCCGGTCAGCCACGACGGAAGGGAGTACCAGCTCCCCTACCACGGCGAGGGAACCATCGGGCTCGGCAAGCCGCTGATGTCGATCCTGCACACCAACCCCGACCTCCCCATCTGGCTCGGGAGCGGCAGCGAGGCCACCGTCAAGCTCACCGCCGAACTGTGCGACGGCTGGTTGCCGATGCACTTCGTGCCCGGTCGCATGAACGAGTTCCGCCCGTGGATCGAGGAGGGCTTCCGCCGGGCGAACCGCGACGGCGGCAACAAGGGCTGGGAGGGCTTCGAGATCATGGGCCAGTGCCCGGTCCAGATCACCGACGACGTGGAGTCGATCTTCACGCGGGCCAAGGCCAACATCGCTCTGTACGCGGGCGGCATGGGACACAAGGACATCAACTTCCACAACCAGCACATGGTGCAGCGCGGCTACCCCGACGTCGCAGCCAGGGTGCAGGAGCTCTACCTCGCCGGCCACAAACAGCAAGCCGCCGACGCGATCCCCGACGAGTACGTCGACGAGGCCGGCCTCTACGGGTCGCCGGATCGCATCAGCCAGAGGTATCTGCAGTGGGCCGACTCGGGGCTCACGGGCCTCAAGGTCGTCACCACCCAGGACGCCGTGGTGGAGCTCATGGCCGGGCTCGCGGGGACCGAGGGCAGCTGAGTGGAAGCGGGTCTCATGACGCTGGGCGACAACATCGCCCACCCGCTCACCGGCGACACGAGGACAGACGCCGAACGGCACAGGCAGCTCGTTGAGCAGGCCGTCTGGGCCTCGAACGCCGGCTTCGACGCGGTGCACATCGGTGAGCACCACTTCAACGACTACATGCTGAGCTCACCACCGGTCGTTCTCGCAGCGATCGGCGAACGGGCCCCCGACATGATCCTGTCGACCGCCGTCACCCTGGTTCCCACACTCGACCCCGTGCGGTGCGCCGAGGACTACGCGACTCTCGACGCACTCAGCGGTGGTCGGGTGGAGATCGTGACCGGACGGGGGAACATCTACGCCAAGACGTTTCCGGCGTTCGGGTTCGACGTCGCAGACGCCCGCGCGATCTACGACGAGCGGCTCGAACTTCTCCAGCGGCTCCTCACCGAGGAATCGGTCACCTGGGAGGGCGAGACCCGCTCCCCGGTCACCGATCTCACGATTCGCCCCCGCCCGGTGAGGGACATCCCCATCTGGGTCGGCGCCGGATCCGGCGGCTCGGCGGATCTCGCCGCCCGCCTCGGTTGCGCCCTGATGCTGCCGTCCGTCTTCGGACCACCCGCCAACTTCCTTCCCGTCGTCGAGCGATACCGGGAGAGCTGGGCGGCCGCAGGACGCGAAGAAGCGGACATCGTCATCGGGGCGTGCTGCCACACCTTCGCGGGCAGCGACCGCGACGAAATGCTGCAGCGATTCGCGCCTCGCTACCAGCACTACTGGGAGTTCGTGAATGAGCTCATCCAGTGGCACACCGGCGGCACGATCGACATGTCCTTCGACCTCGACACCTTCCTGGCCGGACCCGCCGTCGCTGGCAGCTCGCAGGAGTGCGTCGACCGAATGGGCGAAATCCACGACCTGTTCGGCCACCAGCGCCAGTTGTTCATGTTCGACATGGGCGGGGTGAGCGACGCCGAACTCCACGAGACGATCGACCGATTCGGCGCCGAGGTGATCCCGCACCTCCCGGGTTGCGCCGGGTGAGTGTCGAGACGCCACGCCGGCGGATCGACACGAAGTTCTGGTGGTGGCTCGGTCACGTGATCGACCTCATCCACATGCCGTTCGTCATCGGGCTCGTGATCGTCGGCGCCGCATGGTTTCCCGGTGAGCTGTACGTCTCGATCGTGGTCACCGCAGTGATCCTGCAGATCGGGCTGCTGGGGTGCCCGTGCGTAGCCCTGACCGGACTTCTCAAGCGCAAGCACGATCCCGACTTCGTCAACAACTGGTCGTTCACGGTGTGGCTCTACCGCAACCACGGCAAGCGCGCGGGGATCGCCGTGTTCGTCTTCTTCTGCGGCGTCGGGCTCGCGCTGCGCCTGCTCCTGTTCTCCTGAACTGAGCCGCGTCCGGGCTGTCAGCGGCGACGCCGTCCAGGGACGAGACGAAGAGCGGACTGCTCGTTCTCGTCGACGAGCGTCGTCAGCAGCAACTCGTTGCCCCCTGGATCGCCGGCGCGCCATCGGCACCGCCAATGACGATGTTGGGATCGGGGTCCGCCATCTCGAGCAACTGCCGGTAGCCCTCGCCCGCCAGCCCGACCGGAACACCGTTGGCGAGGAAATCGCGCACCAGATCGAGGAAGTCCTGGAAGACGGGGTCGCCAATCGAGTTGCCCGAGCCGTCCACCGGCTGCAGGAAGATCGGGTTGAGCCCCTCGGCCAGTGCGGTGTTGATCGCCACCGGGTTGACGGTCGAGACGCCCACGCCCAGACCGGCAGCTTCCGTTATCGCCCGCGAGGTGTTGCCATCGGCCAGCAACGCTCGTTTGCCCGACAGATACGTGTGGTAGAAGGCCGAGCCCGGCTCGCTCCCTCCGACGAAGTACCCCGCCACCGACGTCGTGAACAGGATCCGCCCGTAGCCGCCCGCCGCCTTGGCCGCGACCGCCTGGAAGAGCCCGTTTGGTGACCGCGAGGTGCCCGCCATACACCGTTGCCATCGACAGCTCGACGCCCGGAAAATAGAGCCCCGGATCGAGCGCGAAGGGGCTCCCGAACGAGAACCGGCCCGCGTTGTTCACCAAGATGTCGATGCCGCCGTTCGAGGTCACCTCGGGTCGGGTCAGGACCGCTCCCAAGAAGGCGGTGACCGAAGCGACGTCGGCCACGTCGAGCTCCGGCAGCGGGAACGGGTGACCGGGGTGGGCCCCGTCGCAGTGACGTTGCAGGCCCTCATCCGTCGAGCCGTCGGCTCAGGATGCGATGGGAGCTACCGGCGATGAAGAACTCCCCGGTCTGACCGAGACGCTCCAGGTAGCCCGGGTCGGCAGCGAGCGCCGCATCGGCGACGTCGAGCTCTTCCATCGTGTCGACGCTCGTCACCCAGCCGACGGTGCCCACCTCGCCGTACACCGAGCGGACGAATGCGATCGAGGTGCCCGTCAGCTCGGCGACGTAGTTCATGATGTCGACACCCCAGGCCATCGCCTCCGCGAACCTGCCGACCGCACAGCCGGCCGTGAGAACTGCGACGAAGTTGCTCGCACCCGCGTTCGGCGGACCGGCCGCGCCCACGATCTGGGTGATGTTGTCGTCTGGAGCGCTGGTGAACAGCCCGGCGGCCTCGCCGATTCGGCTCAGATACTCGGGATCGGCGAGCAGCCGCTCGCTGGTCTTCATCATCGCAGCGGGCGACTCCACGAGGGAGCTCCATGTGAGGGTCCCCGGGTTGCCGTACGCCGCAGTCCACACGTGGAGCTCGAGATCGGTGCTCTTCGTCACGTACGCCGCGATGTCGGTCGCGAACTCCACCGCTTCGAGAGCCCGCGCCATCTCGACAGTGCTGGTCCTTGTGAACAGGTACATGTGATTCCCCCTCTGGGTTGGAGGCGGGTGTTTCCGCCCGGAGGAAGGGTGCGGCGGAGCGCGTTGCACGCTCGTTGCGACTGCGCAGCACGCCCGGTTGGTGTCGGTTGCGTCGCTGCTACATTTCGGCGGCCATGGGGGATCCACGATGAGGTTCGAAGTTCTCGGACCGCTGCGTGTCATCCGCGAGGATCGCGCCGCGATCACCCTGGCGAGTGCAGCTCAGCGGCGCCTCGTCGCTGCTCTGATCGTCCGCGCGGGTGAGGTGGCGTCGACCGACTGGCTCGCCGAGCTGCTGCAGGTCTCGGCAGCATCGCTGCGAACCTCGGTGAGCCGGCTCCGCGCCGTGCTCGGCTACGACGTGCTGGTCACCGAGGCGCCCGGCTACCTCCTCAGGGCCGAGGACGTCGATGCCCATCGCTTCGAAGCTCTCATCGACGCCGCGAGCACAGCGGCACCAGCTGACGCCATCGCGCTGTTGATGGATGCCCTGTCTCTGTGGCGTGGTGACGCCTATGCGGAGTTCGGGTCCGAAGATTGGTGCCGGATCGAGGTGGCTCGGCTGGAAGAACGTCGTACGGGTGCCACCGAGGACCTGATCGAGAGACGCATCCGTTCGGGTGATCACGCCACCGCGATCGCCGAGCTCACCCCGCACATCGGGGCCCACCCGTTTCGCGATCGACCCCGCGCGCTCCTCATGCAGGCGCTCGCCGCTGACGGACGGCGAACCGACGCCGTGCGCCAATTCCACAGTTACCGCGCACAGCTGCTCGCAGAGGTGGGAACCGAGCCCGGACCCGATCTCGTGCAGCTCGAGCGCGAGATCGTCAGCGGAACCGAGATTCCGGCCCCTGCGAGGGCGACGCCCGCCCACGTCCCGAGGCTCCCGACCGGGACCGTGACATTCCTCCTCACCGACGTGGCCGGCTCGACACGGCAGTGGGTCCACAGCGAAGAGAACATGGCGAGAGCAATCGTTCGCCACTACGAGATCATCGACCACCTCGTCGCCGAGCACGGCGGCGCACGACCCATCGAACAGGGTGAGGGCGACAGCACCGTCGCGGTCTTCACATCGCCCACCGCGGCAGTCAACGCCGCGCTGGACATCCAGCGGGCGTTCCGCGACGAAGTCTGGCCGACGGTGCACCCGGTGTCGCTGAGGGTCGCCCTTCACACCGGCGAAGCACGGCTCCGCGACGAGTCCAACTACAGCGGGATCAGCGTCATCTTGCCCGCGCGCATGCGCGATCTCGCCAGTCCTGGTCAGGTGCTGGCGTCGTCCACGACTCGAGACCTGGTCCACCGGGTCATCGCCGGGGAGGCCGATGAGGTGGAGCTGATCGATCTCGGCGAGTACCACCTCCGAGATCTCGACGGACCAGAGCGCATCTTCCAGCTGAGCCACCCGGACCTCGCGTCACATTTCGCCCCCCTCCGCTCGTCGCACCAGGCCGGCAACCTCCCCGTCCCCGGCGACAGCTTCATCGGCCGGCGCGAGGAGATCGCCGCGATCCAGGAGCGCCTGGCATCGCATCGGCTCGTCACGCTCACCGGGCCGGGAGGAGCGGGCAAGACCCGACTCGCGATCCAAGCGGCGGCGTCGCTACCGAGTGATGACGACGTTTGGTGGCTCGACCTGACGCCTCTCGGCGACGCCGGTGCGATCCACCGCGCGGCCGCTGACGTCGTCGGCGCCAAGGTCGTCGACGACAAATCCGCGCTCGACGCGGTGGTGCGTCGCCTCGAGCAGGATGCTGCGATCGTCGTGATCGACAACTGCGAGCACCACGTGGAGGTGGCAGCCCGGCTCGCGAGCCGAATCGTCTCCCAGTGTCCCCGGGTCTCGGTGCTCGCGACGTCGCGTTCGCCACTCGATCTCGCCGGAGAAGAGGTGTGGGCGGTTCCACCGCTCACGCTGCCCGACAACGCAGGGGAGGACGCCGCACGCAGCGACGCAGTCCGCCTGTTCGTCGAGCGGGGTCGCCAGGTTCGACCCGACTTCGATCCGTCGCTGCATCCGGACGCGGTAGCGGAGATCTGCCGTCGGCTCGACGGTTTGCCTCTCGCCATCGAGCTTGCCGCTGCGCGGCTGCGCGCCCTGGATGTGCCCCAGATACTCGCCGGCCTCGACGACGCGCTCCGGTTGCTGACAACGGGGCCGCGCTCGAGTCCGGAGCGTCACCGCACCCTCACTGCATCGATCGAGTGGAGCGCCGGTCTGCTGAGCGACGGCGATCGGGCGACGCTGCACCGCCTGTGTGCCTTCGCCGACGGCTTCACGCTCGAGGCAGCCGCGGCCGTCTGCGCCAGGGACCGGGCCGACGTCGCGCTGATCGACACCCTCGAACATCTGCTCGATGTGTCGCTCCTCGTCCGGATGCCGACGACCCCGGGAAGTCCGTCCCGTTTACGCCAGCTCGAAACGGTCCGCCAGTACGGCGCCGCCCAGCTGACCGACGAAGAGCGTGCAGAGGTGGACCGTCGACACGCCGAGCACTTCGCAGCCCTCGTGAAGGAGATGGCGCCGCTCGCGGAGGGGCCGAGCGAGCTCGACCTCGCCCGCCGACTTCGGCCCGAGGACGGCAACCTCCGCCTGGCGTTGACGTGGCTGCGGGACCACCAGCCGGACAGACTGCCCGAGGTGGTGAACGACCTCGCGGCCTACTGGTCGTTGGTCGGCGCCAACGTCGTGGCCGAGGATTGGCTCGGAGTGGCGCTGGCGTCACTCGATGACCAGTCACATCAGCTGCGGGCGCGGCTCCACGCAGGGCGGGCCCTCGTGAGGGAGAACACGGGGTCCTTCCGTGCGGCCGCTGCCGACGCTCGCAGCGCCATCGACGTCGGTGCCGAGATCGGGGACTCCTGGTCGGTCGGTCGGGGTCGTTGGGTGCTGGGCAACCTGTCGATCTTCGGCGAGATCGAGACGTGCCAATCCGCAATGGCCGCCGCGGTGAGCGCGCTGAAGAAATCCGGGGACCAGTACGCCCACGCCTATGCCCGGTTGTGGCAGAGCGTGGGCCACCTCGTCCGGGGCGACATCGCGTCCGGGTTCCCCCTGCTCAGGGAGGCTGCGCCCCACATCGCGAGCCTCGACAATCCGACCGTGACCGCCTCCTACGGCGCCTGGCAAGCGTGGACCCGGTTCCACGATGGGGACCTCGACGGTGCAGTCCAGGTCTCCGGGGAGGTCCTCCGTAGCGAAGGGTTCGCACTCGCACTCCAGCGCGAGTTCATGGAGAACCTGCTCAGCGGCGTGGCTCTGCGCCGCGGCGAGGGTTCGGCGGTCATCGAGGCCGCGCCGGCGCGGATCGACGATCAGCGGCGTCGCGGCGAAGAGACCGCGGCCATGGTGCAGGAACAGGGCCTCTCCCACGACCTTCTCTTCGCCGACCTCGAGCTCGCGCTCGGCTACTCCGAAACGATCATCGCCCGATCGGGTGGCTTCGGAGGACTCGCATGCCACGGCAGGATCAGCGCGGCCTGGTCGCTGAAGGCGCTGGGCGACAGCCCAGCTGCCCACAGACAACTCGCCGCGATCGCAGAGGCGGACTCCGATCGGGGATGGCCGCTCCACGAGGTGAGGCGCGGGGCACTCGAGGCCGGCCTGGTCTCGGACACGTCGCCCAGCGACGCCGTCGCCGCCGGACGACGCGCGGTCGAGTTGGCTCGGCGATACGGACTCATCATCGAGCTTCCCCATTGTCTCGAGGCACTCGGGGTCGCTCTGGGGCAGGCCGATCAGGTGGACGAGGCGCTGCGGTGCCTCGCGGAAGCAGACGATCTCCTCGCTCGCGCCGGCGTCACGGCTCCGTTTCTTCCGCTGGCGGACGCGACCGCAGAGTTGCGTCAACGTTCCTCAGCCTGACCCGCATCTCCGCGAGCAGCCTTTCGAGCCCCTCCACCGATGCCGCGTTCTTGGCGAGCTCGCGGAGAGCCTCGATGGTGAACTCGGGCAGCCACCTGAGGTTGTGCTTTCCGAGCCCGCCACCCTGTTCGGCATACCCCTCGGGAACATCGAAGGCCTCGGGGTGGTCGTATCTCACCTCGCCGAGCACCTGATCGAACAACGTCGCCGTTGCCACCCGCTCGCCCATGCTCGACGCAAACGAACCAGCACCGGCCCATTCGAGAATCGTGCGAATCGTGGAGCAGTGATCGAACGCCTGGCATCCCTCGGGAGCCCGGAACACCGTCCCGGGCTTGATGAACGGCGACACGAGGATCGTCGGCACCCTCGGCCCGAGGCGCGTGAACCCGAAGCTCGACGCCCGCGACTTGGGATCACCCGGGTTGGGGGCCGTCGGTGGAGACACGTGGTCCCAGGTCCCGCCGTGCTCGTCGAACGTGATGACGAGCAGCATGTTCTCCCACTGTTTGCTCTGCCGGAGCGCGGCGTACAACTCTGCGAGCGCGGCCTCGCCCGGTCCGACCCAGGCGGGCGGGTGGTAGTCGGTCCCCTGGAGCCCGACGTAGTCGCGGCCGTTGGGATCACCGATTCCCCACCCCCAGTACGGCTCCAGATAGCAGAGCGATGGGATCTCCTCGTTGGCCCAGAGCGCGGCGAGAAAGTCCGAGTACGGGCCCGCGTGCTCTGGGTTGGACCACACGAAATCGTGGAGGCGGTTGTTCTTGTCCACCGTGTAACACACGCGCTCATCCGGCCGGAGGTCCAGGTCGAGAGCACCCGTGTACCGCCAGTAGATCTTCCAACTCTTCCCAACCGCGGTGAGGCCTTCGAAGAACGTCGGTGCTTCGTAGCGATGAAGGTGGATGTCACCGGTGATCCCCTCCGAGGTCCCGCTGATCGCGAACGCCCGATTGGGGTCGGTTTCGGTCGGAACCGAACAGAACCACCGGTCCGACACGGCGAACGACTCTGCGAGCCCGTAGAGCACGGGGAGCTGGTGCCTCGTATAGGCGCCCATGACCTCGGTCAGGCGCGAGGTGGGCCCGTAGGGGAAGCCCAGCCCCCGCTCGGCCTCATCCTGGAAGTCGTAGGCGAAACCCATCATGGGTGCCCCCTCGCCCCAGGTGGTGTCGACCATTCGCCCGTAGCCGTCGGCGTACATCTGGTACTGGACGTTGGCCATCCCCTCGTACGGATCCCATCGCGGCCACCGCAGGAACTGGGTCGCCCCGCTACGGTCGTCCGACTTGTTGGGGGAGAACCTCACGAGTCCGTCGGCGTTGTAGGCCCCGGCCGAGATCCCGTCGAAGTGCTGTGGCAGGGAGTCGTGGGGAACGAGATTGGGCACGCCTTCCTCGTGCAACCAACCGAGGACGTTGTCGAGCGATCGGTTCTCCAACATCAGATAGACGACGGTCTCGATCTGAGGGAGAACGGCCATCAGCTCCTCGGCTCGACGAGGCGCCAGTCGTCCGAGCCCGGCGCGTAGCGATCCCGGTAGTCGGGGTCGTAGGCATCCGCCATCGCCTGGACATCGGGAATCGCCGCCCGATATGCGTCGATGAGCGCGTCCTCGGCCGCATAGTCAAAGGGGTCCTGCATCCGCATCTCGGTGACGCTGCCCCGCTCCACCGGGTTGTCCCGGAGGTGGCGTGCCGTGACGGCGATCGCCTCCGTCACCGGGACCCGATCCGTGTAGCCCAGGTCGTGCATCATCGCGTCTGGGCCGATGTGGCCATGCATGGTGAAGCCGGCGGCGAGGAAAGGTCGCGCCGGGCTGGCGAGCTCCTCGGGCAGGTTCACCAGATCCAGCTCCACCTCGAGCGCGTCGGCGATGGTCTCGATGGTCTGGCGCATCGTGAGCGCGTGCTCGTCGCCGATGTTGTAGGACTTGCCGGCCGACGCGTCGAGGTTGTCGACGACGAGGCTCAACGCATGGCCCGCGTTGGGCCCGTACGCCGCGCTCCGAAGGGTGAGCCCGCCGTCGGAGATGATGATTCGGCGCCGACCGTCGACGATGCGGCGGACGATGCACCATTCCCGGGGGATGATCTGTCCCGGCCCGTAGATCAGCGGATAGCGGAAGAGTGTGGCGTCGGGGTGGTTCTCGAAGACGACGTCCTCCGTGGCGACGATCTTGGACACCTTGTCGTTCTCGTCGTCGACGGCCCGCGGGTCGGTTTCGCGAATCGGAGTGAGCATGCCGCGCGGCGTGTTGAGGTGCGGACGTGCCCATCCCTTGTAGGCCGGCACGCCTCCGACGGCGACGAACTTGCCGGTCCGTCCCACGAAGAACGGCGCGATGTGTCGCAAGCGTCCGTACATCGCGTACACGACGTCGAAGGTCCGGGCGCCGAGAGCATCACCGACCTCGTCGATCTTGAACGGGTTGGTGTGGATGTGCTCGACGGAGTCGGGGATGGTGTCCACTTCGTGGCGTCCCGTGTGCAGGATCGCCACCTCATAGCCCCGGTCGAGCAGCCCGTTGACCACTCCAGGTCCGGTCGGGCCCGTTCCCCCGATCACCAACGCCTTCATGTCGCATCTCCCCCACGGACCCGCCGCTCGCGAGTCACGTCACGGTGGAATCCGACCACAGATTTCGGCTCAGCGCACCTGGCCAACCGCGCTCGCAGGCACCAGGCGGACGATGAGCCGGCCTTCGTCCACCATCGCCTGGCGGTATTCGTCCCAGTCGGGGTGCGGCCCGCCTGTCACCGTCTCGAAGTACTCGACGAGCGCGTCGCTCGTGGAGTCGCCCGGCTCGGTCGTGACCGCGGAGAGCTGAGCGGTGCCGTCGAACGCCACGTACGACCACGCGTCCGGATCGGTGACGTGCAGAACGACCCGAGGGTCACGGAGCATGTTGCGCGTCTTGGCACGATCGGCGGTAACGGAGATCACGAACGCACCGTTCATCACCGCATATGTGATGTCGGACGACTGCGGGCGGCCGTCGCGCCGCAGTGTGATCAGCACCCCGTTTCGCCGATCGGCGGCCCAGTGCATGGCACTCGTGACGTCGAGGGCCATCTCAGCGGGTCCAGTCGGTGACGTGTGAGGGCGTCTCGATTCCCTCGGTGAGGCGCGGATCGGGCACCGGTTCTCCCACGGAGATGCCGAGCGGGATCACGCCGGCCCAGTTCGGAAGCGCATAGTCCTCGTCATCGTCGACCGGTGGGCCGGTGCGGATCTTCGCCGAGGCCTCGTCGATCGGAAGCGAGATCACCGACGTCGACTTGAGCTCCATGTCGGTGTTGGGACGCACCTCTGTCATGCGCCCTGGGACGACGTGCTCGGTGATGAGATCGAGGATGCGGCTCTTGTCCGCCTGATCCTCCACGAGCGAGGCCTCGCCCATCACCACCACGGACCGGAAGTTGGCGCTGTGATGGAGCGGCGACCTGGCCAGCACCAACCCGTCCAGCAAGGTGACCGTGACACACAGCTGGGCGCCCTTCCGGCCGTCTCGAAGGAGCCGGCTGGCCGGCGAACCGTGCAGGTAGAGGGTGTCACCGTCGCGGCCGTACACCATGGGGATCACCACCGGTCGTTCGCGAGAGACGAGCCCGACGTGGGCCACGATGCCCTCGTCGAGGATCTCATTGATCACCTCGCGGTCGTAGTTGCCGCGCTCGGGCGTTCGCCGAACTTCGGTGTGCTCGGTCTTGAGCTCGCTCACGGACGGGCCCCCTTTCTGGGTGCAGGGTTTGGGTGCAGGGCCTGGGCGCCGAGTCTGGTGCTGCGGTTAGCTTGACGCAATGGAAATGGACGCAGCCGAGATCGACCCGGTTCTCGAGTTTCTCGAGGCCGACGAGAGCCGGCTCGAGTGTCGGTCGTTCCTCGACGCGCTGGCCGATCAGGCCGAGACCGCCGATCGCACGCGGTCTGTCGCTGCCGATGTGGTCGAGTCGATTCGCGGCACCGACTTCATGAGGATGTCCGCCACCCGTTCGCTCGGCGGCGGCGAGAGGTCGATGCTCCACATGGGGCGCGAGCTCGAGGCGATCGCCGCCCGCTGCCCGAGCACGGCCTGGTGTCTCTGGAATCACCTCTGCGTCTTTCACCTCTTCGTCGGGAGCCTCGGCCCTGGTCACGAAGACTTTCTGCGCGAGATCGTCGATGCGGGCGAATGGGTGTCCTTCCCTGCCGGTGCAGGCAGCGGCGTGTATGGGCGACTCGACGGCGATCACGCCGTGCTGAACGGAAAGGCGACGTGGGGGACGGGCGGCCGCTACGCCGACCACTGCGGCGTGGTGTTCGCCGTGGTGGGTGACGACGGTGAGCCTGTTCGGCCGATGGATCTTCGTTTCACGATCGTCCGCACCGACAACGAAGGGGTGAAGATCGACCCGACCTGGGACGGCTCGGGGTTGCGGGCCTCGGCTACGGACGACGTGCACTACTCCGAGGTTCGAGTGCCTCTGGACCGCTGTGTTGCCTGGTACGGGGCCAACCGCGCCGAATCACTTCGCAGCGTGCCTGTCATCGACCACCGCTACCGCGAGGACTGGGTCGGCCTGTCGGATCTGTGGCTCGGGGGGATGGCCATCGGCCTGGTGCGAGCCGCGATCGTCGAAGCTGCTGCAGCGGTGAGGGTTCGCCGGGTCCTGATGGGCGGCAAGATGATCGAGCGTCCAGCGGTGCAGATCAGCGTCGGAAAGGCCACTTCGCTGGTCGCGTCTGCGAAGGCGGCCGTCGAAACCGCCTGTCTCGAGGTCGACAGGAGGATCGAGGCCGAGCAGGTGCCGACCGAGGCCGACTACTTCCGCCAGCAGGCGATCGTGTCGATGGCGGTCAACCAGCTCATGGAGGCGATGGACCTGCTGCGGAAGGCGCAGGGAGGCACCGCGCTCCGGGAAGGCGGCAGCTTCGACCGTCGCAGGCGTGACTTCGACGCGATGCCGCTCCACATCAACGTGCACGAGGATCGCATCACCCATCAGGTGGGGCGCTACGTGCTGGGCATCGAACGCGCACCGTTCTGAGGCCCGCGCGGCGTCATCGACAGCCCGCAAAGCGTTTGGCTTGTGAGACCAGGTCACCCCGCCGATGGGGAAGACGAGTATTCGTCCCCGATCCGGAGATACGTTGAGCGCCATGGCTGAGATGCCGAATCCCGCCGAGATCCCCGTCGTCATCCTGTGCGGCGGTCAGGGCACGCGCATCCGCGAGGCCTCCGAGAAGCTGCCCAAGCCGCTGATCGACATCGGTGGAATCCCGATCCTGTGGCACATCATGAAGATCTACCGGACCCACGGGTTTCGGCGCTTCGTGCTCTGCCTGGGCTACAAGGGCTGGGACATCAAGGAGTACTTCCTCCGCTACCGCGACAACGTCAACGACTTCTCCCTCGACCTCGGAACCGGCGATCAGAGGTTCCACGACGCGGAGGACATGGACGACTTTCAGATCGACTTCGTCGATACGGGCCAGATGACCGGAACCGGCGGCCGGATCGGACGGGTTGCCCACCTACTCGACGGCGAGTACTTCATGCTCACCTACGGGGACGGCATCGGGAACGTCGACCTCACTGCCGAGCTCGCGTTCCATGTCGACAGCGGCGCCATCGGCACCGTCACGGGCGTCCACCCGACGTCCCGCTTCGGCGAACTTCACGTCGAAGACAGCTACGTCACCGAGTTCGCAGAGAAGCCGGCGGCGGCGGGTTGGGTGAGCGGTGGGTTCTTCGCTTTCCGCCGCCAGTTCCTGGACTACGTGTCGAGCGACACCGACCTCTTCCTCGAGTCGGCGCCCCTGCAGAAGCTCGCCCGCGACGGTGGCCTGACCATCTTCGGGCACGAGGGCTTCTGGATGGGCATGGACACCTACCGCGAGTACGTGGCCCTCAACGAGATGTGGGACAGCGGCGAAGCTCCCTGGAAGATCTGGTAGCTCTGCGCCGAACGGCGCGGCTGCTCTAACCTGCGTTCGGAAAAGTCCGGCCCGAGAGGTCGCGGCCTCCTCGAGAGGCACGACCGCAGTCAGTGCGTGTCCTCCGAGCAGGGCCCGAAGGGCGCAGCAATCTTCCGAGCAGGGCCCGAAGGGCGCAGCGCAGGAAGCGAGCAGAGGAGGAAACAACATGGACGTTGTCATCAAGGACGGCTTCATCTTCGACGGAACGGGTGCGCCGCGCGTCCG
>CAZVUM010000032.1:34450-35650 GCA_964629575.1 uncultured Acidimicrobiales bacterium | reverse complement strand
CCGATGCTGTTGTCGGTCCTCGGTGTCGACGACGCCAAGTCGGGTCGGATGCCCACCGACGACGAGCACGCCCTTCTCGCCAAGATGCTGCACGAGTCGATGGACGCCGGCGGCTGCGGATGGTCGGCTCAACGACTTCCGCCGACAGGGCCTGCCGCCGTTCAGCGCGACTGGGACGGCACCCCCATGCCGACCGACATGATGAACGACGAGACGGCTCGCGTCTTCGCCCAGGTGCTGGCCGAGCGCAACCAAGGCGTCGTGCAGATGACGCTCACGACCGACGACATCAAGCACGACCTCGCCCACCTCGAGGAGATCGCCGCGACCTCGGGGCGGCCGTTGCTGCACAACGTCGTGCAGGCATTCGAGGATCGGCCACACATCCACAAGCGGCAGATCGAGTGGCTCGAACGTTGTCGCGAACGCGGCATCCCTGTCTATGGGCAGGGCGTGACGAGCGACGCCGGTTTCACCTTCACGCTGGAGGACTGGAACCTCTACGACGACTCCGACGACTGGATGAACGCCTGCATGGGTGACAAGGCGGAACGGCTCGCGAAGTTCGCCGATCCGGATCGCCGCGCAGGTCTCCGCGAGAACATGCCGGCAACGGCGACGGCGCCGATCGACACAGTGACGATCCTCGCCCCGCGGTCCGACTCGACCGAGCAGTTCCGGGAGATGTCTGTCGCCCAGGCTGCTGCGATCACCGGCAAGCACCCCGTCGACACGATGCTCGACATCGCAGTCGAAGACGGCCTCGACACCCTCTTCTTCGTCGCACCGCCGCAGGGCAACTCAGAGCTGCTCAAAGAGGTCGTGCAGTACCCTCACATGCTGTTCGGCGTGTCGGACGGCGGTGCCCACACCAAGTTCCTGACCGCTGGCCGCTACCCCACCGAGACACTCTCGGAACAGGTGCGCGACAACCAGTGGGTGACCTACGAAGAGGCGCACCGTCGCCTGGCGGCGCTTCCAGCGCAGCTGGCTGGATTCCGCGATCGCGGCATGATCCGCCGCGGCGGACCGGCCGATGTCGTGGTGTACGACCCCGAGAACATCAAGGCACTTCCGATGGAGGTCGTGCACGATCTGCCCGGTGGCGAGTGGCGGCGGGTCCAGCGCGCCCAGGGCTACAAGAACGTGATCATCAACGGTGAGATCACGATCGAAGACGACACCCAGACCGAGACCTAC
>CAZVUM010000032.1:0-34350 GCA_964629575.1 uncultured Acidimicrobiales bacterium | reverse complement strand
TGACTCGGGGCAGCACCGCCGTGTGACAGTCAGCTCCTGCGCCACGGCGGCTGACTCGGGGCAGCACCGCCGTGTGACAGTCAGCTCCTGCGCCACGGCGGCTGACAGCCCGTCATTCAGCGCTGATCCCGTCTGCCGACGGGACCCTGCGTGACCAGATACCGCGGCCCGATCGGGTACCCGTCCTTCGCCCCGACCGTGGCGGAATGACATGACAGTCGCCGACTTTCCGATCGTCCCGAACAAAGCCGCAGTCGTGGAGTTCGGGATCCTCTGCTCAGAAGCGCGCTCCTTCGCCGACCTCGGTGCTTGTTGGGGTGTTCACGGTGGGTACACGTCATTCGCCCTGGAGCTCGGCGGCATCGAGCGGGCGGTGCTGGTAGACGGCCGGGTCACCGAACTCACGCGCGAACGCACCGCAGATTGGGACCAGCTGGAAATCTACGAGGCGCCTCTCGGTGCCCAGACCACAGTCGACAAGGTCGGGAAGGTGGACGCGGCGATCATGTTCGACATCCTCCTGCACCAGGTCGATCCGCACTGGGACGAATTTCTCGAGCGCTATGCCGCCAACGTCGACACGCTGATCATCCACAACCAGTGCTGGCGCGGCGAGGAGACCGTCCGCTTCGCCGACATGGACGTGGAGGAGTACATCGCTCGTGTGGAGCCCAACGCAACGACGCGCGTCCGCGAGTGGTACGCCCGCCACGACGAGTGGAGCGACGAGCAGAACCGCCCGCTGCGAGACGTGCACAACTACTGGCAGTGGGGCATCACCGTGAAGGACCTCGTGGGCACCCTGTGGGATCTCGGTTACCGCATCGAGGGGCTCGAGAACAGCGGTCTCTGGCTCCCCGAGGTTCCCGACATCGAGAGCGTGTCGCTCATCGCGCGACGGCGCCACTCCTGACACACAGCTGTCCTAGGGTCCCTGCGTAGGGGGAACCGATGACGCAGGCCTACGAGAACATCCTGTACGAGGTGGGTGACGGCTACGCCACGCTCACGCTCAATCGCCCCGAGCGACGTAACGCGCTCAGCCAACTCCTTCTCGACGAGGTCGAGCACGCGCTCTGGGAAGCCGACGACGACACGCGCGTTCACTGCGTCGTCCTCAAAGGCGCGGGCGCGTCATTCTGCGCCGGATACGACCTCCGCGGCGACGGTCGGCGCCCCCGCGACAAGGAGATTCCCCGGCGCGGCTCCCGCACGATCGACGACGACTCCTGGCACCTGGAGCAGAACGGTCGGCGGATGCGCGTGCTGTGGGACATGCACAAGCCGACCATCGCCCAGATTCACGGCCACTGCCTCGCCGGTGGCACCGACCTCGCGCTCTTCTGCGACATGGTCATCGCTGCCGACGACGCGCTCATCGGGTTTCCGCCGGCCCGCAACCTCGGTTCGCTGCCCAACTCGATGTGGCTGTACCACGTCGGTCCCCAGTGGGCGAAGCGCCTGACCATGTCCGGAGACCTCATCTCGGGTGAGGACGCCGCCCACATCGGACTGGTGATGAAGTCGGTTCCGGCCGCGGTCCTCGACGACGAGGTGACGAGTCTCGCCAAGCGTCTGGCGATGATCGACCACCACCTCCTCAGCTCCAACAAGCGCGTCATCAACATGGGCATGGAGCTGATGGGCGCCCGTGTTCTGCAGCGCTATGCCTCCGAGACCGACGCCAGAGCCCACCTGGCCCCAGCCACGGCCGAGTACTTCGCGGCGGTCAAAGACGGCGGCCTTCGGGGCGCCTTCGCCGAGAGGGATGCCAAGTTCGGCGACCCTCGGGTGCGGGTCCGAGGGCCCGAGGTCCGCGACGACAACGGTCAGATCGTCGAGTCCGGCAGCAGTTGACGTGTTCGACAGCGACACCTTCATGGGCAGGCTCACCGACGCCGGCCGTTCAGCACTCGACGCAACAGCCACCGAACGACGGCACCGGCGCGGCTCGGTTCTGTTCCGGGAGGGCGACACCAACACCTCGGTGATGGTGATCCTCGACGGCACCGTGAAGCTGACGAAACTGGCCATCGACGGCCGTGAGGTGATCCTCGATCTGCGCGGCGCCGGAGATGTGCTCGGCGAGCTTGCTGCAGTCGACGGTTCGCCTCGATCCGCGACGGGAGTGTTCCTCAGCCCGGGACGCGCCCTCCACCTGACGGGGGCCGCGTTCAACCAGCTCGTCGACACCGAACCCTCGGTGGGCGCAGCGACCCTTCGCACGGTCGCGCACCGGCTCCGCGATGCTTCCAATCGTCAGCTCGAATTCGGCACCTCGGACGCCATGTCACGGGTCTGCGCCCGGCTGGTGCAGCTCATGGACAATGTCGCGCCCGAGGCGGACGGCACCATCCGCCTGCGTTCGCCGCTGTCTCAGCAGGAGCTGGCCGACTGGGCGGGCGTCAGCCGCGACGCCGTAGTGCGAGCCTTGAAGATGGCCCGCGACCTCGACTGGCTCGAGACCGGCCGCCAGGCCTTCGTGATCCACCAGCCAGACGAACTCCGCAGACACGCCGAGTCAGCCTGACCCAACCCTCCCGTTTCGGGCGCGCCAGCGCTCGGATTGCGGGCGCGCATGCACCCAGAAGCGTCGACGGCGGGCGCTGACGCGCCCAGAAGAGCGGCCGGCGTCACATGAACGCTCCGTTCTGCTCGTCGCCGAGCTGGGCGTGGAAGTCCTTCGCGTCCATCAGGTCGGTCCGAAAGGCGAACCCGGTCCGCTTCGCGGTCGCGCGGCTGGTGCACCGCGCTTCGGCGAAGCTGCCAGTGAATGCTCCGGGGTCCGTCGCTGGAACCGTGGCGCCGAGGCCGCGGGACTCGTGCGGCCCGGTGGCATACCAGTCCACACGTATGTCGGCTGAGCCGTTGACCGCCGTGGTACTGCCGAACTCGATGGTGTCCACGAGCGGGAAGTCCTCGAGGATCAGCCGGGCGCGCGTGCGGTCGGAGTTCACATAGACCGAATTCCACGGAATCTCGGTCGTCCAGAACAGGCCGTTTGGGTGGGTGCCGGGCTGCATGTCGACGATCTGTGATCCCACACTGGGATCGATGACGTCCAGTCAGAGGAAGGCGAACGCGCCGTTGCGCGTTTCGCCGTTCGCTGCCGTGTACATCCCACGCATCACCCGAACATCGAACTCGCACAGGTGCTCGTTGCCGTCACCGTCGATCGCGGTCCCCGAGACGATGGCGAAAGCCGAGAACCCCTTGAAGTCCACGATCGTGCTCGGCTCCACATCGAGGCCCATCCCCTGCAACCCGAGGACGGGCGAGGTCGCCGTGGTCGGTCCGGGTAAGTACCAGTGGATGAAGCCGACGTTGGGCGCCCCGGTGTCGATCCCGCCTGGGATCGGCGATGGGATCGGTTTGGGGTTGTGACCGCTCACCGCCCCGGCGCTCGGTGCCAGCGCGACGCCTCCGACGGCCGCAGCCGCTCCGGCGGCGCCCATGCCCATCAACATGTGGCGCCGGCTCATCGTCATCTGTTCGTCCGCCGACGGGGCGGTCGGCCCCCTCGACTCTCTCTGTCCGTATCGCATTGGATCTACTCCACCGCCTCTCGCCGGTGCCCCCTCGACATCCGGCCCGCGCAGACGTGGGGCGAACCTAAATCGCTCGATCGGGGACAGTCTGCCGAATGTTCTGCAGAACACCCTTTGAACGGAAAAACATCCGTGAACAGGCCAAACATCGCTGTGCAGCCCGCGCGAACACCTGCGCGTCGCGGATGTGGCTGTTACTCCGTGGACGTGCCCGCACGTGTGGGACCTTCGATCTCGACCTCGGAGTCGGGCGGACCGAACGTCGCGGCCCAGAAGCCGCCACAGTAGGGATGGGTTGGCACGGAGCCAGTGCCGAGTGTTCCCAGCGGATCAGCGCACCATTGGGGATCACCGGTCCAGAAGTCGGACATCCACGCATCGAGATCGTCGCCGGCGTCGTCGGAATGGCCGTGGTACACGAGCTCGACGCGCACGACCGCGCCCATCGGATCGAGGAGATCCGAGAAGACGACGTTGCCGACGCCCTCCACGTAGAAGCCCTCGATGCTCCGGTCGCCCAACTTGGAACGCATGGTCGCTGAGGCCTTGCCGTCCCCATCGGCGATGACACCGACACCGTCGTTCACGAAGATGTCCTGCGGGAACTCGCCCTCACCCTGAACGGCCACGATCCAGAAGGTGTAGACCCCACCCTCAATCAGGCCCTCGATTTCTGTGAAGACGGTTATCTCTTCTTCTGACCTCGTGAGTTCGGCTGTTCCGGTCGCAACCTGTTCTTCAGCAGGGATCGGCTCGCCGGTCGGGTCGTACTCGATGAGTACGAAAGCGTCGGATCGCTCGCCGCTCGCTGCGTCGTCCGCCGTGATGATCCACAGCGCCACACCGATCACCGCGATGACGACGACGCCCACAAGGGAACGGAACACATTTGCACTCATGACGACCACCTCCGGGTCGGTTGACACCACGTTCTGACGGATTTGGGATTCATGCGGTCAGCCTCTCGATTGAGGGCAGGGGGACGGGTAGCCGCCGCACACGGCGTCGGGTCGCTCGAGAGCGACGATCAGCGCGGCGAGCGCAGCGTCGAAGCTCTGCCCGGCGCACCCCTGGATCCCCTGGACGATCGTCCAGAACGGGTGGAGGTCGTTGCCGGCGATACCGGTGCCATCCAGCTTGTCGATCGGATTGGATGCGTCGTGAAGGCGCTGAGCCCACTCCTCGCACACTCGCTCAGCCTCAACGAGGTCGCCGGCCTCGATGGCTGCTCGGGCCTCCTCGGCGGCCCGGATCGCCAGCTTCTCGACCTCGGACTCGCCGGTGAACGCCTGCGCAACGGCGATGGTCTCCCTCCGGATCTCGACCGCAGAGGGCCACTGCTCACAGGTCTTGTGATAGCCCCCCGACGGGCCGAACTGCTCCCATTCGGCCTCTGTCATGTTGCGCCCCGCAACCCGACAGGCCATCGCCGGCCACGACTCGACGTCGATCTCCCAGATGAGACGATGGTTGCCCACCGCGGTCACGAAACGAGGTGGCGAACCGTCCGCACCAGCGATGCGGTTGTTGGCATCGTTGGGGAACGGATCACCGATCGGCACACCGTTCTCAAGATCCCAGAGCTGAGCCGTGCCGTCTGCGGCAGTGACGAGGTAGCCGCCGCTCTCATCGAAGAAGAACAAGCCGTCGGCGAAGTCGAGGGAGCCACTGCCCACGAGCTGCCGTTCGATCTCATGGGTGACGGGATCTCGTAGTGCGAGGTCCCCGTTGCCGTCCATCGTCACCAACCAGCGGCCGTCCGGGCTGTACCTCAGCGACACGACCGACCGTCCGCCTTCCCCGAGCTCGGTGTCGATGAGTGACCAGTCAGATGTGTCGTACACGGCGGCGGGGCCATCCCCTGCAGCCGCGGCCATGCGCTGACCATCGGGTGAGAAGCTCAGGGAGGCGACGAAGTCACCGAGCTCGTGGAGTTCGGCCACCACAGTGCCGGTCGCGATCTCGTAGACGCGTATGCCCTGCGAACCGGTGCCGGCCGCCATCAACCGGTTCTCGCTGTCACCGGCCTGGCCACTCCAGGTGGTCTCCATCTCGAGCGCCGGCCCGAGCGCTTTCAGGGTCTTCAGGTCGTAGAGCCGCAAGACAAAGTCGCGTGTCATGGCCTTGAACGTGGGACCGGCACCGGCGCTGTAGGAGAGGAGGAGCTCGTCGGGTCTCTCAAGCTCGACCGGCTCCTCCCCGTCGATGCGCAGGACCTGTCCGGGCCGGAACCACTCGGAGCCGTCGGCGTAGTCCTGCGTGACAATGGTCCCGTCGGGTGTGACGGACCCCACGTGGGTACCGAGCCGTGGGACCGCCCGAGCGAGAACTCGCGATCCGTCGAGCCCGAACAGCGAGACCCCGCCCGCACCGACGACTGCACCGCGGCGACCGCTCGGGGAAATCGCGAGGTCTGCGGCGCCGAGCATCTGCGTGTCGATGGCCGGGTCCAGCAATTGACCAGTCGCCAGGTCGATGTGCAGCAGGCGCCCGTTGGTCAGCAGCACCCAGGCGCCCTCGGATCCCGTCCACCGAACGGTGTCGACCTTGGCGAGGCCGTAAGCCTCTGCCGCCTGGCCGACGGGCGCAGTCGTGCGCACCTCACCGGCCACGAGGTCGACGCTCGTCACACCGCTCATGTCGTGAACGATCGCCCGCGTTCCGACGACATCGCCGAGATAGGTGACCAGCGGGTGGCTGATGATCGGCACCTCCTCGATTCCGGGCCGCGACCGCCACAGGACGATGTCGTCACCCACCTGTTCGCCCGTGGTGACATCCCAGCGGCGCAGCACGCTCTCCTGGCTGATGACCTCTCGGCCGTCACTCGTGAAGCGCAGGCGGTGATGCAGCTTTTCGGTCGTGAAGCTCTGCGCACGATCCGGAAACACGTAGAAGGCATAGGGCTCGACGGCCTCGGGAAGCGCGAGATCCCCGACAGTCGTTTCCGGATGGGCGCTGATGGACCACCTCTGCGCACCCGTGTCGACGTCGTGGAGCCGCAGCTGATCGTCGGCGTCGAGTGTGGCGAGTGTGCGGCCGTCAGGACTCAGCTCGAGCCCGTCGACGTCTTTGGCGAAGGTGATCAGCCGGTCCAGCTCCCCATCGAGGCCGAGAACTCGCACCGCCCTGGTGTCCTCGAGCGGTACGAAGGCGATGTGCTCGGCCGCCACGCTGACGAGCGTGCGTGTGGTCAGTGCCCCGTCCCCGGGATTGAGGGTGAACACGCGCACGGGGATGTCCCACCGCGCCTCGGCTGCCCCAGTGCTGACATCGAGTAGCGCGATGCCCTGCACGCCGGCGGCCACGATCCTGTCCTCGCCGAGCCAGTCGACGAACGCATATGGAGTTCCAGCGTCGAGTGATCCCAAGTAGCTCTCGAGACCGGCGAGTGCTCTTTGGAGACCCCCGAGCGTCTCGGGACCGGGATCCCGGTTGTACGCCTCCACGGCCAGGAGCAGACCCACCTGTCGATCCGCCTGCACCCGGAATCCGGCTTCGCTGGCCAGCCGACGGGTCTCGGCTGACTCTTCGGCCACCGTTGCCTGCTCCCGCCGCTGCTCGGCGACCTGCGCGCTGCGTTCGGCTTCGCCCAACGCCAACTGCGCCTCATCTGCCCGCTCGGTGGCGAGACGACGGGACTGGATGGCCACGACCCCTGCGACCAAGGCGACTGCTGCGACCACCGCGACGGTGGCCAAGAGTCGCCGAAGCCTCCGGATGCGCAGGCGCTCCTCCTCCAGCTCCCGATCCCGGTGCGCCACGCTTCCTGTGAGGTACTCGCGTTCGAGGTCGCTCAGGTCGGCTTCGTGCTGGGCCGCGTAGTCCTCTGCAGCCTCGAGCCGGCCACCGCGGTAGAGCTCCTCCTCCGGGCGTCCTGCCGAGATCCATTCCTCGGCGCTCTGCCCAAGGTGTCTGAGCAGACGCAGCCCGTCTCGATCCTCGGTGAGCCAGATGCGCAGTCTCGGCCACTCGCGAATCAATGCCTCGTGCGCGACTTCGACCGTCGGCTCGCGGGTCGCAGGATCGTGGTCGAACGTGAGGAGCCGCGCCTCACCGAAGGCATCGATGACCTCGCCGCCAACGCCACCGATCTCCGAGCGGACGACCCGGCGACGCGTGTCTTCCACTCCTTCACCGAGGGTGATGAGTCGAGTGAACAGGCGGCGGATCTCCTCGGCGCGGTCCAGCTGGTTCGCCACTTCATCGGCGCGATTCGCGAGCGCGCCCGAGATCCCGCCGATCGCCTCGTAGACGGCCAGATCCATGACGTCGCGCGTCCGGCGCTCGAACGTCTCCGTCAGGGCGTATTGGAGGAGGGGCAGTGCGGCTGGTTCATCACCGACCTCTCGCAACAACTCCGCGACCAGCGCCGGCTCGACACTCACCCCGACACGTGCGGCCGGCCGACTGATCGCGGCCTCGAGTTCGGCCCCGGTGAGGGTCGTCACGGCTGCGGTGTTCGCACGCACGAGTTCGGCGATGGCGGCGTGTTGCAGGGGACGGTCGTAGAAGTCCGCACGGAGAGTACCCACCACCCGCAGGCGTGAGCGCGGGTCGTCTACGGCGGTCGCCAACGCTGCGAGGAAGCCGTCCCTCTGCTCAGCGGCCGCGAGCGTGAAGAGCTCCTCGAACTGATCGATGACCAGGAGGAGTTCGGACTCGTCGTCGGGCAAGATTCTCTTCACGCATCGAGTCAGCCCGCGCTCGTCGGCGAGCAACTCGGGAAGAAGCCGGCCATGGGAGCGTATGGCGAGCCGCTCGAGCGCCGTCTCGACCTCATCCATCGGATGCGCGCCGGGAATGATGGTGGCGACGTACATGCCGCGCTGCCGCATACGCGGAACGAGCCCAGCCCGAACCGTGGACGACTTTCCTGACCCCGACGGACCCGTCACGATCAAGAAACGTGAGTCGTCCAGGTGGGACACCAGCTCATCGACGAGGCCGCCTCGTCCATAAAAGTCCTCGGCATCGGCCTCCGTGAAAGCGGCGAGACCCTTGTACGGCTGGACGCCACGCATCTCGAGGCCGACGAGCGTCTCGGTGAGCGCTTGGCGGGGCCGCTGGACGATGACCGAATCGGTGGACGCGGCACCCACCAGGGCGCCACCGACCGCATGGCGGAATGCGAGGACCAACTCGCCCATCGAGGCAAACCGCTGGCCGGGCTCCCGTTGCGTGGCTGTCGCGATCACAGCATCGACGGCCTCGGGAAGCTCGGGGCGATCCCCTCGAACGGAGGGCACTGGTTCTCGTGTCTTTCGCTGAGAAAGGACCTCGACCGACTCCGAGTCGCCGTACGGCACTCGTCCGGTGAGCAGCTCGTGGAGCACGATTCCGAGGGAGTAGATGTCCGCTGCGATCGACGGGGAGCCGCCCGAGAGGAGCTCGGGTGCGACATACAGCGGACTCCCTGCGGATCCGAGCTCGAGGGTGGCATCCGCCGAGGCGTCGACCGCGATTCCGAAGTCTGTGAGATAGCTGTTGCCCGTCTCGTCGATCAGAATGTTCGCCGGCTTGACATCGCGATGAATCACACCGGACTGATGAGCCACAGCGAGCGCCGCGCCGACCTCGTTGACGAGGCGGGCGACGTCGTCGAGCAGCCAGGGTCCGTCGCGTACCAACTTCTGCTCGGCGGAACCACCGCGGATCCACCGCATGACCAGATAGGCGCCGCCGTGGTCCCGCCAGTAGTCATAGAGCGGAACGATGTGTGGGTGCTCGAGCCGAGCCACTGTTTGCGCTTCTGCCTCGAATCTGCGCACGAAGTCGGGGTCGTTGGCGAGCTCGGGGCGCACGACCTTGATCGCGACTTCGCGTCCCACGGACGGCTGTTCTGCTCGGTAGACCGCTCCGAAGGACCCACTCGCGATCTGCTCCCCAAGCCGGTACCCCGCGATGGTGCGGCTCACCGTCTCGACAGCGAGACCGGGGTCGTGCTCGAGTATCTGGCGCTCGAGCGCCGCGACTGCCGGGCCGGGCTCGAGGCCCAGTTCTTCGCTCAGTAAGCGTCGGTACTCGGAGAGTCGCCGAAGGGCCTCTGCGTGTCGGCCATCGGCATACAGCGCACGGGCGAGCTGCTCTTGGGCTTGCTCCCGGAGCGGATGCGCTGCGACGAATCCCTCGAGCTGGGAGATGGCGTCGGGGAGACCGGCGTCGACCGAGACCCGAAGTCGAGCCTCGCGGGCCCTGACGATCATCTCCTCGAGGCGCAGTGCATCGGGCCTCGCCCACTCCTCATCGGCGAGCTCCCCGAGGACCGGTCCACGAACGAGGGAAAGCATCTGGTCGCACTCGTCGAGTGCAGCCGAGCTGTCCCCGTTCGCGTGCAGCTCGTCGACGCGGACGAGGCCGGTCTCGAGGAGGTCGCTGTCCAACCAGACCGAGGTTCCGCGCAGCACATATCCCGGTGGCTGGTGCGCAATTGCATCGCTACCCAACTGGGTCCGCAGTCGTGAGACGTATGTCTGCAGCGCAGCTCGAGGATTCGCCGGTTGGTCGTCCCGGTCGGTCCAGAGCCGATCGATCAACTCGTCCTCGCTGACGAGTCGATCCGCGCGGAGAGCAAGAGACGCGAGCAGCCGGCGCTGCCTCATGCTCGTCACCTCGACGAACACACCGTTGACGGCCACTGCCACGGGCCCCAGAAGCCCGATGCGGAAGCTCTCGCCCTCAGCCATGCGATGAACCTACGGCGGTCACTTTCGTCCCACTGTCAGTCCCTGTCGCGGGCGAAACCGCAGGTCAGTGGACCCGTCGAGCGCATCATTCGATCTCCGCGACGTCCACGAGGAACCATCGATCGCCGGACGCGCCGAGCAACACGAAGGTCAGTGCGAACGACTCCGCACGATGCAGAGCTGAATCGGATGCATCGGTCGTCGCAATCCGGCCGTGGCCCGAGAACGCCAATCGCACTCCACCCTGTGATCCGCTTCGGATGGTGTGCAGGTGGAGGCTCTCAAACTCGTACTCGTCGATGGGTGCCGAGAGTCCGGCGGATGCGGACTCGATCAGCTTGAGCATCTCGTCCCGTCTCGTCCCGTGCGTCACCGCTCTGATGAGTTCGGGGTCACGCTGCCGAACCGCCTCTGCCTCGACCTCCAGAAGCCACGCGAACCGCGCAGCGAGGCCCTGCGCCTCCTCCAGGACGGTCGGGTCGAAGGCGACTGCGCTCTCGTCGATCGTGACAACCGGCAACGTGCTCGGGTCGACCGCCGGCACGACTCCGGTCGCGTCGGGAAGGCGCTCGGCGTCCACCAGACTCAACGGCTGACTCGTCGCTCCGAGCAGGAGGATCGCGACCGCCCAGGCTACGACCGGACCGACGAGCGAGGTCGGCGCGGTGCCCGAAGCCGGCAGCCGAACCAAGCCTGCCCGGACACCCGCCCGGACCACGCTGCACACCAACAACCCTCCCAGCAGGCCGACCTTTGCCCCGAACTCCGTCTCGGCCGGGGCGATCAGGACCGCTGACGTCGCACCGAGGGCAACACCGAACCACCGTCGGTTTGCGGCTCCCGACGGGATGGTCCGCGGATCGGAGATCATGAAGAACGCGAACACCAACGTCTCGGGAGACGTCACGACGATCCACCAGAAATGGGCTCCGCAGATCGGGTGCAACGACCACGGGGTCGTGATGCACTGGCCCGCCAGCGCGAGGATGCCGACCCCCACGGCGAGGGTTCCCCAGAACGAAACGACCAACGGCAGAAGATCGAGACGGCCGTTGATCAGCAAGCCACCGACCAGGATGACGGCGTACGCGAACAGCATCCATGAGTCGAGCGGCCCCCACCAGAAATCGAGGGGCTCGACCCGGGTGCTCCCGAGGATCAAGAACACCGCAACCAGAGCTGCATTCGACGGGTTGAGGACGTGCACCCCGCGTTGGCGGATCACGAACTTGGTTGCCATTGCCAAAGCGCTCACCAGGACGAAGATCTCGGTGCCCTCGACGGCCCACGGATCTCCGACCGTTGCCTCGGGCAGCCTCAGGATGAGCCCTATGCCGCTCCCGGTCAGCATGGCGCTCGCAGGGATTGCGATCGTGCGCTCGGTGGTGATCTTCGCCGCGAACTCGATCACCCCGCAGGTCAGGATCGCGGCGGCGATGTTCACGGCACTGACCCGGAAATCGAGCACCGTCTGCCCGAGAACGTGGAGGGTGAGAATCGTCGACGCGAGATGGAAACGCGGATCTCGCAGACTCGGCTTGACGAAGGTGAGAGTGGAGCGGGTCATCCCCGCGGTCTCGCTAAACATTGCGCGTCCCCCTCCGCGCTCGATTCAGCCGAGTGTCCACCGCGTGAAACCCAACGTCTGCAGCAGATTCTGCACCACAACGCGCACGGCGTGCGCCGCCCAGTCCGCCTGTGGCCCCTGCGCACCCCGCGCGGCACGCTGGAGCACTGTCAGGGCCGCGCTTCGTACACGATGTTGAAGGGCGTCTCCGCGATGCGTTCGAACGAGGAATAGCCGGCCTCCTCGAACACGGCGCGCATGCCCGATTCGCCGGACTGAGCGCCCATCCCGCGCCCGACCTCCTGCGAGAGCGAGCACGGCGTGCAGATGAACGTCGATGCTCCGTACAGCAGCGTCCCGAGCGCCTCGTGGTTCTCGGCGCGGCTGTCCAGCGCGAAGGGTTCGACGACGAGCACCGAGCCACCGTCGTTCAGCTGATCCCTTGCGTGGGTCGCGATGCCCACCGGATCCCCCATGTCGTGGAGGCAGTCGAAGAAGCACACCAGGTCGAACGAACCGGAGAACTCCTTGGCGCCCGCGGCCTTGAACTCCGTGTTCGTCAGACCCCGCTCGCCGGCGAGCTGGGCCGCCGCGTCGACACTCGGGGCGTGATAGTCGAAGCCCACGAAGCGGCTCGCCGGGAACGAGGCCGCCATGCGGGTGGTCGACACGCCGCCGCCGCACCCCACGTCTGCGACGGCGATCCCTTCGTCCAGCCGCCCGGTTCCACCGCTCAGCGCAGGCAGCCACTCCTGTACGAGATGGTGGATGTAGGCCGGGCGGAAGAACTCCGCCGTCCCCTCGAACAGACACTCATGGTGGTCGCCCCACGGCACGCCACCATCGCCGCGCATCGCATCGCTCACTCGCTCGAGATCGATGTACATGGCCCGGAAGCCCTTCATCCCCCCGGCGAGCCACACCGGCGAATCACGATTCGCCAACGCCAGCGCCGCTTCGTTCGAGAGCTCGTACGTGTCGTTCTGGGCGTCGTAGCCCACGATCCCAGAGCTGGCTTGCTGGTCGAGCCATTCGCGCGTCAACCGCGGGTTGGTCCCCGCGGTGGTCGCGAGGCTGTCGGCAGTGATCGGTCCCGCCCCAGCGAGCGCGTCGTACAGCCCGGTTTCATGGCCCAGCAGCACACACGCCACTGTGATCGCGCCACCGAGGTGACCGACCATGCCCTCCATGAACTGACCCAGCTTCTCTTCATCGATGTCCATGACTCCTCCTTCGACGGCTGACTGCTTCGGACGCAGCCACCCCCTCTGTCGTCATGAAGCGAACATAGGAAGCGTCAGGGGAACCGTCTGCAGAATGTTCTGCAGGGTGTCGAGGGCAAACGCCCTTTCCCGGCGCAGAAGGGCTCGGAGTCGTCCCTTCCGGGCGCGTCAGCGCTCGGGTCCCGGGCGGTGGTGCTCCCGAAAGGGAGAGCTACGAGCTGCCACGCGCCCGGAAGGCTTCGCCTGAAAGTCCCGGCGCTGATGGCCCTTGGCTTCAGCCGAGCGACGGCCACTGCGGGCAGGTGGCCCTGTACGGCTCGCCATGGGGGCCAAACTGCTCCCATTCGTCGAGGGTCATGTTTCGCCCAGCGGCCCGGCACGCCATCTCGGGCCACTGCTCGACGTCGACGTTCCAGAGCACTGCACCGCCCTCGACCGTGGTGGCGAGGATCTTCGCGTCCGACGCAACGCCCGGCTGGCGGAAATCGGTCACGTGCGGGAACGGCTCACCGATCTGCTCCAGCGTCTCGAGATCCCAGAGCGTCGCCCCACCCGGAGCTCCGCCGATCACCGCATAGCGGTCGCCGGCGAGGATGTCGGGGTTCTCAGCGCCGATGCTGAGGAATCCGCTGGTGACCGGCGCCGAAGCGAGGACCTCCAAGGTGTCGCCCGTGCGGAGCTCGAGAAGGCGGGACGTGAAGTTCAGCGTGACAGCCATCTCGCCATCGGACGTGAATGCGAGCCCATGAAATCCCTCCTCCGAGGTGAAGCGCTCACCGATCAACTCGAGCGTGGCGAGGTCGTACTCGAAGACGTGTCCCGACCGAGCCATGACGTAGAACCTCTCGCCATCGGGATGCAGCTCGATGTCCGGTGCGTACCGGCGGTCCGAGCCGAAGTCGGCAACCGATGGGGCGATGTCGTCGAGCTCTGCCACCACCGTTTGGGACGCGGTGTCGAACACGACGACCAGAGAAGATCCGGTCGGGCTCTCGAAGAGAAGGGAGCCATCCGGTGAAACCGCCAGCGGATTGGACGGGAAGTACGGATACACCTCGGTGTGGTCGGAGATCTCGCCGTTGCGCAGCACGGCATGTGTCCAGGGTCCGTCGACAGGGGGCCCGTTGAGAACAAAGATTCCATCTCGCTCGCGCGCCTTTCCATACTGTTCGATCGACGAGACGAACTCGGGCCGCGAGGGAGTCGACGTATCCCACACCTGCATGGGAGGCCCCACGTTGGGATTGCTCACGATCGTCAGAGAGCCGTCGTCGGTGATCTCCGCGGAGAGGACATTCCCCGGAAGCCAGCCGGCGGCGAGGGTGCCGCCTCCCGTCGTGGAGAACAGCGAGATGCCTGCGGTCCCCGACACAGCGATGACAGAGCCATCCAGGCTGATCGCCACCGACTCAGCTCGTCCATGCTGGAGATCAGCCGAGATCTGCGTGACCTGCGCCGCCGTCACGCTCACGAGCTGAAGGCCGGCCGGGTTGAGGAGGGCAACGGATCCGGTCGGGGTGGTCGACGCCGCTCCGCCTCCCGACCAGGTGCCAGGGATGCGCAGTGAGGCATGGACCGGTGTCCACGACTCCGTCTCGAAGATGGCAACCTCGTCGAAACTTGCGACAAGTAGGCCGTCCGCATGCCACGCGACGGTGTCGGCACTTTGGACCGTTGTTCCGACACCCAGGTCGGTGACAAGAGGCTCTCCACTCGCAACGTCGAGAACCGTGGCCGGAGCGAAATGGCCGGCCGAGACAGCCAGCATTCGATCGGTCGGATCGAAAACGAGCTGTTTGACGTCGAGTTCGGTTCCGTCTGTCGGTTGCAGTGGATGATCGATGAGGACCGACTTGTCCGCAACGCGCACCACTTGCGTCCCAATCCGGGTGCCGACGGCGAGAAGCTCCCCGTTCGACGAAAGTGTGAGCGCTGTAATCGGCGTTCCGACATCGAGCTCCATCGTGATCTCCCCATCGCTGACGCGGTAGACGCCCACGTGCCCATCGGCGCTACCGATGGCCACTCGGTCGACAGACGTGGCCACCGTTGTGCCTTCGCCGTCAGCTGCAATCGAGAGGCGCTGTTCGCCCTCGCCGAGGGGCCAGATGTCGAGACCGCTGGGCGACACCGCGGCAAGGTCACCCGACGGGAGGAACTCGATCTTGCGATAGGGCTCGAGCGTGGGGCTGTTGATGAAACCCATCCAGTTCCTGGGGGCGAGAACCATGGCCCGCTGAAGAGCACCCAACGCGTCGGTGTCAGGGTTAATCGAGTACGCCTCCACCGCCATGAGGAGAGCCGCCCGCCGATCCGAACCCACGAGCGTGGCGGATTGAAAGATGAGGCGATCGTGCTCGGCATCGAGGCGGCGTTGCTCCGCGAGCTCGGTGGCTGTCAGCGCCTCGGCCTCGCTCTCTTGGGCGAGCTGCCTCTGAAGTTCGGCTTCGGCAGCCTCGCTCTCCGCAACGAGGCGCTGAGCGTCGGCATCTTCAGCGCTGACGAGCGCAGCGGCCTCGCTCTCCGCGGCCGCGTCGGCATTGGCCCGGGCATCGGATCTCTGTTGAAGCGCGACGACACCGGCGATCAGGGCGATCAAGGCGACAACCGCGGTGACGGCCAGCAAGACCCGGAGACGTTGAACGCGCCGACGCTCGGCTGCTTCCTCCATCGCTCGTTGGGCGACGGACGCCTCGAGGAACTCTCCCTCGAGCGGTGTCAGATCCGAAGCGTGATGGGTTGCCCACTCCTCGGCGCCTTCGAGACGACCGCCGCGGTACAGCTCACCGGCTTCGCGACCGCTCACCACCCAGGCCTCTGCACTCAGTCCGAGGTGCCGCATGAGCCGCAGGCCGTCGCGGTCCTCGTCGAGCCACACTCGGAGCTGGGGCCATTCGCGGATGAGAGCTTCGTGTGCCACCTCCACCGTTGGTTCGCGCGTCGCGGGATCTCGATCGAAGGTCAGCAGCCGTGCACTTCCGTACGCATCGATCACCGAGGCGGGAACGCCCGCGACCTCTGACCTGAGAACTCGGCGACGTGTGTCCTCGGTTCCCTCTCCTGGGGTCACCAAGCGGGTGAAGAGCCGACGCGCCGCATCACGGTCTGCCGGCGACATCGCATCGAACAACTCGTCCGCCCGGTTGGCGAGCGCACCGCTGACACCGCCGATCTCGCGGTACGAGTCGAGGGTCATGCGAGCTCCAGAGCGACGCTCGTACACCTCGCTCAACGCGTACTGGAGCATGGGAAGCGCCGCGTGACCCGAAGCATCGGCCACGAGCTCGGCCACCAACGCCGGCTCGACCGTGACACCGACCCCGGACGCCGGTCGGGTGATCGCCTCGTCGAGCTGCTCGCCGGTGAGAGGACTCACCGCGACCGTGTTGACACGCACAAGCTCGGTGATCGCAGGGTGCTGCAGTGGCCGGTCGTAGAAGTCGGCCCGCAACGTGCACACGACTCGCAGGCGTGACCGCTCATCCGACACAGCAGCAGCGATCGCCGACAGGAACCGGTCGCGGTGCTCGGCGTCAGTGATCGTGAACAGCTCCTCGAACTGATCGACGACCAAGATCAGCTCACTCTCGTCGTCTGGCAGCAGGGTCTTGATCGCTCGGGCGAGGCCACGTTCATCGCTCGACAGTTGTTCGAGCAGGGCACCGGTCGGCTGGGTCGCCACCCGAAGCAGGGCGGTTTCGAGCTCGTCCATCGGATAGCGCCCTGGCACGATCGACGCGACGAATGAGCCGGACGCCCGCAACTTCGGCAGAAGACCGGCTCGAACCACGGAGGACTTGCCCGATCCACTCGGCCCGGTGACGACCACGAACCGGCTTCCGGCGAGACGCTCCACGAGCTCGCCGACGAGGTTGTCGCGTCCGAAGAAGTCGGATGTGTCCGACTCGTCGAAGGCAGCGAGGCCCTTGTAGGGGTTGACGCTCTCCAGCTCGAGGCCGACGAGGGTCCGGGCGGCCTCGCTGCGGGGTCGATCGACGAACGTCTCTGCCGTCGTGTTCCCAATGCCGGGCCCGTCGGCGATCGCGGAGCGGAATGCGAGTACCAGCTCACCCATCGACGGGAAGCGCTGTACTGGGTCGGCTGCCGTCGCGGTCTGGATCACCAGGTCGACCGCAGGGGGCACATCCGGCCGGTCCGGCGAGATCGACGGAACCCGGTCGCGCACCTTTCGTTCGAGCAGCGCCCGAACCGAGTCCGAATCCGCGAACGGCGGTCGACCCGTCAGCAGCTCGTACAGCACCACGCCGAACGCATAGATGTCCGAGGCGGGAGTCGCCTCACCGTCGCGGACCTGCTCGGGTGACACATAGAGCGGCGACCCCGCGGACCGGAGATCCGTCGCCTCCTGGGAGCCAACCTCCGATGCGATCCCGAAGTCTGCGAGGTAGCTGTTTCCCTGCTCGTCGAACAACACGTTGGCCGGCTTGATGTCGCGATGGAGAACGCCGGCGTCATGGGCAACAGCGAGTGCGGCACCGATCTCATCGACGAGCCGCGCGACCTCGACGAGAGACCAGGGACCGTCGCGCGTGAGTCGCTGTTCGGCCGAGCCACCCGCGAGGTAGCGCATCACCAGGTACGCGCCGGACGGATCTCGCCAGTAGTCGTAGAGCGGGACGATGTGGGGATGTTCCAGCCGGGCGACGGTCTGTGCCTCGACCTCGAATCGCCGGACGAACGACGTGTTGTTTGCGAGCTCGGGGCGCACGACTTTGATCGCCACGTCACGCCCGACGGACGGCTGCGCAGCGCGGTAGATGGATCCGAAGGCGCCCTCCCCGATGAGGTCGCCGACTTCGTACGAGCCGAGGCGGGCTGGCACGGTCGATCGGGACGAGACCTCGCCGGTGGCGATCTGCCGTTCGAGTGCGACGAACTCGTCCGCCGGCTCGAGCCCTGTCTCGTCGGCCAACCTGGTACGGAAGTCCTGGAAGATGCGGAGCGCCTCCGCTTGATCGCCGATCTCAAAGCTGGCGAGCATCAGGAGCCGATGCGGAGTGTCCCGAAGGGGATGCTGAGCACAGAGGGCTCGCAGATCGGCGAGGGATTCGGAGGCTCGGCCGCGATCGATAGCCAGTTCGGCGAGACGTTCGCGACCGCGGATCCGAAGCTCCTCGAGTCGAATCCCCTCACCGCGGGCCCACTCCTCGTCGGCAAAGTCGCCGTACGCGGGGCCGCGCCAGCGACCCAGTGCGGTCTCGAGGACGACGGCAGCAGCATCTGAGTCACCACGCTCGGCGAGCCGTTCGCCGGTCGCGAGCTCCTGTTCGAAGAGCCGCGAATCCAACTGCGCCGCGTCGGGCGCAAGGCTGTAGCCGCTGCCCGAGCGCTCCACCGAGACGCCGGCCGCACGCAGTCGGGACACGTACGTCTGCAAAGCGTTGCGCGGGTCCTCTGGGGCGTCGCCGTCCGGCCAGACCACATCGCTCAGACGCCCATCTGCCAACGCATGACCCGGCTCGCTAGCGAGTACCGCCAGCAACCTGCGCTGGCGCGGTCCACCGATCGTGATGGGATCACCTGAGTGATCGACCACCTCGACCGGCCCGAGAACCCGGATCTCCGTCATCGCTGCCACCCCCTCCGTCGGCATACGGCGACCGTACGAGCCTCGCGTACAGAACGCGTACAGACACCCTGACCTGGGGATCTGTAGCTCGGTCCCACCCGGCACCCGTCGCCCTTTCCGGGCGCACAGAGGCTCGGAGTTGTCCCTTTCGGGCGCGTCAGCGCTCGGAACCCGGGCGGTGGTGCTCCCGAAAGGAAGGCCTACGAGCGGTGGTGCGCCCAGAAGCCGCCACAAGCGGTTCCGCGGAACCGTCGCTGTCCCACCCCCTCGCGAGGCTCCGGACATGTGCCTACATTGCGAAGGATTCAGTGAAGAAGAGATCGAACGCAGCCAGGATCTGACGATACGGATTCACGGCTGGCTACTGCAGTCGGTGAGCGACGAGGAGGGCGTTGGCTGGTCGTACACGGTGGGGCTCACAGAGTCGTACGGCCACCCCGAACTGATCTGCCTCGATATCGCCCTCGACGACCAGGTCCAGGTCATTCGGTGGTTGGCCGACCAGGTGGTCGCCACGGGCCGCATCGACGCCGACGCGCCACAGCGAGGATGTATCGAGCTGCTCCCGGTGCACCGCGATCACCTCGCCACCGACCTCATCGCCACGTGGCTGAACCGCTACGACCGGGTGCCCGAGGGCGACGAATTCCTGCAGATCGTGTTCAATTCCTGCCACTTCTGCGAGGGCCACGACCACTATCTACGGCTTCTCGACCGGCCGGACGTGTACACGCGGGGCGGCTACTCCGCCCAGCTCCCCAACGACGAGTTCGATCACGAATGACCTCCTCTCGACGACCTGGAAGACTGGAGTCATGACCCAGCTCGACGCAACGCCGGGACTGCCGGAGCCGCATCCACACCAGCCGGTCCGCTACATCGATCGGACCCGCGCTTGGTACAGCGCCCTCGGTTATGACCCGTACCGCTGGCCCTGCCACACCGATGTGCCGTTCACCCCGCTGTCGAAGCCGCTCTCCGACAGCCGGGTGGCGCTCGTCACCACCGCGGCGCCCTTCCGCCCTGAGCTCGGCGACCAGGGACCGGGTGCTGCCTACAACGGAGCGGCGAAGTTCTTCGAGGTCTTCACTCGACCCACCGTTCCAACGAGCGATGACGACCACGATCTGCGGATCAGCCACATCGGCTACGACCGGCACCATTCCAAGGCTGACGACCGCAACACGTGGCTACCGATTCTGCGTCTCGAAGAAGCCGTGAAGCAGGGCCGGATCGGCGAGCTGACCGATCGCATCTACGCCGTGCCCACCGTTCGACGACAGCGGTCGACCACCGAAGTTCACGCGCCGCAGATTGCCGAGCTCATAGCAGAGGACCGCGCCGACGTCGCCCTCCTCGTTCCCACCTGACCGGTGTGCCACCAGACCGTGAGTCTGGTCGCACGCCACCTCGAGGAGGCCGGGATCCCGACGGTCGTGCTCGGCGCGGCCAAAGACATCGTGGAGACGGTCGGCGTGCCTCGGTTCGCCTTCTCCGACGTTCCGCTCGGAAACTCCGCCGGTCTCCCCCACGACCCCGAGTCGCAGCGGATCGCCCTGGAGCTCGCCCTGACCGTGCTCGAAACAGCGCCCGGCGCCCGTACCACCGTGCAGACCCCTCTGCGGTGGCCAGGCGAACCACATGCATGGAAGCGCGACAACATGAACCTCTCCGACCTGGACGAGGAGCAGGCGGCCAAGGCGCGCGAAGCGTTCCAGGAACAGAAGCGTCGGGCTGGCCTCGGCTCGCCCTGAGGCGCCGCGTTCGGTTCAGATCACGCCGTCGGCACGCAGCTCGGCGAGTTCCTGCTCGCCCAGACCCAGCAGGTCACCGAGCACCGCATCCGTCTCCTGGCCGAGCGGCTGCCCAGCATGGCGGATCGACCCCGGCGTCCCGGTGAGGTTCGGGACGACGGCGGGCATCGCGACCTCGGTGCCCTGGCCGTCATCCACCATCGCGATGTTGTCCCTGGCCTCGTACTGGGGGTGGTCGACGATGTCCGCGGCGGTGAGGATCCCGGCCGCAGGGACGTTGTGGCGAGCGAGCAGTTCGTCGAGCTCGTCGAACGGCCTGGTCGCGATCCACTCGCGCAACATCTCCTCCAGCTCATCGGCCCGCTGATGGCGATCCCGCGCGGTGGCGTAGCGCTCGTCGTCGGCGAGGTCTGGTCGGCCCATCGCCTCGCAGAGACGCCGCCACGGACCCTCGCCGCCCGCCGCGATCTGGATCCACCTGTCGTCGCTCGTCAGAAAGTTGCCTGCAGGCGTGAAGCCCGGATTGCGGTTGCCGATGCGCTCGCGAATCTGGCCGGTCCGAACGAAGTTGCCTATCAGGTCCCCCGTGATCCGGAAGGGTGGTTCGTAGAGGGCCAGGTCGATCATCTGCCCCTGACCACCCTGGGCGTCCCGCTCGTACAACGCGAACATCGTCGCCAGCGCAGCGAAGGTGGCGGTGTTGTAGTCGGCGGTCGGAACAGCCGGCCGCACCGGAGCCCGATCGGGATAGCCCGTCGGGTAGAGGTACCCCGACACGCCGAGTGCGATGCGGTCATATCCGGCGCGCTGGGACTCGGGACCGGTCTGGCCGTACCCCGACACCCGCACCATGATCAGCGACTCGTTCACCGCGCGCAGGTCCTCCCAGCCGAGGCCCCACGCGTCCAGGGTCCTAGGCGTGAAGTTCTCCACGACCACGTCGGCCGTCGCCACGAGCTGCTTCACCAGCGCCTGGCCCCTGGCTTCGCGCAGGTTGATCGTGACAGAGCGCTTGTTGCGCCCCTCGACCAGCCAGAACATCCGAGGCGGCAGCCCCTCCTTGGTCGGCCCGCCACGAAGCGGATCGCCCACCCCAGGCTGCTCGACCTTGATGACCTCGGCGCCGAAGTCCCCGAGCAGCGTCGCCGCGACTGGACCCGCGAGCAGCGTGCCGAGATCGATCACCCGGATTCCTCGAAGCGGGCCTGCGGAGTGGTCGTGCATCCGGCAAGGCCTACCAGACCCTCACTGGATGCGACCCGCCGAAGAACGGCTCCCTACACGAGAGGGAAGGCCAGCGGCCTACCTGTTTGTCGCACTTGCTCGGCGAACTCCAACACCTGGGCATTCGCCGCAAGGTGGCCCAACAGGGGCAAGACATCGCGCTGACAGCGGGCCAGGGGGTGCTCGGGCCTCAGAGCCGAGGTACCCACCAGTCGTGCGCAGTCGGCGACGATATTCACACTGTCGTCGTTCGCCAGATGGTTGGAGATCGCGAGGTTGCGGCGCTGCTCCATGGTCGGCAGACCGCCGTCGGCGACGACCGCCCAGGCGTCTTCGATCGACTCCCGAACCGCCGCCCGGGCCTGCCGCCAACGACCCTCGAGGCGGCTCAGTTCACGCTGAACTGCCGGGTTGTCGAGTAAGGGCGTGAACGCCGGCGCCGGAGCACGCTGTTCCACGACGGCGAGAGTCTCATCGAGCGCACGTCGGGCGATCCCGAGCTGCGTCGCGGCCACGGATGACCCGACGGCCCATGCTCCGCAGACCGCTGGTGTGGTGATGCGTGCGGGATCCGCCACGACCGGATCCGCCGCGAGATCGAAGGATTGGGCCGGGTCGAACGGAACGGTGTCCGCCACAACGGTGTGACTGCCGGTTCCGCGAAGCCCCACGACGTCCCAGTCGCGCTCGATCTCGAATCGATCGACGGGAAGGAGTACGAAGCGCATCTCGGCTCGGTTCGGCACGCCCCCAGGCGATCCCAACACGGCGATCCAGTCCGCACCCTCACACCCGGAGGTGAAGGACCAACGGCCAGAGATGGTTCGGCGAGGCCCTGAGACGTCGATCACACCGAGCGCAGTGTTGGTGCCGGCGATCCGTACATCAGCGGACGCGATGACCTCCCGAGCAAAATCGCGATCAGCAAGCGAATGCAAGTGCGAAATGCCCATGTTCCCTTGGGTCGCGATCCACCCGAGGCTTCCGTCGTAGCGGGCGAGCTCGAGACCGAGATCGAACCACTCGATCGTCGAACGACCCATCCCGCCGACCTCGCGCGGCAGAAGCTGACGCAGGATTCCGGCCTGCGCCATCTGTAGGTAGATGTCCTCGGGGAGCCGCTGCGCTACGTCGAGCTCTCTCCACCGCCGGTCGGTCTCGGCTCCGAGCGTCGCAGCTGCGTCCTCGAGCGAGGTCATGGGTTTCGCCTCCTGGGTCGGCCGTACCGAGTCTGGCGCTCCCGAACCCAGGTGCGCTGCAGATCAGTCCGCAAACGGTCGAGTCGATGCAGTCCACGAATCGCCGTTATGGTGGTGAGCGGACACACCACGACGCCAACGGGGGCACGGAGGGCAGCGCCATGGCAATGTTCGTCATCGAACGAGAACTCGCCGACCAACTCGAGTTGGACGCCGAAGGACTCGCCGGCACCATCGACTACAACGACAACCACGAGCTGAAGTGGCTGTTCTCGTTTCTCTCCGCGGATCGCAAGAAGACGTACTGTCTCTACGAAGCGCCCAACCCAGAGGCGCTCATGCAGCAGGCGGAGGATCTCGGCATTCCCGCGGACTCCATCGTCGAGGTGAGTGAGCTCAACCCCGAGATGTTCACCACAGGCACCAGCGCCACGGGCAACCTGGCCACCTGAGCGGTGAGCCGCTCACATCGCCGCGGCTCGCATCACAGGTTCAGCACGAACCAATCGACCGTCTGGCCGAACATGAGCTTGCCGACGTCCTGGTAGCGGATCACCGACTTGGACGCGTGCTGAGTCAGAACGTGCACATCCCGGTGATGTCGCTCGATCCCGTGACCAAGCCTGATCGACGTCGTGCCCGCGGCCTCGTGAACGAGGTCGACAGCCTGCCCGGCGGCCTCAGCAGCGAGGCACGCTGAGAGCTGACAACGGTGCTTCGCCGCGGGTGACACGCCACCTGCGGCGGCTTCTGTCACCGCTTGGGCAATCGAGTCGTGAAGGAACACGCGCGCGCCGTCGAGGAGAGCCGTCGCCTTCGCCGCGTGGTGTTGGGCGATCTCCCGAGCACCGAGTGGGTTCTCGGCGTACGCAGGCGTCTTTTCGGTCGCGAGCCTGACGAGTTTGTCGATGGCCGCAGCGGCGATTCCGAGAGAGACCGTCGTCTCACCGTGGACGCCCGGCCACGGCATCGTCTTGAAGTACGGGTTGGTGAATGCGGGCTGGGGATCGGTGAGAGGAGCCACGGGTGCCGTTCGATGGTCGGGAACGAAGGCCTCGGTCACAGTGATGTCGGCAGAACCCGTGCCGCGCATACCCACCGTGTGCCACGTATCGATGATCTCGACATCCTCACGCCGAAAGATCGCTGCGATCGGGGCGGGCTCGCCGGTCGCCGGGTCGATCTTCGGCAGCTCGCCGTCCATCTCGACCATGGGCATCAAGAACCAGTCAGCTCGGTGACAACCGCTGGCGAATGGGGTTCGCCCAGTGGCCACCCACCCGCCGTCGACCTTCGTCGCGCCCGCGGGCGGGAAGAACGCGCCTGCTACCACCAGATCGGGGCCATCGGCGTAGATCTCCTCGGCCCCCTCAGCCGGGAGCCAGGCAATGAAGCCGGCAGCCGCCGCAGCGATCTGCAGGTTCCAGCCCGCCGCACTGTCGATCTTCGCTACCGCTTCCCAGACCTTGTAGGCCTCGACGGGATGGACCTCATCGCCGCCGTAGGCCTTGGGCGCCAGCAGCCGCATGAGGCCGGCATCTTGCATCGCCTGATACACGGGCTCGGCGAGATGTCTGTCCTCTTCGGTCTGGGGAGCATGCTCCTCGATGATCGGCCGAATCGATTCGATCCGGTCGGTGTAGTCGGAGGTGATTGTCGTGGTCATGATTCCACCCTGTTGTTGTTGTTGCTGCTGATGTGCTGAAGAACGCTTATGGCCAGCGACCTCACCCTCGGGAGATCACGCTGGCCGATGGCTCCGAGAGCGGCCTCGGCATAGTGACGGGCATCGCTGTCTGACCCGATGTGCAGAGCGAGCTCAGCGCGATCCGCGAGCGCGTGAGCCTCGAACAGCGGTGAGGCCATCGCACGGGCCAACTCCGTGGCTCTGTCGAAACACGCCGTCGCCTCCTCGAACTCACCGAGGACGGCGGCCAGCCTGCCCAGGTACCGATCGACCGGGCCAAGGCAGGTGACCCCCGGCATCACGACGGTCAGCCCCGAGTACGGCAAGAACGCCGCTCGAACAACAGCGGCGCGCTGCACATCTTCGACGGCGACACATGCCTCGGCCACGAAGGACAGGGACGTCGTGTAGCGAGCGTCGACCGGTACATCCGGTCCGGTATCGCCGACCAGCGACTCGAGTTCTCGCGCGGTCTCCTCCAGGAGTCCGAGATCCGCGAAGAGCGCAGCGGCGCCCGGGCGCCAGCTCGCAGCCGTCGATGCGCCACGCGCGAGCGCCATCTCGATCACTGGTCGGACCTCGTTGAGCCGCTGTTGCTCGCGGCGGATGGCGAACATCTGCTGGCCATGGCCCCCGGCACCGTCGAGCCCGGCAACCGCGTCCGCCAGCTCGTCTGCGTGATGCGACAGCAGCTCGGCCTGCTCCAGGTCTCCGGCGATGTAGGCGCCGATGAATCTGGGGCCCGATTCCAGGACCCGAGCCCACGGGTTGTCGCCGAGCTCCGCGTATCGACGCATCAGAGCCATCGACTCCTCGACCCCAGCGACATCGCCGACCTCGACTTGACGAGCGGCGAGAAGCCAGGCGTGATGGGCGGCATCGCTGACGCTCCCAGCGGCCACGGACAGACTTGTCGCGTGTTTCAGATGCCCCAACGCTTCATGAACCTCGTGCGGCGCCCGCACTGAAGCCAGATGGGCTTTCGCCTGGATCGCGTAGGCGAGAATGTCCGTCGCGCCCAGCTCAGAACAGGCCGCAATCGCGCGTTCGACGGCGCGGGACAGATCCGGCGTCAGTTGCCGTCCCCCGTAGATGGCAGCGACGGGTATCCACGTGAGGGCGGTGACCCGCAACATCGGGTCATCCAGGCGTGCGCGCGCCACGCGCCAGCTGCGCGGCTACGAGATCACCGAGCTCATCGGCGAGGGAGCGTTCGGATCGATCTACCGCGCCTCGCAGGAGTCGATCGGTCGCGAAGTGGCGGTGAAGGTCGTTCGACCCGAGTTGGCCGACGACCCGCGCTTCATCCGCAGGTTCGAGGCCGAGGCGCAACTCGTGGCCCGGATGGAGCACCCGCATGTCGTCCCGCTCTTCGACTACTGGCGGGAGCCGGGCGGAGCGTTCCTCGTGATGCGCTATCTACGCGGCGGTTCCGCGGAGCAACGGCTCGTCGCGCAGGGACCATTTCATCTCGGAACCGTCGGTCAGTTGGTGGAGGAGGTGGGTGGAGCTCTCGCTGTGGCCCACACCAACGGCATCGTCCATCGCGACGTGAAGCCGGCGAACATCCTGTTCGACGAGAACGACATCTCATATCTGGCGGACTTCGGCATCGCGATCACCGATGGCGCTCAATCCGAGCTCGACCTCCGATCCGCGGGAAGTCCGCTCTACGTCAGCCCTGAGCAGGTCCGCGACGGCGTTGCCGGGCCGCACTCGGACATGTACGCCTTTGGCGTCGTTCTCTACGAACTGCTGACGGGCGAACCGCCGTTCCAGCAGGTGTCCTCGGTCGACGAGCTTCTACACCGAAAGCTCCACGAGCGCGTGCCGTTGATCGGGGATCGACGACCCGATCTGCCGAGGAACGTCGACCTGGTCGTGCAGCAGGCCACAGCGCTCCAGGTTGAGGATCGTTTCGTCGACATGGGCGAGTTCGTCCTGGCCTTCCGGGCCGCGGCGGGTGGCCCCGCGTCAGGTGTGGAGACCACCGGTGCTCCCGACATCGACGAACGGCCTCGGGCGATCGCTTCGCAGACATTGGTGTCCATCGAATTGCAGGGTGCCAACCCCTACAAGGGCTTGGCGGCGTTCCAGGAAGGTGACGCCGCCGACCTCTTCGGCCGCGACGGTCTCGTCGAGGAGCTGCATTCACATCTGGAGAGCTCACGCTTCCTGGCAGTGGTCGGGCCGTCGGGCTCGGGCAAGTCGTCAGCCGTGCGGGCCGGGCTGGTCCCGCGCCTTCGAGCGGACGATCGCTTCGTTGCGCAGATGATTCCCGGGCCGCGTCCGATGGACGAACTCGAGACAGCCTTGCTGCGGAATGCGGCGGAACCCCTCCCCACCCTCCTGGATCAGCTCACGGCCGATACCCACGGCCTCAGCCGCGCGGTGGAGCGGGTTCTTCCCGAGCGAGAGGGCGACCTCGTGCTCGTGATCGACCAGTTCGAGGAATTGTTCACCCTCGCCTCCCAGCAGGAGCGCGACCGCTTCCTCAACGCATTGGCCGCCGCTGTGGCCAGTGAGCGCGGCCGCCTGTCCGTCGTGATCACCGTTCGAGCCGACTTCTACGATCGCCCTCTCGCCCACCGCGCGGTGTCGGACCTGGTGCAGGCAAACACCGTCGCGGTGACCCCTCTGACCACCGACGAGCTCGAACGTGCGATTGCAGGCCCGGCCGAGCGCGTCGGCGTCACGATCGAGCCGGCCCTGGTGGCCGAACTCGTCAACGAGGCGACAACCTCCCCAGGCGGTCTCCCGCTGCTGCAGTTCGCGCTGACGCAAGCCTTCGAACAGCGGTCTGGGTCGCGGATGACCATGGAGTCCTACCGCGAGATCGGTGGGATCACGGGGGCCATCGCACGCCGCGCGAACGAGCTCTACGAAGCTTCCAGTGCCGGCGAGCAGGCCGACATTCGTCGCCTGTTCACCCGCCTCATCACCCCCGGCGAGGGAACCGAGGACACCCGCCGCCGCGTACCACTCGCCGAGCTGACAGGCATCGGCGCCCCACTCGTCGATCGCTTCGGCGACGCCCGTCTCCTGTCGTTCGACCACGACGCCGGCACGCGAGAACCGACAGTCGAGGTCGCGCATGAGGCGCTGATCCGCGAGTGGCCACTTCTTCGGTCGTGGCTCGACGAAGACCGCGACGGTCTGCGCATCCTGCGGCACCTCGGCGTCTCCGCGAGGGCCTGGCAGACGGGAGGTCGCGACGACGGGGAGCTCTATCGAGGCGGGCGATTGGAGGCCGCCGAAGAGTGGTCAGCTGCTCACGCGGACGACCTGAACGACGCGGAGACGGAGTTTCTCTCAGCGTCGGCAGATCAACGGGAAACGGAGATCGAGGCCGATCTCCGGTCGCAGCGACGGCTGAGGCGACTTCTCACCGGAGTGGGGATCGTTGCCATTGTGGCCCTTATCGCTTCGACGGTCGCCGCGACCCAGTGGGGCAGGGCCAACGACAAGGCCGCGGAAGCGGAGGCGAGCGCAGCCGCCGCTGAGGCCGCCCGCGCCGAAGCCGAGGACCAGGCTGGGATCGCCGATCAGCGCCGGACCGAGGCGGACGAGGCCACGGCACAGGCCCAGGCCGCCGGCCAGGTGGCCGCTGATACGGCGACCCGGGCCGAAACCTCACGACTGGCGGCTACCGCGCAGAACCTCGTCAACGACGATCGACGCCTCGCGCTCCTCCTCGCCGTGGAGGCCCACGAGAGGGACCCCGGTTCGCACGAGACCCTTGGCGCCCTCCGTGATGCGTTGGCAGGTGCGACTCCGCTCATTCGGCATCTCAGGTCCGGCGTTGCCTATCGGGACCTGGAGTGGGTCGAAGCTGGCCTGCTGATGGCGGTCACCGTAGACGGGGTCGAGCTGATCGACGTCGAGACCGGCGAGACCACCATCGGTCTGACACTTCCGCAGCCCGAGGCATACGCCGCGCAGGGGTCGACGAGGGGCGGAAGGTTCTCCGCAGCCGATGGCCCGACCGCGATCGTTGCGACCGAAGACCGCAGGGCACAAGTCCTGTCGATCAGAGATCTCGAGCCGAGGTTCAGTCTCGAAGTCGCATCGGACATCAGCTCGGTGACGGTTCTCCCCGGGGGCGAGCGCGTTGCCGTGGCGACGAGGGACCAAGCCGTCCACGTCTTCGATGCGCAGTCGGGAGACGAGGTCTGGTCTGTCGATCTCGGCGACGACACGAACCTCTTGGACCAGGGCCGACCGGCGTTCGGTGATCAGTACCCATTTGCGCGGATCTGGGGCGGCTTCGCCGTCACCACCTACCTGAATCCCGTCGGAGACACGCTGTTCGTCGCGACCGGAAGCTATCTGCACCGGTTCACGTTCGAAGGCGAGGAGCTCGGCGAACGGACTGCGACGGGATGGGGCGGACCCGAGACAGCCTGGCCATGGCCGGCCGCATGGATCTTCGACGGCGCTGCCGCCGGGGAGTACATCGTCGGCCACGTCACGAGCATTGGCACCGTCGATGCATCGCCCGGTTGGCCCTCCCGAAGCGTCGTCAGCAGCACTCAAGGCACTGATGGTGCCGGATCGCCGTTCCTCACCACGGTGGTACCCCTGGGCTCGGAGATTCTCGCCTTGATGTCCGACGGTGGTCTGGTGACCTTCGATCGCCGTTCGGGGGAGCGGCTGGCACGGCTCGATCTCGAACTGACTGCCGGCGAGAGCTCTGCCATGGCGCCAGACGGACGGTCGGTGTACTTCGCACATGCTGATGGAATCAGTCAAGTCTCTCTCGGCGGCGGTGGTCCCCTCACCACACCGTTGGCGCGAGAGGCCATACAGAGCGACGTGACGATCAGTGCCGACGGTCGTCTCGTCGGACTCGGTCCACCGGGAACTCTGGGTCCCGTTTCGGTCTGGGCAGACGGGTCCTCGGGCTGGGCGTTGCATGACGAACTCGGTGGTCCGTTCGACTTCTACATTGACGTGTCCCCCGAGATGACAAGCGACGTCTTGACGCGAGGCTTCGTCCCGGGCGGTGACGGGGCACAGCAGTGGCACACCTACAGCTGGACCGACGGACACTTCGACGAAGTGATCGATCCCGTGCCGGACCCAACCGCCCTGCCGCTTGGATTCCACGCAAGCGAGCGCTGGTTGGTCCTCATGGAGCGCCGCCTCGACCAGCAAACGTGGGTGGCGATCCATCGTTGGACGGGCGCCCTCTCGGACCTCGACCAGCCCGCTCTCGCCGAATGGCAGATCGAAACGGGCGGCGCAAACTTGGTGCGGGTCGATCCCGATGAACAACGTCTCCTGATCGGCAACGAGAACGGCGACGCACATCTGTTCGAGACGACCAACTGGACGGAGATCCAGAACCCCCACCTCGGGGCCCCGAGGATCTCTGTCGCCCGTTGGAATTCGAGCGGTTCGCTCCTCGCCAGCGCCTCCCCGGACGGAATCATCACCATACGAAGAGGCGACACTCTCGAGCCGCTGTACGAGCTGCTCGGCTCGGTTGGAACCTCGAACAACTGGGACAACACCGGCGGGATGATCTTCTCTGCGGACGATCGGTACCTGCTCACGAACTTCGATGGGACCGTCCGGCTCTGGAATCTGGAATCGCGCCAACAGGTCGGCGGCCGATTCGAGACGTACGAGGGCACCAACACCGGTATCGCCTACGACGGAGAGCACTTCCAGCTGGCAACTGCCGCCGAAGACACTGCCCTCGTGTGGAACATGGACTTCGACGCGTGGCCCGACATCGCCTGCCAGGCCGCGGGCTCCAACCTCACGCGTGCGGAGTGGGAGCAGTGGGGCCCCGGGACGAGGAGTACCGGGCGGTCTGCGACCAGTACCCGATCGAGCCCGAGCCCGCGAACTGACGTTGTCAGTCGGTCGCCAGGATCAGCACCGAGCACGGTGCCTGATGCGACACAGCGTTGGGCACACTTCCGAGGAATCGGCTCGCTCCCGTCATGCCCCGGTTACCCACCACGATCAGATCGGCACCGACCTCCTCGGCAACACCGCACAGCGCCGAGTGACCCGAGGAGCCTGTCGCGTGCACGTCCACCTCGATGCCCGACTCGCGGATCTGTGCGGCAACCTCCTCCAGCCCTCGAGACACCAGATCGATCGTCTCCTGGAGGTGCGTCACGGCCAGACCAGCGTGCGCGTCGGCCATCACAACCGGATGACCGCACCCCTGAACGATGTGGAGCTTGGCGGACGACAGTCGCGCCAAGGCCGCAGCATCGGAGATGGCGCGATCAGCCCGACGGGACCCATCGGTTCCAACGACGATGTTCTTGTACATCACGACCTCCCCTTGGTCACCTCCGAGGGTGCGCCGTATCTCCGCAGAGCTCTGTTGCGAACGCTGCACAGTCTGGGTGACGTGGGTCACGACGATGGGAGCGTGAGGTGGCCAAGTCGCCAATGACCGCCGAGCGGGTTCTGCCACCAGCCCTCACAGCTCCCACAGACCCAGCGCCGCTCGTAGGCGTGAGGCACTCATTCCTGGCTGCTCTGGCGGCGGTTCGGGAAAGGTGGCCAAGAGCTGCAGCACCTCTTCGCGCCCGACCGGATCGGCCGTTGCCTCCCGAGGCGTGCGCCCGCCGAGTGCAGGCACGCTCGTCTCGATCCACTCCGCCTCATACTCGAGAATGTGTTGCTCGAGTGCTGCGCGCAGTTCAGGGTCATCGAGGTCAGGGGCTCCAACGGACCCTTCGGAGCCCTCGCCACGGTCCAAGTCGTCGAGCTCGGTCACGTCGAGATCGGCGATCGCGGCACCAGCGACTGCCGAGCGTATGAGGTCGGCGAGCTCCATCGACCTCTCCTCGGAATTCACCTCGATGGTGAGTTCCTCGTCGAAGCGGGCAGCAGCGACAACCGACCGCCGTCCTGCCAGAAGATTCCACGCTCGCCCCGGTTCCACCTCGTCGAACCCTGCTGTCACCAACGCCGAGCCGAGCCCGTCAGCGGCGAACGCGTCGGGAAGCGCCCAGTGCTGGGTGATCAACACGAGATCGTGCCCCTCGGTATTGGTCAGCCGAGGCGGACGCAGCGCCGCCCCGAGGATCTCGACAGCGCGATACGGATCGCTTTCGTCCACCGAGTCGAGGAGCGAGCGCGTCAGGGAGGGGTCGATGTTGATGAGTCCGCCGAGGGCCCGATGGGAGTCCCCCACCGGCAAGGGCCTACCGAACAAGAGAGCGCCTCGAACCAAGCCGGGACCCGGGTCGAGGTTGTCGACCGTGATGCGGTCTCCGTTGCCCACATTGCGGAGCTCGACCCAATCGCCGCCCGCCCCCAGGACCTCGAAGACACCCGGGTCGACCAGCTCCCACTGTTCTGCCAGCATCACCTCCGTCTGTGGGGAGAACTCCGGCGTAGGCGTCGAGGAAGCGGCGCATCACCCCCAGCTGGCAGAGCGCCAACTCGATCACGACGGGATGGTCCTGGAGATCGTGGTCAGCCTCCTCGTACATGGCATCAGCGAAGGCCCAAGCCAGCTCGGAGGGTTCGCCGCTCTGGCGGTGGGCGTACCGGACGGCCTTGCTGTGCACGAAGCCGGCCCGATCTTCGATCGGATGCAGCTCGTGACCGAGATGGCACGCCTTGTACTTCCGCCCGGACCCACAGGGGCACGGATCATTTCGTCGAGCGGTCGGGGCGGGCCGCTCGAGAACGAAGGGCTCCACGTCCTCGAGCAACTCGAGCGCCTGACGCCGAATGGCGTGGGCCCCGAAAACGGCCCGCCGGCCCTCGTGCTCCGCGGCCACCCGCGTCGCGAGGTCGTAGGCTCGGCGCATGTCACTGCGCGCCGCTGCGACAATTGCCCTGTCCCACAGGACCCCGGCGTGATCTCCGCCCTCCGCAGCCAGCCCGTCGAGCTCGGCAGCAGCCTCTGCCACCCGGTCGACCTCGATCAAACAGCGAGCCCTCAGCCACCGCAGTCCGATCGGCGCGGACCCATGGATCACGTCGCGGAGCAAGCGGTCACACGACGCCAGTGTCTTCGGCGGAAGCGCACCGCTCATGAAGCACTCGACGAACACCGCTTCGGCGACAGCGCCATCGTCGAGCAGGTGCAGATGGGGCACCGCCTCCTCGAGGGAGGTCCTCTGCGCGAGGGCATCCACGAGGGCCCGAAAACGGGCCGTCAGGGGGTCGACGAGCGCGTACCGGGCGCGCAACTGCCGAAGACGATCCGCCTCCGCTAGTGCCTCCTCGGTGATTTCTGCGCCGATTGCCTCGGACTGTCGAGCGACCAGACCCGCCGATGCGAGCAAAAGAGCCAGCTCGACCTGAGCGCCCTCGAAAATCCCGCGCGCACCCGCTATCGCGTCGAGCAGCAGCTGATCGGTCGGCATCCGGACGACTTCGATTTCGTCTGCGTCCGACCCCGAGCCGGGAATCACCTCGCGCTCACAACCCCGCTCGAACGACGCCATCACCGCCGCAGTCTGTGTTCGGCTCGGCTCGGTGGGCCCGAGTACCGGGCCGATGTGCACGCGACCGTGGCGCAAGGTCAGTGCAACGCGGGTGCCCCCAAGGGCGTTGAGCCAACCGGGCGGCCCCACCAGCGCGTCGGTCTCGTTTCGATCCCGCAAGACCGTCTCGACCGTGAGGGTGCCGATGTACTCACCAGTCGAATCCTCGAGTGGCGTCTCACCGTTGCCGATGAGCCACCAGACAATGGGATCGAGTCGATCCTCCACGAACAGGTGACCAGCAGACGCCTCCACCGGGCTCACTTTGACGACAAAGCAGACGTCATCGACGATGTGGCCGGTGGAAGCAAAGCCCGCCGCCACCTCCACGATCCCGACATCGCTCCGAAGCCGGGCGAGCAGCTCGTCGGCGTCGATGTCATGCCCCGCTCTGCGGAACCGCTCACCGAGCTCGTGCAGCGACATCGGTTCGTGGCCGAGGAGATCACGCGCAACGACCGAGAAGTCCTCGTCACTGACCACGACGCGCAATGTACTCGCGCCACGCTCGATGGGGATCGCGTTGCTGACATCTGGATGTGTCACCGCTGCCTCCAGAGTAGTGGTCGCTGCAACCTAGAAACTGCCTGTGACAGCCAAGACCACTCCCCGGGCCGTCCCCAACGTCCCACCCCGCTCGTAGCTTCCGACGTACTTCCCCTCCCACTGCACCCAGCGTCCTGGGAGGACGACATGCCCATCGACGAGCGACTCCGGCTCGACATCCGTCAGTGGTTCACCGAGCACATGAACCCCGACATGGCCGATGCCATCATGGAGGCCATGCCACCGATCGACTTCACCGATCTCGCCACTCGGCGAGACCTGGAGGGGTCGCAAACGCTGATGCGTGGCGAGATGTCTGATCTCACCACGCAACTCCGGGGCGAGATGTCTGATCTCCGCCACGAGCTTCGGGCCGACATGGCCGACCTCCGCACCGAGCTCCACACTGACATGACGGAGTTGCGCCACGAGCTTCGGACGGACATGGCCGACCTCCGCACCGAACTCCATGGCGACATGGCCGACCTCCGAGTGGAACTCCGTGGCGAGATGGCCGACCTGCGCTCCGAACTCTGCGGCGAGATGGCCGAACTCCGCGGCGAAATGAGCGAGCTGAGGCACGACGTGTGCAACCAGATCAAGGACTTCGGCCGCGACGTCGACGTCCGGCTCGAGCAGGGCTTCAACCGTCAGCTGAAGTGGCTGGTGGCGAGCCAGTTCGCCGCAGTCGGGGTCCTCGGAGCGGTGATGGGACTCATCGCAGCGGTCTCTTGACTGAGCATTCGCTCCTTCAACACACACCCGCTGTGCCCTGCGTCACACCGTCACCGCTGAACTCTCGGCAGATACGTGACCGGGATCACACAACCATCGATAGATGGACTCTGGCTA
>CAZVUM010000031.1:50214-53187 GCA_964629575.1 uncultured Acidimicrobiales bacterium | reverse complement strand
CCTAGGCTGCCACCCGTGAGCTGGGAATCCGAGATCGAAGAGCTGCGCCGACGCGAGGAGTTCGCCGAGCAGCTCGGCGGTGAGGACAAGGTCGAGCGGCAACACCACTTCGGCAAGCTCACGATTCGCGAACGCATCGGCGAGGTCGCCGACCAGGGCTCGTTCCACGAGATCGGCAAGACCGCGGGGGTTGCGGAGTACGACGAGAGCGGCGAACTGAAGCACCTCACTCCGTCCAACTTCCTCTTCGGCGTGGCGCGAATCGACGGCCGTCCGGTGATCCTCTCTGGCGACGACTTCACGGTTCGCGGGGGGTCTGCGGACGCCACCATTCCCGAGAAGCGCAATACGGCGGAGTCGATGGGGGTCGAGCTGCGGCTGCCACACGTGCGGCTCGTGGACGGAATGGGCGGCGGCGGTTCGGTCAAGACCATCGAGATGGCGGGTCGCACCTACATTCCGCAGGTGCGCGGCTGGGAGACGGTGGTGAACCATCTGTCCGTCGCCCCATCGGTCGCACTCGCGTTGGGTTCTGTCGCGGGCATCGGCGCAGCGAGGGTGGCGACAGCGCACTACTCGATGATCGTGCGTGAGACGGCCCAGATGATGATCGCCGGCCCGGCGCTGGTCGAGCAGGCGTCCCTCGGTGACCACGGCAAGGAGGAGCTCGGCCACGCCGACATCCACACCTCCAACGGCGCCATCGACGACGCCGTCGACACCGAGCACGAGGCCTTCGATCGGGCCAAGCGCTTCTTGTCGTATCTGCCGACCAACGTCGACGAATTGGCGCCTCGCGCCGAACCCACCGACGACCCGCAGCGCCGTGACGAATCGCTCATCTCGATCGTGCCCAAAGAGCCACGGCGGGTGTACCAGATGCGCAAGGTGATCGGATCTGTCGTCGACGAGGACAGCTTCTTCGAGATCGGCGAGCGCTGGGGCAAGTCGATCATCACCGGTCTCGCTCGTCTCGACGGCTACCCGGTGGCGGTCTTCGCCGAGGATCCATTCGTGTATGGCGGCGCCTGGACCTCAGACGGATGCCGCAAGCTCATCCGTCTGTTGGACCTCGCCTCCACGTTCCACCTGCCCGTGGTGCACTTGGAGGACTGCCCCGGTTTCCTCATCGGCAAGGAGTCCGAGGAGAACGCGACCATCCGCTACGGCAGCCAGGCGCTCGCCGCTCTGGGCCAGCTGACGACCCCGTTTGTGTGCGTGGTGATTCGCAAGGCCTTCGGGGTGGCGGGCGCGGCCAACAACAAGCCGGGCCACAAGTCGTTCCGCTTCTCGTGGCCGTCTGGCGACTGGGGTTCGCTGCCGATCGAGGGCGGGATCGAAGTCGCGTACAAACAGGACCTGGCCGACAGCGACGACCCTGACGGCCTGCTCGAGGAGATCCGGGAACGGCTCAACAGGGTGCGTTCGCCACATCGGGCCGCGGAGTTCTTCGAGATCGAGGAGATCATCGATCCCCGCGACACCCGTCCGCTGCTGTGTGAGTGGGTCGATCTGGTGCAGCGATCGCTCACCACCGGACCCAGCACGTTCGGGTATCGCCCCTGACGACGAAAATCTTCGCCGGCGTGTCAACGTTGTGGCGGTCCCGTGACTCGTACCTGCGTGGAAGACGAGATGGTCCACCACCGATCACCCGGCGAATTCGAGTCGTGGTACCGGAGCGAGCACCCGCGCATCGTGGCGTCGCTCGCTGTGACGGCTCGCGATCGTGATGTCGCGCTGGAGGTCGCTGCCGAGGCGTTCGTTCGTGCATATGAGCGCTGGGATCGGGTCGGTGCGATGGAGCGACCCGGTGGCTGGCTGCATCGGACGGCGCTCAACCTCCTGAAGCGTCGTCTTCGGCGGCGCCGCCTCGAAGGCGAGCTTCTGTCCGGCACGATCGTGCCGATCGGCGTCGGTCCGACGGAGGTCGACGTCGATCTGTGGCGGGCGGTCGAGGCGTTGCCCGATCGCACCCGGACGGCGGTCGCGTTGCGCTACGTCGCCGACCTCACCGAACCCGAGATCGCCAAGGCGATGGGTGTGAGTCGCGGAACGGTGGCGACGCTGCTGTCTCGGGGGCGCAACTCCCTCGGTGACCATCTCGCTTCCAGCCATGGACTGCCGGAGACGGCACACGAGCGCGAGGAGCAGAGCTATGTCCCCCACTGAGCTGGAGCGTGCCGCCGGACGGCTGGTCGGCGAACCGACCCTCGCCGCCCCGCCGCTCGAACGCATCACCGAGCGAGTCGACCAGAGACGGCGACGGCGTCGAGGCGCCTTCGGCGGGGCCGTGGCTGCGTTGGCGTTGGTCGGTGTTGGTGCTCTGGCGTTGCGTCCGGACACACCTGTTCCCGTCGTCGCCACGGGCGGCGACCACGCCACCGATGCCGAGGCCTCGACCGAACCGAGTGGGGGCGACGTCGACGACGATGCCCACGACGACTTGTCCGGGGACCACCACGGGAGCGACAAGGAGGGCGGCCTCCACTGGTTCGGCGGCCCGGTCGATCTCTCGGTGCGCAGCGAGCCGTTCAGCCAGGAGGTGGCAGACGAGCTCGCAGCGAGCGCGGACCAGACCATCGCCCTTCCCGACGCGACGGCCTATGTCACACGCGACGGCGACCGGGTGATGATCGGCGTGGTGTCCGCCGAGCGCATTCTGCAGATCGAAGCGCCAGCGTCCCTCTTCCCCGACAGTTCGGAGCTCGACGAACTCATCGAGAAGTTCGGTGGTGTCGAAGGCGGCCTCAGGTTCTTCCACGACGGCGGAGAGTTGCCGCTGTGGATGTTCGATGGTGAGACCAAGTTCCCCTTCGAGCAGCTTCCACTGGAGGAGCTGCCCGAGGAGCTGCGGAAGTTCATGGAGGACCGTGAGCTCGGGGAGCTGTGGGGTGAGGAGTGGAAGCTGTTCGGTGAGTTCGAGCTCCCTCCCCTCGATGCGCCGCCCGAGGAGCTCGAGAAGTGGCTCGA
>CAZVUM010000031.1:0-50114 GCA_964629575.1 uncultured Acidimicrobiales bacterium | reverse complement strand
CCCGAGGAGCTCGAGAAGTGGCTCGAAGACCGGTTCGGCGAGTTCAAGCTGCGATTCGACGATCACGCCCGCGACGAAACGCCCACCACGTCGACCTGACCGGCTCGTGGTGGGGAGGGCTCCCTGGTCAGTCGAAGCGCAGGCCGCCGTCGACGTTGAGGCTCTGGCCGGTGATGTTGCGGGCCGCGTCGCTGCCGAGGAAGACGGCGGCGTGGGCGATGTCGTCGGGTGAGTTGGAGCGGCGGATCGGAATCTCCTTCTCGGCCCGCTCGATGATCTCCTCGAGCGGGCGGCCCGTTCGTTCTGCGGCGCCTGCGGTGACCTGATTGAAAAGAGTCGTTCGGGTCACACCAGGGCAGATGGCGTTCACCGTGATCCCGTACCTGGCCAGCTGGTGCGCGCCGACCCGGGTGAGCGCGATCACGCAGCCCTTCGTTCCGGCGTAGGCGATGTTGGACGTGCCGCGATAGCCCTTGCCTGCGATCGACGCGATGTTGACGATCGTTCCGCAGTCCCGCTCCCGCATGTGCTTGGCCACCGCCTGCATGCAGAAGAACAGACCGCGCGTGTTCACGTCGTTGATGCGGTCCCAGTCGTCGGGGGTCACGTCGAAGAACCCGAGCTGCTTCGTGATCCCGGCGTTGTTGACCAGCACGTCGATCTGCCCGTGGCGGGCTGCGGCGTCGTCGACCATCGCGCCGACCGCGTCGAGGTCGCTCATGTCGCACTCCACGAACTCTCCGCCGGCTGCCTTCATCGTGTCGCCGCCGCCGGCCAGATCGATGTCGCTGCCGACCACGGTCGCCCCGGCCTCGGCGTAGCGGCGTGCGATCGCCTCACCGATCCCCGCTCCCACGCCTGTGACGAGTGCGATCTTTCCGTCGAGTGTTCCCATGGGCACGGAGTCTTGTGCGTGCAAAGCTGCCCCGCATGACGGATCTACTCGAACGCCATCGTCGAGCGATGGGCGAGGGAGCGCCGCTCTTCTACGAGGCACCGATCGAAGTGGTGCGGGGCGACGGCGTGTGGCTCGAGGATGCGACCGGCCGGCGGTTCCTCGACCTGTACAACAACGTCCCCTGTGTCGGCCACGCCAACCGGCGTGTCGCCGAGGCCATAGCACGCCAGGCCGGAACCCTCAACGTGCACAGTCGCTACCTGCACGAAGGCGTTGTTGAATACGTGGAGCGGCTCCTCGGCCTTCACCACCCTGGTCTCGAGTCGCTCGTCGTCGCGTGCAGCGGAACCGAGGCGAGCGAGGTCGCGCTCATGATGGCCCGCGCTGCGACGGGTAAGAAGGGAATCGTTTGCACCGACGCCACGTACCACGGCAACTCCGCCGAGATCGTGCGGATGACGAACCTGCCGGTGGGTCGTCGTCGCGGTGATCTCGCATCGATCGCCACGCCCCAACTGTTCCGCCCGCTCGCCGAAGGAGCGACGGCGGACGAGCTCTGCGACCTCCACCTCGACCAGCTCGCCAAGACCATCGCCGACTTCGAAGCCGACGCGACCGGCTTCGCCGGCCTCATGATGTGCTCGATCCTCGCCAACGAGGGTCTGCCAGACGCTCCGGCCGGGTTCTTCGAGCGGGCGGTCGAGATGGTCCACGCCGCCGGTGGCCTCGTGATCGCCGACGAAGTGCAGGCCGGATTCGCTCGCAGCGGTCGGTGGTGGGGCTATGAGACCAGCGGCTTCGTCCCCGACATCGTCACGATGGGGAAGCCGATGGGCAACGGGATGCCGGTCTCTGGCGTCGCGGCCAGTCACGACCTCGTGTCCGGCTTTCGGTCGCGGTCGCGCTACTTCAACACGTTCGCCGCCAGTCCTCTCCAGGCGGCGGCGGGCAATGCCGTGATCGACGAGATTCAGGAACGAGACCTCGTGTCGCAGGTGTCGCTGGTGGGCGAGCAGCTGCGGGCTGGCCTGCGCGAGATGCAGCCGGACGACCCTCGCATGGGCGACGTGCGCGGCCATGGGCTGTTCGCTGGAATCGACTGGGTGACGCCGGGAACCACCGAACCCGACGTCGAGGGCGCGGCGGCGATGGTCGAGGCGATGAAGGAGCGCGGCATGCTGATGGGCAAGGCGGGCCAGCACGGCAACGTTCTCAAGATCCGCCCGCCCCTCGTCTTCGACTCTGAGCATGCCGAGCTGTTCCTCGAAGCCTTCGGTGATGCGATCCGTGCCACCAGCTGAGGTCTGGACCAGCGCCGCCGCGCACGCCGCGGGTGCGTGGGGGATCGAACCGTCGTCGGTCGAGGTGATCTCTCACACCGAGAACGTGGTCTGTCGGATCGACCAGCCCAACGTCGGCCCGTTGGTGCTGCGACTCCACCGCCCGGGGTACAACTCGCTGAGCGAGCTGGAGTCCGAGGTGACGTGGGTGGAATCGCTCCGCGCGGCGGGTCTACCGGTACCGCAGCAACTTCCGACGTTGGCCGGTGATCACTTTGTCGAGGTCGTTGTCGCTGGTGAGCGGCGCCACGTCGGGGTGATCGGCTGGATCGACGGACAGCCCGTGGAGGACCTGCGCTCTGGGGACGGCTCGGATGTGGTGGGTCACTACCGGCGGGCGGGGGAGTTGGCGGCGCTCATTCGCACGCACAACGAGAGCTGGGTGGCGCCGGCCGGGTTCATTCGCAGGCGATGGGATGCAGCCGGCTTGGTGGGCGAGGCACCGGTGTGGGGCAGATTCTGGGATCGGGACGCGCTGTCTGGCGAGCAGAGGCGGCTGTTCTCGGCGGCGCGCACCTCGCTCGTGGAGCTCCTCACTTCCGTCCCGACCGGGCCCGAACGCTTCGGAATGATCCACGCCGACCTTCATCTCCGCAACGTCATGGCCGACGGCGAGCGGCTGACGATGATCGACTTCGACGACGCCGGGTGGGGCTACTACGTGCATGAGCTCGCGGTGGCACTCCATCCGGCGGCCGGTGAGCCATGGTTCGCCGCAGCGCGTGACGCACTGCTCGACGGGTACGCGTCTGTGTGGCCGTTGGCCGCCGATGAGGTCGAGCTGCTCGACGCCTTCCTCACGATTCGAGCCCTGATGGTCGTCAGCTGGCTCGACGACCGACCCGAACTCGACATACACGCGTTCCTCCCACACGTGATCGACGAAGCGGTCGTCGCGGCCGAGCAGCACCTCGGGCGCGCTGTCTAGTCTGGCGGCCGTTCCTGAGGAGAAGACGTGGACGACTACACCCCCGAAGCCGCCGCTTTTCGCGCTCGCATCAAGGACTTTCTGGCCGAGCACCTGCCGGCTGACTGGTCCGGGATGGGTGCGTTCACGCCGGACGAGCGCCGAGCGTTCATCGGTGAGTGGCGCCGCACTCTCGCGGAGAACCAGCTCCTCGCTGTCGCCTGGCCCCCCGAATACGGCGGCGCCGGATTGAGCCAGATGGAACGCACGGTGCTCGCGGAGGAGTTCGCCGAGGCCGGTGTACCGGCGGGCACCGACAACGACATCTTCTCCATCTCGATGGCGGGCAACACGATCATCGAATGGGGGACCGAGGAGCAGAAGCGCCACTACCTGCCGCGGATCATCAGCGGCGAGGACGTGTGGTGCCAGGGGTACAGCGAGCCCAACTCGGGTTCGGACCTCGCATCTCTCGCGACACGTGCCGAGCTCGACGGCGACGAGTGGGTCATCAACGGCCAGAAGATCTGGACGAGCCAGGGCCACAACGCCAACTGGATCTTCGTGCTCTGCCGCACCGACCCCGCTGCCGTGAAGCACGCCGGCATCTCGTTCCTGCTCTGTCCGATCGACCAGCCCGGCGTCGAGGTGCGTCCGATCGTGAACGCCGCCCAGCACCACGACTTCAACGAGGTCTTCTTCAGCGACGCGCGCACCGCCAGGGAGAACGTCATTGGCGGGGTCAACAACGGCTGGGCGGTCGCCAACACGCTTCTCGCCTACGAGCGCGGTGACGATGCGACGCTCAACGGCATTCGCTACGGCGAGGAGTGGGGCCGGCTGGCAGCTGCCGCCAGGGAACGCGGCAAGCTCGACGATCCCGTGATGCGGCAGCGCTTCACGGCCGCGTTCACGACCACCCAGATCATGAAGTTTCTGGGTCTCCAGACCGTCGCTCGTTCGCTGCAGGGCTTTCACCCCGGTGCCGAGTCGTCGCTCAACAAGATCCTGTGGTCCGAGCACCACAAGCGCTTCACGGAGCTGGCGATGGATGTGCTCGGCATGGACGCAACGGCGCCATCTGGCCGCGACGCCGCCACCGGCGTGGGCGTCGACGACGTCGGCTCGCCCTACTCGTCGCAGGCCTGGGTCACGACGTTCATGGGCGCGCGGCCCGGTTCGATCTACTCGGGAAGCAACGAGATCCAGCGCAACATCATCGGTGAGCGAGTGCTCGGCCTCCCGAAAGAGCCCCGCTCCGACGCCGGTCCCTGGAACGAGACCAAGCGCAGCTGATTTGGTGCCAGGAACCAACCTGCACCGAAGTGCGGAACTCAGAAGTCCCTGACGCGCGCTTTGTCTGCTGCTGACGGGGGCCAGCTCAGGATCTCCGGAATCCCATGGCTGAAGTTGATGATTGACCGGTCGGCCAACGGCGCCTCCAGCCGGAGATTGGTGAGCACCGGCGGATGCCCTTCGCAGGTGACGCCGCCGGATGGTTGCCTCGTCAGAATGACGATCTCGACGGATGAGTCGGTCTCTCGCACGAGCGACGTGAAGGCGCCGATCTCAACCATGCCGTGGGCGCCACATGCCACAGGGCTGAGGAGCACGGTGAGGTGGTCGCTCGCTGGATCGGGTGGGCTCTCGTCGGACAGGCGGAACTCCGTCGGATCGAACCCAACTGCTTCGACGGCGAGGCGGCAATGCGAGTCCCAGTGAAGGAGCTGTCCCCTGCCGCTTAGGGACACCATCGCCGCGTGGAAGGTCTGCCCCTCCCAGGGGCCGGGCGTCTCGATGCCCGGCGGTCGACCGAGAAGGACGGCGGTGGTGCCATCGGAGGAGGGCACCGACATCGCCCAGTACGGTTCGACCCAGTCGAAGTGCAGGAGGCCGGCGGCGAGCGCGTTCGCCTCATCCGGCGTTAAGACCGAGGCGGTGATGTCCGGCAGGTATCCATCCAAGACGACTCGTGCGCAGCGGGTGTAGAGGTCATCCCACCCAACGACGTCGTCGACAGCGGCGAGCTCCTCTTCCAGAAGAGCTGCGCTCCCCGTGATGATTTGAAGCGCGGACCCGACGCGCACCTCGGCGCCGAAGCGTTGAGCGATCGCGTCGAGCGTTTCCGAGTCGATGACCGACACTCCGACGTACAGGTCGTCGTACACGGGGTCGTAGCGCGGCCCCCTGCCGTTCACTTCGAGAAGGCCCCGTTCGACCAGGAACGCCTCGAGTTCCTCCGCCAGATCTGACCAGTCGGCGGGAGTGTTCCCCGGTTGTCCGACGATGCAGACGTGGTCGCCGATGCCCAGTTGGTCGGCACGCTCGCGAGCAGGCGTCGCCGATCCCACCACACGCAGGTGGAAGACGTTTCCTTCGATCCACAATCCCGCGGTTCGTTCCTCGAACTCGATGCGCAAGGTGTCCAGCCGGTCCTCGATCTCCTGGTCGTAGTCGAGCCCTCGCTGAGCATGAGCATCTGGGCACAGAAGTGCCGAGCCGTTGGATCCGTGCCCGACCGGAAGCTGCTCGATGACGCGAAGGATCCCGTTCCGCAGCGTCCCGCGGACTCGGGCGACGCCCTGCGGAGTCCGGTGGAGCGGCGTATCGGTGGGGAGGCAGGGTTCGGCACTGGAGAAACAGATCCGCTGCCGGTAGGCCGAACCGCTGACGATGATCTCCAGCCGTTCGAGTTCGGTTGTCGTGCTCCAATCGGTGATTGCGGCTTCGGTCGTGCCGGGCGCCGCGTCGTTCGCATCTGTCGAGCACGCTGCGGCCGCGAGTGCGAACGCCACTAACCATGCCCACCATGTCGGCTTCAGCACCATCGCCACCGACTTTCCGCGACCAGCACTGATCAGGGTCCGGGAGCGCTCCTGGAATGAGTGGCTCATCGGTCGAGCTCGGGGTGACTTGGCCATTCGAGCACGTGCAGCTCGTGGCCTCGATACGTTGCGATAGTGCGCTCGCCGAGTGGACCCTCCCACTGAATGGTCGTGGGAACCCAGGGATTGCTCGGACACTCGGCCCTTTCGTGTTCCACCATGCCGCCAGTCTCGTCGACGCCGCCGCCGATTTAGGTTCCAGGAGCGCTCCTGGAACCTAAATGGAACCGGCTTGCAAACTCTTCAGCCCATGGCGGCGTCGTAGTACTGCTGGAGCACGCCTTCGAGGTCGGTCGTGCCGACGGGAGAGGCGATCACGAGCTCGTCGACGCCGAGGCCCCGTGCGTGCTCGGCTCGTTTGGCCACCTCGTCGAAGGCGTTGAATCCCGTCGGGATGCCGATTCGGAAGTCGAAGTCGTCGTCGAGGCGTGAGCGGCCCGCGTCGTTGAGGATCTGCTCGAACTCGGCGATGTGCTCGTCGATGTCGACGAGGGCCCACCAGCCATACCAGCCGTCGTGACGGGCCGCCCGGCGCATGGCCACGGGCGTGCTGCCGCCGATGATCAGCCTCGGCCCGCCGGGTGTGAGCGGCTTGGGGTTCATCACCGCGTTCTCGAACTGCACGAACTCGCCCTGATAGTTGAGGAGCCCCTCTTCGCTCCACGCGAGCTGCATGGCTTCGATGTACTCGTCCATCCGCTTGCCGCGCTTCTCGAAGGGAACGCCGAGCGCGCCGTACTCCTCCCACGACCAGCCGGAGCCGATCCCGAAGTCGAAGCGCCCGCCGCTGAGGTGGTCGAGCGACAGCACCTCACGCGCGGTCAGCAGGGCCGGCCGTTGGGGCAAGATCACCACGCCGCTGATGAACCGCAGGGTCGTGGTCACCGAGGAGGCGGCCTGGGCAGCGAAGAGTGGGTCGAAGAGCCCGACGTCGGTCCCCCAGTTGGTCGAGCCGTCCTCGGTGTAGGGGTACTTGGAGTCGTACTCGGGGAAGAACACCACGTGCTCGGGGAGGCTGACGGACTCGTAGCCGATCTCTTCCGCGGCCTGACAGAAGTCCTTGAGGAAGCCGACCCCTCGCTTGGCTCCGTTGCCGAACATTCCTGCGACGCTGATCTTCATGGCTCCCCCTTCGTCGTGACAGAGCTTCGCAGATCCCTGAGCGAGTCGTCGTTGTGTTGTGCTCAACTGGCGCCATGCGCCCCATTCACTCAGAGGACGCTGAGGTATACCGCCGCACGATCCGCGGCTTTCTCGCCGAACACCTGCCCGCGGGTTGGCGGGGGATCGGAGCGCTGGGCGACGAGGAGCGCGAGCGCTTCCTCGGCGAGTGGCGCGCTCTGCTCGCCGACAACGGACTGCTCGCCGTGTCGTGGCCGAAGGAGTACGGCGGCGCGGGGCTCAGCGAGGTCGAACGCCTCATCGTCGCCGAGGAGTTCGCCACCGCGGGAGTGCCAGAAGGAACAGAGAGCGACGGCTTCGGAATCCGGCTCGTCGGCAACGCGATCATCGAGTGCGGTACCGAGGAGCAGAAGCGTCACTATCTCCCGCGGATCATCAGCGGCGAGGACGTCTGGTGTCAGGGGTACAGCGAGCCCGACAGCGGTTCGGACCTGGCGAATCTCGGCACGCGGGCGGTTCTCGACGGCGACGAGTGGGTCATCAACGGGCAGAAGATCTGGACCTCCAGCGGCCACAAGTCCAACTGGATCTTCATGCTGTGCCGCACCGATCCGACCGCCGCTAAGCATCGCGGGATCAGCTTTCTCCTGGTGCCGATGGACCAGCCGGGCGTGGATGTGCGTCCGATCATCAACATCAACAACCGGCACGACTTCAACGAGGTGTTCCTCACGGACGCCAAGGCGAAGAAGGACGACGTCGTCGGCGACGTCAACGACGGATGGCGGGTGGCCAACGTGTTGCTCGGCTTCGAACGAGGCTGGGGAGCGACGACGGACGCCATTCGATTCCGCGACGAACTCGACCGGGTTACGGGCGTCGCGACCGAACGAGGGCTCACCGAGGATCCACTCGTCCGGCAGGACATGGCTCGCTCACACACGACCGTCGAGATCATGAAGTGGATGGGCCAGCGGACGGTCACGAGCGTGCTCGCCGGCGGCTCACCGGGCCCCGAGTCGTCGATCCACAAGCTCGTGTGGAGCCACTACCACCACCGGCACACCGAGCGATCCATGCATCTCCTGGGTGCAGAGGCCACGGCGCCGTCGGGTCACGAGGCGGTGAACGGGATCGAGACCGATGCGATCGGTGCCGAGTTCTCGTCCCGCGCGTGGACCCAGACGTTTCTCGGCGCCAGACCTGGCACCATCTATGCCGGCACCAGCGAGGTGCAGCGAAACATCGTGGGGGACCGGGTTCTCGGGCTTCCGCGCGAACCACGGGCCGACGCTGGCCCGTGGAACGAGATCGGAAAGGCCAAGAACTGATGGCAACCGCACCCGAACAAGCGTGCGCGCTTCCCACGCCGCGCCTGCCGTCTGCACCGCGGACCGAAGCGGTCGACGCGATGTTGGCCGGCGGCGCGGACGCCGCGACCGTGAGCCAGGTGGGACACAACCCCGAGATGTTCGCGTCCTGGAACCGCTTCTACCGCGAGCTGCTCTTCGACGGTCAGCTCGAGATCCGCACCAAAGAGATCGCGCGGCTGCGGATCGCGATGCTCAACAACTGCCACCTCTGACTGCACACCCGTCAGGGGGACCGGTCTGGTCCTGCCGTCGACGATGACCGCATCGCAGAAGCTGCCCAGCTCGGCGAGGTCAGCGGTCCGGAGTTCACGGCCCGCGAACGGCTCGCGGTGCGCTACGCCGAAGCCATGCATGGCGCCGACAAGAACGTGAGCGACGAGATGCTGGCGGAGATGCTCGAGCACTTCACGCCCGCCGAGTACCTGGAGCTCGCGATGTCCGTCGGTCAGTTCATCGCGCTCGGGCAGATGTTCACGATGCTCGGCATCCCCAATTCGTCGGTTCTGTCCGATGGGCAGATCTTCGATCCCTACACCTCAAACATCAATGCGGCCGACGCCGCGCAGACCACTGGAGTGAACTGATGGACCTTCGACTCGACGGCAAGACGGCCCTCGTGACCGGCGGCTCGGCCGGGATCGGCAAGGGGATCGTGAAGGCCTTCGCAGATGCGGGCGGCAACGTGATGATCACGTCGCGCAAGGCCGAGAAGTGCGAGGAAGCGGTCGCGGAGATGGCCGACTGCGATGGCGACGTGGACTACATCGCAGGGCACATCGGGCACCTCGACGAGGCCCAGCGAGTGATCGACGGGACGATCGAGCGATTCGGCAGCTGCGACATCCTGGTCAACAACGCCGCCACCAACCCGTGGGCGGGCCCCATGATCGACTGCGACGTGCCGCGGCTCGACAAGACCTACGAGGTCAACCTGCGGGCGCCGTTCCAGTGGACCCAGGTCGCGTGGACCACCTGGATGAAGGAGCACGGCGGGTCGGTGATCAACATCGCCTCGGTCGGCGGCCACGTCACCAGTGAGGCGCTCGGCGTCTACTGCATGCTCAAGGACGCCCTCATGCACATGACGAAGCAGCTGGCGGCCGAGATGGGCCCGAAGGTGCGGGTCAACTGCATCGCGCCGGGGCTGATTCGCACCGACTTCGCCAAGGTGCTGTGGAGCGGCCCCCGCGGTCAGACGATCGCCGACGCGCTTCCGATGAAGCGCTTGGGTGAGCCGAGCGACATCGGTGAGGCTGCGCTGTATCTCTCGGCTGGCGCCGAGTGGATGACCGGGAACATCATGAACATCGACGGCGGCGAGATCATCTCCGTCGCCGGAGAGCTCGAGCTCGAAGAGTAGAACGCGAGACAACGCGGAGGAGCAGCCATGGTCGCCTCGATCGACGTCGGAGCCGACGAGCCACCCCTCATCTCCAAGACGATCGGAGCCCAACTCGCGGACACCGTGACGGCCCATCCCGATCGAGAAGCCCTCGTCGTCGCGCACCAGGGGATCCGAAAGACCTGGGCAGAGTTCGACGCGTCAGTCGACCAGGTCGCCAAGGGACTGATGGGCCTGGGCGTCGAGGCCGGCGACCGGATCGGCATGTGGAGTCCCAACTTCGCCGAATGGGTGTACATCCAGTACGCGACCGCCAAGATCGGGGCGATCCAGGTCAACATCAATCCGGCGTATCGCACCTCCGAGCTCGAGTACGCGCTGCGGCACTCCGGGTGCCGGATGCTGGTCACGATGACGTCGTATCTGACGTCGACGTACCAGGACATGGTGGAGGAGGTGAGCCCGGGACTCGACGATCTCGAGCGGGTGATCTACTTCGACACCGACGACTGGGCCGCGCTCCTGGCCGCCGGCGCATCGGTGAGCGATGCCGAGCTGCAGGCCAGGGCCGACTCGCTCCAGCCCCACGATGCGATCAACATCCAGTACACGTCTGGGACGACCGGGTTCCCGAAGGGCGCCACGCTCAGCCACCACAACATCCTCAACAACGCCCAGTTCGTCGGCGGGGCGTGCCGCCACACCGCTGAGGATCGGGTGTGCATCCCGGTGCCCTACTACCACTGCTTCGGCATGGTGATGGGCAACCTGGCCTGCGTCGTCTACGGCTCGACCATGGTGGTGCCGGGGCCGACCTTCGATCCGGGTGCGGTGCTCCAAGCGGTCCAAGACGAGCGGTGCACCTCGTTGTACGGGGTTCCGACGATGTTCATCGCGGAGCTCGGCCACCCCGAGCTCGCCTCCTTCGATCTCACGTCGCTGCGAACCGGGATCATGGCGGGCTCGCCGTGCCCGATCGAGGTGATGAAGCGGGTGATCGACGAGATGAACATGGACGAGGTCACGATCGCCTACGGCATGACGGAGACGTCGCCGGTGTCCACTCAGACCGGCGCGGACGACTCGATCGAGCTGCGGGTCTCGACGGTCGGGCGGGTGCAGCCGCACCTCGAGGTGAAGATCGTCGACCCCGAGACCGGCGAGACGGTGGAGCGGGGCGAGGGCGGTGAGTTCTGCACCCGCGGCTATTCGGTGATGCTCGGCTACTGGGAAGAGCCCGACAAGACCGCCGACGCAATCGATGCCGAGGGCTGGATGCACACCGGCGACCTGGCGACGATGGACGACGCCGGCTACGTCAACATCATCGGGCGCATCAAGGACATGGTGATCCGCGGCGGAGAGAACCTCTACCCGCGTGAGATCGAGGAGTTCCTCTACACGGCTCCGGGCGTTGCCGACGTTCAGGTGATCGGAGTTCCCGACGAGAGGTACGGCGAAGAGCTCAACGCCTGGGTGCAGCTTGAGCCAGGCGCTCAGGTCACCGAGGACGACCTGCGGAACTACTGCCAGGGCAAGATCGCCCGCCACAAGGTGCCGCGCTATTTCACCTTCGTGAACGAGTTCCCGATGACCGTGACCGGCAAGGTGCGCAAAGTCGAGATGCGGGAGAAGGCGATCGCCGATCTGGGCTTGCACTCCGCCGCAGACATCAAGAACGCCTGACGTGGGCGACCACGTTCGTGTCACGGCGCGGTGGTGGATCGCGCCGCTGGTGGGGTGGACCCTGTTCCTGTGGGTCTCGCGGATCCGCAACGTGCTGGCCGACGACGACCTCGACGGGTTCGGTGTCGGATGGCGAGTGGGTGCCGCAGCGGTGTTCCTGGTGCTGGGTCTCTTGACGTTGCTGTGGCTGTGCCGCGGACGGCCTGGTGCGATGACGCTCGGCGTGCTGGCCGGGTGGACGGTCGTCTACTGGTTGGTCCGGGGCACGGGCATCCTGCTCGATTCGAGCCACGACGCGACCTTCAAGCTGGTGCACTCGGCCCTGATGGTCACGAGCCTCGCCCTCGTCGTCGTCGCCGCGACCGGAGTACGCAGGGCCGCCGACCCCCACCTCCGCACCGAATAGGTGCCTGGCACTTTGTGTTACGAATCGTAACATTAGGTGCCAGGCACCAGTACCGATGATCCCGAGGCGGGTGACCTACGCGAAGGGACCGCCCCGCGGCTTTCGGTAAACTCTGGCAATCGAAAGCCGACAGGTCCGCGAGTTCTCTGAAGCTCCATTGGCGAGGGCGGCGTGATCAACAGCGGTTTCTTCCTGGTGCCACCGGCGGTCGAGGGCGGTCTGGAATTCCCCCGGACCATCAGGGAGCAAGCGCGCCCACGGGGCCGCGCTCACGGCAAGCAGTTGGCCGCGATCGAATACCAGGGGCTCCTGGCAGCCGATGGACACCCTCGGCCAACGCCACGAACTGGTGCGCACCTGGTTTCTGGCAACGCGCATCGGAAGGTCTGGCAGTGAACCCGGACTTCTGGCGAGGCAAGCGGGTCCTGATCACCGGCCACACTGGGTTCAAGGGCGCGTGGCTCGCTGCATGGCTGCACCAGCTTGGCGCCGCGGTGACAGGGCTGGCGCTGGCACCAGCCACCGAACCGAACCTCTGGGCGCTGCTGAAGCTTCCCATCACCTCGCACTATGTCGACATGAATGACGCGTCGGGGGTTTCCGAGGCGCTCGGATCGTCAATGTGTCAAATAGTGTTCCACCTTGCAGCTCAGTCACTCGTACGCCACTCGTATCGCGACCCCGCAGGAACCTTTGCCACCAACGTCGTGGGCACGGTCAACGTCCTGAACGCCGTGCGAGCGACCTCGGCCCGCGTTGTCGTATGCGCCACATCGGACAAGTGTTATGACAACACAGAACAAATCTGGGCTTACCGTGAAGGCGACCCGATGGGTGGCTGGGACCCTTACTCGGCATCCAAGGGCGCGGCAGAGATCGCCATCGCCTCTATGCGCCACTCCTTCTTTGCGCCTTATGCCGAGGTCGGGCATCCGGCGCGTATCGGCGCGGTGCGCGCCGGCAACGTCATCGGCGGCGGCGATTGGGCCGAGGACCGGCTGATCCCCGACATCGTGCGCGGCTGTCTGGGCGAAGCCGGCGAGGTCACCCTCCGCTCGCCGGGCTCGGTGCGCCCGTGGCAATTCGTGCTGGAACCGTTGCGCGGCTATCTCATGCTGGCCGAGGCGATGTGGGCAGCGGAGGGTTTCGACGAGGGTTGGAACTTCGGCCCCGAACGCCGTGACGAGCGCGAGGTGGCTGCCGTTGCCGATGCTGTCGTTGCTGCCCTTGGCCAGGGTCGCGTCGTGGTCGACAAGACCGGCGCCGATCTGCACGAAGCAAACGTGCTGCGGCTCGACTGCACCAAAGCGAACACGGCTCTGGGTTGGCACCCGGCCCTGACGTTCGAAGACTGCACCGCGATGACCGCCGATTGGTACGGGCGCTGGTCGAGGGGCGAGGCCGCTCGGGACCTGTGTTCCGAACAGATCGCGACGTACCAATCCATGTGCGAGGCGGCCTCATGAGCGACCCGACCTGCCGGAGCTGTGGCGCGCCGCTGAGAGACACCTTGGTCGACCTCGGCCTTCAACCGCTGGCCAACTCGTACATCGCGGCCGACGGCCTCGACGCGCCAGAGGCGGTGTACCCCCTTCATGCACGGGTCTGCCGGGCCTGCTGGCTCGTCCAGGTCGACGACGCCGTGCCCGAGAGCGAGATCTTCAACGCCGAGTACGCCTACTTCTCGTCGTACTCGGAATCGTGGCTGAAGCACTGCGAGACATACGCAGACAAGATGGTCAGCGAACTCGAGCTTGGCGCAGACAGCCTGGTGGTCGAGATTGCCTCCAACGACGGCTACCTACTGCAGTACTTCGGCGGTCACGGGGTGCCCGTGCTGGGCGTGGAGCCGTCCGGCAACACCGCCGCAGAGGCAGAAAAAAGGGGCGTGCCGACGCTGGTGGAGTTCTGGACCGAGGAGCTCGCCGAACGACTGGCCTCCGAGGGCAAGAAACCGGATCTGATCTGCAGCGCGAACGTTCTGGCCCACGTGCCAGACATCAACGATTTCGTCCGTGGCGTGGCGCGCCTCCTCACCGGCGACGCGGTCTACACCGTTGAATTCCCTCACCTGTTGAACCTGATCCGCAGTGGGCAGTTCGACACGATCTACCACGAGCACTATTCGTACCTGTCCCTCGTTGCCGTGGAGGCGATCTTCGCTGATGCAGGGCTGCGGGTGTTCGAAGTCGAGGAGTTGGGTACACACGGCGGCTCGCTGCGGGTGTTTGCCTGCCTCGAGAATGCTGCCCACAGCGAGCGCGCCGGCGTGGCACGGGTGCGTTCGGCAGAGGCCGCCGCCCAGTTCGAGGAGGTCGCCGGCTATCGGGGCTTCACAGCGCGGTGCGAAACCGTCCGCGACGAACTGATGGCGTTCCTCCGGCAGGCTCGCGCCGACGGCAAGACCGTTGCCGCCTACGGCGCCGCCGCCAAGGGCAACACGCTCTTGAACTATTGCGACGTGGGGCCGGATCTGGTGGCCTATTGCGTGGACCGCAGCCCGGCCAAGCAAGGAACGCTCCTGCCAGGCAGCCACATTCCCGTTCACGAGGTGGAGCGTCTCGAGTCGACGCCGCCCGATTTTGTGCTGATCCTTCCATGGAACCTGCGCGACGAGATCACCTCGCAGTTGGCGGGGCTGGCTGCCCTGGGCACCCAGTTCGTGACCGCGGTGCCGTCCATGCGGATCACCTGATCCGTGCCGAATCGGATCGCGGTTACCGGAGCGAGCGGCCTCATCGGCCGCCCGGTCGTTGCGACCCTCGAGGGTTTGGGACACGAGGTCGTGGCCCTGGGGCGCCGTGACGTCGACGGTGTACAGACCATCCGTTGCGATCTGCTGGACGACCGCTCTCGCCAGGACGCGGTGCGAAGCGCCAGCGCTGAGGTGCTGGTTCACCTGGCCTGGTACGACGGTCCGGACCGCTGGACGTCGCGGGCCAACTTGCACTGGACGCGTGCGACGCTGATGCTCGCCGAGGAGTTCGCCGAGGCAGGCGGACGACGGGCAATCGCGGCCGGGAGTTGCGCCGAATACGACTGGTCCACCGAGCGGCTCGGCGAAGACACGGCCCTGCGCCCGTCGACGCTCTACGGCGCGGCGAAAGCAGCGACGGGGCTGGCGATGGTCCGCGGGGCCACAGCACTGGGGCTGTCGGTCGCCTGGGCGCGTTTGTTCTTCTGCTACGGCCCCGGCGAACCGGAGGGCCGTCTTCTGGGCGATCTTGCGCGGGGCCTACGGCGCGGCAGGGCGGTGCCCTGCACAGACGGGCGCCAGGAACGCGATTTCCTGCACACCGGCGACATTGCCCGTGCGTTGGCGCTGCTGATTGATGCCCCGGCGAACGACGCGATCAATATCGGTAGCGGCACGCCTGTTCCGGTGGCCGCGCTGATCAAGCTGGCAGAGCGGCTGGTCGATGGACCGGGCCACGCCGAACTCGGTGCGCTCCAGCGGCCCGAGGGCGACCCCTCACGACTCTTCGCTGACACCACCCAGCTGCAGTCGTTGGGGTTTGCGCCGCGATTCGACCTGGAAAGCGGGCTGCGTGACGCCTTGGGAGTCGGGGCGTGAGTCCTTCTGGATGGTGTGAGCGGTCACAAGCCGCAGCTATGGACATCGGAACTGCCGAAGACCCTGCGACGCGGGTGGAGCGCGACGTCGTTGGTGCCGAAGTGCGAGGTGAACAGCCGATCCAGGTGCCTGGCACTTTGTGTTACGAATCGTAACGCTAGGTGCCAGGCACCATTCTCAGGCGGGTGAACTGCTCCTCGGGGGCGTCGATCTCGCGGAGCGCGACGTGAAGAAGTTCGAGCATGTCGGCCTCGACTGATTCGCCTCGGGCCGCTCGGTTCTCCTGCTCGTCTGGATCGACGTCGAGATCGAACAGGAAGTGTGTCTCCTGCTGTGCTCGTCCCGCGCCCCAGAACGGCAACGGGTCGTCGGCGTCGTAGGGCTGGCGGATCACTGGGATCTCGCTCCCCGGCATCGTGTCGAGCCACGCCCGCTGATCCGGAAGCGGCAGCCCGTCGAAGCCCGAAACATGGGTCGGCATCGTGGACCAACGGTTGGACCACATCGAGAGCGGCCGGTTGCCCTCGACGGATCCACGTGCATACTTCCGCCGCCCGTCCGTGACCTGGACCCACCTGCCCCACACTCCGCCCAGTGCCCACTCCCGAACCGCCTCCACCTCGCCGGTCAGCAGCGGCACCAGGGATCGCCCGTGCGTGGTCTGGCGGACGTCGGCGTCGAAAGCGTCGGCGATCGTGGCGAACAGGTCGACGTTGGTGGTCAGCGCGGTGCACTCACCGCCACCCTCCACGCCAGGCCAGTGGATCAGAAGGGGTGTGTGCCCGAGCGGCTCATAGTGAGGCACGTTCGGCTTGCCCCACACGTCGCGTCCGTCACGCTCCTCGCCCAGGTAGTGCCCGTGGTCGGTGCACACGATCAGCGCGGTGTCGCCCCAGAGGTCCCGCTCGTCGAAGACGTCCAGCACCCGACCGAACCAGTGGTCGATCATCGACAGCTTGCTTCCGTAGTTCGCCCGCACGTGCCGCCTTTCGGCCTCGGTCATGAGGCCCGCGGAGAGGACTCCATGGGCGTACGGCGGCCAGATGATCCACTCCTCGTTCCATGGCCCGTCCTGGTAGCGGGAGGCCCACGGCTCTGGCGTGTCGAACGGCTCGTGCGGGTCGAATTCGTCCACGAACACGAACCACCGGTCGTGGTGCGGCGTGGCATCTCGCAGGAAGCGCTCCGTCTCACGCATCGTGCGCGGACCCGGGTAGTCCTCTTCGTCCCGGAAGAAGGTGCGCGACCGGTCGTAGCCTCGTTCGAGTCGGTCGATGCCGTACTGCTGCTGGAAGAACCACCCACCAGACCGGGCGGGCAGGGCAGGCGTGCCGACCCACGATGGATCGGGGTGGGTGCGCCACAGGTCGCCCTCGTGTCCCCGCACGTACTCCCACCCGGAGAAGTCGACGTGGTAGTTCTCGCCGCCGGACTCGAAGAGGTGCGGGTGGTCCGTGGCGAGGAACGTCGTGACGCCGGCACCAGACAGCACACGGGTGATCGGCTCTTCCCAGATCTCGATCGAACCCCAGGGCTTCCACAGAAAGTCGAGCGCGCCGCAGAGGATGTCGTGCCGCGCGGGCATGCAGGGGAGCGATCCGGTGACGTGGTTCGTGAAGCGGGTGGCGCGGGCTGCGAACCGGTCGAGATTGGGAGTATCGAACTCGTCGCCGCCGTAGCTGCCGAGCATGTGGCGGTTGAGCGAGTCGAGCAGGACGACGCACACGTTGGTCGGGCTGTCCACGCCGCTCACCCTAGGAGCAGGGTCGAGGCTCAGTCGGTGAGGGCGTCGCCGCGGACTCGTTCTCTCTCGGCGTCGAGGTGTTCCTGCAGGACCCGCCCGAACAGCTGCTGGGTGCGTTCGACCCGTCCGATCACCCCCGGCTCGGCGGTGTAGGCGAAGATCGCCGCGTGGCGGGGGCGGCTCGACTCGGGGACACGGGTCACCTGATGGAGCGAATACCGCCCGCGGAAGATCTGCAGGTCGCCGGGTTCGAGGTCGAGGGTGACGACGCCCTCGCGCCCGCCTTCGAGAATCGCCTGGATGCGCTCGAACCCTTCGTCTGACCCCGACCGGATGTTGGGGACGTACTCGAACAGGCCGCCGTCGTCGGCCTCGTCGACGAGCACGGTGACGGCGAAGTCGTTGGTGTCGAAGTGCCACGTGAACAGCTGCCCCGGGTCGAGAATGTTGGCGGTGAGGCCCGCCAAGGGGTCGGCGTAGCAGTGCAGTTCGGGGATCTCGAGGCAGTCCGCAACGAACCGAGCCACCTCGGGCGCCCGAAACAGCGCGTTCATGGATCCGCTCGGATCCCACGAGTCGCCGGGGATAAAGCCACTCGACCGCTCGATGAACGTGTTCATCGGGTGCCGTTCGGGAAAGTCGGGGCTGTGGTGGAAGTGGAAGTACGGGTTGATCGTCTCGCGGCTGAAGTGGGTGGTGTGTTTCTGCGAGACGATCTCGCCGTTGAGCGCCGCGACGGCGTCTGGGCGGACGAGTTGCTTCACGACGGCACACCCGTCTGCTCTCAGCCCCACTCGAGCCGCGTCGACCGCGTCCCGGTAGGCAGGGTCGCCCGGTCGGCCGAGTGGGTATCGGTCCGCGTCGACGAGCTCGTCGATGTCGGTGATCGCCATCGTCACTGCTCCCAGGGCGGCGTCCAGTCACCGTCCAATCGGAACGACAGCTGGGCGTCGTCCTCGATGCGCTTGGCGACGTGGAGCTCGCCTTCGTCTGGTCCGTACCGGTCGGTGGCGCGAGTGAACGTCTCATGCGCCCGTTCGGTCATGGGGAGATCGGTCGGGAGCGTCGAGGCCAGCTCCGCGATGAGCGACAGGTCCTTGAGGCACAGATCGAGCGTGAAGCTGGGGTCGTAGTGACCGGCGAAGATCGACGGTGCATCGTGGCGCGCTACGAACGAGTCGCCGACCGACTCCCTGATCGCGTACCAGAGCGTGTCGAGGTCCACGCCGTTGGCCATCCCGAGCGCGAACCCTTCGCCGATTGCCGCTGCGTGGATGAACCAGAGCTGGTTGGTGACGAGCTTGACGACGTTGCCCGCGCCGAGCGACCCGCTGCGGATCACCAGCCCGAGGTTGTCGAGAACCGGCACGACCCGGTCGAGATCCGCGTCGGCGCCGCCGGCGAAAAGAGTGAGTCGACCGTTGCGCGCCCCATCGACCGCGCCGGTGACAGGTGAGTCCACGACCGTGACCCCCTCAGGAGCCTCCGAAGCCAGTCGCTCGACCAAGTCCCGGCGGTTGGTGGTGAGGTCCACCCAGATCGATCCGGGCGCAAGCGCGGCCAGCGCACCGTTGTCGCCCGCCATCACCGCTTCGACATGGTCGGGCCGAGGAAGCGAGGTGAGAAGAAGGTCCGCCTGCGTCGCGCAGTCGACGGCGGACGCTCCGCGCCGTGCCCCCGCGACCGCGACCACCTCCACGGCCTCCTCGCGGAGGTCGAACGCCACGATGTCATAGCCGGCCTGAGCGAGGCGGGTACACATCGGTCCACCCATGTTGCCGAGCCCGACGAAGCCGATCGTCGTCACAGGCTCTCCTCGTGTTGCAGTCATGTCTGGACTGCGGTCCACATCGTGTTCTCAACGCTAATCGCACGTCACTGGCGTGGGAATCCCCCGATTGATCCATGCCATCATGAATTTGATGAATGACCGGCCGGGCCGCACCGACACCATTCCCGACCGGTGGCTCCGGGTCTTTGCGGCTGCGGCGTCACATGAGAGCTTCACCGCGGCCGCCGCTGAGCTGGGGATCGGTCAGCCGGCGGTGAGCCACGCCGTGAAGCGGTTGGAGTCCGAGTTGGGCACGCCGCTGTTCAACCGAGGCTCGGGTGGTGCCACGCTGACGGCTGAAGGTACTCGGCTGTCGGAGGAGGTGGGGGCGGCGTTCGGACGTCTCGACGCGGCTGTGGCAAGCGTCCGACAGGCGTCGCAGGCCGATCGGAGCGTCGAGCTCTCGGTGTCGACGTCGTTCGCGACACATTGGCTGCTTCCCCGACTCCCTCGGTTCAAGCACGAGCATCCACAGATCGAGCTGCGATGTTCGACCGATGACACCGACGGCGACGTCGGAACCGATGGCGCCGACCTGTGGATTCCGCATGGGCACGGCACGTGGCCCGGCTTCGAGCGCTGGCTCCTGGCCCGTGAGCTGATCTACCCGGTCGCAGGACCCGGCCTCGTGGCCGACCCGTCTAGCGTCGGTCTCGACGACCTGGCAGCGCAGCTGCCGCTCTTGCACCTCACTGAGCGCTACCGACCTCGCATGGACTGGGCGACCTGGCTGAACGAGTCGGGCTGGGAGGGTCCACCCATCACCCACGGCGCCCGGTTCAGCGACTACAGCCTCACCCTCCATGCGGCGATGGCGGGCCAGGGCGTCGCTCTCGGCTGGCACCACATCGTCGGACCGCTGGTGAGCAGCGGATCCCTGGTCCGCCTGGGAGACCGTGAGGTGCGGACCGATAGGCCCTTCCAGATCCTCGCCCTGGCCGACCGGACGCTGTCGCCTGCCGCAGCGGCGATGCGCGATTGGCTCATCACCGAGGTCGCAGCCGGCGACTGATCCTCACGGACGACAGAAGCGCTCGATCGAGGCCCACACCTCGTCTGGACGTTCGACCATCGCGTTGTGGCCGGCACCGGCGAAGACCTCGACGGGAGCGCCCATCGAGGCCGCTGTGGCCTCATCGACCATGTGGTCGTTTTCCCCGAGGGTGTGCATCACCGGCGTGTCTCCCATGGCGTGATGCAGAGGTCTGAGCGGCGGCGGACCGACGAGGCCTGCGCGGGGGTCGAGCGCAGCGCGCCAGCCTGCGCCTGCCGGCGAGATCGCTCGGTCGAGGATCGGGTCGTCCAGCTCGACCACGCCGTAGAGCCCGGCCAGCTTGGCCGCCCATTCGCGTGCGCCGGCCTCATCGTCGAACTCCCGGGGAGGCTTGGATGCGATAAGAGGGATCCCGGCGAGTTCCTCGTCGGTCCATTCCACTTTGATGCCCACGGTGTAGACGGAGGCGACCTCGACACCGAACCAACCCGACGCCAGGGCCAGCGCAACCGCACCGCCCATCGAGTGACCCACGGCCACTACGGGCCGCCCCTCGGGGAGAAGCCCCGCCACGTCGGAGGCCATCGCACCGAAGGAGTACGTGCGTGTCCAGGGCGACGCGCCGTGCCCGCGAAGATCCGGAAGCACGACGTCACCTGGCCAGTCGGCGAGTGCGGCGACCCGGCCCCACACAGCGCCGGTCCCGCCGAGACCGTGCAGGAACAGAAGGGTGGGTGCGTCCGCGGCACCCGCGCTGTGCGCGATGTGCAGCTCGGCCGGCTCGATCGGAACGTTGCTGGTCACGGCCGGATCGTAGCCAGCCGGGGAGCGCGCGGCCGTGGCGAGGATGCGACAGGATGGGTCGGTGCCGCGCCTCCGATCGACCTTCCGCGGATGGAAGGTGGTGCGGGCGGGCGCGATCATCCAGGGCCTCCAGAGCGCACTGATCCTGCAGGCCTTCGGGGCCTATGCGGTGGTGCTCGAAGAGGAGTTCGGCTGGAGCAAGTCCACCCTCAGCGCCGCCTACTCCATGAACCGGGCCGAGTCTGCGCTGCTCGGTCCGCTGCAGGGTTGGATGCTCGATCGATTCGGCCCACGTCGCGTCGCTCGAACCGGCGCCGTGATGCTCGGGATCGGGTTCGTCGCGTTCAGCCAGATCCAGAGTCTGTGGCAGTTCTTCCTGGCGTTCCTGGTGATCTCGATCGGCGCGGGGTTGTCGGGCTTCCTGACCGTGACGGTGGCCATCGTCAAGTGGTTCGAGCGCAAGCGGGCGCGGGCGTTGGCCTTCGGCAGCATGGGGTTCGCGATCGGTGGCGCCGCCGTGACCGTCGTGGTGTTCTTCGTCGACCGCGTCGGCTGGCGATGCACGGCGGGCGTCTCGGGGCTTGTGGGCAGCGCGGTCATCTTCGTCCTGGCGCGGGTGCTCGACGGGTCACCCGCCGAGTTCGGTCAGCGGGTTGACGGCGAAGACACCGCTCCCGCCGACCTCCCCAGGGCCGAAGGATTGACCGAGATCCACTTCACCGCGGCCGAGGCGATCAGGACCCGAGCGTTCTGGATGATCTCGCTCGGGCACATGAGTGCACTGTTTGTGGTGGGTGCGGTTCTCGCACACCTCGCGCTGTACCTCGAGGGGGAGCGCGGCTACTCGCTCCAGGAGGCAAGCTTCTTCCTGGGCGCGCTGCCACTGATGCAGCTGGTCGGGATGGCCGTCGGCGGCTGGCTCGGCGACCGGGTCAACAAGCGGCTGATCGCTTCGCTCGCGATGTTGGGCCACGCAGCGGGCATCCTGGTGCTGGCGTATGCGACGTCGGGGGCAATGGTGTGGCTGTTCGTCGTGCTCCACGGCTTCGCGTGGGGTGCCCGCGGTCCGCTCATGCAGGCGTTGCGGGCGGACTACTTCGGGTCGTCGTCGTTCGGGGCGATCATGGGGATCAGCTCATTGATCGTGATGCTCGGGACCACTCTCGGGCCTCTGATCGCCGGCATCCTGGCCGATGTCACGGGGAGCTATCGGTCCGGATTCACGATTCTCTCCGTGCTTGCCGCCGCGGGGATGACGTTCTTCGTTCTTGCGACCCCACCGACGCCGCCGGTTCGAGCCGCCGACACGAGCGCTGAGGACTGATTCGGCCTCGGCGGCCAAGAGCACCGCGACGGCCGAGAGATACAGCCACGCCAGCAGTACCGCTACCGCGCCCAGCGTGCCGAACGTCGCCTGCAGCCGATCGGCGCTGCTGGCGGCGGTGGCCATCCCGACCGTTCCGCCCACCAGGATCGCGCCGCCGATCAAGACTGCGATGTGGCGTGCCCTGATCGATGCGGCAGGTCCGACGACGCTTCGATAGATCCACTGCAGGGATCCGGCGACGAAGAGCAGGACCAACGGCCATCGGGCAAGCGACAGAAGATCGCGCGCCGTGTCGCCGACACCGACCGCATCGAGGGTGCGCGGCAACGCGATCAGCGCCCACACCACGACGGTCGTGACGATGAGGGCGAACAACGACAGCCGGATGGCGAAGAGTCGACCCTGGATCCAGTTGTGGGGGCTCTTGCGACCGTGGGCGATCCGGATGGCGATCACGAGCGAGTTGAAGGCGTTCGACACCAGCCAGACGAGGGCCACGACGCCGATGACGAGGCCCACGGTGACCTCACCCGTCGAGATCGTCGTGACGCTTCGGAGCTGCGCGACGACGAGGGCCGCGGCTTCGTCGGGAAGCGCATCGGTGAGCGGTTCGAGCTGGGTGCCCACGTCGTCGGGTTCGGCGACGAGGCCATAGAGCGACACCAGCGAGACAACCGCGGGGACCAGCGCGATGGCGAAATTGAACGCGACCCCGCCAGCGGCGAGCAGCGTGTGGTGCTCGGACACGTTACGGATGTACGTGCGCGTGAGGGAGAGCAAGCCGGGTCGCCGCATGGAGTGCGAGCCGTCGCTCACCGGAACCACGCCGGTTCGGACATTCCCTCCAGGGTGCCACACGGAGTCGACCTCTCCGCTCGGCGGCGAGGCATGATGGATCCGTGAGCGTCGCCCTGTTCGATCCGTCGACCTATCGCGATGGAGTGCCCTACGACCTCATCGCCGACTTACGAAGCCAGGGCGCTGTGCACTGGATCGACGAACCGGCGGTCCTCGGCTGGGACGAGGGCCCCGGATACTGGGCTGTTCTGACCCACGAGTTGGTCAACATCGTTCTGCGCGATCCTGAGCGCTTCTCGTCCCATATCGGCGCGACGCAGATCCGCGACCCGATCAGCGACGACATGTTGACGTTCGTGCAGCGGATGATGCTCAACCAGGATCCGCCCCAGCACAGCCGCCTTCGCCGGCTCCTCAACCGCTCCTTCACCCCGCGGGCGATCACGTCGCTCGAAGAGTGGATCGAGCAGCAGGCTGTCGCCATCGTCGACCGGGTGGCGCATCTCGGTCGGGCCGACTTCGCCAAGGACATCGCAGCCGAGCTCCCGCTGCTCACGCTCGCCGAGATCATGGGCGTACCCGAGAGCGACAGGATGCTGCTCTTCGACTGGAGCAACCGGGTGATCGGCTACCAGGACGAGGAGTACGCCGGGTCCGACTCGTTCGATCCCTCCACGGCGTCGGAGATGGCCAAGCGCAGTCGTGCGTTGCGCGATGCCATCGAACGGGGGCCAGACGGCCGCATGCCGGACCCGCGCTCGCGCGAGGGCCTCGCCGACATGTACACATACGCCCACGATCTGGCGGAGCACAAGCGCGCGACTCCCGGCGACGACATCGTCTCGACCCTGCTCGCCGCCGAGGATCACGAAGGGGGGATCACCAACGTCGAGTTCGAGGCGATGTTCTTCCTCTTCGCCGTCGCAGGCAACGAGACGTTGCGCAACGGCATCCCGGGCGGGCTCCTCGCACTGCTCGACAACCGACATGAGTACGACCGCCTCATCGCGGATCCGAGCCTTCTCCCGGGTGCGATCGAAGAGATGCTGCGCTTCGCGCCACCTGTTGTGCACTTTCGGCGTACAGCAACACGGGACACTGAGCTCGGCGAGCGGACCATTCGAGCGGGCGAGAAGGTCGTGGTGTACCACGTCGCCGCGAACCGCGATCCGGCTGTGTTCGACGAACCCGACCGGTTCGACATCGCTCGCTCACCCAACGACCACGTGACGTTCGGGGCCGGCCCCCACTTCTGTTTGGGCAGCCATCTCGCGAGGCGCCAGATGAGCGCGATGTTCGGTCAGGTCCTGTGGCGCCTGTACGACATCCGTCTCGACGGGGCTCCTGAGCGACTGGTGTCCAACTTCCAGAGCGGCCCCAAGCACCTGCCGATCCGCTGGACGGCGGAGTGACAGCTGGCGACCGTCGGCAGTCGAACAGTCACATCGGGAACCAGAACGGGTCGGCGGCGGTTCGACACCACATGAAGATCATCGGCATGCTGTTGGCTTTCGTCCTGGCCGCGACGGCCTGCTCGTCCGATAGCGATCCGGCGGAGACGTCGTCCGTCTCTGCGGAGCAGACCACCGACGGGAGTTCGACCACCTCGATCGATGGAGCCGATGGAGCCGACCAGCCTGACGAGGCCCCCGAGCTCGAAGAGGCTCTTGCGGCGCTCATCCGGGGCTTCGACACGCTCCTCGCCCACAGCCTCGTCGACGACGTCGTCGCATTCGAGGACCAGCGGGCGGCCTGGGTTCTCGCCGACATGCTCCGCTTCTACCCGCCTGGCCATGAGTCGGCGATCCTTCTCGGTGGCGCACTCGAACAGCTGGACGTCGCGGTGGATCCCGCCACCCCTTGGAAGTCCGCAACCGACGAGCTGATCGCTGCCGATGTGCCGGCGCCACCGGGCTATGACGCCCTCAAGGTGGGGTTCCTCGGGGTGCTCGATCCGAGGTGGGGAGACCTGTTCGCCGAGCCGGTCGACATGGATCTCCGGCTCGTGGGCTGGGGCGGTGTGTTCATCGACGACCGTGCCTTCGGCGCGACGGAGCCCTGCAGGGGGAGGGGCTGCATCCCCTCGCTCGACAATCCGGCGGTGACCGACGCAGCGGGAGGGTCCTGGTATCCCGACGAGCGGCTTGTGTTCGGGATCGTCGTCAACGGCGAGGCTCGTGCCTACCCGAAGAACCAGATGGAAATCCACGAGATGGTCAACGACGAGCTCGGTGGGCGGCGCATCGCGATCCCGTACTGCACGCTCTGTGGTTCGGCGCAGGCGTACCTCACCGACGACGTGCCCGACACGTCGCGCCATCTGGTGATGCGAACCTCGGGACTCCTCAGCCGATCGAACAAGGTGATGTACGACCTCGACAGCTTGTCGGTGTACGACACCTTCACCGGGCGAGCCGTCACCGGGTCACACCGTGCGGCCGAGATCGAACTGGAGCAGCTGACCGTGCGGGTGTCCACGTGGGCCGATTGGAAGGCCGCGCACCCCGATACGACGATCGTCGCCGAGGATGGCGGGATCGGCAGGGAGTACGACCTCGATCCGCTGGCGGGCCGGGATGACAACGGGCCGATCTTCCCGATCGGCGATGTCGACGATCGACTCGAGGTCCACGATGCGGTCGTCGGCGTCGAAGCACCCGACGGCACTCCCGTGGCCTTCGCTGTGGCAGACCTCGACCAGCTGGCTGACGGCGAGGCCGCAGAGCTGCAGCGGGTCGTGGTCTCGAGCGATGGGGCTGGCTACGTCGCCCACGACGAGGACGGGAACGAGCTCGCGACACACGAAGCCTTCTGGTTCGCATGGAGCCAGTTCTTCCCCGACAGCCTGCTCTGGGAGCCGAACTAGTCTCCGAGAGTGATCAGGGGCTCTTCGCGTCGCGCTGTCGAGTACGCGCAGATCGACGGGATGGCGCTCCTGATGACCCGCCATCGCCCCATCGTCGCAGCCGTCGATCGGCCCACCGAGTGGCCCTGGGCGCTCCATATCGACGGAGGCGGCTGGGCACACGGGCAATCCGGCCTGGTGGACAGTGGCGAGCTGGCACGAGCGGGCATCACGACCTTCGACGCGGTGCCCCGGGATCTGGACACCTCACAGCACCCTGCGGCGATGCTCGACGCAGAGCGCGCGCTGCGCTGGGTGCTCGGCCATCGGGTCGATCAGTCACTCGATGCGCAGGCCGGGCTGCTGGTCGGGTCCGGCACCGGAGCACATTCCCTTCTCTCGGCGTACTGCGGATCGCCGGCGTTGCGGCGAGAGTTCATGCCCGCGGCCATCGTCGTGGTCGATCCGGCAGTGGACCCGTACACCACGTGGCTGCGAACGGGGCAATCCGGCGACGAGGGCTTGGCGGCATTCTTCGGGTCCCCGGAGCGGATGCGCCGGGCCGTCGTCGCCGAGCAGATCCTCGATGGCGTTGCGGCACGCCTTCCCGATCTGACCATCCTGGAGACGGGGGCGTTCTCTGGGCCGCCCGAGAGCATCGATGAGCTCAGCCATGCGTGGCGGCGAGCCGGGGGAAGGGTCACCCGTCGGGCCGACGTCGCCGACCGGTCCCGAGAAATCGGAGCGACGCTCGCGTCTGCGAGGATCGACCGCCCAAACGCGGAGGAAGCCCTGAGATGAGCCCGATGGACAGCAACGGAATGACCGTGGAGCGAGTCGAGGTGAACGGGGTGAGCCTCGAGACCTTCCACGCCGGAGAGGGCCCCGCCGTTCTTCTGCTTCACGGCTTCCCAGAGCTGGCCTACAGCTGGCGACATCAGGTCGCTGCCGTTGTCGACGCCGGCTACCACGTGATCGTCCCCAACCAGCGGGGCTATGGCGGCAGCAGTCGTCCCGGGGAGGTTTCGGCGTACAACATCTTCGAGCTCGTGGGCGACGTCGTCGGTCTGGCCGATCACTTCGAGGCCGCCGCCCCGGTGGTCGTCGGCCACGACTGGGGAGCCCTCGTGGCGTGGCACTGTGCTCTGTTTCGCCCCGACCTGTTCGGCGGCGTCATGGCGATGAGCGTTCCGTACCTGCCGCGCGGCCCCCTCAGCATCGTCGGGATGCTCCGCGCCGCACTCGGCGATTCGTTCAACTACATCCTCTACTTCCAGCAACCGGGCGTCGCCGAGGCGGAGCTCGATGTCGATCCGGGCGCCATGCTTCACCGCAGTCTGTGGGGGGCCTCGGGCGATCGGCCGAGGGACCTCGCGCCACCCGACCCCGCCACACAGACGCGCCTCCTCGAAGGCGGCGGCTACCCCGACGGGCTGCCGCCGTGGATCTCCGAGGAGGAGTTCGCCGTGTACGTCGATGCCTTCTCCACCAGCGGCTACGCCGGGGGCATCAACTGGTACCGCAACTTCGACCTCAACCACAGCCGCACCGCGCCCTGGCACATGGCCCCGGTCTCCATCCCGTCGGCCTTCGTCGGTGGATTGGAGGACTTCGTGGTGCACGGCGGGACGCCGGGCCAACCGGGCCCCTCGGTCGGCGTGATGGAGCAGATGTGCTCCGATCACCGCGGGACGACACTTCTCGAGGGAATCGGCCACTGGAATCAGCAAGAGGCGCCCGACGCGACGAACGCCGCCCTGCTCGCCTTCCTCGAGAGCCTCCGGTCGTGACGGAGCTCGGCGTCGAGCGGACCGACGAGCCCTACCTGCGTCACGGTGACGATGAGCTCCTCGTACGCGTCTGGCGACCGATCCCACGGTCCACCGAGCGGCGCATCTGCGTGATCGATGTCCACGGTGGTGCCTGGTGCGACAACGATCGACGGGCCGGCAAGCGCTACAACACCGCTCTCGCAGCGCGCGGAATCGTGGTCGTAGCGATCGACTTTCGGTGCGGCTCTGCCGGACCGCACCCGCGGGGTTCGACCGATGTGAGGTCGGCGGTCGCGTGGGTCCGAGTCAACGCGGGCCGTCTCGGCGTCGATCCGGACGCGGTCGTGCTGGTCGGGGCATCGAGCGGCGGTCATCTCGCGTGGTTGACATCGCTCGACGCGACCGATGTTCCCCAGGCGGACCGAGGTCGGATCCTCGTCGACGGTGAGTGGGTCGATGCGCCCGAGGAGCCGCCGGCGGTTGCGGGTGTGGTTCCGATGTGGCCGCCCGTCGACCCACTAACCCGTTACCGCTATGCCGCCGCTCTCGACACCGATCATGGGAGGCGCCTGGTTTCCAACACCGAGGCGTACTTCGGGTCGCAGGACGCGATGGCGCAGGCATCGATCGCACGGATCGTCGGGGCCGGCACGTACCGCCACCTGCCGCCCGTCCTCCTCGTCGTCGCCGGTGACGATCGCAACGTTCCACCGTCGATCACAGACGAGGCCGCCCTCGCCTACAGCCAGGCGGGAGGCGAACTGGAGGTTGCGACGTTCCTCGGGGCGCGGCACGGTTTCGGGCACTTCGACGGCGCGGACAGCGATCGTCTGGATCAGGAGATCGGCGAATGGATCGAGAACCGGTGTCGGTGACACCTCCGGTACGGGTTGGAGTCACGCCTGCACTCGATCTGTGGAGCCGACCGTGGGAAGAGCGGCGCAGCGCGATCGCGCGGGTCGCCGAATCCGGGATCGACCACGTCTTCTTCGCCGATCACGTCAGCTTTCGTGCCGGGTACGGGCACGACGGAATGGTGCTCGCCGCGGGCATCGCCAACCTTCACCCGACGATCGGGATGTACATCGGCGTGTATCTGCTCCCCCTCCGGCACCCGATGCCGGTCGCGCGGCAGCTGTCGAATCTGGCGGAGATGGCTCCCGGCCGGATCTCGTTCGGTATCGGCGTCGGCGGCGACGACCGGCACGAGGTCGAGGTGTGCGGCGTCGACCCCCGCACCAGAGGGCGACGGACAGACGAGTCGCTCGACCTCGTGCGGCGATTGCTCGCAGGCGAGACCGTGACGCACGATGGCGAGTTCTTCGCCTTCGAGGAGGCGCGTATCGTGCCGAATCCCGATCCGGCCATCCCGATCTACGTCGGTGGCCGAGCCGATGCTGCGCTCCGTCGCGCCGGGCGTCTCGCCGACGGGTGGTTGGGCATCTGGTGCACGGCTGAGCGCTATGGAGATGCGACGCAGTTGTTCTCCGCTGCCGCCGACGACGCGGGACGCCGGTTCGTCCCCGATCACGGAATCCAGCTCTGGGTGGGAGTGGGGGCGGATCGAAGCGACGCGGCGAGCCACGTCGGCCCGGCGATGGAGGGGTTCTACCGGGTGCCGTTCTCGAAGTTCGAGCGGTACACACCACATGGCACCGTCGAGGACATCGTCGAGTTCCTGGAGCCGTATCTCGAGGCCGGGTGCCGCCACTTCAACCTCACCCCGTGCGCAGCGACCCCGGAGGAAGGGATCGACGCGATCGCCGCAGTTCGGCAGCGCTTGCAGGTCCTGGAGGGCTAGATCGCCACGGATAGTGGTCATTCCCAAGAATTTGACTCCCACTATTCACGGAGAGTGGTGAATGTGCCACACTCGGAGGTCGCACCGCGGCGATCTCATCGAGGAGTGGTTCCCCCATGGTCATGCGACCTCCGGCCCCCGGATTCCGACATCGTGACGCGCTGGCCCCTCCGTGGTCAGCCCACGCATCACGGGCGACGGTCTTGATCGCCCTATGGAGCGTCTCGGCGCTGGTAGCGCATCTGCTGTCTCCCTATACGGCCCTCTCGGCGGTGATGGCAGGGACGCTGATCGTGGCTGGGCCCGCCGTGGCCTTCGCAGCGGCCTTCGGGGGTGACTCGCTGCTCGAGACCCTTGCGCCGGCCGCCGGCTGGTCGATCGGCTGGCTCGTGATTGCGTCGTTGATGGCGCTGGTGTTGGGACCCTTCGATGGCACCGTGGTCGTGGTGCTCGTGGCTGCTGTCACCCTCGGCACGCTGGTGTTCGGGATCGGCGCCGACATGCTGTGGAGCGACGGCTTGCTCGACACATCGCAGAGCGACGCCGACCCGGTCGACCTCAGGTCGGTGACGAGTCGCTGAGCCGCGTGCTGCGGGGCACACGTGTACCGAACACGTGATCCCAGATCGCGCTCGTGACGCCGTAGTTGAGTCGGGGAGCCCCGTAGTGGTGCTGGTGGTGTCCGGCGCGCACCCAGCTCTCGTACCGGTTGGGGGAGCTTCGATGATGCGCGCGCCAGTGAATGCGGTCGTAGACCGTGTACCCCAACCACCAGCCGATCCACAGGGCCCATGCGGTGCCGTTGATCAGCAGTAGCGGTGCGGCGGACGCCCCCACGGCCAGCCATGCCATGAAGCGGAGGCCGCGCGACGTGCGCAGGGGCTCACGGTGATGGATGCGGTGCTCCCGCGCCACCAGCGACGTGAGCGGGTCGGTGCGGGCGTGGTGGAAGCCCCACCGGTGAAGCGCGTACTCCCCGAGGGTCCATGCGGCCAGCCCGCACAGGAGCGCAACGATGTGAGCGACTCCCATCAGGCCATGATCTCACTCGGCGGCGCCGAGTCGTTAGCAACTCCCCCGTCAGCGGCGGATTCGATGGGCGACCGGAAACCCGAGCATGCCGTTGTGGGCGAACACGTAGGCGTTGGTGCGTAGCGGGTCGCCTGCGACTCCGATGAGCAGGTGCTCCGGCTTGCCGACGATGGGCACCATGCGCTCTGGGTCGTTGGACTCGGCGAATCGAGGGTCTGCCTTGCGGAGGTTGACGTCGGTGCGCTGGCGCACCGAACCCGATGGCATGGTCACCTTCACCCTGCGGCTCCCACCGCAGATTGCGGCCAAACTCATGGCCCTGTTGAGCACCATGTTGATGCGCACCCGGTCCCGTCGTGAACCCCAGGGTGTGTGGCCAACCGTGGCCCAGCAGCACGCCGACGCCGTCGAGGAGCTCCTCACCACAGGTGTCGGGGCCGTGGACACCGAGGTGGTGTTGCATGTGCGCGCTGATGGCTGCACTGCAGATGATGGGACCCCGATCCCCGAAACCGTGATCGCGTCGTTGGTGCCCGAGTCATTCCGCGCCACAAACCGTGCAGAACCACTCCACAGGAGAGGTCGAGTCACAGACGGACACCAGTGTCCGGGAACCACTCCACCTCTCGCCCGACTGCTTCGCATGAAGCGTCGTCACTGGGACCGCTCCCTCGCCGATCGGGTTGGGGAACGGGTACCGCGTAGGCTTTCGGGCATGACCGCTGTCTCGTCCGATGTCGGATCGGGCCTCGACTCCGAGCTCGACATCCGTCCGCTCTCTGGCGCGCTCGGGGCCGAAGTGTGGGGTCCCGACCTGGCCGACCTCAGCGACACGACGCTGGCGGCGATCCAGCAGGCGTTCCTTCGGCACCACGTGCTGGTGTTCCGCGACCAGGAGCTGAGCCCCGAAGCCCAGAAGGCGTTCGCGCAGCGGTTCGGCCCGCTCGAGACCCACCCTTTCATCGGCGGTCTCGACGGACACCCCGAGGTGGTGTCGATCGTGAAGGAGCCGCAGGAGACGGTGAACTTCGGTGGGGCATGGCACAGCGACATGACCTTCCTCGAACAACCGCCCCTCGGCTCGGTGCTGTATGCCCTCGAGGTGCCCGCGTACGGCGGGGACACCCTCTTCGCGAACCAACATGCTGCGTACACGGCGCTGTCCGACACGATGAAGAAGATCGTCGGAGGCCTCACCGCAGTCCATTCGGCAGCGCGGCAGTACGGCTCCGGCGGTGATTCGGAACGACACGGTCCACAGCGCCAATCCATGGACCTCCGCGTCTCCGATGACGCCCACTCCACCACCAAGCACCCGATCGTTCGAACGCACCCCGAGACGGGAGCCAAGGCGCTCTACGTCAACCGCCCCTTCACCGAGTACATCGATGGCATGCGGCGGCGGGAGAGCGAGGCCCTACTCGGCTTCTTGTTCGAGCACTGCGAGCAGGAACGGTTCAGCTGCCGGGTTCGCTGGGAGGCAGGGACGGTGACCATGTGGGACAACCGCAGCGTCCAGCACTACGCCCTGAACGACTACCAGGGTCAGCGTCGCCACATGCACCGCGTGACCGTCGCCGGGGATCGGCCTCGCTGAATGATCCGCATCTCAGCTGCTCTCGTGATCGCCGCGCTGCTCGCTGCCTCGTGCGGAGACTCCGATCCCGAGGAAGCGACATCGACCTCCACGTCGCCGCAGACCATCGCCGCACCGCTCCTCCCCTCGTTCCGGGAACCGGCCAGCGCTCGACTCGGGAGCCTGGACACCTGGATCACCTCCTGGAACCTCGCCAACGCCACGTTCATATCTCAGAACGAGCGTTTCCCCGAGTTCCTCATGGATGAGACCGAATTCGAAGACCGCGCCGAAGTACTGGGCTTTCCGATGCGGGCGATGCAGCGCAACCAGGTGATCATGGGGGTCCTCAGCGACCCGGAGACGGACGATGTCACCGCGCTCGTGTTGATCGGCCAGCCGCGGGACATTGACTTCCTCACAGCGTTCCCCCTGTGGGTTGCGACCCTCGATCCCACGCTCGATCCGGGGCGGCTCTTGCCCGACGACCTCGTTCTCGGCGACCGCACGACGGTCTTCGCCGAATCCAACGACCGGACCTATCGAGTGGTCAAGACGGGCGAGGGCGACGGGATCGTTGTCGCACTCACCATGGTCGGTGGGCCTCTTCTCGACGAAGAGGTGACGCTGGCAACCCACGACCTCATCCGGACCGGAGTGCTCGGCGGAGTGATCAGCGGCGAGGGTGCCGGTTCCTGAGTCGGTTCGTCAGCCCTCGAAGGCGTGGGCGCGGAGATCATCCAGCCGCGCCCACTCCAGCGTCGCGATGTGCGTGGCTTCGAGCCGCACCGGAGGTGCATGACCGGCCTCGAACGCCTCCTGCCAGCGCGGCGCACAGACGCACCAGCCGTCACCATCGACCAGTCCCGCGAAGCCGAACTCAGGGCGCGGCGTGGAGAGGTCGTTGCCTGCGGCTTTGGAGAACTCCAGAAAGTCGTCGGTCACCACAGCGCAGACGGTGTGGACGCCCATGTCGCCTGCGCCGGTGTTGCAGCACCCGTCCCGGTAGAACCCTGTGAGCGGGTCACGACCGCATTCTTCGAGCTCGCCGCCGAGAACGTTCTGTGCCATGGGTGAAGTCTGGCAGGCGCCCGGCGCCGAGCACACGAGTAGGTTGCGAACCGATCGGAAGGGGAGACATGCGCCCACTCGAGGGAGTCAGAGTTCTGGACATGAGCCGGGTGCTCGCAGGTCCGTTCGCCGGGCGGCTGCTGAGCGACCTCGGTGCAGATGTGGTAAAGGTGGAACCGCCCGAAGGCGATGTCACCCGCAACTGGGGCCGGACCCGCGCCGGGCTGGCCGGCTACTACACGCAGCAGAACGTCGGGAAGCGCAACGTCTGCGTCGACCTGCGAGCCGAAGGCGGCCCCGATCTCATTCGGCAACTGGCGGCTGAGGCCGACATCCTGATCGAGAACTTCCGGCCCGGAATCATGGCTCGCTACGGCCTTGGCTACGAGAGCCTTGCCGAGGTCAACCCCAAGCTCGTCTACCTGTCGATCAGCGGGTTCGGTCAGGACGGGCCCGAGTCCGGGCGCGCGGCGTACGCGCCGATCCTCCACGCCGAGTCCGGTTGGTTGCAGCGATCCGCAGACTGGCACGAGCGTCCCGTGACAGACCTCAATCTCTCATCGGCCGACACCAACGCCTCGCTCCACGGGACGATCGGGATCTTGGCTGCGCTGCGGGTCGCCGACCTCACCGGCAGAGGTCAGCACATCGACATGTGCATGCTGGACGCCTTCCTCGCGACGGACGACGCGAGCCACGTGGGTCTCGACGATGTGCGCTACACGGCCGCCGGGGGACTCGTGTGGAAGGGGACCGGTGGCCCGGTTCTGACGGCGGGTGATTTCCGGTGGATCTGGAAGTGCCTCCACGACACGCACGGCATCGAAGATGGTGCGCCCGCCGACGCCGATCTCGACACGAAGATCGCTGCCCGGACCGAGGCGATCAACGGCTTCCTGTCGTCCTTTGGCACGCGCCAGGAGATGTACGACGCCCTCGACTCCGCGAACCTGGCGTGGGGAGACATCAAGAGCACCGCAGAGGCCTACGCATCTCCGACGGCGGTCCATCGCGGCACCTCGGTCGAAATCGATGCGCGTGACGGCGCCACCCGCCGCGTTCCCCAAACGCCGTATCGGTTCAGCCACAGCGAGGCGGGTGTGGCCGAGGGTTCTGTGGCCCCGCACAAGGGTGAGCACAACGTCGATGTACTGCGGACCTGGTTGAAGGCCGATTCACACGTGGCGAGCGCCCTCGAAGATGCTGGGGTCCTCATCTCCGAGGTACCGAGCGACGGGTGAACCGGCGCGACCGGCTCAGATCCGCTGCGCTGGGCGCCCGCTTTCACAGGGAGCAAAATTCGCGAGAGGATGGAACCAACTGTTCGGCTCGTGCGTCTCCTCAGACGCCATCGGAGTCAGGACAGGCATGGTCGCTATACAACTCGAAAGGGACAGGGTGGGTGAGGCTCCGACCGGGAGAACTCCACGTACCGATGGTTCATTCGAGGAGTTCTACGGCGAGCACCGCGATCGAATGGCGCGCGCCCTCGGATTGAGCCTTCGCGATCCCGAGTTGGGTGTCGAGGCGGCCGACGAGGCGTTCGCCCGGGCGTGCCAGCGCTGGTCGCAGGTGCGGACCTACGACAATCCGGAGGGCTGGGTCTATCGGGTGGCGATGAACTGGGCGCGGTCGTGGATGCGTCGCAAGCGTCGCGAACGCGACAAGCAGCCCCTCCTGATCTCCGATTCGGAGAGTGAAGATCGGGTGCTCGACGTCGATCTGGAGCGGGCTCTCGACAGCCTCAGCGCTGAGCATCGATCCATCGTGGTGGCCCGGTTCTTTCTCGACTGGTCCGTGAGCCAGACGGCGGCGGCGCTCGACGTGGCGCCCGGCACCGTGAAGAGCCGGCTGAGCCGCGCTCTCGCTCAACTCGAAGATCAACTCGGAGTGAGGGAGGCGTCATGAACGACTCCTTCGACGATCGTCTCAGGCGCCATCTCCACGATGCCGGTTCGGAGCTCCCCGTCGGCTCGGGGCAGCTCGCCTCGGTGCGAGCGAGGGCCCAGACCAGGACCAGGCGTCACACCGCAGCCGTGGGAGCGATGGGAAGTTTGGCTCTGGTCGCGATCGTGGGGCTCAGCGTCGCGATGTTGAGCAGCGGCTCCGGCGATGGCGCCGATCCTGTCGCCGCTCCAGCGACGGAGGCGGTGAACGAGCCGCCGAGCAGCGAGGAACCGCTCGACGTCGCGCAGCCCGCCCCGACGGCCGCCGCCACTGCGCCGGCCGAAACCGCTGGCGGCGACGTTCCGGTGTCGACCTCGCCAGGCCTGGTCGAACCGGACCCAACAGCCAGCCCAGAGAGCGATGAAGCCATCGAGCCTGTCGAAGACGGTGCCCTCGCAGCGGCGACCTCGACGACCGCTGCGTTCACCTTCGCCCGATGGGTCCAGGTGATGGGACCGGAGTCGGCGCCGGCCGAAGGAGTCGACTACCGCTTTGTGTCCGGGCAGCTGCAGGCCTGGATCGGCGGCACCGTGTCCGTGGCAGACGGCGACGGCTGGCTTGCGCTGCCGCAGCTCCCGTCCGACGTCACGGTGCTCGGCGCAACGAGAGGTGCCGATGGAGTGGCCCGTCTGGCCGGTTGGATCCCTGACGGCCCGTGTCGCCGCCAACCGATCGCCGGCTTTCATGACGGCACGTCGTGGGTGCTCGACGCGATCCCGCTCGCCGATCCGTCAGGTGTGATCACAACGCCAGTGACGGCCACGATCGCCGCGACCGCCTCCACTTTGGCGGTGACCCGGGTCGACGAGCTCAGCGTGGATGCGTCGTGCTTGCTCACCCATCTCGGACTCGAGGGTTCCGGAGCCGAGATCTCGGAAGGTTCGCTCGCCTACATCGACGCTGAGGGAGTCGAGGTGGTGCTCGGTGTGGATGACCTCGCGGAGGCAGGGCTCGATCAGCTGGCCCTCTCCCTCGTCTCTGGACCGCAGCGCCGCTCAACTCTGTCCTGGCTCGCTCTTCAGCCGCCGGGACAATGGACGATGGTCGATGGTCCGATCGGTCCCGAGGCGGCAGAGCTCGTAGCGGGCGTCGTCGCGGAGCGGTTGATCGCCCAGACGCCTGACGGAGCGCTCGTCAACCTTCCCACTGGTGCGCCCCTCTTGTCCGAGGGCAACCCGGTCACGGACGTACGGCTGCGAGCTGGTGAAGCGGTGTGGTGGTCAGAGGCTGCGTGGTTCACGTGGGACGGCGTCACCGTCACCAAACACCAGCCGGCTCTTGCGGAGGGCTCGGGGACCGTTCACGACGTCGTCCGGACCCCCGATGGCCAATGGATCGTCCTGTTCTCGGTCGAAGGTGAGACCCTCGTGGCCAGCCACGCCGGGCTGCACCAGGTGGCCGCCATGAGCGGGCTCGATGCGGGGTGGGGCACACTGGGGCTCATCGCCGGCGAGGTCCACCTCATCACGGAGTCGCCCATCGGCCCGGCGGTGTTCAGGTTCGAGTTCGGCTGAGCTGGATCTCACTCGGGCGCCGAACAGCGACGAGGGAGATCCCATGAGCGACCCGACACTGTGGAGTACGACCCGCCAGTCCGCGGCCATCGCCGGGCGTGAACTCGGTGCCCGCGAGCTCACCCAAGCGGTGATCGACCGCATCGAGCGGCTGGACGGCCACGTCAATGCGGTGATCACGCGTGACTTCGAGGCCGCGCTGGAGAGGGCGACGGTGGCAGACGAAGAGATCAGCGCCGGACGGCGACGAGGGCCGCTGCATGGCGTTCCGATCACCGTCAAGGATGCGCTGCAGACCGCGGGGCTGAGGTCGACGGGCGGAGCGGTCGAGCTGCGAGACAGCGTGCCCGATGTGGATGCTCCCGTCGTTCAGGCGGTGCGCGAGGCGGGTGCCAACATCATCGGCAAAACCAACCTGCCTCGTTGGTCCGGAGACATTCAGTCGTTCAACGAGATGTTCGGGACGACCAACAATCCGTGGGACCTGTCCCGGGTTCCGGGTGGGTCATCCGGAGGCGCCGCCGCGGCTGTTGCGATGGGCTTCACGTCGTTCGAGATCGGGACCGACATCGGGGGGTCGATCCGGTTCCCGGCGTCGTTCAACGGAATCTGGGGACACAAGCCCAGCTTTGGTGTCGTGCCGAGCACCGGGTACCTCGACCACGCGCTGGGCGGTACGACCGAGGCGGACGTCAACGTGATCGGCCCCCTCGCCCGCAGCCGCGACGACCTCGAGCTGCTTCTCGGGCTGCTCGCTCGCGCTCGCCCACCGTGGATTGCCCAGCTTCCCCCCGCACCCTTGGACCTGAGCGATCTGCGGGTCGCGGCGTGGCTCGACGACGACTTCTGTCGCGTCGATTCGGAGGTGCTCCAGGTGACCGAACGGGTGGTCGATGCGCTCGAGGCGTCAGGGGTGGCGGTGGATCGCACATCTCGCCCCGACGTCGATTTCGCAGAGGCATTCGAGCTCGGGCTCTGGCTGGTCGGATGCGCGATCTCGCAGGCCGGAGAGGACGAGGGACCCGGTCATCGGGTGTGGTTGGACCGCCATCGACGACGGGAAGAAATCCGCGCGGCGTGGGCGGCCTGGTTCGAGGGCGTCGATGCGGTCATCATGCCGGTCGGCTTCGTGCCGCCGTTCCCCCACAGCCAAGAGGGCAACTTCTACACCCGAACCCTCGAGGCGAATGGCGAACAACGCGGCTACCACGAGATCGTGCGCTGGACGATCCTCACCGGGATGGCCTACTTGCCGGCCACGGTGCCCCCGCTCGGAACGACCGACTCGGGGTTGCCCATCGGCTGTCAGATCGTCGGCCCATACGGCTCGGACCTCACCACGATCGCGCTGGCCGGTCATGTGGGCGATCTGATGGGCGGGTACTCACCCCCACCGCTCGCTCTCGAGTAACCGGTCAGGCCGCCAGGGAGAACAGACCCCGCAGCGCCGGACCGATGTCTCGCGCATCCGATGGAGGCAGCACGACTTCGGTGTGGCCGTAGTCGAGGAAGTCGAGCTCCATCCCGATTCGCATCTCCACGTCGCCGAACAGGCCACCCATCTCCGCTGGCGCCATCGCGGACATCCACTCTCCGAGATCGATGTCGTAGCTCACCCGGCGCACCAGACCCTGCCCGTCGATGTTGACGACGATGTCGACGGTCGTGTCGAGCAGCGACCCATCGTCGAACCCGAACCCGTCCAGCATGCCGGAGGTGCCCCCCTGCGCCTCGAGCAACTGCGTCAGTGTGGCTGGGGCGAGAAGTCGGGTGGTGTCGACACCGTTCACCCGCTCGGAGCCGTCGTCGCGGACGTCCACGCCAACCGAGCGCAGGATGTCGAGAACCGCTGAGGGATCGAGGCCACTGGCGCCGGTCATCGACGACAGATCGTCGATGCCGAACTGGGGGAGCGAGGCGAGGTCGACCCGACCCCAGCCATGTGCCAGGTAGCCGAGATCTCCAGGCAGTTCCGACGACAGAAGGGGAATCCCGAACATCGGGGCGTGGATGTACATCACCGTGTCGTCGAGGATCGCCTCCATGACGAGCATGTCGCGGGCGGCGCCCAGCTCATCGAGCATCGAGCCGAGCATGGGTTCGGATTCGGCCATGTCCTCGAACATCACGCCGATGTCCATGTGCATCCATGTGCGCTCGCCGTCGAACGTTCCTCGCATCACCGGCTCGTCGCCATCGACCTCGATCCGCATGATGTCGACGTCGATGACCATCGAGAGCGATGCTTCGAACCTGTAGGGCAGGGCGGTGGTGCGGTCGGCGCTTGCCAGCACGAATTGCTGGCTGGCCTCGAGGTCGACCGCCGGAAGCCCGTCGACGGGCGCTCCGGTCGTGGTGTCGCCCAGAATCGAGCCGTCCCCGCACGCTCCGGCGAGGAGACAGAGGGCGGCGATGATCAGTGATGTGAGTCGGCGATGGGGCACGGCAACCTCGACGCCCGAAGTCAGACCTCGGACGCAACTCGATCGATGGTGCTCCGTACTTCGGTCATCGCGACGTCGAGGTTGACGATTTCGTGGGGCGTTGCCCCGTCGGGATCGAGGAAGAGCAGCACTGCGCCTTCGACTGCGAGGCCGGTGCTCACGCCGAGTGCCAGCGCGTACGTGGCGGCCTGGAGACGATAGCGATCGGCCTTCGCCTCGAGCGTCGCCTCGTCCGGCACTGCGTCGGTCTTGTGGTCGACGATCACGAGCCCGCCCGAGGGTGTCTCGTAGAGAAGGTCGATGTAGCCCTCGATCAACACGTCGCCGACCGGGGCAGCGACGTAGGTCTCGCGCCAGTGGCGTGCGGCGGCAGCGGCCCGCACCGTGGGGCTGGCGAGGGCCGATGAAACCAGCGCCTCCACAGTCGGTTCGGAGCCGATGACCCCCTCAGCGGCGCACTGGGCGAGGACCAGTTCTGTGATGTCGTCGCCGGTCGCGAGGTCGATGGTCTGCAAGACGCCGTGCACCGCTCGTCCGATGGCCGTGCCGAATCGACCCTTCATCCACGGAGGAAGGTCGAGGTCGCGCGGCTCCTTGTCGAGGCCGGGGTCATCGCGCCGCAGCTCTCGATGGCGATCGGCCACGCCTGTCGCACTCAGCGACCGCGGGCGATGGCCTCGGCGCATCGCTTCGTCGTGCCGGGCCTGCCACGCGGCGGGGGGATCGATCTCGATGGGTTGGATCGCAGCGGCGGGCCGATCCATCTGCGTCGGCGCGACCGACATTGCGAACGAGCGGTGCTGCGCGTCGGCGGCAGCACCGGCGAGGAGCTCCGCGCTCGTGCGGCTCTGGTCGGCCTGTTCGCGGCCGGTCGGTTCCTTCCGGTGGAGTGAGACGACGAGGTGGTCCTGTGCGCGAGTGCAGGCGACGTACAGCAGCCGAAGCCTCTCGTGATGGCTCATCTGCTCGTCGAGCGGAACGAACCACTCGTATTCGCGCGTCTCGAGAGACGACCCCAGCCGGATCACCGCGGGGCCTCCGTCGGGGGGGAAGGCGGCGACCACGCCGCGACGGCCGCCGCCGGGACGCGTGCTGAGCCCCGAGACGAACGTGATCGGGAACTCCAGGCCCTTGGAGCCGTGGATCGTCATGATGCGTACCGAGTCGTCGTCGGTCTCGGGAAGAACGGTTTCGCTCACCCGGGCACCGTCGGCTGATTGGAGTCGCGTCCAGTTGAGGAACTGACGGAGGTTGCCGCCCTCGCTGTCGCCGTAGGCGCGGGCCTGGTCCAGCACGAAGCGCAGTCGCCGCCAGACGTCGCGCGGACGCCCCTGGACGACGCCCTGCTCGAAGACCTTGCGCTCCCGGACGAGGTGTTCGAGCAGCTCAGAGGGGGTCAGCCACATCCGCCGGTCGTGGAGCGAGGCCAGGTGGCCGAGTGCTGTGACGACCGGATCATCGTGCGGCAGGGACTCGGGTGGGGGAGCCTGGTGTGACCACCGGCCGCGGTGTTCGACCGCGTAGCGGTACAGGTCGTCGTCGCCACAGCCATAGACCGCGCTGCGCAGCGCCGATACCAGGGCCAACTCGTCGGTCGGATCGTCGACGGCGCGGAGGCACATCATGAGATCGCGGATTTCGCGGGTGGACCACACCAGCGACGAGGTCTCCGCCCGATGCGGAATCCCCGCGTCGTCGAGGGCCCGTTCGAGTGCAGGCAGCGAGGTACGGGCCGGCAGCAGAATCGTGATGTCGCCGAGCCGGGGGGAACGCCAGCCGCCTGTGTGCTCGTCGCGAACCTGCCACTCCTCGGTGAGCGCAGCTCGAACCGCGGCGGCAACATCGGCGGCCTCGAGCTCGCGGAGTGGTTCGGCAGCGATCTGACCCTCGTGTGGTTCTTCGCCCAGGACCATCAGCCCAGGTCCGACCGGAGGCGCGTCTCGCCACCCGAGCAGCGGTTCGTAGCCTGGCTGGCTCCCGGGGCTCTCGGTGATGAGCCGGGCGAAGACCCCGTTGACCCAGTCGATGACCGGTCTGCTGCTGCGGAAGTTGGTGGACAGACGCACGACAGGCTGGCCGAACCTGTCCTTGGCTTCGAGGAACAGGCCGATGTCGGCGCGCCGGAACCGGTAGATGGACTGCTTCGGGTCTCCAACGAAGAACAGGCGCCCGGACTCGACATCCAGATCGGCCCACGCGTCCGACACATCGGCTTCGGGTGCGAGAGCGAGCAGGGCAGCCAGCTCGATCTGGATGGGGTCGGTGTCCTGGAACTCGTCGAGAAGGAGCCTTCGATACCGCTCCCGCAGCTCCTGGCGGACCTCTGCGGCCAGGGGCGCGGCGCGCAGAAGATCGCGCGCCTGAACGAGCAGGTCGTGGAACTCCAACCTGCCCTGTTGGCGGCGGTCCTCGGCCGCTTCGAGGGTGAAGTCGGCGATCTTGGACGCCAGCACCTTGATCACCGCGTCGACCGCGTCGGAGCGGGTCCGGTCGATCCTCTCGAGCAGCTCGCGGTGCTCAGCCCGCACGCTCTCGATGTCTGGCCAGTTGGTCTTGCGACCTTTGCGGGTGACCTTGGGGAGGGCCCCGGACCTCCCGGTGGCCTGGGTGAGCAGGGCCATCTTGTCGGTGTCGTCGCCGGCTCCGGCGAGGCGATCGACCCACCGTTCGAGCGCGGCGAGCGGTTCCATCATCGTGTCGTCGGCGAAGTGGCACTCGTCGCGACGCGCGAGCAGGTCCCGGGCCGCAGCGACGATGGCGGCGGTGTCGACCCGCACGTCTGGAGGCTGAGGAAGGCGAGTGCGGAGGAGATCCCAGTTGTCGTTGAACGCCACGGCGAGGTCGCGTAGATGGCGCTCATCGACGCCCGAGGCTGTGGCGATGAGCACCGTCTCGGCCATGTCGGGGTCGTCGAGCAGCCGGTCGAGCTGCTCTGTCCACCTCTGATCGAACGCCACCTGGCTCGAGATCTCGTCGAGCACCTCGATGGTTGGCGGGAGTCCCGCTTCGACTGGGTGCTCCGACAAGATGCGCTGGGCGAATGCGTGGAGGGTGCAGATCGCCGCGCCATCGAGCTCTTCGAGCGCGGTCGCTGCTGCGGGGGCGAACGCGGCGTCCGAGTCGCGGAGGTCTTCGAGTGCCGCGCGGATCCGATCGCGGAGTTCGCCAGCCGCCTTCTCCGTGAAGGTGATCGCCGCGACGTGTCGGAGGGGGACGCCGTGTGGATCGGTGATCAGGCTGACGATGCGATTGACGAGGGAGCGGGTCTTTCCACTTCCCGCACCTGCCTCCACGAAGAGCGTGTCGGACAGCGCGGTGGCGATGCGGTCGCGGTCCGGCTGGTCCTGTGGGGTTGGCGGCCCGCCGACGACCGGGCCGTCTGCCTCGGAGAGAGAGTCGAACGCCGAGGGGTCGAGCGGCTCGAACGAATCGGGGTCGAACAGGGGGGAGTCAGCCATGCAACACCGACTCCGGCTCGGCCAGGGCGAGGTACTCGGAGAGCTCGGGGGCGTGGCGTTTGCGCATCCATTGGGTGCGGAGCTCACTCGTTCCGAGTCCGTCCGGGTCGCAGTACGGACACTCGACGAAGGCCGGGTTGTCCCGCTCTCGCGGCCGCGGCGCAAAGATGCCCCCTTCGATCCCGCTGAGGATCACCTCGACCACCTCGTCGAAGCGCTGCATCACGCCCTGGTCGACATCCAATCCGATCCAGCGCCACTCGCCTCGACCTTCGGTGATGAACCAGTACGCCGCGTGCACCGGTGCGTCGAGGCGGCCCACGGCTGCCCGACCGGCCAATGCGTACACGGGCAGCTGGAGCTTGGTTCCCGCGAGATCGGGGTCTTCCTGGCTGAGGCCGCGGAAGCGAGAAGTACCGCCGGTCTTGTAGTCGATCACAACGAGACCACCCCCCGGAGTCTCCTCGAGCCGATCGATGCTCCCCCTGAAGCGCACCTGTCGACCGCTGGGGAGCTGGTGCGCGACCGGGCCGAGGGTGGCGCCCTGGACCCCGAAGCCGAGCTCGGTCCCGACGACTCGACCCCTGCGTTCGCGGCGGGCGTCACGCCGAAGCATCTCGTGGAGGTCGTTGAGAATGTCGCGGCGATCGCGTTCCCAGAAGATCCGCTTACCGACGAGACCCCGCCCTTCGAGCCGGCCGGCGATGTCGCGGGCGAGTGCGTCGAGCCGTCGGTGATGGACCTCCGTGAAGTCCTCGCCGGCGGCGGGAAGCTCGTCGGTCTCGGAGATCTCGGCGAAGAACAGGTCGAGTGCCTCGTGCATGACGTTGCCGCGCTCGATGGGTGCGATGCGCAGCAGAGCCTCCGGCGTGTCGACCTCGCCAACCCGAAGCACCGAGCGCATGAAGTATCGGTGTGGACAGGCCGCCCAATCCTCCAGGCGAGTCGGGGCAACGATGTCGGCTCGTACGCCACCTGATGTCACGCGACCCACGAGGTTGCCGTCGAACCTGGTGAAGTCCCGGCTCGATCGGGCGGTGATCAGCTCGACACCGCCGCGGAAGGCCTCCGACTCGCCCGTGAGCCGATGTCCCGCGACGGGAAGTCCGTCGTCGAGGTGGCGCATCAAGCTGGCCAGGTCGTATTCCTGGCGGTTGGGTGGGAAGGTGCATCGCCGCAGACCTGCGACGAACGACGGGCTCTCGGTCGCCCAGGTGCACTGCGGGTCTCGCGCTGCGGCAGCGAAGGTCTCACTGTCGTGACGGCGGTGATCGAGCGCCGATGCGGTGTCGAGGAGCCAGCGGGAGGGCACCCGCTCACTGCTTCGGCGCAGATCCCCTCTCGGAAACAGCAGGGTTCGCTCACCTGAGGTCGACGCGAGTGCGGCCAGGTAGAGGCGATGCTCGTCGAGGCTCTCCGCGCTGCGCATCGAGAGGGCGTCTCCCACCAGGGACCGTTCGTGATCGGGGAGCAGGCTGTCGTCGCGCCGCCGTGCCGGAAGGGTGCCTTCGGCCATGCCGATGACGAAGAGCCGGTCGAGGTCGAGACCGAGGGCCTGGCCGACTCGGCCGACGAAGATCCCGTCACCCATCGAGCCCACCCGACCGAGGCCACTTTCGAGCTCGAGTTCGAGGGTCCGTCGGAAGACGGTGAGGGTCGTTGCGGGCTCGATCTCGTCGAGTCCGGCCAGCCGATCGAAGGCTCGTTCGAGCTGCTCGTGGGCGAGATGTTCGACGGCGGGCCACGAGTCGTCGGGAGGTCCGAGGTACCGCTCGAGCATCCCTCGCAGCCAGGCGCTCCAGCTTCTCCAGTCCGGTGTCGGGGCGCCGCCGGTGACCGCTTCACTGAGTTCGCTCACGAAGTCCCGGAGATCGGCTGCGTGGCTGGCCTCCCGCGCCAGGGCGGCACGACGGGGTGAGTCCGGTTCGAGGCGGGCGAGACGATCGGCGTCGTGCTCGCAATCGTCGACGTACTGATCGAGTCGGCGATGCCACTCCTCGACGCCGGCGATCACACCGGCGGCCCGCGCGACGCGCTCCCAGGCCGCGACCGGAATGAGCGTCGGGCTGCCGGCGGAGCGTCGGATCGGACTGTTGGCGAGGAGTTCGAACACGTCGAGCCGCCGGAACTCGCGGTCCGGCAGGGCGAGCAGCGAGAGCGCCGTCCTGCCGACCACCGACTCTGCGGTTGTGCGAACCGCATCGCCGTACCGTTCGATCGCGGCCGCGGCGAGCTGCTCGTCGAGCAGGCGAGCGTAGGGATCGGGGGTGCCGTAGAGCACCGCCATGCGTTCGAGAGCGACCCCCTCCTCGAGCGCTGCGACGATCTGGCGGACAACTGTGCGGACCTCGTCGTCGCCGTCGCTCACGCTGATGATGCGGTCGGCGTGAGGTGGTTCGATCACCGGTGGGGTCGTGGCATCGCCGCCGAGGCGGGCTGCGACCTGCTGGACGAGCGAGTCGGTGCGCTCGACGCCGGTGAATCCCAGGATCGCCGTGACGCCACTCCTGTCGGCGACCGAGCCGAGGAGCTCCGCCGCGTGGCGGCCGACCTGCTGTGGCAGGTACAGCACCACGTGCCCGAGCCGGCCGGCGAGATGGGTCGAACCCTCGACGGCCCGCGTCGCGGAAGAGAGCAGGTCGAACTCGTCGTACCAACGCGGCGCCAGCACGTCCTCCACCGCGCGATGGACCCGCACCACCTCCGCCGACCGATGGGTTGCATCTGCCAGCGTGTCGAGCTCGTGCTCATCGAGGTCGCGAAGTTCGCGATGGACGCGCACCAGGGATCTCTCGGTCGCCGGGTGTTCGGCGACGGGCGTGAAGAGGCCGGGCTCAGCGGCGAGAACCTGCCGCACCGCGGCGGCGACGACGGGCGTGGACACCGGGCGACGCCCCGACCCGGCGAGCGACCCGGCACCCACCAGCTCGGCGAGGCGGTACACGGTGAGGAATTCGATTCCGGCGATGCCGTGTCCCGCCGGAGTCACAGCTCCGAGATCTCCTGCGGCCAGCCTCCGCCTGGTGGACACACCGACGTAATTGGTGGGAACGAGGATCGTGGCGGGAGCCAGCGGATCGCCGGCTTTGGCCGCGGCAACGACGTCGAGAAGGGTCGTCAGCGCGGCGGTGCCGTAGGGCGAAGGCCTCACCTCGATCACCTTGGGGATCCTACGAGCGGGGTGTGACGCGCTACCGCGCGTTCGCTGGGGTCGTCGGGGTCGGTAGCTTCGCGGCGGTGACAGCCACGCTCGCAGCCTCTTCCCGGGACAACTTCGTCGACATCGATGTCTCGGCCCTCGCGTGGTTGGTTCTCATCGGGCTGGTCGTGGCGATGCTGGCCGTCGACCTGGTGCGGCACCGGGACGACCATGCACCCACGACGCGCGAGGCCCTGATCGAATCGGCGGCGTGGGTGGTGTGCGGAGTCCTCTTCGGGGTCGGTGTCGCAGTCGCCTACGGGGGTGATGCCTTCGGCGAGTACATCTCGGGATATCTGATCGAGAAGTCGCTGTCGGTGGACAACGTGTTCGTGTGGTCGATCATCTTTTCGACCATGACGATCCCCTTGCGGTATCAGCACCGGGTCTTGTTCTGGGGGATCTTCGGTGCTCTGGCGTTGAGGGCAATGTTCATTTTCGTGGGCTCTGCGCTCATCAGCCGGTTCTTCTGGGTGCTCGTGGTGTTCGGCGTGTTCTTGGTCTACAGCGGACTCAAGATCATCCGACACCGCGAGGGTGAGAACGAGGACTCCGCGGCACGCGGGCTCGGCGTGCTCCGCCGGTTCATGCCGGTGGCCGAGAGCTACGACGGCCACAGGTTCACGACCGTGATCGACGGGGTGCGCACCGCCACGCCGCTGCTCGCTGCGCTCGTCGTGGTGGAGGTGACCGACGTGATCTTCGCGGTCGATTCGGTGCCCGCGATCCTGGCGGTGAGCAGCGAGCCCTACATCGTGTTCGCCTCCAACGCATTCGCGATTCTCGGGCTGCGAGCGATGTACTTCCTTCTCGCCAACGCCCGGGAGCGATTCCACTACCTGTCGCACGCTCTCGGCGGGATCCTGATCTTCGTCGGGATCAAGATGACCTTCAGCCACTGGTATCACCTCGACACCTACGTCTCGCTGGTGGTGATCCTGTTGATGCTCGTTTCGGCGATCCTGTTCAGCGAGCGGCGGAATCGGCTGGCCGGAGGCGCGTGAGCCGGGCCTCACTCGGCGGCGGTGACCTCTGCTGCACGGAAGCGCAGCTCGGCGCCCTGACCCGTGAGCACGAGGAGCCCGCCGTCGAGTCCGACCTGGGTGGCCCGGTCGAGCGCAGCCAGAAAGCGGTCCTCGGCCACCCCGGCGTCGTCGTTGTCACACGCGACCTCGGTCACCACGAAGTTGCTGAGTTGGAGCGCTGCGCCGCTCAGGGTCGTCCGAGTTGTGTACCCGTTGCAGCCCGCTGACCCGCCGGCGGAGCTGGACGTGAAGTCGATCGTGATGGGAAAGCCGGGCGCCGCGGTGATCGGCGCTCCGTCGAGAACCGCGGCCACGAGGGTCCAGGACCCGACGATGTCGACGGCCGGTGCGTCAGTGGCAGGTGGCGGTTGGTAGATGGGCGCCGCGGATTCGGTGCACGCCCCCACGAGGACGCCGATCAGCAGCAGACGGAGGAGGTGCACGTCACGAGGTTCGCACGTCGGCCACGATGTGGAGGATCTCTTCGGCGTAGAGATCGAGTTTCTTGGGGCCGATTCCCTTCACTCGTGCGAGCTCGCGTTGCGAGGACGGCCGCCGGTTCACAATCTCCTCGAGGGTGGCGTCGGTGAAGACCACATAGGCGGGCACGTTGGCATCTCGGGCCGATTCGAGGCGCCAGGCCTTGAGTTGCTCGAGGAGTCCGTCGGTCGGCGGTGAGGCAGCCGCGGCGTGGGGCGAGGGTGCCGGGGTCGGCGGGGGCGGGGGCTCACGCCCTTCGACCTCCGCTGCGAATCGAGATGGGCGTGCCGCGTCGCAGATGATCGACGTGCTCTGGCTGGATCTGGTGAGGGCGACGTGGAAGACCCGCCGTTCTTCTTCGAGTTCGGCGAGGCGGTGAGGGAAGGTTCCGGCGTTCGCACCGACGATGATGACGTGTGGCCATTCGAGGCCCTTCACCCGGTGCACCGTCGACAAGGCGATGCCGTCGTCGCGCGACGCACCCGATCGGCCGAGGGACTCGTGTAGCCACGAGCTGAAGGTGGCCGGATCGGTGTGCACCCCGCCGAGCTGCACCAAGGCATCGAGATCGTCGAGGTGCGTGCTGCGGTCGACGCTGCGACGAGCGCCGTCGAGCGAGCCCAAGGCGTTGGCGACGCCGATCTCGTCGCCGATCGCGGCGATCAACTCGCCCGCGGTGGCGCCGCTGTCGCAGACATCGGCGAGCGAGTCGATATCGTCGAGGAAGTCGTCGATCCGGTGCTGGTCGCGGCCACCGAGGCGTTGACCCAACCGGCGTAGCTCCCGCACGCTCCGGTGCTCTCCTATCCACTCGCGAACCCGTTGGCTGAGGCCACGCGAGGGGCGACGCACCGCCTCGGACACGTCGGCGGGATCCATCGAACCGGGATCGCACGCCAGTCGAAGCCACGCGAGCAGCGCACGGACCCCGGTGCGTTGGAGGAGGTCGGGGGTGACGGCGTGAATGACGGGCAGCCCGGCCTCGCCGAGGGCGACCTGAGGGGCCGCGAGAGCGACGTTGACCCGTCCCAGGATGACGATGTCGGTCGGGTCGACCCCGCCGGTGAGCAGCTCTTTCACCCGATCGACGACCACGTCCAGCGGGTCGGGGCTGGTGACGACGTGCAAGGCCGCGGGTGCATCCTCGCGGTCCGGTGGGCTTTTGATGGCCTTTGGCACCCGTTGGTTGTTGTGGGCGAGGAGGTTGCGAGCCCCCTCGACAACAGCAGGCGGACAGCGGTAGTTGATCTCGAGGGCTAGCGGGCTGGCGTGCGGGAACCATCGGTCGTAGTCGATCAACCACTCCGGCGTCGCCCCGGTGAAGCCGTAGATGGTCTGGTCGTCGTCGCCCACACCGAACACGTCCGCGCGCGGCCCCGCCAGCAGGCGGATGAGGAGCATGTGGGCGGGCGTGAGGTCCTGAAACTCGTCGACCAGAAGCAGTTGACACGTGTCCTGGGCGTGAGCTCGAGCGACTGGATCGCCGAGCAGCACTTCGATCCCGCGGAGGATCTGCTCGTCGAAATCGACGAGGTTCTGTCGCCGGAGCACGAGTCGATACTGCTCGAGGACCTGTTCGAGGTCGGCGACGTCCGGGCCGATCTCGTCGACCACCGCTGCGGGGTCGCGCAGGCCGAGGCGGGCCGCGCTGAGTGCTTCGATCCACGTGGCGAGTGGATCGGTGTTGGTCTTGCGCGGGATCTCGACCAAGCGGCGCAGGAGCCGCCGCACCTCGGGTTCGTCGATCGTCTGCACCCGCGCCGTGGATTCGGCGGGCCGGCGGAACCCGTCGGTACCGTTCACGATCGCCAGTGCGAGGGCGTTGAGCGTGCGGACCCGAAGGCCTGGCAGGTCGGCGGTTCGTTCCTCCATCTCCATCTGCGCTCGCTTGTTGAACGCAACGAGGGTCAGCGCGCGGGTCGGGAGATGCCGGGCCGCCAGGAGGTACCTCGCGCGCTCGGTGAGCACCCTGGTCTTGCCGGAGCCCGCCGGCGCAACGATGCGCGCCGGGCCTCCGGGGTGGTGAACGGCGGCCAGCTGGTCGGGCGCGAGCGCCGCGTCGAACGCGTCGGTGCCGAGCGGGGCGAGCGAACCGGCAGAGATCGAGATGGTGTGAAGAACCGGATGCTCGAGCGAGCGCCCCAGCTCCAGGTCGAGCGGACCGCCGTCGACCAGGACGGTTTGACCTGCGGGGAGGACGAGGTCGGCTGAGGGGCTATCGGTCGGCGCGGCGCCCGCTTCGAGCGCCGGCGCGGCGGCGGGGAACGTGGTGCCGTGTGTCCCCGCGAGAAGCGAGTTGGACCACACGAGATGGTGAAGGCGCTCGCTGGGGAGCTGGAGGTCGGGACTGAGCAGTGACGGATCGAGCCGGATCACCGTGGAGGGAGCGCTGAGGTTCGTGCCGAGCCGCACGATGTAGGGCTCGCGCGATGACCAGCACGCCTGCAGCTCGTCGAGGAGCGAACCCGGTTCGAGCGCCGTGATCTCATCGAGCAGTAGGTCGTCGACGCCTTCCCACCCCGCCGGGACTTCGGCCCCCTGCGGGACGACGAGGTTGCGGCCGAGCCCTCGAGGACCGCGAGCCACGACGGGGCCCGGCGCCTGGAACCGCGCCGCAGCCGGGACGGTGTGCACCGGTGAAGGCGAAGCGGACGTGGTCGGCTCTCTCGTGGGATCGGCCCCGGGGTTCTCCCGTGAATCGCCGAGCGCACAGGAGCGCACCTCGGCCACCGATCCATGTGTGGCCCCGCAATGCCCGCAGCTGATCTCCGCCATCGGCGCCCACCCTACGGGCGCGCTGGGACAGTTTTGTTGCCGCAGCTCCGCTGCGGATCGCCATGGCCCGCCCGAGTTGGTGTTGCCGCAGCTCCGCTGCGGCAACTGATCAGCTGCCGGCGAGGCGGGCGACCACCGGTGCCA
>CAZVUM010000030.1:0-56764 GCA_964629575.1 uncultured Acidimicrobiales bacterium | reverse complement strand
ACACATGTTCGACCAACAACCTCGAGGGCGAAGAAATATCCTGCCCAACCGTGAGCGCCGACCTCGTCATCTTCGACTGCGATGGGGTGCTCGTGGACAGCGAAGCGATCACGATCGAGGTCGAGTCGCAGCTGCTGACTCATGCCGGCTTTGCCATCTCGGCCGACGAGATCGCAGAGCGTTACGTGGGGCTGAGCTACGCGAGCATGATGGCGGGCCTCGAGGCGCAGTTCGGCCGACCGGTTCCCGACGGGCTGAGCGACCAGATTCAGACCGAGGTCCTCGCCGCGTTCCCTCAACAGCTGGAGCCTGTCGCCGGCGTCGCCGATCTGCTCGCGGGGCTCGACCGGCCCCGCTGCGTCGCGTCGAGCAGCGACCTCGACCGGGTCGAGTTCTCGCTCCACATCACCGAGCTCGCGCTGCACTTCGAGCCGAGCTCGCTCTTCAGCGCGCAGATGGTGGACAACGGCAAGCCGGCACCCGACCTCTTTCTGCATGCTGCGGCCACCCTCGGCGTCGATTCGGCGGCCTGCATTGTGGTGGAGGACAGCCCCCACGGAGTGACCGCAGCGCTCGCCGCTGGAATGGAGGTGGTCGGCCTCGTTGCGGGTGGCCATGCCCGCCCGTCGCTCCGCGATCGCCTCCACGCCGCCGGTGCACCACACGTTGCCGAGACAACGACGGACCTCGCAGAACTGCTGGCCCGCTAGCGTCGCCTCGTGGCCGACCTCTTCGACTCTGCCGCCGAGGACGCGCTCTCGGCCCGGGCACCGCTGGCGGCCAGGATGCGGCCCCGGACCCTCGACGATCTGGTCGGCCACGAAGAGCTGCTCGGTCGTGGCGCGCCGCTGCGCACGCTCATCGAAGCCGACCGGCTGACGTCGGTCATCCTGTGGGGTCCGCCGGGGTGCGGTAAGACAACCCTCGCCCGGTTGATCGCCAACCACACCGCCAAATCCTTCGAGACGCTGTCTGCCGTTTCGGCCTCGGTCAAGGACGTTCGGGCGATCATCGAGATGGCGCGCCAGCGGCTCGGCGAGCGTGGCCTGGGCACGATCCTGTTCCTCGACGAGGTGCACCGATTCAACAAGAGCCAGCAGGACGCGCTGCTTCCGTCGGTCGAGGAGGGGCTGTTGATCCTCATCGGCGCCACCACCGAGAACCCCTACTTCGAGGTCAATGCACCGCTGCTGTCGAGATCGAACCTGTTTCGACTCGAACCGCTCGACCTCGGTGCGGTGGTCGAACTCCTCGGTAAGGGCCTCGAGTTCGAGGAAGCGGCGGCCGTGGACGAGGCCCTCGCCCATCTCGCCGAGCGGGCGGATGGCGACGCTCGTCGCGCCCTGACGGCCCTCGAGGTCGCGATCGTTCTCGCTGGTGGTGCCGGCGCCACCGTCGAGCTGCAGCACGCAGAGGCAGCGCTCGACGTGCGGGCCCACCGATACGGAAACGACGAGCACTACGACGTGATCTCCGCGTTCATCAAGTCGATCCGCGGTTCGGATGTCGACGCCGGTCTCTACTGGCTGGCCCGGATGCTCGAAGCGGGGGAGGACGCCCGCTTCATCGCCCGGCGGCTGGTGATTCTCGCCTCTGAGGACGTGGGCATGGCCGATCCGATCGCGCTGCTCGTAGCCGACGCCGCAGCTCGGGCGGTTGAGTTCGTCGGCCTGCCCGAAGCCCAGTTCAATCTGGCCCAAGCGGTGATCCACCTCGCGACGGCCCCCAAATCCAACACCGCGAAGTCGTCGATTCTCGCCGCCATGAGCGACGTCAGCGCCGGAAGAGGACGCGCGGTCCCCACTCATCTCCGCGACGCCAGCTACCGCGGGGCGAAGGGTCTGGGCCATGGCGACGGGTACGACTATCCGCACGCCCATCGTGAGGGCTGGGTCGATCAGCAGTACCGGCCAGAGGAGCTGGGCGAGACCAACTACTACGAACCGACCGAGCACGGCTTCGAGCAAGAGGTTCGGCGGCGTCTCGATGCCCTGGGCGATCGCGGTTGGCTCCCCGATCGGTCGAGCGACGAGACTGAGCAGCGTGAACCAGGGGAACCGAGGCCAGGGCAGCAATGACGGCCGGTGACCTCGCCGCCGTCGTCGTGACGGTGTGCGTGATCGTCGTCATGTCCGTGATGTCCTTCGTCCTCTTTCGGTTGCTCCAGGTGTTGAGGGAGCTCCGCGAGACGGCCCAGCGGTTGGCGGACGAGGCCGTGCCGACGATGGTCGACCTGCGGTCGACGGTCGATGTTGCCGACGCCGAGCTCGAACGGCTCCACGGCGTGATCGACACTGCTGAGAGTGTGTCGTCCAACCTGGCGTCTGCGAGTCGGACCGCGTCGCGTGTGGTCGTCGCGCCGGCGATCAAGTCGAAGGCGCTGGTCGCCGGCGCGGGCTCTGCGTGGCGCCGCCTGCGCGGCAGATAACCTCATCGTCGTGTTCAAGCGCCTTCGATGGTTGACGATCGGCGGCCTCTTCGGTGCCGGAGGCTCCCTGTGGCTCCAGCGTCGGCTGCGCGCGTTCGCGGATCGCCACGCTGCGGTCAGAGGCACGGCGTCGGTGGCCGGAAGCGCACGCCAGATGGGTCGCGATCTGCGCGACGCCTGGAGCGACGGTCGCCGCGAGATGCGCGAGACCGAAGATCGCCTGCGGGCCGAGCACCAGTACTGAGCCCAGCACTGAGCCCAGCACCGCCACCAGCCGAACGGCGGTCCCGGGCCGGTCTTGGCCAGCTTTGTACTGGGGCTCCCGACGGCCCGATCGCTACGCTTGCCCACCTATGCACGCAGCGCAGCTCCGCGACGCCTTCTCCACCTTCTGGGCCGAACGCGACCACCAGGTGCGCGCCTCTGCGAGCCTGATCCCCCACGAGCCATCGCTGCTGTTCACCGTGGCCGGCATGGTGCCGTTCATGCCGTACTTCCTCGGTGAGGAGAACCCCCCGGCCTCGCGCATCACCACGATCCAGAAGTGCGTACGGGCGGGCGGCAAGCACAACGACCTGGACGACATCGGTCGGACCAACCGCCATTTCACGTTCTTCGAGATGATGGGCAACTTCAGCTTCGGGGACTACTTCAAAGCCGAAGCGATCCCGTGGGCGTGGGAGTTCGTGACCGGCGTTCTCGGCCTCGATGCCGACAAACTGTGGATCACGGTCCACGTGTCCGACGACGACGCCGAAGAGATCTGGAAGACGGCTGTCGGCGTCCCGGCCGAGCGGATCCAGCGGCTCGACAAGGACAACTGGTGGGCGGCGGGCGACACCGGCCCCTGCGGCCCGTGCAGTGAGATCTTCTACGACCTCGGTCCCGAGTACGGGCCAGACGGTGGTCCCGCCGAAGGTGGTGAGGACCGTTTCATCGAGGTGTGGAACCTCGTCTTCATGCAGTTCGCCAACGACGGCACGGGCGAGCTCACCCCGCTGCCCAAGACCGGCATCGATACCGGTGCCGGTCTCGAACGGATCCTGGCCGTGCTGCAGGGCGTGCCGAGCGCGTGGGACATCGACCTCTTCGAGCCGCTCCTGCGCGAGGCCGAGCGCATCACGGGTGTGTCCTACGGCGAGGATGAAGAGCGCGACGTGTCGATGCGAATCTTCGCCGACCACGCCCGCACCACGGCAATGCTGATCAGCGACGGCGTCTTCCCCTCCAACGAAGACCGGGGCTACGTGCTGCGGCGCATCATTCGCCGCGCTGTTCGCCATGCGTGGGTGCTCGGCGTCGAGGACGTCGTCATGCCGCGTCTCGTCGAGGTCGTCGCCGACGTGATGGACGATCAGTACCCCGACGTCGGCAAGAACCTCGGCTTCATCCGCGACGTGGTCTCACGAGAGGAAGAGCGTTTCCGTCGCACTCTGGCGACCGGCTCGCAGATCCTCGAGGACGCCGTCGCCGGCCTCGGCGATGGCGAGCCCCTCCCTGGCTCGGTGGCGTTCCAGCTGCACGACACGTTCGGATTCCCCGTCGAGGTCACCGAGGAGATGCTCGGTGAGCGCGGGCTCACCCTCGACACCGCCGGGTTCGAAGAGGCGATGGCCGAGCAGCGGGAGCGGGCGAGAGCTGCCAGGGCCGACGGCCCCACCGTCGCCAACGAGAACTATCGCGACATCCTCGACCAGTTCGGCCCCACGATCTTCGACCGCCAGAACTCCTCGATCGAGGACGCCCGCGTCCTCGCCGTGCTCGAGCTCGAGGACGACACGGTGGAGGTCTTCCTCGATCGCACGCCGTTCTATGCCGAGAGCGGCGGCCAGATCGGCGATGAGGGAACCATCACCACGCCGAACGGCGCAGTGGAGGTGCTCGACTGCACCTACGCGCTCCCGGACCTGCATCGCCATGTCGGCAAGATCACCTCGGGGTCGGTGGCGGCCGGTGAGATCGCGGCAGCTGCAATCGACGACGATCGCCGAGCCGCGATCCGCCGTAACCACACCGGAACCCACATTCTGCACTGGGCCCTGCGCGAGGTCCTCGGTGAGCACGTCAAGCAGGCGGGCTCGCTCGTCGCGCCCGATCGGCTGCGCTTCGACTTCAGTCACTACGAGGCGGTGACCGCCGACCAGCTGCGCGAGATCGAGAACCTCGCCAACGGCGAGATCCTCGCCAACGGCGCCTGCCGCCACTACGAGACGTCGATGAGTCACGCCACCGAGATCGGCGCGGTGGCGTTCTTCGGAGACAAGTACGGCGATGTCGTGCGGGTCCTCGAGGCCGGTCCGCACTCGCTGGAGCTGTGCGGAGGGACCCACGTCCGTGCCCTCGGCGACATCGGACATCTCCGCGTGGTCTCCGAGAGCAGCATCGGCTCCAACCTCCGACGGATCGAAGCGATCACCGGCACGGCCACCGTCGAACGTCTTCAGCACGACGAGGACGCGCTCGCCCAGGTGGCAGAGCTCCTCAACACCAACCCCGACGAGGTCCCCGGCGCCGTTCAGCGACGGCTCGAAGAGATCAAGGACCTGCGCAACCAGCTCAAGGCGATGCAGCAGCAGGCGGCCGGTGCGCGCTCTGGCGAGCTGGCCGGCGAAGCCGTCGACGGTGTGGTCGTTGCGCGGGTCGACGGCGTCGACCGCGAAGCGATGCGCGACCTCGCTGTGGCCATTCGGGACCGGGCCGAAATCCGGGCCGCTGTTCTCGCCGGCACGCCGGAGGGCGGAGGCGTCGCGCTGGTTGCAGCGGTGGACGCAGCCGGTGACCTGTCGGCCGTGGATCTACTCGATGAGGCAGCCTCGACGGTTCAGGGCGGCTTCGGTCGCAAGGGCAACCCGGACCTGATCGTCGCGGGTGGCAAGAACGCCGAGGCGATCGACGACGCGCTCGACCAGGTGAGGGCGGCCGCCGGCATCTCCGGCTGACGCGATGCGCGCCGTCGGCATCGATCTGGGGTCCAAGCGCATCGGGATCGCGCTGTCCGACAGCGACGGACGGATGGCGACCCCGTACGACGTCATCCAGCGCTCGGGCGACCGTGACCGAGATCACAGGGCAATCGCCGGTATCGTCGCCGAAGTGGAGGCCGAGATCGTGGTGGTCGGGCTGCCGCTGTCCCTCGACGGAAGCGAGGGGCGGGCCGCGCAGGGCGCCCGCCACGAAGCAGGCCTCATCGAATCAGCTGTCGGTGTTCCGGTCGTCTTCCACGACGAGCGGTTCACCACGGTCACGGCGGAGCGAATCCTCATGGAGCAGAACCTGCGGGGCCCAGCACGGCGCAAGGTCATCGACAAGGTCGCCGCCTCGGTCATTCTCCAAGCCTGGTTGGACGGGCGATGACGGCCCCGAGTCCTCCCAGCCCGCCTGGGCCGCCTCCGGGAACTCTTCCCGAGGTCCAGCAACCCGACCCAGGGCTGCACCAGGGACACATCCGCCCCACAGAGAAAGAGGGCGTCGACTACGAGGTCGTGTGGCTCCGTCGAGGGCGGGGCACGACCCTGGCGTTCCTGTTCGTGATCGTCGTGATCGCCGTCGCTGCATGGGTGGTGTGGCAAGCGTTCTCGTGGGCCCGCGAGCAGGTGGATCCACCCGGCGAACCCGGGGCGCCGATCACGCTCGAGCTGCCGCCCGGCTCGAGCACGTCTGGTATCAGCGGCATTCTCGAGGAGGCCGGCGCCATTCCCGACGCCACCGCATACGAGTGGTACGTGCGGCTCAAGGGTGGACCGGCGTTCCAGGCGGGGGAGTACACGTTCTACGAGAACTCCTCGGTGTGGGAGACGCTCGACGTGTTGCGGGCAGGGCCCGACCGGGTGGCCCAGGCGGCACAGATCAAGGTCACCGTTACCGAGGGCCTCACCCTCGATCAGATCGTCGCAGCGATCGACGACACGCCGGATCTCCCGTTCACGGGCGCACAGTTCGAGGCCGAACTGCGTCTGGGGCGTCGAACATCGGTGTACGCGCCGGCGCCAGGGGAGCTTCCCGAAGGCACGATCGAGCCGTACGAAGGTCTGCTCTTCCCGGACACCTACTTCCTGGCCACCGACGCCAGCGCAGCCGATCTGCTCGACCAGATGGTCGGGCGCATGGAGCAGGTGATGGCCGAGCTCGGGTACGGCAGTGCGGTCGAGACGGTCGGGCTCAGCGCGTACGAGACGCTGATCGTCGCCTCGCTGATCGAGCGTGAGGCGCGCGTCCCCGGCGACCGGCCCAAGATCTCGCGGGTGATCCACAACCGGATCGTCGCCGACTGGTTGCTCGGGATCGACGCCACCGTCGTCTACGCGACCGGCGACAACGTGATCACCGTGTCGGATCTCGCATCCGAATCGCCGTACAACACCCGCGCCGTTCCGGGCCTGCCGCCCACCCCGATCGCGTCGCCGGGTCGAGCGGCTCTCGAAGCGGCGATTGCACCCGCGGTGGGCCAGTGGATGTACTACGTGCTGGCCGACGAGTCCGGCCGGCATGCGTTCTCGGTCAGCGCCGACGAGTTCGAGCGCGACAAGCAGCGGTGCCAGGATTTGGGGCTCTGCGGTTGAGCCGACAGGACGCTCCCACCGGCGCGACCCGTCTGGCCGCCGTCATCGGCGACCCTGTCCGGCACTCGCTCAGCCCCACCTTGCACAACGCGGCCTTTCGCCATCTCGGCTTGGACTGGACCTATGTGGCGCTTCCGGTGCCTGACGGTTCGGGAGAAGCGGCAGTCGAGGCCATGCGCGTGCTCGGAATCGAGGGGCTGTCGGTGACCATGCCGCACAAGGAGGCGGTCGCTCGCGCCGTGGACGAGTTGAGTCCCGCGGCGGCGCGCCTCGGCGCGGTCAACTGCGTACAGCGCGACGGCGACACGCTGATCGGACACAACACCGACGGCGTCGGGTTTGTGCAGTCGGTCCGTTCCCAACTCGATTTCGAGCCTCACGGCAGACGGGTCGCGGTTCTCGGAGCCGGTGGCGCCGCGATCGCCGTGATCGCCGCCCTCGTGGAGGCGGGCGCCGACGTCGCCGTGGTCAACCGATCGAGCGATCGAGCTGAGCGGGCCGTCGAGATCGCCGGTCCGAACGCCCGGGTGGGACGCGGCGCCGACATCGCAGAGGCGGAGCTGGTGGTGCAGGCCACGTCGCTGGGAATGAACGCGACGGATCCGTTGCCGTGTGATCCCGACGCGCTGCGGCCTGGTCAACGCCTGGCCGAGCTCATCTACCACCCTGCCCAGACCCCGTTGCTCGGTGCCGCTCTCGGGCGCGGCCTCACGGGCGTCAATGGTGTCGGGATGCTGCTCTACCAGGCCGGGCAGCAGTTCCGGTTGTGGACGGGGGAGCCTGCGCCCGTGCAGGTGATGGGCGAGGCGGTCGGGCTCGCGCTGTGAGTCGCTGATCCGCCGGCGCAATCGGTGGGCAGGGGGGTTCATTCCGCCGCGTCGCGGCCGACAGGGCCGTCATGGCTCAGACCTCATCGCGCCAGCTCGGAGAGATCCTTCTCGACAGGAAGGTCATCTCCCGCGACGTCCTCGAGCTCGTCCTCGACCGGGAGGAACGCGAGGACATTCCCATGTCGACGCTCCTCGTCAAGGAGGGCCTCGTCGGGGAGAAGGACATCATCGCCGCGGTCGCGGAGCAGGTCGGCCTGCCCTTCATCGACCTCGCCGTGTACCCGGTGCGGCCCGACCTCGAAGCAATGTTGCCCGAGGAGATCGCGCTCGCGCACAGCGCCGTGGTGATCGACCGACAGAACGACACGCTCGTCGTCGCCATGGAGAACCCCAGCGATCCGACAGCGATCGAGGTCGTGGAGGGTGCGCTGGGACAGTCGTTCACCCCTGCGATCGCAGTGCGTGGAGAACTCCTCGGCCAGATTGCTCGCATGTACGGCGACGTCGAGGGCGCCAAGGTCGGCGATTCCGACGCCAAGAACCTCCACCTCAACGACCTGCTCGGCAGGATTCTCGATCTCGACGGATCCGACCTCCATCTGACGGTCGGCGTGCCCCCATCGGTGCGCATCAACGGTGGGATCAAGCACATGACCGAGTTCGGGGCCATGACGGCCTCGGACATCCGCCGCATGCTCTACGACGTCCTCACCCAGAAGCAGCGCGAGCGCTTCGAGGAGGAGCTGGAGCTCGACACGTCGCACACCATTCCGGGGCGGGGACGCTTCCGCATGAACGTGTTCCAGCAGCGAAACGCCATGGGCGCGGTCTTCCGTGCCATTCCGAGCGACATCGTTCCGATCAGCGCTCTGGGCCTTCCGCCGATCGTCGAGACCTTCGCCGAGCTGCACCGGGGTCTCGTCCTGGTGACGGGCCCGACCGGTTCGGGCAAGTCGACGTCGCTGGCCTCGGTCATCGACATCGTCAACCGCAGCCGAGACGACCACATCATGACCGTGGAGGACCCGATCGAGTTCGTTCACGACCACAAGCGCTGTGTGGTCAACCAGCGCGAGGTCGGTGAGGACACACAGTCCTTCGCGAGAGCGCTCAAGAGCGTTCTCCGGCAGGACCCCGACGTGATCTTGGTCGGTGAGATGCGCGACCTCGACACGATCGCCACCGCGATCACCGCCGCTGAGACCGGCCACCTCGTCTTCGGGACGCTGCACACCCAGGACGCACCCCAGGCCATCGACCGCATCATCGACGTGTTCCCCGCGCATCAGCAGCAGCAGGTGCGGGTCCAGCTCGCCAGCTCCCTCATGGCCGTCTGCACCCAGCAGCTGATTCCACGGCTCGATGGCCAGGGGCGAGCGGTCGCCGTCGAGGTGATGGTGGTGACGCCGGCGATCCGGAACCTGATCCGCGAAGCCAAGACGCACCAGATCTACAGCGCGCTCCAATCAGGTGGCCAGTACGGCATGCAGACGATGGACCAATCGCTGGCCCGTCTTGTGCGTGAGGGTTCGATCTCCCTCGAGGTCGCACTCGAGCGGTGTCACAACGAATCCGATGTCCAGCGCATGGTGACGAAGGGCTAGCGGGAATGTCGCAGTTCGCCTACAAGGTCAGAGACCCCCAGGGTCGGGTGCTCGAGGGAAGTCTCGAAGCCGCCTCCGCGGACCTGGTCTCGCAACGGCTCCGCGAGCTGGGGTACGTCCCGATCGCCATCGAGGCGCAGAAGGGTTCGGCCCTCAAAACCGACATCAAGATCCCTGGGCTGACCGACCGGATCAAGCTGAAGGACATCGCGATCTTCAGCCGGCAGTTCGCCACGATGATCAACAGCGGCCTGTCGTTGTTGCGGACCCTCACGGTTCTGTCCGAACAGACCGAAAACAACGCGCTCGCGCAGGTCGCCCGTGACGTCGCCGCCGACGTCGAGAAGGGCGAGAGCCTCAGCGTGGCGCTCGCTCGACATCCCAAGGTGTTCGATCGCCTCTACGTCGCCATGGTCAAAGCCGGTGAGACCGGCGGTGTCCTCGACTCGGTACTCGTGCAGCTCGCAGACACCATCGAGAAGCAGGTGGCGCTGCGGGCCAAGGTGAAGTCGGCGATGACCTACCCGGTCGCCGTCATGGGCCTCGTGGTCCTCATCCTCATCGGCATGTTGCTGTTCGTCGTTCCGATGTTCGAGAAGATGTACAGCGAGCTCGGCGGCAGCCTTCCGATGCCGACGCAGGTCCTGATCGATGTCTCCAACATCGTGAAGAAGTTCTTCATCTTCATGGCGGCCGGCGCAGGTCTGCTGGTGTTCCTCTTCCGTCGGTGGACGAACACCGACGACGGACGCAGGGCATGGGACCGGATCAAGCTGAAGTTGCCCATCATGGGTGGCCTCGTCCACAAGACGGCGATCACGCGCTTCTCCCGCACCCTCGAATCCCTGCTCCACGCCGGTGTGCCGATTCTCGAAGCCCTCGACATCACATCGGAGACGGTCGGCAACGCCGTGATGGAGGACGCCGTCATCGACGTCCTCAACCGCGTGAAAGCGGGCGAGACCATGAGCGGCCCGATGCAGGACCACGACATCTTCCCCGGCATGGTCACCCAGATGCTCGCCGTCGGCGAGGAGACCGGTGCCATCGACACCATGCTCGACAAGATCGCCCAGTTCTACGAGCGCGAAGTCGAGGCGACCGTCGAAGCGCTGACCTCGCTGCTCGAACCGCTCCTGATCGTGGTGCTCGGCGGAACCATCGGCGGCATGGTGGTCGCGCTCTACATGCCGATGTTCAACATCATCAATCTGATCGAGTAGGTGGACCGATGAGTCGGTGGACAGCTGGGAGAACGATCGCGCTCGCTGCCGCGATCGCCATGATGTTGGCCGCCTGCGCCGGGTCCACTACCCGGGACCGATCGAGCCCCACGACCTCGGGTGGGCCGCAAACCTCATCGACGACGCCGGCATCGACGACCGGGGCGACCGACCGTCCAGAGGCCCTCTCGGCGTCGACGACGGCACCTACGACGCAGGAGGAAGCGGTCTTCGCCGTCCACTTCCCGACGGCTGACATGCCTCCGCCTGAGGATGCTGTGGCGAGCGGGCATCGTGGTGTCGCCTACTACGCCGAAGAGGACGAATTCGGGTTCCTGAGCCTCGTGGCGCTCTCGCCAGCCGGCGAGGAGTTGAGTCGCGTGAGTTTCGTTCGGGAGAGCGCGCTGCCCACGCTCGCGGTGTACGACGATCGCGTCGTGCACTGGGAGACCTTCTGGGCCCGCTCCGTGACCGGTACTGATCTGCGTGGCACGATCGATTTGGGGGAACAACGGGACCTCGAGGCGTACAACACCCACCTGTTCGAAGAGCGCCGGTTCACCACCGTGTCCTCCGACGCCGCCGACGAGCTCGTCGACCTTCGAGACCTCACGATCACCGCCCTGCCGCCCAATCTCGAAGCGCGTGGGGCACCGCTCGTCGCGCCGGGAGGCCGGTGGCTCGCAGGGGTTGATGAGGATCGTCGGACCGTGACGGCGGTACGGCCGGATCGCATCTATGGCGAATCGATTCTGATCGAGGCCGGCGGTGGATGGACGGTGCGTTCACTCGCCTGGTTGAGTCCTGATGCGCTGCGTGTAGCGGCGGAGGCCGAAGGGCCCGACAGGGTCGCCTTCATCGACGTCGAGCTCGAAGGCCGGTCGGCGACAGAGACCCGGGTTCGGCCCGATGTCGGTCGCGACGTGCTGCACCCGGGCAACCGGTACGCGGCTGCAGTGGCATCGACCGACACGGGCTTCACGCTCTTCATCGAGCCCGGCACCGGCCGGGTGTTGCACGAGCGGCGCAGTCGCATGCAGACCGTTCCCGAAATGCTCAACTCGCACGCCCTTGTGCTGAACGACGATGTCTGGAGCATCATCGATCTCGAATCGGGCGAGGCTGAGGATCTCGATCTCGACCGCCGCAGGTACGGGACGGCCTTTCGCCGGGGTTCTTTGATCATTCTTTCCACGTCGAATGGCGCATCGGACGAGCCACCGTTCGTGGTCGTCGACGCGGAGACCGGCAGCTGGTACGACCTCGGTGCTGCGATCGGCGAAATCGACGGCTTCGCTGCTGTGCAGTCGATCACCGTCGGCCCCAGCGGTATCGGTTTGGCGAGGATGCGCGACGGGGACGAGATGCTCTACGTCGTGTTCGATGCCGATGGGGTGATCGTCGAACGCCGTTTCGGGCGGGAGAGCACGGCTGTGCTGAGCCCAGACGGAGGGGCCGCCCTCGTCGCCACGCTAGTTGGCAGCGTCTACCAGATCAGCGTCTGGGACTTCATGGGCGACACGGTGACTCCAGGTGACAGTCTTGGACCCGGTTGGCTCCGCTTGTGGGCGGGCGCGAGTGATCCGGATCGCCTCGAGGTCCCAGCCTCGAACTTGGCGAGCGGGCTGGAGGTCGAATACCTCGACACAGGCGAGGACGGCCCTGGCAGCCAGATCGTCGGGATCGCCAACTTCTCGGACAACACGGTCGCTCCGGTGATCGACTACCTCCCAGTTGACGGGGACGGCTTCGTTCTGAGCGATGTCACAGTGACATCTCTCTTCGGGAGTCGATGGGGCCAGCTCGTGGTGCCGCAGACCGGGTTCGTGGACGTGCTGTCATTCTCGGGGCCCGGAGCCGATCAGGTCGCGGACATCTACGGGATTCCGCTGGTGGCGGAGTCGCTCGAGCTCGATCTCACCGCCGAAGGGGTCGGCGCAGTGCCGATCGACGCGGACGGGCGGGAAGTGGACGGATCCGAGCCCTTCGTGAAGGTGCTGGTGGAGAACTTCAGCCCGCATCCGATCGAGCTACGCCACGTCTGCGTGTACTGGGTGGAATCCGAGTTCGACAGTGGGATCGAGCTCGACGCGCTCGACACGGTGTCGAGGATCGCTCTTCAACCGGGCGAAACGCAGTTCGTCGACGTGCCCGACGAGGTCCTCGAACGGTTCGAGGAAGAGGGCGCGGGCTGCGATTCGGTGATGTGGCAGCTCCTGCGACCGTCTGACTGACCGGCACCCAGACCTCAGTTTTGGTTCACCCGGCACCGATGGAGTGGCGATGCGTCTGCATCGATTCCATTCATTGCCCACAAGGGAGATACCCAATGCTTGAGCAGCTGCGTGCGCGGCGCGACGATGACAAGGGTTTCACGCTCATCGAGTTGATGGTCGTGGTCCTCATCATCGCCATTCTCGTCGCCATCGCCGTGCCCACCTTCATGGGAGCACGGACACGTGCCCAGGACCGTTCGGCTCAGTCGAACGCTCGTAACGCCCTGACCACTGGTCGGATCCTGTTCACCGATGACGGTGACTTCGGCGACCCGACGCGTGCCACGGTCGTGACCAACATGGAAGCCGTCGATCCCGCGATCGACTTCGTCGCCGGTGCCAGCACCGGTGTGTCGGAGATCAGCGTGATGGCCTTCGACGGTGCCGATGCCGACACCGATGCCGACCGCGTGGTGTACGCCGTGCTCGCCGACAGCGGTGTGTGCTTCTACATCCAGGACGACAGCGGCAACGGTGGCACCGGTGCCACCAGCTACGCGAGCCAGACCACGGCGTCCTGTGACGCCAACTCGACCGGTGGTCTCACCTGGTCGACCGGGTCGGGCTGGTAGTCCAACCACATCCGTCAGCCGGACCGCCCCCAGCAGCCGGCTGACTCCTACGGAATGGGCCCGCCTCCCCCGGGAGGCGGGCCCACCCCGTTTTCGGGTACTTCACGGCGCGGCCTTCCCGTTTTGGGGAGGCGTGGGCGGCGCGCGCGCAGTCGTGGCGTACCCGAAAGCAGAGGGGCGCGGTGGGGAGTACCCGAAAGCAGAGGGGCGGGGCCGGCCTTCTGCCACTCGGGCGGCGGTCGACGGGGCCTCTGATGCTGGTCGCTGCCATCTCGGGGGTGTATGGACTCCTGCTCGGATCGTTCGCGAACGTGGTGATTCACCGCGTTCCGGCCGGCCACTCCGTGGTGCGCCCACCCTCGGCGTGCCCGTCCTGCGACACGGCGATCGGCGCCCTCGACAACATCCCGGTGTTCAGCTGGCTCCTCTTGCGTGGCCGCTGCCGGCACTGCGGCACCCCGATCAGCGCCCGCTACCCCCTCGTCGAGGCCGGAACGGCGATCCTCTGCGCAGTCGTGGGGGTGTCGATCGGGCTCACGTGGGAGCTCCCGGCCTTTCTGTTCTTCACCTGGGCACTCGTCGCCTTGTCGGTGATCGATCTCGACACGCACCGCCTCCCGAACGCCCTTCTGTACCCCTGTATGGCCATCTCGGCGGTTCTCCTGCTCGCCGCAGGCGTGTTGGACGGTGACACCCGTTCGCTCGTCGAGGCCGCGGCCGGTGGGGCGCTGGGGTTCGGCATCATGTTGGTGGTGTGGTTCATCGCTCGCGGCGGACTCGGCTATGGCGACGTCCGGTTCTCGGGCTACCTGGGCCTCCATCTCGGCTATCTGACCCTCGGCCACGTCCCCCTTGGGCTGTTCCTGGGCTTCTTCGCCGGTTCTCTCGCCGGTGTCGTTCTGATGGGGGTGCTCGGCCGTGGCCGCAAGCACAAGCTCGCCTTCGGTCCCTCTCTCGCGGTCGGAGCATTGGCGGCGGTCCTCGTCGGACAGCCGCTCATCGACCTCTACCTGGGTCGCTGAAGGACAGGGTGAACAGCACGTGAACCCCATCACAGAAGTGCAACGGAAAGCCTGGACCGTTCTTAACGCTTCGGTACCCTTGCCGACACAGTTGGTTGTGAATCTGACAGCGGCTCAGATGCCAGCTCGTCCTCGCGCACCCTGGACGACGTCGGAGGTGAATCGATGACCCAGCGCGTCATCGGACTCGATGTCGGTACGCATGCAGTGCGCGCCGCTGAGCTCCGACTCGGCCGTGGTGGCTCCGCGACCCTCACCAAGTTCGGGCAGGTCGCCCTGCCCCAAGGCGTGGTCAGCGGCGGTGAGGTCCTCGATCCCGGACGTCTCGCAGAAGCGATCAAGCGGCTCTGGAAAGAGGTTCGCTTCACCTCTCGTAAGGTCATCGTCGGGGTCGGCAACCAGCGGGTCATCGTCCGCCCCGCCGAGATCCCCGCCATGGGCGAGGTGGATCTGCGTTCTGCGGTCGAACTCCAGGCCGCAGACGTGATTCCGATGCCCCTCGACGAGGTCGTGCTCGACCACCAGGTGCTCGAGCGCTACATCGACGAAAACGGCGACGACACGATGCGGGTCCTCATCGTGGCCGCCCAAAAGGAAACGGTCCGCAGCCTGCTGACCGCGGTCGAGCTCGCAGGTCTCAGCCCCTCGCTCGTCGACCTCATCCCGTTCGCACTGCTCCGCTCGCTCGCCGACGTCACCGGTTTCGACGACCTCGAAGCAGGTCAGGACACAGCCGAGGCCATCGTGTCGGTCGGCGGTGGTGTCACCACCCTCGTCGTCCATGAGCGCGGCGTCCCGAAGTTCGTTCGCATGCTCATGCGAGGCGGCGAAGCCTTGACCGACGCGGTCGCGACCGAGCTCGACGTCGGTTTCGACGCAGCCGAAGGTCTCAAGCGCCAGGTGACGGCCGGTCTGGCCGACGGTGCGGCGGGCGAGGCTGCGGGCATTTTGCTCGACAACGTCAACCAGTTCGTCGAGGAGATCAGAAGCTCGCTCGACTACCACGTCAACCAGCCGGGCACCTCGCCGATCAGTCGGGTCGTGCTCACCGGCGGTGGCGCACGCGTTCCTGGACTGCTCGAAGGGCTCGCGGACCAGATGGACGTGCCCGTTCAGATGGGCGCCCCCTTCGCCCGCATCGAGCTGGCCAAGACGGGTCTGACCGAGGTCCAGCTCCGCGAGGCGGAGGATCTCGCAGCGGTCGCCGTCGGTCTCGGCCTCGCCGGTCGCCCCGTCGATCGTGGTGCGCGGCGTCTGTCTCTCCTGCCCCCCGAGGTCGACGAGCGCAACCAGGCTCGCCAGCAGGGACTGCTGGTCGCCGCAGGCTGCACCGTGGCCATCGCAGGCATGATCTTCCTGTGGATCCAGCGCACGAACGAGACCGACTCGGTCCGCGACGACATCGCCGTGACGGACGCGCAGGTCTCCGAGCGCCAGCTCCAGATCGCTGAGCTCAGCCACCTGCGCGAGATCGAGCGTGAATTCGACAACCGATCCGCTCTCGTCACCGCCGCCCTTGCGAGAGACGTGGCGTGGTCCAAGCTCATCCAGGAGCTGGCCACCGTGCTTCCCGACGACGTGTGGCTCGACAGCTTCGAGGGCAACGCGCCAGACGGCACCGGCGTGACCGGCGAATTCAACGTCGCGGGTCGTGGCGCCAACCACACCTCGAGTGCACGTTGGATCCTGCGGATCGAAGCGCTCGAATCGATCACCGCCCTCTGGGTACCGTCCTCGATCACCACCGAGGACGGCGACGGTCTCAACGAGGTGCAGTTCACCTCCGACGCCGACCTGACAGAACGGGCCCTGTCCCGCCGCCTCGACCGCTACATCGGCGAGCTGCTGCCCACAGCCCCTGAGCCCGACCCGCTGACCACCACCACCGGCGAACCCACCTCCGAAGACACATCCGAGTCGGAGGCCGGCTGATGAACCGCAAAGTGCTCCTCATCGGCATCGCAGTGCTGTTCGTGTTCGGTCTGGCCTGGATGTTCCTGCTGTATCGCCCCGCCGGCGACGAGCTGAACGACGCTCGCGACGAACTCGACCAGGTCACCGCAACGCTGGCGCAGCTCGATGGTGATCTGGCCCGGCTTCGTTCGATCGAATCCGATCTGCCCCGCCTTCAGAGCGGCATCGAGACGCTGCGCAGCGCTGTCCCCGACGAGGCGGACCTGGCCGACTTCATCCTCTCGGTCAACGAAGCGTCCCTGGCCGCCGGCCTCGAGGTGACGTCGATCGCTCCCGACCAACCCCGTATCGGCACGGGAACGGGCCTCACCGAGATCAACGTCGGGCTCAACACCGAGGGCGGCTACTACCGCATCCTCGACTTCCTCAACCGCCTCGCTGAGCTCCATCGCGTCATCACGATCGAGAATGTGGCGCTCACCGCGATTCGCGACGAGAACCCGGCACAGGACCCGCTGCTCCAGGTCACGCTGCAAGCGCGCATCTACGTGAACCCCGCGGCCGTCCCGCAACAGACCGCCGCCGCAGGTGAGGTCGCACCGACCGAGTCGGCACCGACCGAAGGTGCGCCGGCTGGGGAAGGGGAGTCGCAATGATGGATCCCTTCGACGAGATCGAACGCACGCGCCGGTTCCGTCGCATGCTGACCCTCACCGCAACGGTGTCGCTCCTGCTCTTCGTCGGCTTCGCCGTGGTGCCGCCCTTGCTGGACGATGGCGACGAGTCGCCGACCTACGACGGTCAGGTCGCGGCTGTGACGGTCGAACAGGATGCCGCCGTGCCCCCGCTCTCGCTGTCGGCCGGTGAAGCGATCGAGACCTTCGAGGTCTTCGGCGGAAAGAACCCCTTCACCCGCCCGCTGAGCCTTCCATCGACGCCGACGCCGACCACGCAGCCCGATCCCAACGCTGCGCCGACGACGACCGTCCCCGGTGTGAACCCCGCCCCGACCACGACGGTGCCGGCCGCTCCCAACCCCTCGCAGCAGCAGCCAACGCGTGGGCAGGCCGTCACGCTGCTCGACGTCTTCGACGATGCCGAGGGCACGAGGGCCCAGATCCAGGTCGGCTCGACCGTCTACCTCGTCGCCGAGGGCGACGTGTTCGCGACGTCGTACAAGGTCGTGTCGCTCGACCTGGCGTCGGGCTGCGGCAGCTTCCTGTTCGGCGACAGCCCCTTCGAGCTCTGCAAGGGTCAGGAGATCCTGAAATAGCCAGCGATCCTGAGATGGCCCAGAGATCCTGAAACAGCCCAGCCTCGGTAGCCTGCCTCTCGTGATCCACCTCGACGTTCCGCTGGGCGATCGCAGCTATCCCGTCGTCGTGGGTGACGGTGCTCGCCACGAGCTCGCTGCCCTTCTGCCCGACGGCGCCCAGCGAGCTGCGGTCGTCACCCAGCCGGGCATCGGCGTCCAGGTCGACCCTGGTGTCGAGCACATCGTGATCGAGATCGGCGAGGGCGAGCAGGCCAAGGCGCTCGACACCATCGGCACCCTGTGCTCGGAGTTCGCCCGATTCGGGCTCACGCGTCGCGACGTCGTGGTCGGCGTCGGCGGCGGGGTGGTCACCGACGTGGCCGGCTTCGCCGCGGCCGTGTACCACCGCGGCATCGCCGTCGTCCATGTCTCGACGACCCTGCTCGGCCAGATCGACGCTGCGATCGGCGGCAAGACGGGCGTCAACATCGCGGAGGGCAAGAACCTCGTCGGCGCTTTCTGGCAGCCCTCCGCCGTGATCTGCGACACGGAGGTGCTCGCCACCCTTCCGCCCCGCGAGATGCGGGCCGGGCTGGGGGAGTTGGCCAAGTATCACTTTCTCGGTGGTGGAGATCTCGACGCGCTCCCGCTCCCCCAACGGGTTGCGGCCTGCGTGCGGATCAAAGCCGACGTCGTCGCAGCGGACGAGCGCGAAGGCGGCGTGCGCGCGCTCCTCAACTACGGACACACGCTCGCCCACGCCCTCGAGATCGCCGGCCGCTTCGACCTTCGCCACGGTGAAGCGGTCGCCATCGGTCTTCGGTACGCGGCGATCGTCGCCCAGGAGATGGGCCGCGTCGACGACGAAACGGTGAACGAACACCAGCGCGTACTCGATGCCTACGAACTGCCCTCGCGGCTGCCAGACGGAACCGACGCAGACGAGATCTTGACCCTCTTCGGGCGCGACAAGAAGGCCCTCGACGGCCTCACCTTCGTCCTCGACGGGCCCGCCGGTCTCGAAGTGGTTTCGGGAGTGTCCGAAGCGCCTTTGCGGCGAGCGCTCGACCGCATGTGACCACCGATCTCTTACGCTCTCTCCTGTGGCTCGCCCCGTCATCCTCCTGCTGTCCGGTCCCAACCTGAACCTGTTGGGCGAACGCGAGCCAGAGATCTATGGCTCGGCAACCCTTCTCGATCACGTGAGAGCCGCCGGGCGCCGCGCCGGTGATGCCGGCTTCGATCTCGAGCACCTGCAGAGCAACCACGAGGGCGATCTCGTCGATTCGATCCAAGCGGCCCGCGACAGAATCGCGGCGATCGTGATCAACCCCGGAGCTCTCACCCACTACGGCTGGTCGATCCACGACGCGCTGGCGTCCTACGACGGGCCGATCGTGGAGCTTCACTTGTCCGAACCGCTCGACAGGGAGCCATGGCGTCACGTGTCCGTGGTCGAGCCTCTCGCCGTGGCTCGCGTCGCTGGAATGGGTGGAGACGGCTATCCCGAAGCGATCGCACGTGCGATCGCCGCGCTCGAAGAGTCCGGCGCCCGGGACAACGGCGGCGAGGCAACCGATGGGGCCGACGGGCCATGAGCTCTCGTGCTCCACTCGAGTTCGCCAGTCGTCTGGTACGGGCGCGCTCGCGGCTCCAACAACTCGAGGTCGATTCGCTGCTTGTGACCGATCTCGTCAACGTCCGCTACCTCACCGGCTTCACCGGGTCGGCCGGTCAGCTCCTGCTCACGGCCGAGCGGTGCCTCGTGGCGACCGACGGTCGCTATGAGTCCCAGATCGCCAATGAAGTAGTAGCGGTCGCAGGTCTGGCCGACGACGTCGAGGTGGTGATCGGCCGTCCCCCGATCCAGGACGAAGCGCTCGCGGCGGCCGCCGTCGGTCGGGTCGGGACCGACGCCGATCAGCTCACCTGGGCCACGGCCCAAGCGTGGACGGAGCGGCTCACCGACGGCCAGCTGGTCGCCCTGCGCGATGTGTTGGGGCCGGTACGGGCGATGAAGGATCCGGGCGAGGTGGAGCGAATCGAGGCCGCTGCCCGCATCGCCGACGCCGCCCTGGCCGCGTGCCGGAAGCATCTCGGAGCCGGTTGGACCGAGTTGGAGTTCGCCCGGGAGTTGGATCACATGATGCTCACCGGCGGAGCCGACGCCCTCAGCTTCGAGACCATCTGCGCCAGCGGCCCCAACGCCGCATTGCCACACGCCCGGCCATCGGATCGCGTCATCGGTCAAGGCGACCTGGTGGTTCTCGACTTCGGGGCGGTGGTCGAGGGATATCACTCCGACATGACCCGGTCGTTCGCTGTGGGCGAAGCGTCGCCAGACGCTCGGACCATGCTCGACGCGGTCGCCGCGGCCCAACAGGCGGGGGTCGAGGCGGTCGGCGCCGGTGTCCCCTGCGCCGAGGTCGATCGCGCCTGCCGGTCGTCGCTCGAAGCGGTCGGGCTGGCAGAGGAGTTCGTTCACGGCACCGGCCACGGTGTCGGCCTCCTGATCCACGAAGCCCCGTGGGTCAACGCGACCAGCGAAACGCTGTTGGAGGAGGGACATGTGGTGACCGTCGAACCCGGCGTGTACCGTCCCGGATTCGGTGGTGTGCGCATCGAGGACACCGTGCTGGTGACCGCCGACGGTGCGCGACGACTGACGGCATCTCCCAAAGACACGACCGTCGTTGCGACGGTGCCCGATTCCGGGAAGGACTGACATGGCCATCTCCACCGCTGATTTCAAGAACGGCATGACCCTGGACCTCGACGGCGTCCTGATGCAGATCAGCGAGTTTCAGCACGTCAAGCCCGGCAAGGGCGGAGCGTTTGTGCGTACCACTCTTCGCAACGTCAGGACGGGAGCGGTGGTCGAGCGCACCTTCCGTGCCGGCGAGAAGATGGAGCGCGCTGTCATCGACAAGCGCGACATGCAGTACCTGTACAACGACGGCTCGAACCTCGTGTTCATGGACAACGAGACGTACGAGCAGCTCGAGGTCGAGCGCGGCTCGCTCGGCACGGCCCCCGATTTCCTGGTGGAGGGCAACGCTGCCGTGCTGCAGATGTACGGCAGCGAGATCGTCGGTACCGAGCTGCCCGCCGCTGTTGTCCTCACCGTCCAGGAGACCGAGCCCGGCATCCAGGGTGACCGGGTCAGTGGCGCGCGCAAGCCTGCGACGATGGAAACCGGCGTGGTCGTGCAGGTTCCGTTGTTCATCGAGGCGGGCGAGCGGCTGAAGATCGACACCCGTTCGGGCGACTACATCGAACGAGCCAACGGGTGACACCCGGGTCCGACGATCCCTTCGCGCCAGACGAGGCCCAACGAAAACGCGAAGCGCGCGAGCGGGCCATCGAGCTGCTCTACGAAGCTCAGCTGAAGGACGTGTCGGTCACCGAGGTGATCGAGCACGAGCTGATCCCACCCGACCCGTTCGCGGTGGCGCTCGCAACCGGGATCGCGGCGGCGGTCCCCGAGCTCGACGAACGCATCAGCGAGCTGCTGAGGTCGGGGTGGACGATCGAGCGACTTGCGATTCTCGACCTGTGGATCCTGCGGCTCGGCATACACGAGCTCGGGCTCGGCGATGCTCCCGCTGCGGTGGTGATGAGCGAAGCGGTCGAGCTGGCGAGCGCTTACGGAGCCACGGACGATTCGTCTCGCTTCGTCAACGGCGTTCTCGCGGCAGCCGCTCGGGCGGAGTGAGTTCACCGCGGGAAAACCGCGTGGCCATGCGTCACCTGCTCGCCGCGGCTGGCTAGGCTGCACGCCTGACCGTGAAGCGAGTCCCGTGAGGCTCGCACGGACAGGAAGGACGCCGAGTGGCCGACCGCGAGCGCCGGATGACGCCCCCTTACGGGGGCGTTTTCGTTGCCCGATCGACGGTTCTCGACGCCGCTCAGGTCCAGCGCGCGCTCACCCGCGTCAGCCACGAGATCATCGAGCGCAACCACGGGCTGGATGACGTCGTCGTCGTGGCCCTGCAGACCGGCGGGGTCGAGGTGGCCGAGCGAATCGTCCAGCTCCTCTTCGAGATCGACGGCGTCGACGTGCCCATGGGCACTCTCGACGTCGCGCTGTATCGCGACGACATCGGCCTGCGCCCCGTGATGCCTGAGGCGGCCACCGAGATCCCGGTCGACCTCAGTGGCAAGGTCGTCGTGCTGGTCGACGACGTGCTCTTCACGGGCCGAACGATTCGGGCCGCGCTCGACGCACTCACCGACTTCGGGCGCCCGCGAGCGGTCCAGCTCGCGGTGGTCATCGATCGCGGCCACCGGGAGCTGCCGATCCGCCCCGACTTCGTCGGCAAGAACCTGCCGACGCGCCGCGATGAGGTGGTCGACGTCAACCCCGAAGGCGTGCTGCTGGGGGAGATGCGGAAGTGAGGCCGGAGTGACCCATCTGCTCACTCTCGAGGATCTCGGCGACAGCGGGATCGCGGAGATTCTGCGCATCACCGACCGCTTCGTCGAGGTCGGCGAGCGGGCCATCCCGCGAGTTCCAGCGCTGCGCGGAAAGACGGTCGCCACCTGCTTCTTCGAGGACAGCACCCGAACCCGCATGTCGTTCGAGGCGGCTGCCAAGAGACTGTCGGCGGACGTTCTCAACTTTGCCGCCGGGTCGTCGTCGCTCAGCAAGGGCGAGTCGCTCCGCGACACGATCGAGACGGTGCAGGCGATGGGCGTTGACGCCTTCATCGTCCGGCACCGTTCGAGCGGTGTGCCCCTCCAGGTCACGAACTGGGTCGATGAGGGCGTCTCGGTGATCAACGCAGGCGACGGGTGGCACAGCCACCCCACACAGGGCCTGCTCGACGCGTACACCCTCTGCGAGCGCATCCACGGCTCCGCCGGCGAGAACCCCTCCCTCGATGGTCTCCACATCGGGCTGGTCGGCGACATCCGCCACAGTCGGGTCGCCCGCTCCGACGTCGTCGCGTTCACCAGCCTCGGCGCAACGGTCACCGTCGCAGCGCCCCCGACGCTGCTGCCCGCGTGCGTTCACGAGTGGCCGGTGACGGTTTCTCACGATCTCGACGCTGTCTTGCCGACGCTCGATGTGGTGGGTCTCCTGCGGGTGCAACAAGAACGCATGGACGACGCGCTCATCCCGTCGATTCACGACTACGTGCAGGGCTACGGAATCACGGCGGAGCGGGCGGAGTTGATCCGCGGCGACGCGCTCATCACCCACCCTGGCCCTGTCGTGCGCGGCATCGAGGTGGTCGCCTCGGTGCTCGACTCGCACCCCAACGTCCTCGTGACGCGGCAGGTCACCAACGGCGTTGCCGTCAGGATGGCGGTGCTGTTCTGGCTCCTGGGATCAGGGGTGGACATCACGTGAACCGGTCCTGTCTCATCAGCGGTGGCGAGGTCCTCACGCCCGCCGGTCGAACGCGGGCCGACGTCCTCGTGACCGACGGCATCGTCGCGGAGGTGGCCGAAGGGCTCACGCCGGGCGACGACGTCGTGGTCCTCGACGCCTCCGATGCGGTCGTCACCGCCGGCCTGGTCGATCTGCTTCCTCGATTGGGCGGACCGGGACAAGAAGAACGCGAAACCTCGGTCACCGCGGGGCGCGCGGCAGCGCTCGGCGGGGTCACGACGGTACTCGTGGCCAGCGAACCGGCTGCTCCCATCGACTCTGTAGCGGCGCTGCGCGAGCGCCAGTCGCTCACCTCCGCCGATGTCCACGAGATCTACTGCGGCGCGATCACGGTGGGTCACGGGCCCGACCGGCTGGCGCCTCTCGGCGAGCTCGCGGCCGAAGGTGTGACCGCGTTCTCCGACGGCGGTTGTCCGGTCGAGAATCTCGACCTGCTTCGCAATGCGCTCGAGTACGGGTCGGTGCTCGGTGCCACGTTCTTCTTGCACCCCGAGGTCCCCGACCTCGGGCGTGGCGGTTCGATGCACGAGGGCTCGTGGTCTGGACGGCTGGGTCTGAAGGGTCGGCCGGCGATTGCGGAGATCCTGGGCGTCCAGCGGCTCCTCGCCCTCTGTGAGCTCACCGGAGCCCGTATTCATGTCCACCGGGTCTCCACCGCCGCAGCGGCGGCGCTGGTCGTCGGCGCTGCCGAGGCCGGGCTCCCCGTGAGCTGCGGCGTGACGCCCCACCACCTGGTGTTCACCGACGCCGACTGCAGGTCCTACGACACGATGCGTCGCTTCGACCCGCCCCTGCGCCCGGCCGCAGACCGCGATGCGCTCGCCGAGGCAGTGGCCTCGGGTGCGATCACCACGGTGTGCTCGGACCACAGCCCGCACACCGCACAGTCCAAGGAGCTCCCCTTCGACCAGGCGCCTGCCGGCGCGGTCGGGATTCAGACGGCGCTCGGCGTAGTGCTCGGCGACGTCGGCCTCGATCCCGAGGTGGCGCTCAGCGTGCTGGCGTGGGGCCCGGGGCGGCTGCTGGGCGACGCCGCGGCAGGGGAGATCTCGCCTGGTCGCCCTGCGGACCTCGCTGTGATCGAGCCCGAGGCGCGATGGACGGTTCGTGAGGGCGATCTGGCGTCCCGGTCCCGCAACTCCGCGTTCTCCGGTCGCGAGCTCACGGGCGTTGTGAGGCACACGGTGGTCGGTGGTCGAGCTGTGGTGGTCGACGGAAAAGGACAGTGGTGATCCAGAGGGCAACGGCCGACTGCGTGTCGTGCGAGGCGAAGCGATGAGCGACGGGATCCAGGAGGGAGCCCTGGTTCTCGCCGATGGCACGGTGTTCGAGGGTGAGCTGATCGGCGCTGAGCCCGACCGGGGCGTGGCCGGAGGTGAGGTCCTGTTCAACACGGTCCTGTCCGGGTATCAGGAGGTGATCACCGACCCGTCCTACGCGGGGCAGATCATCGCGTTCACCTACCCCCACATCGGCAACTACGGAGTCACCAGCGCAGACGAGGAGGCCCGCCGGCCGTTCTGTCGAGGAGTCGTGATCCGAGACCTCGCCCGCCGCCGCTCCAACTGGAGAAGCGAGGGCGACCTCCAGGACTTCCTGGTGGCCGAAGGGGTACCGGGAATCGCAGGAGTCGACACGAGGCGGCTCACCCGCCACGTCCGCGACCACGGCGCAATGCCTGGCGCGTTCGGTTCTGTCTCGGAGGGAGAGCTGGCTGCCGCGGCGCAGGCCGAACCCGGCACGGCCGGCGTCGACCTGGTCAGCGAGGTCACCACCCCCGAGCCCTACACCTTCGGGAGCGGGCCGCACCGTGTGGTCGCCTACGACCTTGGAATCAAGCGGGCGATCGTCGAGCAGCTCGGCGAGATCGCGACGGTCGAGGTTGTCCCGGCGTCAACGACCGCCGACGAGGTCCTCGCACGCGAGCCGGACGGGGTCTTCCTCTCCAACGGACCGGGCGATCCGGAGATGGCTGGACAGGTGGTCGACGCCATTCGCGAGTTCCTGGGAAAGGTTCCGGTGTTCGGGATCTGTCTGGGCCATCAGGTGCTCTCGCTCGCGCTCGGCGGGCGGGCCTACAAGATGAAGTTCGGCCACCACGGCGGCAACGTTCCGGTCCGCAACGAACTCACCGGTCAGATCGAGATCACGAGCCAGAATCACAACTTCGCGATCGAGGCCGGGTCGGTCCCCGACGTCGTGGAGACCCACGTCTGCCTCAACGACGGGGCACTCGAAGGGCTGCGATGTCGCGACGTGCCGGCGTTCAGCGTGCAGTACCACCCCGAGGCGAGTCCCGGCCCCCACGACTCGCGCTATCTGTTCGACGACTTTGCCGAGCTGATGAAGGCGGGGGTCTGACATGGCGCGCCGCGACGACATCGAGTCCATCCTGATCATCGGCTCTGGCCCGATCGTGATCGGCCAGGCGTGCGAGTTCGACTACTCGGGGACCCAGGCCTGCCGCGTTCTGCGCGAGGAGGGGTATCGGGTCATTCTCGCCAACTCCAACCCGGCGACGATCATGACCGACCCGGAGTTCGCGGACGCGACCTACGTCGAGCCCCTCGAGGCAGCGGTTCTCGAAGCGATCATCGAGAAGGAGAAGCCCGACGCACTCCTGCCGACCCTCGGCGGACAGACCGCGCTCAACCTCGCGATGGAGCTCGCAGACCAAGGTGTGCTCGAACGACACGGCGTCGAGATGATCGGTGCCAGCCGAGAAGCCATCGACACCGCCGAGGATCGCGACCGATTCAGGTGGGCGATGGAAGAGGTCGGCCTCCAGTGCGCCCGCTCGGGCATCGCGCACAGCCTCGACGAGGCGATGAAGGTCATCGATGAGATCGGCTTGCCCGTCATCATCCGGCCCGCGTACATCCTGGGCGGCAAGGGCACGGCGTTTGCAGAGACGATGGACGAATTCGAGAGGGTCGCGAGTCTGGGACTCGACGCGAGCCCGATCAGCGAGATCTTGATCGAACAGTCGATCAAGGGATGGAAGGAATTCGAGCTCGAGGTGATGCGTGATCACGCCGACAACTGCGTGATCATCTGCTCGATCGAGAACGTCGATGCCATGGGCGTCCACACGGGCGACTCGATCACCGTCGCGCCGGCCCAGACGCTGTCGGACGTCGAGTACCAGAAGATGCGCGATGCGGCGTTCGCGTGCATCCGCAGGGTCGGCGTGGAGACGGGCGGCTCCAACGTCCAGTTCGCTGTGCATCCTCAGACGGGCGAGCAGATCGTCATCGAGATGAACCCTCGGGTGAGCAGGAGCTCGGCGCTGGCCTCCAAGGCCACCGGCTTCCCGATCGCGAAGATCGCCGCGCGGCTGGCGGTTGGCTACACGCTCGACGAGATCCCCAACGACATCACCGAAAAGACGCCGGCCAGCTTCGAGCCCACGATCGATTACGTCGTCACCAAGATCCCTCGATGGGCGTTCGAGAAACTGCCTGGCGCGCCGGCGGTCCTCGGCCCGCAGATGCAGTCGGTGGGGGAGGCCATGTCGATCGGACGGACCTTCACCGAGTCGCTGCAGAAGGGCATCCGTTCGCTGGAGCAGGGCCGCGCCGGGCTCAACGCCGACGCGGGAGAGGCCCAGTACGCGACGCGGACCGATGCCGATCTCCTCGATTCGATCGCGATCCCCACGCCGGACCGGATCTTCGAGGTCGCAGAACTCCTCCGCCGTGGCGCGCCGCTCGAGGTCATCCACGATGCCTGCCACATCGATCCGTGGTTCCTGGATCAGATGGCGATGATCGTGGAGGAACGGCAGCATCTCGAGGGCGTCGGCTTCGAGGCGATGTCGCCTCGAGCCTGGCGGCGGGCCAAGCAGCTCGGCTTCAGCGACGCCCAGCTGAGCCACATCTGGGGTGTGCGGGAGCTCGAGGTGCGCTCTGCCCGCCTCGACGCCGGTGTGCGGCCGACGTTCAAGACCGTCGACACCTGTGCCGCGGAGTTCGACGCCCAGACCCCGTACCACTACTCGACGTACGAGGACGAGGACGAGATCCGGCCCGGCACCAAGCCGCGGATGGTGATCCTGGGATCGGGCCCCAACCGCATCGGGCAGGGCATCGAGTTCGACTACTGCTGCGTTCACGCCAGCTTCGCCCTCAGCGACGCCGGGTACGAGACCGTGATGGTCAACTGCAACCCCGAGACGGTGTCCACGGACTACGACACGTCCGACCGGCTGTACTTCGAGCCACTGACTGCCGAGGACGTCCTCGACATCGTCGACGCAGAGCAGCCCGCAGGGGTGATCGTCAGCCTCGGCGGACAGACCCCCCTCAAGCTCGCCAACGACCTCCCAGCCGAGCTGGTCTGTGGGACGCCACCGGATTCGATCGACCTGGCCGAGGACAGGGAGCGCTGGAACGCCCTCTGCGCCCAGTTGGAGATCCCGCAGCCGCCCGGCGGCACCGCCGTGACCGTCGACGAAGCCGTCGCGATCTGCGAACGGATCGGCTTCCCGGCGCTCGTTCGGCCCAGCTATGTGCTCGGCGGCCGCGCCATGACGATCGTGTACGACTTCGACGAACTGCGGTCGGCGATGGCCGAGCTCGCCTCCTTCGGCTCACTCGGCCGCGAGGGTGGGCTCACCGCCGATCGGCCGGTGCTGATCGATCGCTTCCTCGAAGACGCCACCGAGGTGGACGTCGACTCGATCCGCGACCGCACGGGCGACTTCGTGCTCGGTGGGATCCTCGAACACGTCGAGGAGGCCGGCGTTCACAGCGGTGACAGCGCCTGTGCGATACCGCCTCCAAACCTGAGCGTGGAGACCCAGACCGTCATCGAGGACTATGCGCGCAAGCTCGCCGAGCGCCTCGAAGTGGTGGGTCTGCTCAACGTGCAGTTCGCGGTGAAGCAGGGCCAGGTGTTCGTCATCGAGGCCAACCCGCGTGCGTCGCGAACCGTGCCCTTCGTCGCCAAGGCGACCGGCGTGCAGTTGGCCAAGGTCGCTGCACGGGTGATGGCGGGGGAGACCCTCGCCGAGCTGCGTGACATTGGTGCTCTACCCGATCCGATCCGAAGCGGGCACGTGGCTGTCAAGGAGGCCGTGCTGCCGTTCCAGCGATTCCCCGACGTCGACACCGTTCTCGGGCCCGAGATGCGCTCGACCGGCGAGGTCATGGGGATCGACCGCACGTTCGGCCTCGCCTTCGCGAAGAGCCAGATCGCCGCGGGAGATGGTCTGCCGACGCATGGCACCGTGTTTTTGAGCCTGGCCGATCGCGACAAGGACTCCGGGCTCGAGGCGGCCCGAGGCTTCACCGACGTCGGCTTCGACATCGCCGCCACCGAAGGAACGGCACGGTTTCTGCGCGACAACGGCGTGGAGGTGGCCACCGACGTAGCGAAGTTGAGCGAAGAGGGACGCGAGATCGGCTCGGGTGTCGACGCCGTCGAGCTGATCAGCGCCGGCCAGGTTCAGTTGGTGGTGAACACCCCGCGCGGGCGTGGGCCGCGAGCCGACGGACATCGGATCCGCACGGCGTCGACGGCGCACCGCATCCCGTGCCTCACGACGGCGGCAGCGGCGCGAGCCGCCGCAGTCGGTCTCGCCGAGTGGCTGGCCAACCCGCTGCAGGTGCGTCCGCTCCAGGAGTTCCTGTCCAGAGAGGACGCCGGCGGGTGACCGACATCGCGGTCGAGATCGGCTCGGTCCGACTCGAATCGCCGGTGATGACGGCATCGGGCACGGCCGGTCATGGGGCCGAGCTCGGGGCGTTCCAGGATCTCTCCCAACTCGGCGCTGTGGTCGTCAAGTCCCTCTCCGCAGCTCCGTGGGAAGGAAATCCGCCTCCGCGCGTCCATCAGACCTCAGCAGGCATGATCAACGCCGTCGGTCTGCAGAACCCCGGGGTGGCGACGTGGCGATCCTCGGAGCTCCCCGAACTCCTCGCCGCTGGCGCGACGGTCGTCGCCAGCATCTGGGGCCGATCGGTGGATGAGTACCGCGATGCCGCAGCGCTGCTCGAAGGCGTCGACGGGGTGGCCGCAGTCGAGGTCAACGTCAGCTGTCCCAACCTCGAATCGCGCGGCGACATGTTCGCCCATGATCCCGGGGCGACGGCAGAGGTGATCGGGGCCGCAGCAGCATGTGGCCTACCGCTGTGGGCCAAGCTCAGCCCCAATGTGACGGATCTGACCCCGATCGCGCGGGCCGCCCTCGACGCCGGCGCCGAAGCGTTGACAGTGGCAAACACCCTCATGGGAATGGTGATCGACCCCGAGACACGCCGCCCGGTACTCGGCAACGGTGGCGGTGGGCTGTCCGGTCCGGCGATCCGTCCTGTCGCTGTGCGAGCGGTCTACGACCTCGTGTCGGCGCTCGGCCCCACCCCGATAATCGGTGTGGGCGGTGTCGCATCGGCCGAACACGCCGTCGAATTCCTCGCCGCAGGGGCCACCGCGATTCAGGTCGGCACCGCCACCTTCGCCGACCCGCGGACCCCTACCCTGGTGAGTCGGGACCTCCGTGCGTGGTGTTCCCGCCACGGCGTCCGCACGATCTCTTCCCTGACAGGAGCAGCACATGACACAGACTGAGGCCCCACCCGACGTGCGCGATCGACTCGCGCTCGCCCTGGACGTCGACGATCTCGTCGCGGCCACGCGTATGGCGCGGCAGCTCCAGCCCTACTTCGGAGTGGCCAAGGTCGGTCTCGAACTGTTCTCGGCGACAGGGCCCGACGCCGTGGGCACCCTGTCGGAGATGGGCTTCAAGGTCTTCCTCGACGTCAAGCTGCACGACATCCCCAACACCGTCGAGCGCTCGGCCCGAGTGCTCGGCAGCTTGGGCGCGTCCTATCTCACCCTGCACGCGTTCGGCGGGGCCGACATGTTGCGAGCAGGGGTCGACGGCCTCAACGCAGGCGCTGACGCAGCGGGCCTCGATTCGCCGACCGCGCTCGCCGTCACGATTCTCACCTCCGACCACGGTGCTCCGCCGCACATTCTCCCCAAGCGGGTCCAGCTCGCGCTCGAGGGTGGCTGCGGTGGCATCGTCTGCGCGGCGGACGATGTCCGCGAGGCGCGCCAGTACGCCCCGCGCATGGAGATGGTGGTCCCCGGTATCCGCCCCGCCGGTGCGGCGAGCCACGATCAGGCCAGGGCCGCCACCCCGTCCGCGGCGATCGGCGCGGGAGCCGATCTCCTGGTGATCGGGCGTGCGGTTACCCAGGCCGACGACCCGCCCGCGGCCGCTGCTGCGATCGCCGAAGAAGTCGCGACCGAGCTCGGCTGAACCGGGCTGACCAGGTCAAAGACGAGCGCCCGGTACACTCGGCACACATGGCGAACCCACCGGCACTGTCACCTGAACAGCGTGCTGCTGCGCTGGAGAAGGCCGCGGAGGCTCGGCGCGTTCGCGCCGAGATGAAGGACCGATTGAAGATGGGGCTGCTCAGCTTCTCCGAGCTGCTCGACGACGCAGACAACAACGAGATCCTCGGAAAGATGAAGGTGCTCGCAGCGCTCGAATCCATGCCGCGGCTCGGCAAGGTCAAGGCGCGGCGTCTCATGGAGGACGTCGGCATCGCAGAGAGTCGGCGCTTGCGCGGCCTCGGCGACAGCCAGCGCCGCCAGCTTCTCGACCACTTCGACTCGGCGGTCTGACCCGGCACCTCATGGCCGACGCGGCACCCAACGTCTTCGTGATCTGCGGTGCGGGCGGTGCCGGCAAGGGCACGATCGTCGATCGCCTGCTCGAGCTGGAGGACCAGCTCTACCTGTCACGCTCGTGGACGACCCGCCCCCAGCGAACGGGCGAACCCGACGACGCGTACGTCTTCGTGACGCCCGAGCGTTTCGCGGACCGGATCCTCGCTGACGGCTTCTATGAGTGGGCCCAGTTCTTCGAACACCGCTACGGCACCCCCACCCCTGAAACGCCGCCGGGATGCGACCTGGTCCTGGAGATCGATGTCCAGGGTGCGGTGTCGGTGAGGGAGCGCGACAGCGACGCCGTCGTCGTGCTCGTGCTGCCACCTTCCCGCTCTGAACAAGAGCGTCGGATGCGGCACAGGGGTGACGACGACGAGCACGTCGCCAAGCGGCTCGCCAAGTCAGATGCCGAGGAGAAGATCGGCCACGGACTCGCGGATCTCGTGGTGATCAACCACGATCTCGACGAGGCGGTGGCAGAGATCCGCGAGCTCATCGCGGACACTCGCGAGGCCCGTGGGGGCGCCACCGAACCGGGGTGAAGTGCGATGGCGCTGGTAGAGTTGACCGCTGGCCACTCACCGGTCGAGGGCCCGCGGGAATCCCGCGAACGGCTGCCTGCAGGCTGCCTCTGAGGACGACACATGGCTGAACAGCAGGACACGATGATCACGCCGGGCCTCGAGGCCCTGCTCGACAAGGTGGACTCCAAGTTCACCCTGGTGAGCCTCGCCGCGATGCGGTCCAGGCAGATCAACTCGTACTACAACCAGCTGGGCGACGGCATCGGCAAGGTCGTGCCGCCCCAGGTGACCTCCACGGCCCGCAAGCCCCTGTCGATCGCCTTCGAGGAGATCGACGAGGACAAGATCAGCTACGAGCGGTTCGATCCAGACGAGCGCGCTCGTCTCGAGGCCGAGGCGGCAGCCGCCGAGGCCGAGGGCGGAGTCCTCGGCGTCGTTCCCGACGACGAGTAGACACAGGTCGGAGCGTTTGGGTGATCGCCGGGAGTCGCATCGTCCTCGGGGTCTCTGGGGGGATCGCCTCCTACAAGGCCGTGCTGCTGTGCCGGCTCTTGGTCGACGCAGGTGCCCACGTCGTCCCCGTGATGACCGAAGGTGCGCAGCGATTCGTCGGACGCACGACGTTCGACGCGTTGGCGTCTGAGCCGGTCAAGGTCTCGATCTTCGACGACCCCGACCCCATCCCACACACGACCCTGGGCCAGACGGCGGATCTGATCGTCGTGGCTCCGGCGACCGCGCGGGCGATCGGAAGCTATGCCGCGGGGATCAGCGACGACCTCCTCGGCGCCACTTTGATCGCCACCCGGGCGCCCGTTGTGGTGTGTCCCGCGATGCACACCGAGATGTGGGAGCACCCGTCGGTCCAGGACAACCTGGCAACGCTGCGCTCCCGCGGCGTCCATGTCGTGCCGCCCGCCGAAGGACGGCTGGCCGGCGGGGACATCGGCTCGGGACGGTTGGCCGAGCCCGAGACGATCCTCGCCGCAATCGACGAGATCCTGGCCGGCGAGGCCGGCGATCTCGCTGGTGTTCGCCTGGTCGTGTCCGCCGGGGGAACCAGGGAAGCGATCGACCCGGTGCGCTTCATCGGCAACCGTTCGAGCGGCAAACAGGGATACGCCCTGGCTGAGGCCGCAGCGGCACGCGGGGCCGACGTCGTTCTGGTGAGTACGGTCGAACGCCCCGATCCACACGGCGTCACGGTGGTTCGTGTCGAATCCGCCGCCGAGATGCACAAGGCCATGACCGAGCACGCCGATGCCGACGTCGTCGTGATGGCAGCGGCTGTGGCGGACTTTCGTCCCATCGAGGCTGCGGCGTCCAAGATCAAGAAGGACTCGGGTGCGCCAGAGGTGGTTCTCGAACCGACCGAGGACATCTTGGCCGGACTCGGCGCCGCGAAGAAGCCCGGCCAGGTCATCGTCGGATTCGCAGCCGAAACCGACGACGTCATCGACAACGCGGTCGCCAAGCTGCGCCGCAAGAACGTCGACGCCATCGTGGCCAACGACGTGTCGGCACCTGAGGTCGGCTTCGCTCACGACACCAACGAGGTCACCATCATCCGCGCCGACGGCACCCATTCCTCAGTGTCGCTTCGTTCGAAGCGCGACATCGCAGACGCGGTACTCGACGTGGTCGTCGAACTCCGCGGATCCTGACAGTGCTTGGACCTCAGCGCTTCCTCCCTACTCGTGCGGCTTCCTTGGCCGACTGGATGCATCGCTGCGGCCTTCGCCTGTCGTAGATTCACATTCGCTGTACCCCACCCGAAGGGAGTCCCACGTGAGCCGTTGGACCTTCACCTCTGAGTCGGTCACCGAGGGCCATCCCGACAAGATGGCCGACCAGATCTCTGACTCGATCCTCGATGCGATGCTCGCCCAAGACCCGCGGAGCCGTGTCGCGTGCGAGACCCTCGTGACCACCGGTCTCGTGGTCGTCGCCGGCGAGGTGACCACCGAGGCCTACGTCGACATCTCCAAGACCGTGCGCGAGACCATCAACGGTATTGGCTACGACCGCGGCTCTCTCGGCTTCGACGGCAACGCGTGCGGCGTGATGGTGACCCTCGACGAGCAGTCGCCCGACATCGCTCAGGGCGTCGACGACTCCGAAGAGGTCCGCTCGGGACAGTCGGGTGAAGAAGACGAGCTCGATCGCCAGGGCGCAGGCGACCAGGGAATGATGTTCGGGTACGCGTGCCGCGAGACCGACGTGTTGATGCCGCTGCCGATCCACGTCGCACACCGCATGGCCGAGCAGCTCACCGAGGCGAGGGCCTCGGGGCAGGTGCCCTACCTGCGGCCCGACGGCAAGACGCAGGTGAGCTTCGAGTACGAAGACGGCGAGCCGATCGCCCTCAAGACCGTCCTGGTGTCCACGCAGCACAACGAGGGCATCGACCGCGACGGCATGATCCGCCCGGATCTCATCGAGCACGTGATCAAGCCCTCGATTCCCGAGCAGTACGCCGACGATGACTACGAGGTCTTCGTCAATCCCACGGGCAACTTCGTCATCGGCGGTCCGGTCGGCGACGCCGGGCTGACCGGGCGCAAGATCATCGTCGACACCTACGGCGGCTACGCCCGCCACGGTGGTGGGGCCTTCTCCGGCAAGGATCCGAGCAAGGTCGATCGTTCGGCTGCCTATGCGGCGCGCTGGGTGGCCAAGAACCTGGTTGCAGCAGGCGCTGCGGACCGGTGCGAAGTCCAGGTCGCCTACGCCATCGGCGTCGCCCGGCCGATCTCGGTTCTGGTCGAGACCTTCGGAACCGAGTCCGTCGACCGGGATCGGATCGCCACGGCCGTCGGCGAGGTGTTCGACCTGCGCCCCGCAGCGATCCTTCGAGATCTCGAGTTGCGGGCCCCGATCTACCAGCGCACGGCTGCGTACGGCCACTTCGGTCGCGACCCCGAGAACGGCGGCTTCACCTGGGAGCGCCTCGACCGCGTCGACGATCTGCGGTCTGCCCTCGGCCTCTGAGCCTGTGGAGGTCGATTCACTGGTCGTCCGGGTCCTACCGGACGAGCCGGCCATCGACCGCGAGTTCGACTACATCGTCCCAGGACGGCTCCTCGATGCCGCCCCGGGACCTCTCCAGGTGGGAGACATCGTTCGGGTCGATCTGAAGGGTCGACGCGTCCGCGGGTGGGTCACCGAGGTCGGGAGCTCGCCTCCCGCCGGCGTCACACTGGCCGAGGTTCGCAAGATCACGGGTCGCGGGCCGCCGGCGCCGCTCATGGAGCTGGCCGGTTGGGCGGCTCAGAACTGGCTCGGGCCGCGGCCTCGGTTTCTGCGGACGGCATCGCCCGAGCGGGTCGTCTCCGACGTGTCGACGCAATCGCGCGGCACCGTCGAGCTCGCTGCGCTCGACGGACTCTCGAGCGAGGCGTTCGAGCGCGGCGGGGCCGTCGTGCGCCTGCCTCCCGGACAGGACGAGTGGCCGTTGGTCGCGGCTGCGGCGAGTCGCGGCCGAGCACTGATCCTCACGCCGACGCTCAACCACGCCCAGAGGCTGGTCCTCCAGCTCCGTCGAGCGCAGGTGCCCACCGCACTCTACCCCCGTGATTGGGCCCTCTCGGCGGCGGGACATGTCACCGTGGGAGCGCGCTCCGCAGCGTGGGCGCCGATCACGAACCTCGACGCCGTTCTGGTGTTGGATGAGCACGACGAGGGCTACCAGGAAGAAGCAGCGCCCACCTGGCACGCTCGCAGCGTTGCTCTCGAGCGAGCCCGGCGCGACGGCGCGGCCTGGGTGGTTGCATCACCCACGCCGTCGCTCGAGTCGCTCACCAGCGGAGTGTCGCTCCTCACTGTCGGGCGAGCCCGCGAGCGGGCAGGCTGGCCCGTCGTCGAGGTCGCCGATCGCAGGGGCGAGGATCCCACGACCAGCGAGTGGTGCTCTCTCGAGCTCACGCGCGTTCTGCGTTCGGGCAAGCGGGTGGTGTGTGTGCTCAACCGCAAGGGCAGGGCACGGCTGGCGTTTTGCCACCAGTGCGGCGAGATGGCGAGACACGAGGAGGACGGCAGGGCGCTGGGGCTCGATGGGGACCGGCTCGTCGACCACGAGGGCGCCGATGTCCGCCCGGCCGTGTGCTCGCACTGCGCGAGCACCCGTTTCCGACGGGCGAAGCTCGGGGTCACCGGCGTGGCCGCCGAACTCGAAGCCGTGGCCCGCCGCCCTGTCGTCGAAGTGAGCGCTCAGGGCGATCGGCTCCCAGCGGGGGCCGACCTCTATGTCGGGACCGAGGCGGTGCTACACCGGGTGACCGAAACCGACGTGGTGGCCTTCATCGACCTCGACCAGGAGTTGCTCGCGCCGCGATATCGCGCCGACGAGGAAGCCGCCGCGCTCGTTGTGCGAGCCGCCCGCCTCGTCGGTCCGCGAGATGCGGGTGGTCGCGTCCTTTTGCAGACCCGGATGCCCGAGCACCCTGTGATCGACGCTCTCCGGCTCGCGGACCCCGGCCGTCTCGCTCGCCCGGCGCTCGAGGAACGGCGGTTGCTTCGCCAACCACCTGCGTGGACCTGGGCATCGGTGTCTGGCCCCGCAGCAGGGGAGTTCATCGAGCGTCTCGGCGCGCCGTTGGGCGTCGAGGTCGCCGGCACCGACGACGGTCGTTGGCGTGTGCGCGCCGAGGACCGGGCCGCCTTGCTCGACGCCCTCGCGGCGGTGGAGCGACCGTCGGGACGGCTGCGAATCGCGGTCGATCCGCTCCGTCTCTGAGCCTCACGAGCTCTCCAGGAGGGCGTCGGAGCGGCATCGATGCGACACTGGTACACGATCGAAAGGGGTGGCGTGGCCGCTGCAGCTGAGACATCGACCGCATCCGGGACACACGGGCCGATCGAGGACTTCGACGTCGTCGTGGTCGGCGCGGGGTTCGCCGGCATGTACCTCTTGCATCTCCTTCGCGGCGCCGGGTTCTCCACCGTGGTGCTCGAGGCTGCAGACGACGTGGGCGGCACCTGGTACTGGAACCGGTACCCCGGCGCTCGGTGCGACGTGCGCAGCATCGACTACTCGTACTCCTTCGATCTCGACCTCGAGCAGGAATGGGTGTGGTCGGAGAAGTACGCGACCCAGCCCGAGATCCTGCGATACGCACAGCACGTCGCCGATCGCTTCGGCCTCCGACGAGACATCCGATTCGAAACGCGGGTCGCCGGCGCCACATACGACGAGGGGGCGGCGTGCTGGACCGTGACCACCGAGGCCGGCGCCCGCCTGCACGCTCGGTTCTACGTGATGGCCACCGGCTGCCTCTCCACCTCGAAGAAGCCCGAGATCGAGGGTGTCGATGCCTTCGAAGGGCCGACGTACCACACCGGCCATTGGCCGCACGAGGGTGTGGACTTCACCGGGCTCCGTGTCGGCGTGATCGGGACGGGATCGTCGGGGATCCAGTCGATTCCACTCATCGCCGAGCAGGCTCAACATCTCACCGTGTTCCAGCGGACCCCGAACTACTCGATTCCGGCAGCCAATGGCCCCAATGATCCCGACGAGCTGGCGGCCATCAAGGCCAACTACCCCGCGTACCGTGAGGTCAACCGCCGTTCGTTCGGAGGCGTGGACATCGAGCTCCCCACCCGATCCGCTCTCGCGGCAAGCCCCGATGAGCGGGCAGAGGCGTTCGAGCGGGGCTGGAGCCAGGGCGGGATCTTCGCCCTGAGCGCGCTCTACAACGATCTGCGGACCGACCTCGAGGCCAACAGCCATGTGGCCGACTTCGTCAGGTCGAAGATCCGCCATGTCGTCGACGATCCCGATGTGGCCGAGAAGCTCTGCCCGACCGATTACCCGCTGGGTACCAAACGGATGTGCGTCGACAGCGACTACTTCGAGACGTACAACCGCGACAACGTCCGCCTCGTGGACATCCGCGAAGACCCCCTGGTCCGGCTGACGCCCCAGGGCATCGAGACCGCCTCGGAGCTCTTCGAGTTCGACGCCATGGTCTTCGCCACCGGCTTCGATGCGATGACGGGCACGATCGTGGCCGTCGACGTCGCCGGCCGAGACGGCCTCACCATCAAGCAGAAGTGGTCCGAGGGGCCCCGCACGTACCTCGGGTTGATGGTCGAGGGATTCCCGAACTTCTTCACCGTCACGGGACCGGGCAGCCCGTCGGTGCTGAGCAACATGATGGTCTCGATCGAACAACACGCCGAGTGGATCACCGACTGTCTCGTCCATCTGCGCGACAACGACCTCCGCTCGATCGAGGCCACGCGCGAGTCCGAGGACGAGTGGGTCTTGCACGTCAACGAGGTGGCATCCATGACGCTCTATCCCCTGGCCAACAGCTGGTACATGGGCGCAAATGTTCCCGGAAAGCCGCGGGTGTTCTTGCCCTACGTCGGTGGAGTGGGCCCGTACCGCGACATCTGCGATGAGGTTGTGGAGCACGGCTACAAGGGGTTCGCGCTCGCGTGAGCGCGGCGGGTCAGTCGGTAGCCTGAGAGAGCCATGTCCTACCCGATCCGCCTTCTCGGCGACCCGGTTCTCCGCCAGGTCGCAGCGTCCGTCGACGAGATCAACGGCAAGATCGCGCGCATCGTGGACGACATGGTCCCGTCGATGTATGCGGCCGACGGAATCGGTCTGGCCGCACCGCAGGTCGGGATCCAGAAACGCTTGTTCGTCTACGACATCGGCGAAGGGCCACAGACGCTCGTCAACCCCGAGATCGTCGAGTCAGACGGCGAGTGGGCCTTCGACGAGGGATGCCTGTCGGTGCCCGGCCTGGCTTTCGAGATCGTGCGGCCCAAGGAGGTGCACGTTGTCGGCCGAGACCTCGACGGCGAGGAGGTGAGCATCGAGGCGGACGAGCTGTTGGGCCGGCTCTTCCAGCACGAGCTCGATCACCTCGACGGTGTCCTGTTGCTCGATCACCTCGACAAGAAGCAGCGCAAGGCGGCCCTCAAGCACTGGCGCGAGATTCAGGCCGAGATGCCGTTGGGTGGTGCCTCGGGCCCCGAGCCCGGCGGTCTCGCGTTGCCGTGAGCCCGGCGGACGCTGTGGGCGACCTTCCGCGCCCTCCCGATCGACCGCACAGGATCGTGTACTTCGGCACCCCGGAGGCAGCGCTGCGGCCGCTCGAGGCACTCCTCGACGCCGGATTCGAGATTCCTCTGGTGGTGAGCAGGGCCGATCGGCGACGTGGACGGCGGGCCGAGCCAACACCCTCCCCGGTGAAGTCCTCCGCACAACAGCGCGGGGTGCCCGTGACGACCGAGATCGATGCGGCACTCGACGTCGGCGCCGAGTGTGCAGTGGTCGTGGCGTTCGGGCGGATCATTCCAACCCCGGTCCTGGCCCGTCTCCCGATGCTGAACGTGCACTTTTCGCTCTTGCCGAGGTGGCGGGGAGCAGCACCCGTCGAACGGGCCATTCTCGCCGGCGATGCCTCCACGGGCGTGTGCCTCATGGGGCTCGAACCGAGCCTCGACACCGGCCCGATCTACCGCCGAGACGAGACAGCCATCGGGGCCTCGGAGACGGCCGACGAGCTGCGAGACAGGTTGGTGGAGCTCGGTTCCCGCCAGTTGGTGGCCGCGCTGAGCGAAGGGCTCGGCGATCCCGAACCGCAGCGCGGCAAGCCCGTCTACGCGGACAAGATCGAACGCGACGACCTTCGTCTGGACCTTTCTCGCTCCGCGGCTGATCTGCACCGGGTGATCCGGGTCGGAGGCGCCTGGACGACACTGCGGGGCAAGGTGTTCAAGATCCACCAGGCAGCGGTCGAACCGTCCGCCTCCGGCGCACCGGGGACGGTGACCGGCGTCGCTGTTGCGTGCGGTGATGGATCCCTGATGCTCGAAGTCGTCCAACCCGAAGGGCGCGCACGGACCGAGGCGGCGGCGTGGGCCAACGGTGCTCGCCTCGACCCGACCGAGCGGCTCGGAGAATGACCGCATCGCGACGAATCGCGCTCGAGGTGCTCGTTTCGGTGGACGGAGGCCAGCGAGTGGGGCAGGCACTCGCCACCGCATCGGGCCTGGACGCACTCGACGCACGCGACCGGGCCTTCGTCACCGAGCTGGTGAACGGCACCACGCGCATGCGGCGGGCGCTCGACACCCTCGCCGCGCCCTTCGTGAAGCGACAGCTCGACGCCGACGTGCAAGCGGCTGTTCGATTGGGGACCTACCAGCTGCGATTCCTGGGCACGCCACCGCACGCAGCGGTGAGCGGCACCGTCGACGCCGCGCCGCGGAGGGCTCGTGGCCTGGTGAACGCTGTCCTTCGCCGGGTGTCGGAGATCGAATCGGTCAGCTACCCGTCACCAGCCGTTGAGCACAGCTATCCCGACTGGATGTGGGGGCTTGCGTCGAGCCAATGGGGCGACGAGGGGCTCGCTGCTCTGATCGCCATGAACACGCCCGAACGCCCCCAGCCCCGGCCAGACGGATTCGTCCAGGGGCAGGCGTCGCGCTGGGTGTGCGACGTGGTCGACGCAGTTGCTCCCGAGGGCGGACGCCTCCTCGACCTGTGCGCTGCCCCTGGGGGCAAGGCGACCGGCGTCGGACCGCAGTGGAGCTCGGTTGTCGCCGTCGAGCGCGATGAGGCCCGGGTTCGGACCTTGAACACCACGGTGACCCGTTTCCGGACGGGCACACCGGTCGTTCGGGCCGACGCGAGACAGCTGCCGTTTCGACCTGGGAGCGCCGATCTCGCTCTCGTCGATGCGCCCTGCTCAGGGCTTGGCGCGCTCGGACGCCGTGCTGATGCCCGTTGGGTCGTGGGCGCCGCCGTTGTCGATCGCCTCGCTGTGGTTCAGAAGGACCTCGTGCAGCGGGCGCTCGACGCGGTGCGCCCTGGTGGGCTGGTCGTGTACAGCGTGTGCACCTTCACCCACCAAGAGACCACCGGGGTGGTCGATGCCCTCATCGAACACGGCATCCAGACACTCGACGTCCCAGGAGGGCACTGGCGCCGTCACGGTCGTGGCGCCCTCGTGCTCCCACAGGACCACGGCACAGACGCCATGGCGGTCTTTGTGCTCAAGCGCCCAGGGCTCTCTCGAACCTAGGCTGCTCCGATGCGCATCGGCCTCGTCTCGGACACCCACATCCCTGAAGCCATGCCCCAACTGTGGCCGCAGGTCTTCACCGCGTTCGATGGATGCGAGGCCATTCTCCACGCGGGTGACATCTACGACATCGAAGTCATCGAGCAGCTCAACGAGGTCGCTCCCACCTGGTCGGCCCGCGGCAACGGGGACGACGGCTCCTCGGGCCGCGAGGTGCAGCCGGACCACCCGTTGCTGGCCGATGTCTGGGTGCACGAGTTCGGTGGCCTCAGCGTCGGGCTCACCCATCACATGCCCGTCCCCGAGATGCGCCACTACGGGGTGCCCGAGGCCATGGATCGACACTTCACCGGTCGCGATCTCGACGTCGTGGTGTACGGCGACACCCATGTCGAACACATCACCGAGCTGCACGGCGTGCTCCTCGTCAATCCGGGCAGCCCCACGTTCCCGCACAACCTCAGCTTCCAGCTCGGCACGATTGGCTACCTCGACATCGAGGACGGCTCGGCGACCGCTTCGATCTGGCGGCTCACCGATCATGGGGTCGAGCCCTTCGATTGGGACACATGGGGCCGTCCCTGGTGAGCGCCGTTCGGTAGGTTGCGGGTCATGGACAAGGCCGCCTGGCTCGCAGCAACCCCCGAAGACGCCCTCGACCCGAGCGAGGAGATCGTCGATCCACATCACCACCTGTGGGACTTTCCCAACGGCACCTACCTGGTGCCCGATCTCCACGACGACACGGGTGCCTCGCACAACGTGGTGCAGACGGTGTTCGTGGAGTGCTCGGCCGAGTACCGCACCGACGGACCCGAGCACATGCGTCCGGTCGGGGAGATCGAGTTCGTCCTCCAGCAGGCGCTCGAATCGGAACGGGCCGGCGGCGCGGTGATCTCCGGAATCGTCGGGTTCGCCGATCTGACCCTCGGCGAGGGGGTCGAAGAGGTTCTCGCCGCGCAGGACGAGGCGGGCGGCGGACGGTTCCGCGGCATTCGCCACGCCACCGCGTGGGACGCCAGTCCCGACATCCGCGAGACACACACCCGTCCGCCCGACGGCTTGTTGGGTCACGACGACTTCCGCGCGGGCTATCGCACGCTCGGCCGCATGGGGTTCAGCTTCGACGGATGGATGTATCACACCCAGGTCTCCGAGCTCGTCGATCTCGTGGCAGCGATCCCCGAGACCCCGGTCGTTCTGGACCACCTCGGCGGACCGCTCGGCATCGGGCCCTACACCGGTCAGGAGGAGGCGGTCAGGGCGACGCTCCGGCCGGCGCTCGAGGAGCTGGCCCAACACGAGAACGTCACGGTGAAGGTCGGTGGCATCGGGATGAGCGTCTATGGAGCCGGCTTCAACAAGCTCGCGCAGGCTCCGACCTCAGAACAGGTGGCCGCACGCTGGTCCGATGATGTACGGCATTGCATCGACACGTTCGGCCCCAGCCGCTGCATGTTCGAGAGCAACTTCCCAGTGGACAAGCAGGGGTGCTCCTACACGGTGCTGTTCAACGCGTTTCAGCGGATCGCCGACGAGGCCGGCTACACCGCGGCCGAGCGCGCGGATCTGTTCGCCGACACGGCGCGTCGGGCATACCGCCTTGAGCGCGCCTGAGCTGCGCACCGAGCGGCTGCGGCTGCGGCGGTGGCGCACGTCGGACCACGAGCCGTTCGCTCGCCTCAACGGCGACCCCGAAGTGATGGACCACTTCCCGTCGACCCTCGAGGAGGTGCAGTCCAACGTCATGGCCGAGCTGCTCGATGCCGGGCTCGCCGAGAGGGACTACGGGTTGTGGGCTGTCGAGGTCGTCGAGGGGCCCGACTTCATCGGGTTCGTTGGATTGAGCAGCCCCACCTGGTCGGCATCGTTCACGCCATGCGTCGAGATCGGCTGGCGGCTCGACAAGCCGCATTGGGGTAACGGCTACGCGTCGGAGGCGGCCCGTGAGGTGCTGCGGTACGCGTTCGAGGAGCTCCAGTTGGATGAGATCGTGTCGTTCACGTCGCTGACCAACCTGCCGTCGCTGGCGGTGATGGAACGCATCGGCATGACTCGCGATCCCGCAGAGGACTTCGACCACCCGAACCTCGTCGCCGGCGATCCCCTCCGCCGACACCTGCTCAGCAGGATCAGCGCAGTCGATTGGCGGGAAGCGCGGCCAGCAGGCCGATGAGCAAGAACATCGCCATCTGCGCGGCGACTGAATCCATCGGAATGGCGAAGCGGCGGGCGACACCAGTGCAGTCAGGCGCCGTCCCCGGCCTTGGCGTCGACGAGGTCGAGCGCCAAGCGACCGGCGGCGGCTGCATCCATCGCTTGCTGTTCCGCTACCTCTCGCGGACCGCGGTACGCGATAAGTGCTTCGAGATCAGGAGCGAGGCGCTCCCACAGCGGTATCCGACGTTGGCTCGTGCCCTCCCACAGAGCGCTCCACAGCGCATCGATGCGCGGATCCGGATCTTCCGCGAGCAGGGCAATGGTGATTGCGACGTTCTCCCACACCATGCCCCAGGTGCCCGCGCTACGGAAGTGCTGGAGCGCCTCGCCGACGGGGAGAAGCCGGGCATCTGAGTCTCCGGCGAGACGGCGGCACAGTTGGACCCGGCTTCGCGCCATGTAGAAGAACGATGTCGACCCACCAACGAAGGCACGCTCGGCTGCCTCTTCATAGTCAGACACAGCTTCGGCATACCGGCGGAGGTACTGGTTAGCCGTCGCCCGGGCAGTGAAGGCCCACGATGCCCAAGTCGGCGCCGCACGGGGGGCCCGAAGTACGGCGGCGTCGCACATCGGGTGCGGCGCGCTCGCTGGAGGATGGGCGGTCAGGGTACGGCTGAGTCCTTCTGCCGCGCCGACCCCGGAGTATGTTCGGCGTCGATGCCCGCCCACGCGTGGTGACCCGCTTGTTCAAAGTCACTCCGGACCTGCGCCGCGATGGCGGCCGCGCCCAAGACGCTGGGGTACAGCTGGTGCGTGGCGGCCCCGGGCATAGCGAGCGCCGTCTCTGCCCAGTCACCGAACTCGGCTCGGAGCCTGAAGAACGACCATTGTGCGACGGCGATCACGAGCTCCATCGCGGTGTCGAGGTCCTCGAAAGTCGTGGCCCAACCAAAGGCGGCGCGTAGGTCAGGCCAGTTGTGTTCGAGTCTTTCGGACCACGTCCCCTCGTCCTGGCTGTGGATCCCGGCGTCTGCGGCGACCGCGAAGTCCACGTAATGGTCGAGATGCCCTCGTCGGATCTTCTGAGCGTCCCCTCGATCGTCGAGGCGTTCGTGCCCGAACTGGCGCAGGGTTTCGAGGACCCGGTAGCGGCCGGTGCGAGTGACGACCATGGACTTGTCGACGAGACTCGACAGCAGATGGACGAGATCGGGGGCCTTGAGGGGGTCGGCTCCGCACACCGCCTCAGCTGAGTCGAGATCGAACCATCCTGCGAAGACCGAGAGTCGCGCAAAGAGAACCTGCTCCTTTGAATCGAGTAGGCCGTACGACCAGTCGACGGCGGCGCGGAGAGTTTGGTGGCGCTCGGTTGCCGCTCGGCGACCGCGGAGCAGGTGAAACCGATCGCTCAGTCTGGTGGCGATGTCGCTCACCGACATGGCGGAGGCCCTGGAGGCGGCGAGCTCGATGGCCGGGGAGCGCGAGCCCCTCGCGACTCGTCGCGAGAATGCGGACGTCGCCGTCGCTTGCGAGCAGGGAACTGACGACGTCGCAGACCCTGTCGATGACATGTTCACAGTTGTCCAGCACCAGAAGGATTCGTTGAGCGCTGGCAACTTCGACGAGGCTCTCTTGCAGCGACCGGCTCGGCTGTCGCATGACGCCGAGAGCATCGGCGATAGCCGACACGACCCCGTCTTCGTCGAGTACTGCGGCCAAATCGCAGAACCAGGCGCCGTCAGCGAACTGTGGGCTCATCGTGCGAGCGCACTCGAGCGCCACTCGGGTCTTTCCAGCACCGCCAGCGCCGGTAAGGGTTACCAGCCGCTCATCGATGAGGAGGTCGACGATCGCCTCAACATCCTGGGTGCGGCCGACCAGCCTGTCGGCGCTGCGCGGGAGGTTGCCCGACCGCGCTGGGCCCGACAGAAGCGGCCTCTCCGAAGGCCCCAACGCTTCGGCCACCAGCTGCCAGACGCTGATCGGCGCGGCCAGGCCGTTCAGAACGTGTTCGCCGAGGGGGACCAGATCGAACCTGTTCTCGAGCAGTTCGGCCGTCAGCCCCGACATCAAGGTCTGACCGCCGCCGGCAGCACTCATCACCCGGGCAGCGCGGTTCACCGCCGGCCCGAAATAGTCGCCGCCGCGCTCGGACGCCTCACCCGTATGGAGCCCGATTCGGATCCGGATCTCCGTTCCGTCGGGCCAGGGTTCTGCACGCAGCGCCACTTGCGAATCCACGGCGGCGTCGACGGCGTCACCGGCGCGAGCAAATGCCGCAGCGAACGAGTCGCTGCCGTCGAGAAGACATAGCCGCCGCGAGTTTCCAGGGCCGTCCGAACGATCTCGTCGTGGCGCTCGAGCGCCACGCGCATCCCGCCGGGATCCTGTTCCCAGCGCCGTGTCGAGTCCTCGACGTCCGTGAAGAGGAACGTCACGGTGCCCGATGGAGCCGACCCCTCACCACCCATCACTACAGAATTGCACGAGTGGCAGAGATGCGTCGCCCCAACTTGGCGCGCCTCGACCCGCTGATGTCCTAGCTCAATCCGTCGCCGCCATGGGGGAGCGTCGCCCACTGGGCGTCGTCGTGTCCGTAGAGCAGCCGGCACCCGTCGTCGTCACGGAGCGACCGCAGACGCCGCATCGACTCCAGCTGCATGTCGTGGTTGAAGCCGAAGGGGGGAAGCAGCATCTCGTCGAGCACGTTCTCCCAGTACACGCAATCGCCGGTGAGTACGACGGGCCCGCTCTCGAGATTGACTCGCAAGGACTGGTGGCCGGCGGTGTGCCCCGGAGTGGGGACGCAGATCACCGAACCATCGCCGAACACATCGTGCTCGCCGGTGATCTGCAGCACGTCGTGCCCGAGATCGAAGTCAGCCGGTGAGTACACCTCGTGCTCGATGAGCTTGGGGTGATGACCCGACTCCCACTCGGCCTGCTGCACGATGATCTGGGCATTGGGGACCAACTCGGTTCCGCCGCAGTGATCGAAGTGCAGATGGCTGAAGACGATCTTGGCGACCGAGGCCGGATCGATGTCGACGCCCTCGAGGCGTGCGCTCACCTCTTCGCCCGCATCGAAGCGGGCGTCGAAGGACAGCGCCATCTTGGGATAGCGGGCTCCCACACCTTGCTGCACTTCTTGGTGCAGGCCGGTGTCGAAGAGCAGCGTCTGACCGCTGGGGTGCACCACGAGCCAGCTCGGGATCGGAAGATCCGACTGTCCAGGGGCATCGGCGATGACCGACGCCGTGGCGGTTTGGAGCCACCCGCACTCGAGCGGAACGATTCGAAGTGTCGACATGGTGGCTCCTAGAGACCTTTGTTGATCGGGCGGTGATCGGGGAATTCGGCGTCGCGCTTGTCGAGCTCGGCGCGGAATGCCTCGGCCATGTCGTCGCTGTCGAACATGGCGGCGTTCCAGGTGGCGATGTAGTCGAGGCCATCGGCCACGGAGTGGTCGCGGCTGTAGTTCATCGTCTGCTTCGTGCCCCAGATCGCCATCGGGCTCTTCGCGGCGATCGACTCGGCGACATCCATCACCCCGTCGAGCATCGCGCCGTGGTCGGGGTACACCTCGTTGACGAAGCCGATCGACTTCGCTTCCTCGGCGTCCATCCTGCGCCCGGTGTAGGCCAGCTCGCGCACAATGCCCTCGGGAACCAGCTTGGGCATGCGCTGCAGCGTCCCGACATCGGCGGTCATGGCGATGTTGATCTCGTGGATGCAGAAGAAGGCATCTGCAGTCGCGTAGCGCAGGTCCGTTGCTGAGATCATGTCGATGCCACCGCCCATGCACGCTCCCTGCACCGCCGACAGCACGGGCAGTCGGGATTCCTCGAGGCAGCTGAAGGTTCTCTGCAGCTTCTTCGCTGTGGCCCTGAACCCGGCGCGCTGTCGGCTCGGAAACCCGCTGTCGCTCGTGGACCCGACGTCGCTGTCGCCGGCGAACACGGTGAGGTCCATCCCTGAGCAGAAATGGCGGCCCTCGGCGCTCAGAACCACGACCCGGGCGTCCGAGCCTTCCGACAGCTCGTCGACGATGGTCGGCAGCTCATGCCAGAACTCCGGGATCATGGAGTTGGCCCGCTCTGGCCGAGTCATGTGGATGTGAGCGACTTTGTCGAGGAGCTCGACGTCGAAGCAGGTGTACGACATGAGGTGTGACCCTATTCGGTCACACCCCAGCAGTCTCGTCCACGGGTTCTTGGGCAGGCTCAGCATGTGGTGGGAGCCCCAGGACGGGGATCTTCGGATGGGCCAGACGCCATCCGACCCACAAGCCGAGGCTGGCCACGAGTGCTCCTGCCACCGTGTCGAGCACATAGTGGTTGGCGGTGAGGACGACGGCCAGGCTCATCGCCACCGGCGAGAGGTAGGGGGCGAACCGCCATCGCGATGACCCGAGATTGCGCGCGAGGAAGATCGCGGCCAGAAGGTTCCAGCCGACGTGGAAACTCGGAACCGCGGCGTACTCGTTGATGAGAGACGGAGGTTGCAGCACCCGATAGCTGGTCGACCACTCGGTGATGGTGTCGACGAAGCCGTCGTGAAGAAGGCGGGGCGGCGCGACGGGGAAGAGAGCGAAGACCACGAGACCGACTGCCCCCGAGACGAAGAGCGCATTGCGGAACCTGGCGTAGTCACGGGGCGCACGGAAGTACAGCCAGGCAAAGGTAAAGATGATCACCGGCCAGTGGGCCCACATGTAGATCCAGTTGCTCAGCGTCACGACCGCCCGGCTGCTGATCGCTGCTGCTTGTATGGACTGTTCGACGTCGATGCCGAGCAGCGCTTCGAGATCGAGAATGCGGCGCGCGTTGGCGACAGCGACGTTCTGGCTGCCCGTCGTGACGTAGCGCACGCCGAAGTAGAGAAGCGCGGCGACGACGATCAGCCCGATCTGTACGCCGAGGTCGGACCAGTGGATGCGTCGGGTGAGCGCGACTCGCGAACGCGGCGGCTGTTCTGAGGAATTGTCGAGCAGCAGATCCACGGCCCCTCCCACACAGACAGTGCCGACCCGATGGATGGATTCTTGCCAGTAAACGAGCGTTTGGCAACGACCCAGTTTTACAAACTCACGCCAGATCGACAACGTCGTCTCTCGCGGCGGTCTCGCGGCGGTCTCGCGGCGGTCTCGCGGCGGTCTCGCGGCGGGGTCCGGGAGGCGTCTTGCGGTCAGGCGGAGAGCATCACGCCCATCAGCGCAACGACGAGACTGAGTAGGAGTCCGAGCGCCGCGCTGGCCCCGCGCACCGAGGCCTTCGTGGTGTTTTGATGGATCCATGTCGCGCCCCCGGTGAGGACGACGAGAAGAATCTTGATCCCCAGAACCGCGGACCAGCCAGAGGTGGTGACGTCGCTGTCGACGGTGACCATGTTCCACACACCGGTGAACACCGCGACGACGAACGCCGGCCACGCCACCCTGCCGAACGCCTTCGCCACAGTGGCGAGCGCATCGGGATGCGACCGCCGGAGCGCGGGAACTATCCCGGCCACCACGATCTGCCCACCGATCCAGACGGCGACCGCGATCAGGTGGAGATAGATCCTGATGGCGTCGCCGTCGAGGCTCGCGTTCCTCATCCGATCAGTTCTTTCATGTTGGCGCTGTAGAAGCGATCGAGCACATCGTCGTCGAAACCGTCGAGCGACGAGCCGAAGCGGCCGAGCGGGTTCCGGCCCCCTTCGATGTGCGGATAGTCGCTCGAGAACATGTAGAGGTCGGCATTGGAGTCGCGGACCATGGCGCCCACGTCCTCGAACGGGTAGGGCGTGAAGGCCATCTGCCGAGTGATCTGATCCGACGGCTTCTCGGTGAGGGCGGCCAGGTCGGGCTCGGATCGCTTCCAGATCTCGGCGATCTGATCGAGCCGGCGGATCATCGCCGGGACCCACGCTGCCCCGAGCTCGACCACACCGACCCGAAGGTCTGGATGCCGCTGCAGCACGCCGTCGAGCACCATCGTGCCCACGAAGGTCTCCGCTGCGTGGTGGAGGGCGATCATGTCCTTGCCCCGAACGTTCTCACCACCGCCCAGCCAATCGGTGGGGACCGGTCGACCGGTGTCCATCCAGGCCGGCTTGATCTGTAGGGGGTTTCCGCCCACGTGGAGCACTGCGGGAATGCCCGCCTCGGCGAGCTGGGCCCAGATCGGGTCGAGATTGTCGTGACCCGGAGATGCACCGCCGGCGGGGCGATGAGGGACCCACATGGCGCCGAGGCCGAGCCCAACGGCATGGTCGAACTCCGCGATCGCCCGGTCTGGATCGTCGAGGGGAAGAAGTGCGACGCCGATCATGCGATCGTCCGCGGCGCAGAACTCGGCCATCGAGCGGTTGTGGGCCCTGGCAGCGCCGTAGCGCAGGTCGAGATCGGCGGCGAGGTCGAACGCAATGCCAGCGCTGAATGTCGCGAAGACGAGCTGCTTGTCGAACCCGAGCTGATCGAGCGCCGCCGTCCGTTCCGAGGCGTTGAACGCACCGAGCGCCCGATAGCCTTTCGGGCCCGCGATCAGGCCGTCGCCCATCAGCATGAGCTCCTCGACCTTCTCGGGCGGGTGGGCGCGGAGCTCGGCTGCGGTCTCCCAGTCCGCAGAGCTCTCGCCCCCGGCTTCGAACGGGATCTCGGGGATGCGATCTCGAATGCCAGGGTCGGCGTTGGAGGTCAGAAAGTCGGGCAGCTCCATCACGTGGCTGTCCGCGTCGAGAAATGTGCGGCCTGATGCGTACGGCATGGAGGCAACGGTAGCCACCGGTAGCCTCGCCCACATGGGCGAGCATCACGGACACGAGGGGACCAGCACCTCCGAGACCCCGCTGGAGGCACCGCTGGAGGCAAAGGTTCTGACGGCGTCCGACGGTGTGATCGCCGGGACCCGAGAGGACAAGAGCGGCGTCGCTCTCGTCGATGCGCTGACGGCCGCGGGGTGGAAGGTCCTCGATCAGCGAGCGGTCGCCGATGGCGTGGATTCGGTCGCCGCGGCATTGCGCGACATGGCCGACGGGTTCAGCGGCCTCATCGTCACCACAGGCGGTACCGGATTCACCGAGCGCGACCTCACCCCCGAAGGCACACGCCAGGTGATCGACCGCGAGGCGCCGGGGCTCGCCGAGGCGATGCGGCTCGTCAACCCCCTGGGCCGACTGTCACGGGGCATCGCCGGCACCGCAGGCACAGCGATCATTCTCAACACTCCGGGCTCCACCAAGGGCTGCGTCGAGTGCCTCGAAGCGGTGATCGACATCGTTCCCCACGCCGTTCGGCTCCTCGCCGGCGATCGCCTGCACTGAGGTGGGGGTGACCGGGTCCGACGAGCGGTTGATGCTCCGGGCCGTGGCCAACGCGGCCGAGGTTCGTGGCACCACAGCGCCCAATCCGTGGGTCGGCGCGGTTCTGGTCACCTCGGCCGGTGCGATCCACGACGGAGCGACCCAGCCGCCCGGTGGCCCTCATGCCGAGCGTGTGGCTCTGGCCGCTGCCGTCGATGCAGGAGACGACCCGTCGGGTTCGACCCTGTACACCACCCTCGAGCCGTGCTCGCACACCGGCCGGACAGGCCCGTGCGCCGACGCGTTGGTCGACGCGGAGGTCGCCCGCGTAGTCGTGGGCATCGTCGATCCCGACGAGCAAGTGAGTGGGGCAGGGGTCGAGCGTCTCCGGGCGGCGGGAGTCGAAGTCGAGGTCGGCGTGGCGTCTGCCGTGATCGAAGATCAGCTCCGGCCGTACCTGCATCACCGAGAGACGGGCCGGCCCTGGGTCGTCCTCAAGCTCGCAGCCTCCCTCGACGGGCGAACGGCCGCACCCGATGGGTCGAGTCAGTGGATCACGGGTGAGGCCGCGAGGGTCGACGCTCACCGTCTGCGAGCGCGGTGCGACGCCATCCTGGTGGGTGCCGGAACGGTGCGAGCCGACGACCCCGCTCTTACCGTGCGACACGTGGAGGGGGCAGACCCGCGACGGATCGTCCTGGGGGCGGCACCCGCTGGAGCGGCGATTCATCCGTGCTGGGAGGTCGGGGGCGAGCTGTCCGAGGTGCTCGACGATCTCGGATCGCGCGGGGTCGTCGATCTCATGGTGGAGGGCGGAGCCACCGTCGCCGCGGCGTTTCACCAGGCCGGTCTCGTCGGCGAATACGTGATGTACCTGGCGCCTGCGCTGTTCGGCGGCGACGACGGCGCACCGCTGTTTCGCGGGGCCGGCGCGGCGACGATCGGCGACGTATGGCGCGGGCGAGTGGCCGAGATCGCCCCAGTGGGCGAGGATCTGAGGGTCGTGCTCTTTCGCGAGACGGCCAGCTGAGGAGGGACAACCCGATGTTCACCGGAATCGTCGAGGAGCTGGGTCGATTCATCTCCGCGGACGGAGAGCGCTATCGATTCGCCGCCGAGGTGGTCCTCGACGAGAGCGAGCTCGGCGCGTCGATCGCCTGCAACGGATGCTGCCTCACGCTCGTCGACCAGGGAGAGGGGTGGTGGGAGGCCGACGTCTCCGAGGAGACCCTCCTGCGTACCGCGCTCGGCGATCTCGATCCTGGCGACCCGATGAACTTCGAGCGGCCGGTGAGACTCATGGATCGACTCGGCGGCCACCTGGTACAAGGCCACGTGGACGCCGTCGGCGTGGTGGCCGAGCCGGCTCCCGACCTTCGGGTGCAGGCCCCGGACGACGTGGTGAAGTACCTGGTGGAGAAGGGTTCGGTCACCGTCGACGGCGTCAGCCTGACCGTGGTCGACGTGCTCGACGACGGTTTCACCGTTGCGCTGATCCCGCACACCGCGGACGTCACCACCCTCGGAGTCCGCCGTCCTGGAGACAAGGTCAACCTCGAGGTCGACGTCGTTGCCAAGTACGTCGAGCGGCTCGTTTCGCCCCACGGCGCATCATGATCGAGAATGGACCTCCGTCCACGATGCACATCTGGACCTCCGTCCAACATGCACAGACAAGGCAGGTGAACCCGTGAACACGTCAGGTCGCACGCAGGATCCGGCATCGGCAGAATCCCCGTTTGCTGCGGTCGAAGACGCAATCGCGGCCGTTGGTCGTGGTGAGATCGTGGTCGTCGTCGACGATGAGGACCGCGAGAACGAGGGCGACCTCATCATGGCGGCCGAGCACGCCACGCCCGAACAGATCGCGTTCTTCGTGCGCTACACCTCGGGGGTCCTGTGCGCGCCGCTCCTCGGTGAACGTCTCGATGAGCTCGCACTTCCCCTCATGGTGTCGGTCAACACCGAACCCATGCGGACGGCGTACACGATCACCGTCGATGCGGCCGAGGGGACCACCACCGGTATCTCGGCCGCCGATCGAGCACGAACTCTCGCGCTGCTCGCGTCGCCATCCAGCGAGCCGCACGAGTTCGTCCGACCCGGCCATGTTCTGCCGCTGCGCTACCGGCCCGGTGGTGTCCTCAAGCGGGCTGGCCACACCGAGGCCGCGGTCGATCTGGCCCGCCTCGCCGGCTGCGAGCCCGCCGGCGTTCTCGCCGAGGTGGTCAACGACGACGGCACCATGTCGAGGCTGCCCGAGCTCGTCGAATTCTGCGCGGAGCACGACCTCTTCCTCATCTCGATCGCTGATCTGATCCGCTATCGGCGGGCCAACGAGCGGCTCGTCGATCCGGTCAGCCAGGCTCGGATTCCGACGATCTACGGCGACTTCACCGGTCACGTGTACCGGGACTTCGACGGCACAGAGCATCTGGCCATGACCTACGGGCAGGTGATGGGCAGCGACCCCGTGCTCGTGCGCGTGCACAGCGAGTGCCTCACCGGCGACATCTTGGCGAGCATGCGGTGTGACTGCGGAAGCCAGCTGCACACGGCGATGGAAGCGATCGCCCAAGAGGGCGCTGGTGTGCTCGTGTACCTGCGTGGTCACGAGGGCCGCGGGATCGGGATCGGACACAAGATCGCGGCGTACGGCCTGCAGGACCAGGGTCGCGACACGGTCGACGCCAACACCGAGCTCGGGCTCCCGATCGACAGCCGCGAGTACGGCATCGGGGCGCAGATCCTCGTGGACCTCGGGGTGACCAAGATGCGTCTCATGACCAACAACCCGGCCAAGATCGGCGGTCTCGACGGGTACGGCCTGCACATCGTCGAGCGCGTCGGTATGCCGTCGACGCCCAACCCGGAGAACTTCGCCTACCTGAGGACCAAGTCGATGCGCATGGGGCACCTCATCGACGGCCTCGAGCAGAACGAAGGCGACTGACCCGGTAACCGCTGAGGGCCTCGCGGCCGTCTCCGGGTACCTTTCACACCCATGCTCAGGCTCGTACTCCCCAAGGGATCGCTCGAGAACGCGACGATGCAGCTCTTCGACGAGGCCGATCTGACGGTCCGTCGGAGCTCGGATGTCGATTACCGGGCCACGATCAACGATCCGCGAATCGACGACGTGCGCATCCTGCGACCCCAGGAGATCCCGAGCTACGTCGCAGACGGGCTCTTCGACCTGGGGATCGCCGGTCGCGACTGGATCGAGGAGACCGACTCCGACGTCGTGTCACTCGGGCAGATGAAGTACTCGAAGGCGACCGCCCGCCCGGTCCGCATCGTGGTCGCCGTGCCCAACGACTCTCCGTACGAGACGCTGAGCGACCTGCCCGACGGGGTTCGGGTGTCGAGCGAGTACCCGGTCCTCACGGCCCGGCACTTCGGTGAGGCGGGTGTCGAAGCAGATGTTCGCCTGTCCTATGGCGCCACCGAGGCCAAGGCGCCCGACATCGTCGATGCCGTGGTGGACCTCACCGAGACCGGCCGCGCCCTCAAGGCCGCAGGGCTCAAGATCATCGACGAGATCCTCACGAGTTACACAGAGCTCTTCGCCAACCGGGAGTCCTACGAGGATCCGGACAAGCGCAAGGCGATGGAGCAGATCAAGACCCTTCTCGACGGCGTCCTCGACGCTCGCGGCCGGGTGCTGATGAAGCTCAACGTCGGGGCAGATGATCTCCAGGCGGTCATCGAGGTGCTTCCCTCGATGAAGGCGCCCACTGTCAACGAGCTCTGGGGCGGCGGCGGCTTCGCGGTGGAGACCGTCGCCAACAAGGGCGAGATCAACGTGTTGATCCCGCAGCTGCTCGAACGGGGTGCCACCGACATCGTCGAGCTCCCGATCTCCAAGATCGTCCCCTAGCTCCGCGACCGCCAGCTCGCCTTCCGGGGATTCCCCACCGCGCCTCTCTCGTTTTGGGGCGCCCCCGCTCGCGCTGACGCTGCCGCCACGTACCCAGAACGGAAGGGGCGCGCCCGGGTTTCCCCAGAAGGTGGCCGTACCCTGTGGGGGAATGGGTGCGTTGGCACGGTGGTTCAGGCAGGCACGGTGGACTCCGCGGGTGGCGGCGGGCTGCGTGGCCGCGGTGTTCCTGGTCGCGGCGTGCTCGGCAGCAGTGGAGTCGGCGGGGGAGGAGCCGGTCCCGGCGGCCGACCCAGGGGTGACGGCTGCGCCGACAACCCTCGTGGATGCGATGCCCGCCCCGACGACCACCACCGAACCGCCACAACGGGCGATCCAGATCGCCGCGGGGGGTGTGCAGAGCGAACTCGCCCCGCAGGTTCTCGAGGAGATCGACGCCAGGGTCGAAGGGTTTCACTGGACGAGCGCGCCCGATTGGTGCGACCCCGATGCCGCTGTCCTAGCGCTGCCAGCAGGCGAAGCGCTGCCTGCCGACTGCGAACGATTCGACCGGACGGCTGCCCTCTCTGCGACGTCGATCACCGGCGTATGGACCTCCACACCGACCGCATGCCTCACCGTGGAGGTCCTCGTCGAGATTCTGACAGCGCGGCCCCACAAGGTTGCCTTCATCGAGACGCTGCCGGTCGATCATCTCGACGCGACCGTCGCATCGCTCGACCTCGACCTCGATAGTGACAACCGGCTGAAGGCGGGGGTCACGTGGTTCGCCGATCCACCCACCGCGGCCGAGCTCGACGCATCGCCGGCCCGTTTTCTGCTCGCTCCGCCGGGTGTGATCGACGCCCACGCTGAGGGGCTGTGGGAGGTGCTCATCGACGGGGGAGCGGGGTGTGCCGCCCCGACACCTGCAGAGGTCGTCGCGGGGCGCTATCCCCTGGGAACCCACTGGCATGTCCTCACCGCCGGCGATGCGCCCCGAGAGCTCCGCGTTGCCATCGACGAGCTTCGCCCGGCGCTGGCTGAGGCACAGGCGCCCCCTGCCCCGGTTGACCCGCGCTACGAGCGCCCTGCCTGGCTGGGGACACCGCTCACCGAGCTCCGCGGCGGGAGCAACTATGGGGTCGCTCAACCCACGCCCCCGGAGCTGCAGGACCGCCAGCTGGCCACGGTCGACATCTTCCCGAGCCCACGGGGCGACGAGTTCCACTTCACGATCGGCGCTGTGCCCGCTGAGGTGGTGACGCGGTCGACATGGTCGCCCGCCTGTCCGGTGACCCTGGCCGACCTGCGCTACGTCACGATGAGCTTCTGGGGTTTCGATCAGAGGCCGCACATCGGCGAGATGATCGTCAACGAGCAGATCGCCGAGCAGACGGTGGAGATCTTCCGCGAGCTGTACGAGATGCGCTACCCGATCGAGGACATGTCGGTGATGCCGACGGAGTTCTGGACGAACCCGCCGACCGGGGACGACAACATCACGAGCTCGTTCGAGTGCCGGGCCGCGGTGGGAGGTTCGGGCGGATGGTCGAATCACGCGTTCGGGCTGGCGATCGACATCAACCCGTTCCACAACGTGTACCGCAAGGGAAGCTTGATCCTGCCGGAATACGCCGAGGCCTACCTGGATCGCACCGACGTCCGCTCGGGGATGATCGTGGAGGGCGACCCGGTCGTGGCCCTGTTCGACGAGATCGGGTGGGGCTGGGGCGGCCGCTGGTCGTCAGCGGACGACCCGATGCACTTCAGTTGGAACGGCCGGTAGCGAGCAGCTGGCCCATGGGCCCTCGGCCGACTCGTGAACCGCCGCCGCTTCGGCTGGAATGGGGGCCGATGGGGCGGGTTCTTACTCTGTGAGTCGATTTCGACAGGTCGTCCCTGGGCTGATCGGGGCCGTTCTCCTCCTGGGGGCGATCGCCCTGATGGCGTTTGTCTTCGGACGCGGGGGAGGGGGTGGCTTCAGCCCACCTGCGGACGACGCAATCGCGGCCCTGATCGAGGTCGAGCAGGTGCGTTCGTCGCCAAAGCTCGACGTGGTGTCTGGTCTGCAACGGCCCGGCGACGAGCGGCATCCCGAGCCGCTGGTGGAGTTGGCCGACATCCGCTCGGGCGGACCGCCCCCCGATGGCATCCCGCCGATCGATCGGCCGTTCTTCGAGCGGGCGAACGATGTCGAATGGCTCGCCCCCGCCGAGGCCGTGGTGGTGCTCGAGAGGGGAGGCGAGACGAGGGCCTACCCCGTTCAGGTTCTGACCTGGCACGAGATCGTGAACGACACGGTGGCGGGGGAGCCGGTCACGGTGAGCTACTGCCCCCTGTGCAACAGCGCGGTCGCGTACGAGCGAACACTCGCCGACGGCACGGTGCTCGATTTCGGCACATCGGGCTCGCTCTACAACAGCAGCCTCGTCATGTACGACCGCCAGACCGAGACCCTGTGGACGCACTTCGATGGCCTCGCTGTGGTGGGGCACCTGACGGGAGCACAGCTGAATCTGATCCCGATGACCACTGTGGCCTGGGAGGACTTCGTCAGCGAGTACCCCGACGCCCTCGTGCTGAGCAGGACCACCGGATACAGCCGGGACTATGGCGCCAACCCCTATCCCGGGTACGACGATCCCGACGAGGACCCGTTCCTCTTCGACGGACGTGTCGATGATCGGCTGCGACCGAAAGACCGGGTCGCTGTCGCACGGCTGGGAGACGACTCGGTGACAGTTGAGTGGGATGAGATCACGGCGGCGAGGGTCCACGTCACGACTGTGAACGGAGTGCGGATCGCGTTCGTCCACGCGCCCGGCGCCGTGTCGGCACTCGAGGGTCACAACGTGCGCGGTGGTCGCGACGTGGGGGCCGTCGCCGTCTACGAGCTCGGCGAAGCGGGCGAAGGCATGCGGGCGACGAACGAAGCAGGCCTCTTCGAATCCAGCGACGGGACTCGATGGAACATCTTCGGCGAGGCCGTCAGCGGTCCCGCTGCCGGCGAGCGTCTGATGCCGGTGGAGCACCTCGACACGTTCTGGTTCGCGATCGCCGCGTTCGACCCGGACACCCGCCTCGAGTCGCCCCCCAGCTGACAGGTGCCTGGCACCT
>CAZVUM010000029.1:53094-57933 GCA_964629575.1 uncultured Acidimicrobiales bacterium | reverse complement strand
CGCCGTCTCCCAGGATCGCGGCGCCGTCCACTGCGGCGACGGCCCCGGTAGTAGAGCCCGGCACCGCGGGTCCGTCGTAGCCGAGGCGAAGTGATCGCCCGTCGCGCCTGTTGACGAACATGGCCAGCGCTTCGAAGATCGTCTGGCGCAACAGGCCGTCTCCCCTGGTCAGCAGGGGCGCGATCACGTTGACGACCTGGGCCAGGTTCGCGATCTTCACGACGTCGGCGTGGCGGATGAAGCTGAGCACGAACTGGGCCACCACGAGCGCGTCCTGGTGGTCGTAGACCTCCTCGATGAGGTGCATCGGCCACTCGCCGCCACGGGGCATGCCCTCCGGCGTCATGGTGCGGTACCACACGTTCCACTCGTCGAACGCGATGAACGGCCGGCGCGTGCTTCCTCGCCGTCCCGCCACGTACCGGCACACGGCGTCGATCTCCTCGATCTGTCGATCGATCAGAGCCCCCGTGGTGAGGTAACGAGCCGTGTCGCCGTCGTTTGCCACATAGCGGTGCGTCGACAGATGGTTGGCCAAGCCGCCGACCGCCTCGAGCGCCACCCTGTCCCACTCCATGTAGGTCTCGGCGGAGGGGACCGAGGTGCCCGACACGACGAGCTCGATCGACGGGTCGACGAGCTTCATCATGTGCCCCGCCTGACGTGCCAGAACCCCGTACTCGTGCGAGGGAAGGTGGCCGGTCTGCCAGGGACCATCCATCTCGTTTCCGAGACACCACAGGGGCACCGCCCACGCTTCGTCGCGTCCGTTGTCCCGACGTCGGTCTGCGTAGCTCGTGGGCGTCGCGGCGTTGCAATACTCGACCCAGTCGGCGGCCTCCTCGGGGGTCCCGGTCCCGAGGTTGACGGCGATCATCGGCGACCAGTCCATCCGTTGGGCGAGGGCGAGAAACTCGTCGGTTCCGAAAGTGTTCGGCTCGATCGTTCCCCACGCGAGCTCTCGGCGCGTCGGGCGCGACTCAACCGGGCCGATGCCGTCTGTCCAGTGATAGTTGGAGACGAAGTTGCCACCCGGGTACCGCATGACGGTGAAGTCGAGCTCTCGAAGCGCCGCGAGGACGTCGGTTCGACAGCCCCACTCGTCGGCATCGGGCGAGCTGGGATCGAACACGCCCTCGTAGACGGCCCGACCCATGTGCTCCAGGAAACCCCCGAAGATTCGCCTGTCGACGGGTCCGACGTGATGAGCCGGATGAAGGTGGAACCGAGCTTTTGTCACGGCCCGGAGGGTAGACCGCCGCGGCAGCAGCCCTAATCTGCCGTGATGGACTGGAGCGCCGCCGAGACGTGGGAGCCGATCCGTCGACCGGTCGATGCCGCGGCCACGCTGCCCCCGCCCGCCTACACCGACCCCGCGTATCACGAGGCGGAGCGGGTGGCGATCTTCTCGCGGGGATGGGTCGGTGCGGCGATGTGCGGTGACCTCGACGAGCCGGGTCGCGTGCTCGTGCGCGATGTTGGCGGCACCTCGGTGATCATCACCCGAAACGCCGACGGTGACATCCGGGCGTTTCTCAACTCCTGTGCCCACCGCGGCACCGAGCTCGTCGAAGACGACAGCGTGCTCGGGCGGGTGATCCGGTGCCCGTATCACCGCTGGTCCTACGACCTCGACGGAACGCTGGTCTCGACTCCGATGTTCGACGAGGTACCCGTCGTCCGGTTCGACCCGTCCGACTTCGGGCTCCGCAGGGTGCGAGTCGAGTCGTTCGCCGGCGTGGTGTGGGTGAGCCTCGCCGACGATGTGGAGCCGGTCGGCGAATGGTTCGGTGATCTCGGCAGGAGATTCGGTGGGTACGGCATCGATGACTTCGTGGTCGCGGATTCTGCGTCCTACGACGTTGCGGCGGATTGGAAGCTGCTCACGGAGAACTTTCAGGAGTACTACCACCTCACCTGGGTGCACCCCGAGCTCGCCAAGGTGAGCCGGGTGCGGGACCACTACCGCTTTCAGGGCGCCGGTCGCTACTGCGGGCAGACGACCACGCCGGTGTCTGGCGATCAGCGAGATGAATGGACGGCCCTACCGCCGGCTCCCGGGTTGTCCCCATCCGATGCCGTGAGCGGCCGTCACGTGGCGCTCTTTCCCAACGTGATGATCTCGCTGCTTCCCAACCACGCGTGCACGTTCCTCCTCGAGCCTCTCGGGCCGGGCCGCACCCGTGAGCGCATCGCCTGGTCGCTTCCCCATGAGCCGGACGCCGCGGCGTTCGCAGAGCTGCGGAAGTTTTGGGTCGACGTGAACAACGAGGACATCGACATCTGCCAGCGGGCCCAGCGCGGGATCGCCAAGGGCCGCTTCGAGGGTGGGCGGCTCTCGCCACGGTTCGAGGAGCCGCTCCACCGCTTCTACAACATGCTCGCCGACCGCTTCACCGGCGTGGACCGCATCCCCCCAGGAGATCCCTCCGACGCGGTGCCGCAGTACGGCGAGGGAGCCAATCCCGTCCCCTGGAGTTGAGCAACATTGGAGTTGAGCAATATGGTGCCTGACACCAAGTTGCTCAACTTCGCGCTCAACTCGGTTGTTGGCGAAGGAAGATGCCCGACCGGGCCTTGGGGGCGAAGTAGGTCGACTTCCTCGGAAGGAATCGGCCCGCGTCAGCGACGTCGAGGATGTGGTCGATCGCGAGCGGATGCATGAGAACGGCACACCCACCGAGCCGGTCGGCCTTCGCCGCCAGCTGGCCGGCGGTGGTGTTGGGGCCAACGTGGGCAACCTGGCCCAGCGGATCGTCCGGCGGGATGCCGAACGCTATCGGCAAGATCTCGTTCTCGAAGCGGGTCGGGTCGAGGCGAGCGACCACATCGGCCTCGTCGGCCCTCGGGAGCTCCAGGGTCCACCACATGCCATCGACGTGCACTCCCAGTTGGCCGGAATGGCGAGGGCGCGGGTCGTCCCCCTGTTCGCACGGCGTGAGGTCGCCGATCTCGCGCAGCGCGTCGAGGATCTCCGAGGACGAGCGAGCTCCCAAGTCGGAGACGATCCGGTTGTACTCGTGTACCTGGAGCTCGGCGGTGGGGTAGATCACCGCCAGTGTCCAGCGAGCCGCTGGGTCGTCGGGATGGGCGCCATGGTGCAGGGCGGTGGCCGCCACCCTGTGGTGGCCGTCGATCACATAGAGATCCTCGTTTCGCACCGCTGCTGTGAGGCGGTCGACCTCAGCATCGTCGGCCACGACCCACACCGTCTGGCGCACACCGTCTCCGGCATCCACGACCCGGTCGGGTTCTCGGCATGTGAGTTCGGTGAGGACCTCTGCGAGGCCGGCCCTGTCCCGAACGCCGAGGAGAATGGGGCTCGACTGAGCGCCCACCACATCGAAGTGGGCGGCGAGATGCTGCGCCTTGTCGGTGGACACGGCCTCGTGCGGCTTGACCCGCCCAGCGACGACGTCTGTGCTGTCGAGCTCCGCGACGACACCCGTCTGACAATGACCCTCGGTCTCCAGGCGGTAGAGATAGAGCGACCGCCCAGTGGGCTCGAAGGCCCCGACGCTCAGCAGCTCCTCCAGCGCCGCCCGGCCCTCGCGCAACACGAGTTCGGCATCGGCGGTGTCGGTGACACCGTCACCGACCGTTCTCTCGACGCGGAGGTACGTGTGCGCGTGAGCTCCAACGTGCATTCGGCGCTGCTGGCCGGTCATTGCGTCGTGCGCAGGAGTCGGCACATCCCGGGCGAACGCGTCGGTCACCAGCTGGCCATCGAAGGGGCGAATCGTTGCCAACTCAGCTCCCCTGCAGACGCACGTGATACACCGCGTCGATGGAGCGGAGCTGGTCGAGCACAGTGTCGGGAGGCTCGGCCGAGGTTCGAATCGTGGCGACTGCCGCCGTTGGGCCGGACCCGTCGAAGATCTCGTTCTGCATCTGCTGCACGTTGATCCCGCCCTCGCGCAAGCAGGTCAGCACCGACGCCAGCACCCCCACCTGGTCGCGGTGGCGTATCACGATCGAGCACTCGCCGAGTGGCCGGCTGGCGAGGTTGACGCAGTTGATGACCTCTCCTGCCGCGTAGGCCTCCACGACCTCCACCACGCCGTCCGCAACCGCTTCTTGGGCCTGGGAGGTCGATGCCCCGATGTGGTGGCTCCCCGTCACGTTCGGGTGGGAGGCCAGTGCCGAGGTCCAGGCCGTGTCACCGCCCGAAGGTTCGGTGACATACACATCGAGCCCCGCGCGGAAGCCCCGCTCGTCCATGGCACGGACCAAGGCGGCCTCGTCGATCACGTCGCCGCGCGAGGTGTTGAGAACGATCGCGCCGTCGGGTAGCAGAGCCAAGAAGTCGGCGTTGACGAGCCCACGTGTGTCCGAGGCAGCGGGAACGTGAATCGACACGATGTCCGTGTCCACGAGCAGTTCCTCGATCGAGTCGACGAAGCGAATTCCGGCCGATCGCACCCGACTCAGCGTCTCGCTGCTGCGAGCGGGTTTGCGAAGCGCGACGACGTCGATGCCAAAGGCTGCCGCCCGCTCCCCCACGGCCAGGCCGATGTCTCCGAGGCCGAGGATCGCCATGCGCCGTCCATACAGACCAGACGCCTTGCTGTATCTCGCCTTGTGCCAGCGACCCGAGCGCAGGTCGGTCACACCATCGGGAATTCGACGGTCGACTGCCAAGAGGAGCCCCAAGGTCAGCTCCGCGACGGCGATCGCGTTCTTGCCAGGCACGTTGCAGACGTACACCCCGCGTTCGGAGGCTGCGTCGACGTCGATCGTGTCGACCCCTGCGCCTGCGCGAACCACGAGGTCGAGCTGCGGGGCAGCCTCGATCGCGGCGCGGGTGACCCGGGTGCTGCGCACCACGAGAACGTCGAC
>CAZVUM010000029.1:43153-52994 GCA_964629575.1 uncultured Acidimicrobiales bacterium | reverse complement strand
CGGTGTCGGTTCGTTGGCGACGCGGTGACGAATCGCCTGCAGTGAAACCGCGCGGCCCGCTGGGCGCGGCATCCTGGGCTGATGCTTCGTCGTGCGGCCGCTGGGGTGATCTTGGGCGTGTCGCTCTTCGTCGCCTCGCTGGCGTGGTCGAGCTTCATCGCCCTGCAGACGGTGTTCGACCCCGGTCGGTCTCAGCAGATCGCGGACGACCTCTGGGCGGAGCCGGCGGTACGCGACCAACTCGCCGCCAACATCGCGGACGCGATGGTGGGGCTCATCCCCGACGACGTCGAGGTGAGCGAGCAGGCAATCGATGCGGCTGCCGCGAACGTCCTCAATTCGCCCGCCCTGCAGAACGTGGTCGATGTGGCTTTCGTCCAGACGCACGCTGCGTTCCTCGGCGAGGCCGACTTGCCTCGAGCGATCGAGGTTGGCGCCGTGAGCCAGACGGTCCGTGTCGCACTGGTGGACGCCGACCCGCGACTCGACGTGGTTCTCCCGGCGGCGCCCGACGTCACCATCGAACTTCCCACCGACCGCATCCCCGATGCGGGACCGATTCGGCGAGCACTCCAGTTTGTCGTGCCGATCTTCGCCTTCTCGGCAGCGGTCGGAATTGCGGTTGCGCTGCTCACCACCACCAACCGCCCCTCGGTCCTCCGCCGGGCCGGCGTGTGGGCGCTGACCTCATCGGCTGTGGTGTTGGCGATCGCATACGGGATCCCGTGGCTCGTCGAGCGGCTCGCTCCGAGCCAGGCCGAAGTCGTCACCGCGCTGCTGTCCGCGCTGTTGGCTGCCGCCGTGACGCCAGCCCTCGTTCTCGCAGGCCTCGGCGTCGTCGCCGTTCTCCTCAGCTTGGTGTGGCGGGCAGGCAGCGGTGGTAGGGCCCCCGCTCGCGATCGTCGAGAGCCGAGGGTGGTCGACGACTGGCCGCCCGAGGAGTGGAGTGAACCTCGAGCCGCGCCCCACGTCGCGCGCTCGGCTCCTCCCCCTCCGACCGTGGGTTCTCCGGTGCCGCCACCTGCCGTGCCCGTCAGTCCTGAGCCCGCCCCGGCAGCAGCGCCACAGGTCGCCGAGGCGCCGACGGAGGCGCTGGCCCCAGCCTCCACGCCCGAGACCACCCCGGCTCCCGGCGATGCGCGGCCAGGGGTGGCGCCCAAGTGGATTCCCGGCGTGGGCTGGGTGCAGCATCCCGAGGACGAACGACCGCCCGAGGGCGGCCGGTGGGAGCCGGGGATCGGCTACATCCTCGATCGACCCGCGGATCCGCTCGAAGACTGACAACCGGCTCGGTCGCCCCGAGTGGGCCAACCGAGGTGGATCAGCCGATCAGCTCACGCACGTCGTTCACGACGAGCACTGCGAGCAGGATGAGCACGCCGCTGCTGACGACCGTGACCAACCACTTGAAGCGATGGTCGACGGCCCAGAACCGACGAATGCTCCAGACATTGGCCGCCACGGCGATCAGGCCCAGTACCAGGCCGACCACCGGCCCGACCTGGTCGCTCAGCCCGATCAACGGGAGGACGAAAGGCAGCACGAGGTAGGTCACGAGGCAGCGGGCCGCCGACACCATCAGCGACAGGCTGAACGTCCTTGCCTCGGCGTCGACGACGTGGTCAGACGACGCGGTGTCGACGAGTTCGCCCGGCGTGGTGGTCGTGTCGCTCATGTGCGGATCATTCTCTCAGACTCACGGGCCCTCTGACACAGCGCTCTCGCTGCGTGGCCGTTCGACGCCCGCAACGAGCAGGGAACCACGCTCCGTGGTCAAATGCAAGGGGCTCTCGCCGATCGCCTCGCCGTCGCCGCGCACTGACAGCTTGGTGTCTGCGTCCATGGCGATCCGCCGGCCGCGCATCACGGTGACGGCGGGGTGATCGATGTGGCGCCCGCTGAACGCGCGTGGAAGCACCCGGAGGAGGGTTCGTCGGGGCACCACCCCGATCAACACCACATCGAAGGATCCATCGAATGGGACGGCGGTTGGTGCGATCTCCATGCCGCCGCCGAATCGGGACGTGTTGGCGATCGCGACGAGGGTGACGTCGTGGTTGGACACGTCGCCGTCGATGTCGAGAGTGACGCGATGGCGGGTGAGGGCCACCGACTCGAGAAGGGTCGCCGCGGTGTACTTGCTCGACCCGCGCGGCCACCGCATCCGCTCCGCTCGTTCGTTCACGGCGGCGGAGAAGCCGAAGGTCGCGACGGTTGCGACCCTCGTCGCTGTTCCGTCCACCGCGAGCAGGTCGACCGGCTCGGTGGTCTCGAGCGCTCGGTCGACCGCTTCGGGGACCTCGGATGGCAGTCCGAGAGCCCCGGCGAAGTCATTTCCCGTCCCGCCGGGGACGAGCCCCAGCGGTGTCTGCGAAGCGGCGAACGCCGACGCCGCCAGATGCACGAGGCCGTCACCCCCGACCACGACGGTCCGGCGGCCCGAGCCCGCCAGTTGGTCGAGAAGTCGCCCGGTGTGTTCGCGGCTAGGTGGCGTGTGGAGTTCGGACGTGATCCCCCGGTCGCGCAGCTCGTCGCACACACGCCCCGCGACCCCAGCAGCGCGGCCGCGCCCCGCCGTGGGATTGCACACCACGTCCAGGTGCTCGACTTGGGTCATCGGGCCTCGATCGGCTTGGCTACGGTGACCTGACTATCAGACCGTGACTCACTGACACACCAAGGGGAGTGCTATGCCAGGAGCCCTCGACGGGGTGAAGGTCCTCGATCTCTCGACGCTGGTCCAAGGCCCGCAGGCCGCAGCGATGCTCCACGACCTCGGCGCCGATGTCATCAAGATCGAGCTGCCCGAAATCGGCGACGTCGGCCGCCACGTCGACCACCTCGAGGACTACGGCACCACGGCGGTCTTTCTCGCCTGCAACCGTGGCAAGCGCTCCGTCGCCCTCGACCTGAGGACCGAAGGCGGCCGCATCGCGTTCATGAAACTGGTGGAGACAGCAGACGTCGTGCTGTCCAACTTCAAGCCGGGAACGCTCGAGGAATGGGGCCTCGGCTACGAGGATCTCGCAGCGGTCAACCCGCGCATCATCTGGGCGGCAGGTAGCTTCCTCGGGCCGCTCGGCGACGACTCCGATCGCGAAGGCGCCGACATGGTCGGCCAGGCCTCAGGAGGAATCATCTCCTCATCGGGCTACGACGGCGGACCCGTCGCGCCCGTCGGCGGTCTGGTGGCCGACCACTGCGGGTCGCAGAACCTCCAGACGGGGATCCTCGCGGCGCTCTTCGCCCGCGAGAAGACCGGGCGCGGTCAACGCGTCGACGTGAGCTTGCTCGGCGGCCAGGTGTGGCTGCAGGCGTTCGAGTACACGCACTACCTGATGACCGGGGAGTTGGCGGGGCGCACCAATGGAGGGCACCCGCTCGTGCTCGCGCTCTACGGGATCTTCCCCACCCAGGACGGCCACATCGCAATGGCGGGCTGCCCTGAGCATCTGTGGCCGGGTATGTGCGAGGCGATCGAGCGTCCCGACATGGTCGACCATCCCACCTTCAACGCCTACTTCGTCACCAAAGAGGTCGCTGCGGAGATGCGGGAGTTCTTCCTCGGAGTGTTCGCCGAGCGCACCACCGACGAGTGGGTGGAGCGGCTCGAGAAGCACGGCCAGCGGTTCGGCAAGGTGCGCTCACACGACGAGGTCGCCGACGACCCGCAGACCTACGCCAACGGCTACCTGGTCGAGGTCGACCATCCCGAGTGGGGCAAGGTCACCGTGGTCGGTAACCCGATCCAGATGAGCGATACCCCGACGCGCACGGGTGTCGAAGTCGCGGAGCTGGGCCAAGACACTGAGCTCACCCTGGTCGAGGCCGGGTTCGACTGGGACGAGCTCGAGGAGCTTCGGGCCAAGGGCGCCTGGTAGCTCGCGCCTGGCGTCGCCGCCCTCAGCCGGTGTCGGCGCCCATCAGAGGAAGCGTGCACACGATCGAGTGCTGGCGCGCTTCGATTCCGGCCGCGCTCGTATCGGTGGTGACGACGGCGAAGGCGGTGAGACCGGCGAAGGCCACGGTTGTTGCGACCGTGGGGGCGAGCCGCGGGCGTCGGAAGCCGAACCGGCGCGTCGTCTGCTGCGCGGCGGGTGCGGCATCGGCTGGACCGTCGTCGATGATCCAATGCAGCGCCGCGGCGACACCGGCGAGGGCCACGGACACCCACCACCACGCCTCGTAGGAACCTGCAGCCTCTCGAATGGCGCCCCCGCCGTACGAGCCGGCGAACGCCCCCAGCTGGTGGCTCAGGAACACGAACCCGAACAGGGTGCCTGAATGCTTGAGACCGAACTGGCTCATCACGATGCCAGAGGTCAACGGCACGGTGGAGAGCCAGAACAACCCCATCAACGCAGCGAAGACGAGCGACGTCGCGGCACTCGGTGGGAGGAGCAACAGCACCAGCATCGAGGCGCCGCGGGCCACATAGATGATCGTGAGGAGCCGGGTCTTGGAGTGCCTCTGGCCGACGATGCCCGCGATGAACGCTCCCGCGACGTTGAAGAGGCCGATGAGAGACAGGCTCCAACTCCCGACCGTGCCGCTCTGCCCGAGGTCCTCGATGTACTTCGGGAGGTGGACGCCGATGAACGTGACGTGGAAACCGCAGACGAGAAAGGCGATGTTGAGCAGCACATAGCTGCGGTGGCGCATCGCTCGACCGAGAACCTCGCGGAGGGTCTCCTGGTCGGCCTCCTTCGCGGTCGTCGCGCCGCTGGCCGCTCGGGTGCGCAACGGTCGCGCCACCACCGCCATGACCACCGTGATGGCCGCCAGCACGGTCATGGCGCCCGACCACCCGCGTCGGTCGATCAGCACCTGGGTGAGCGGCACCAGAACGAATTGGCCGATGGACCCGAAGGCGGTCGCGAGCCCCAGGGCAAAGGTTCGGCGCTCTTCGGGGACCAGACGCCCGATGGCAGACAGCACCACCGAGAACGACGCTGTTCCGAGCCCGAGACCCAGGAGCACCCCACCCGTCAGGTGCAGCTCCCCCGCCGTCGAGGCGTCGGCGAGCAGGAGGAGTCCGAGGCAATACAGGAGCGCGCCCACCACGAGGACGCGTGCCGAGCCGAATCGGTCCGCGACCGCTCCCGCGATCGGTTGGGTGACGCCCCACACGAGGTTCTGGATCGCAACGGTCAGGCCGAAGGTGGATGTACCCAGTGCGAGTCCGTCGCTGATGGGGTCCAGAAAGATCCCCATCGTCGACCGAGCACCCAGCGAGATCGCCGTGATGATGCTGCCGACCACGAGCACCATGGCGAAGCTGGGCAGGCCGCGCTGCGGCGATTGGTCGGTCATGGAGATCCCAGGTGGCGGACAGCGGCGCCACAGCAGGACATCTGTGCCTACAGTCGCCGGCGTGGACAGGCTACCGGCCGAAGCCTTCGAGCTGATCGTGGACGGCGTTCGATGGACCTTCGACGCCGACTTCCTCACGTCGAGCTGGGAGTGCATCTGGGGACGGGGCTGCCAGGGAATCGAGGACGAGGGCGACGAGGCCTCCCAGTTGGGCTGTTGCTCGGTCGGCGCCCAGCTTCTCGATGACGACGAAGCGCGGCTCACCGCGGCTCTCGGGTCCTCTCTGGATCCGCGGCTCTTCGAGCGGCACGCTCTCGCAGAGGAGATCGGCGTGCTCGACGAGAGCGGCCTCCACACGCGTGTGCTCGCTGGCCGCTGCATCTTTCACAACTCGGTGGACTTTCCAGGCGGCGCAGGCTGTGCCCTCCACCTCAGTGCGCTCGCAGAGGGGGAGGATCCACTCGACTGGAAACCAGGCGTGTGTTGGCAACTCCCGCTGAAGGTCGACCGCTCTGCACAGCACCGAACAGCGCATCTCAGGGCGTGGCAGCGCGGCGACTGGGGTCCCGGCGGCCAGACGATGGCCTGGTGCTGCAGCTCCCGCGATGAGGCGCCCGAGGCGTTCGCCGGTCCCGAGCCCGTCTTCGTGTCTCTGGCGGACGAGTTGAAGGCACTCCTCGGTGCCGAGGGGTACGACGCGCTGGCCGAACGGCTGGATCAGGACCCTCGAAGCGGCGACACGACCGGTTCGAGCGCCAGCACGTAGTCGGCCACCCGGGAGCCGAGCTCGAATCCGAGATCGTCGTCCTCGGCGAACAGCTGCTCGAGATCCGGGTGCTCCCACAATTCGCTCAGGCGCGTCCAGCTGTCGTTGCCGTAGAACCGACCCGCGTCTGCCTCGTCGCCGATCGCGTCCCGCCAGGAGGCCTCGGCTGCCATGAGAGCTGCGAGGACCTCGTCGTTCTCCGGGTCCTTCTTCCGCTCGCTGTGGAACCCGACCTCGATCACGGCCCCTCCGCTCCCGTCGACGTGGCGCCTGCTCAACAGCTGTGCTTCGTAGTGCTCGGGTGGGCAGTCGCCTTCGCCGACCCAGAGCTTGACGCCCCGCCGATACGCCCTGAACTGGACCGTTCCGACCTCGCCGGCCAGCAACATGCGCGCCACCTCTCCGGCCTGTTCGAACGGCGACAGCTCCAGCTCCACGACCTACACCACCAGCTCGGCGAACTCGACCACGACCTCGCCGCCCACGACTGTGTGCCGAACCCTGCTCCCGAGCCGGCGACCCTGCCACGGCGTATTGGTGGACTTGCTGTGGAGCGTCGAACCGTCGACCGTCCAGGGCGCGTCCGGATCGAAGACGACGAGGTTCGCGGGCACGCCCGGCTGGACCAGCCTTCCGTGCTCGGCGATGCCGGCGATGCGCGCAGGTGCGACGGACAGGGCGTCGACAAAGCGCTCAGCGGTCATCGCCCCACTCGCGACGAGCTCGTCCCAGACGACCGCCGCCATCGTCTCCACGCCGAGCATTCCCGGCGGAGCGGTGGCGAGCGGCTGGGCTTTGAGGTCGGGATGGTGCGGGGCATGGTCGGTGGCAACCGCGTCCACGGCGCCGTCGACGATCGCAGCGCGTAGCGCCTCGACGTCCTCGGACAGACGAAGTGGTGGGTTCATCTTTCCCGAGGTGCCGAGCCGCTCGACATCGTCCTCGGTGAGCACCAGGTGCTGTGGCGTCACCTCGGCCGTGACCCGCAACCCCTCGGCCTTGGCCTCCCGAACGTGCGCCAGCGCGAGCGACGTCGACATGTGTAGGACGTGGTAGCGCCCTCCCGTGGCTCTCGCGAGGGCGATGTCTCTGGCGACGATGATCTCCTCGGCCTCTCGCGGCCGCCCGGGGAGACCCAGGCGGGCCGCGACCGCACCGTCGTTGAGTACGCCGTGGTCGGTGAGGGCCGGGTCCTCGGCGTGCTGGCTGAGAACCGCTCCAGGCAGGTCGCGGGTCGCCTCGAACGCTCGGCGCATGACCGCGCTGTCCGCCACGGACCAACCGTCGTCCGTGAAGACGCGAATTCCCGCCGCGTGCAGCGCAGCGAAGTCGACGAGCTCTGCGCCGGCCCGGTCGACGGTGATGGCTGCCGAGGTCCGCACGTCGCACGGAGCGTTGCGCGCGAGTGCGAGCACATCGGCGACGACCCTCACGTTGTCGATCGTGGGGACCGTGTTGGGCATCATCACGCAGCTGGTGACGCCCCCCATCGCAGCCCCCTCCGCTCCCGAACGGATGTCTTCGCTCTCGGTGCCGCCTGGCGTGCGGAAGTGCACTTGGATGTCCACGAAACCCGGCATCACGAGCGCGTCGGACGCGTCGAGTGTTCGGTCTCCCGAGAGGGTCCCTGGCTCGCCGACCGTGTCGATCCGGCCGTCCGCCAGCAGGACATCGGCGCGACGGCGACCGTCGGTGTCGATCACGGTTCCGCCGGAGATGAGCACGGTCCTCGCCATGGCCGCACCCTAATGGGGACCCTTCGCGCGCACGGGCGTTACGATTTCGCCCATGGGGGCACCACCGATCGACCAGCTGATCAGCGCCGAACAGCGCTCGTTCTATGACGCCAACGGCTATCTACATCTCGATTCGTTCGTCGCGGGAGAGTGGCTGACCGAACTTCAGGCGACGGCCGACCACTTCGTCGAGCTCAGCCGAGCGGAGTCCCGCTCCACCAAGGTCTTCGACCTCGAGCCCGATCACACCGCCGACGCGCCACGCATCCGGCGACTCAACTCCCCCGTGGACCAGCACGACACCTTCGCCCGATTCACCCTCGAAGGTCCTGCTGCCGAACTCGCTCAGGCGGTGCTCGGCGGCCCGGTGCGCTACCACCACTCCAAACTCAACTTCAAGTGGTCAGAGGGCGGTGAGGAGGTCAAGTGGCACCAGGACATTCAGTTCTGGCCACATACCGACTTCAGCCCCCTGACCATCGGGGTGTACCTCGACGACGTCGACGACGAGATGGGACCGATGGGCGTCCTGCCCGGGAGCCACCTCGGCACCCTGTACGACCTCTACGACGCCGACCACAACTGGGCGGGGTCAATGACCGACGAGGACATCGCGACCCTCGACCTCGACAGAATCGCGTGGCTTCAGGGTCTTGCTGGCTCGGTCACCGTGCACAACTGCTGCATGGTGCACGGCTCGGTTCCCAACAACTCGCCCCGCCCTCGGCCCCTTCTGCTCCAGACCTACAGCCGCGCCGACTCCTACCCGATCCTCGGCATGGGCGCGAATGGCGTCACGGGAGCGGCCAGCGGAACCGTCATCGGAGGCGCGTCGAGCCAGACCGTCGAGGTCGACGGCAGAACCGTGCCCTGTGCACCCGACTGGTCGCGTCGGGGCGCACCGACGATCTTCGGCAGCCAGCAACAGGACGGCTGAGCGCGTGACGGCCGCCCGGCCCGAGTTCTTCGACGCGCTCGCTGTCGTCGTACCTCGCGAGGTTCCAGGAGCGACTGCGCTCATCGAGGTCGAACGGTTGTCCGGAGGCGCGAGCATGGAGACGTACCGACTGACGATCGACACGGCCCAAGGTGAGCGCCCGATCTGTATGCGCCGCGGCGCCGGTGGGATCAACCGCGAGGCCGAAACCGCCATCGGATTGGACGTCGAGGCACTCCTGATGCAGACGGCTCAAGCCGCCGGCGTTCCCGAGCCCACCGTGTACTACGTGCTTCAGGACGACGACGGTGTCGGTGTCGGCTTCCTCATGGAGTGGCTCGACGGGGTCACCCTCGGTGCACGTATCGTCCGCTCCCCCGACCTCGACGAGGTCAGGCCGGGCCTCGCCTACCAGTGCGGTCAACAGCTCGCCCGGATTCACCAGATCGACGTGGCTGCAACCGGGATTCGCGAGGTGCTCCCCGAGTTGCCGCCGGCGGAGTACCTGCGACAGACCTGGGAGCGCTACTGGGAGTACCCGACGCCCCAGCCGATGATCGATTTCACCGCCAGGTGGCTGATGGAACGACTGCCGCAGGACTACGAGATCACCCTCGTTCACAACGACTTCCGCAACGGCAACGTGATGGTCGATCCGACCGTCGGCCTCAACGCGGTTCTCGACTGGGAGACAGCCCACATCGGCGACCCGATGCGCGATCTCGGGTGGATCTGCACCAACTCGTGGCGGTTCGGTCGCAGGGATCTGCCGGTCGGCGGATTCGGCCGCTACGACGACCTCTTCGCGGGCTACGAGTCGGTGTCGGGACGCGCCGTCGACCGCGACCACGTGAAGTTCTGGGAGGTGTTCGGCTCGTTCTGGTGGGCGGTCGGCTGCCTCGGAATGGCCGAGCACTATCGAGAAGGGCCGGACTCGACTGTCGAGCGGCCGGCGATCGGACGACGAAGCTCCGAGTGCCAGGTCGACTGTGTCAACCTGGTCATCCCCGGTCCCGTCGAGCTGATCGAAGCGACCCCAGTGGGATTCGCCCACGACATGCCGCGGCTCGACGAGCTGATCGAATCGGT
>CAZVUM010000029.1:35695-43053 GCA_964629575.1 uncultured Acidimicrobiales bacterium | reverse complement strand
GTCAACCAGGTCGCCATCGACCAGCCGAAGTACAGCGGCTTCCAGCACGCCATCACCTCCTGACCCCCCTTCGCCTTTTGGGAGCATGAACGCTCGGACTCCGGGCGTTGGTGCTCCCAAAACGGGGGACGACGAGCGGTGACGCGCCCAGAACGTGCCGCATAGGCTCGCTGTCATGACCGTTCACGACATGTACCACGAGGAGAGCATCGAGATCGCAGCAGCACCGACTGCGATCTACGCCCTCATCACGGACCTTCCGCGCATGGGCGAGTGGAGCCCGGAGAACCGGGGCGGAACGTGGGCCGACGGGGCGATCGGCGCTGTCGGCGACGTGTTCCACGGCGTCAACCGGATCGGCGACCGCGAGTGGCAGACCTCGGCCACGGTGACCGTCGCCGACGACGGCGAGACCTTCCAGTTCGTCACCGGTGCCGATGCCGACGACGGGCCCTTCGTGCGGTGGACCTACCGCTTCGCCGGCGCAGGCGACACGACGACCGTGACCGAGGTCTGGGACGTCGAGATGCTTCCCCCCACGCTGCGTCAGCTCACCCCCGAGCAACTCGCGGGCCGAAAGACCCAGGTCCAGGGAGCGATGGCCGCCACGTTGAGCGCGCTGAAGGCCACCGCCGAAGCCTGACCGCACAGCGATCGCTGCTCAGCTGACCCCCTGGGCGTGCCGACAGAAGGGACATGCGGAGGGACATCTTCATCAGCGCGGCCATCGTGGCGTTCCTGGGCGTACTCACGCCGGTCAGCGCCGCCGCCGACGAGTCCCACCACCCCGACCATGCCGAGGACGCCGACGCGTCGCCCGAGGCATCGCAGATCGCCCATCGCGCTGCGGGGGTGGATGCGGCTTCGGCGCCAGGACCGAGCTCGGTCGTCGTCTCTGCCGGCGCGCCGACGCCGCCCCACGTCACGCACCAGGTCCACGACGCCGTGGTGGGCGGCGCAGCTCGCTCGACAGGCTCCGGTTGGTTCGTGACGGCGACAGGAGCCGTCCGCCCATATGGGGGCGCTCCGGACTACGGCGGGGTCGAGCATCTCCATCTCAATGAGCCCATCGTGGCGATGGCGGCGACACCGTCTGGCAACGGCTACTGGCTGGTGTCGAGCGACGGCGGCATCTTCTCCCACGGCGACGCCGGCTACTTCGGCTCCACAGGTGCGATCCGCCTCGCGAGGCCGATCGTGGACATCGCTCCGGCACCCGACGGGCTCGGCTATCTCCTCAGCGCCGACGACGGCGGCGTCTTCGCGTTCGGGTCGGCGGTCTACCGCGGCTCGATGGGCCGCACGGCGTTGAACCAGCCCATCGTCGGTATCAGCCTCACCAACGACGGCGACGGCTACTGGCTGGTCGCCCGCGATGGCGGAATGTTCGCGTTTGGCGGTGCGGACTACCACGGCTCGACCGGGTCAGCGCCGCCGACCAGTCCCGTCGTTGACGTCGTCGAGACGGGCGCTGGAAACGGCTACTGGCTGGTCACCGAGAGCGGGGATGTGCTCGCCTTCGGAGGAGCGCCGCTCGTGGCCGCCCCGCAGACGGGCGTGGCAGGAGCGGTGGTGGGTGCGGTGCGGCAAGGCCCCGGCCTCTGGCTGACAGTGCACCCCGACGCCCCGGTCGTCTACGCCTGGCAGTCCGGCGGGCTGCAGCCAGGCGTCCTCGAAGCGATCGTCGAGGGAGCCACCATCGCAGGTGGCAGCGTCTCTCTCACCCACCTCGGAACACTCGGCGTCCACGAGTTCCGCCGCGAGGGCGTGCCGTATCAATCGGCCAACGCGGGCTGGCAGGTCGGGTTCACGGCGCGCGCGGTGCCCACCGCGACAGCTGCGATCTTCCACGGCGGCGATGTCGCACGCTCTCTCGAACGGGGCGATGTCGTGCTCAGCGAGCGCTCCGCCGCGCTGCGAGGCGCGCGCGTGGGTGACACGGTCGTGTTCAGCGGGTGGGACAACCGGTTGCACGAACGACGGATCGGAGCCATCGTCCCCGACCGAAGGGTGGCCTCGAGCGAGCTCACCTTCGGCGACGGGGACGCGGCGTCCTTCGGCTTCGTTCGTCCGGCCAGTATCTGGATCACAGGTGTGTCCAATCTCGCCGTTCTCGAGAACGCTCTCATCGCCCTCGCGGCGACGGAGCCATGGGTCAACTGGTCGCGGAGCTGGGATCCGGCGGGTCGCGACAGCACGCTTCCCACCATCCGGCTCAAGGAGCTCCTGGGCGAGTTCGAGTACAGGGTGGGCTCGTCGGTGTTCATCGAGATCGATCCGGCCTGGGTCGGCGCCAACATCGTGCGCGCGGAGCTGCCCATCCTCGGCCGGTGGCGATGCCACCGGGCCGTGCTTCCCGACCTCGTCGGCGCCCTGGCCCAGATCGAAGCCGAAGGGCTCGCCCATCTCATCGACGTGCGCGACAGCCGCAACGGCGGATGCTGGGTCGCACGCAGGATTCGTGGCGCGTCTGGTGGCGCGCTGTCGCGTCACGCATGGGGTCTCGCCGTCGACATCAACCCCTCGACCAATGCGTGGGGGGCCGTACCGACGATGGACCTGCGCATCGTCGAGATCTTCCGCGAGCACGGGTTCGCGTGGGGTGGGACGTGGACCCGTCCCGACGGCATGCACTTCGAGTGGATTGGTCGCTGAGCGGCAAGCCTGGCGGCTGAGGCCCTGCGGCGCGACCATGGCCCCAACACTCGGGAGGCGACATGGCGGAGCTGATCGGCAACGAGATCGACGCGAGCGAAGCGGACGCGGCGATCGCCGACGCACAGGCGTGGCTGGACGCGCACCCGCTCGACGCCGTCGACCGGGCCACGTGGCTCGAGCAGCTCGTCGACTCCGGGTGGGCTGCGCCGAGTTGGCCGGTCGAGGACCACGGACGTGGGCTCGCTCCAGGAGCTGCGCGAGCCGCGGACGAGGTCTTTCGCCGAGCCGGAGCCGCAGGCTTCGCCCAGGATGTGGTCAACCTCTGGGCCGCGACCATCATCAGCTGGGCGAAACCGGCGCTGAAGGAGCGGGTGTTACGCGATCTGATGCTGGGGCGCATCAACATGTGCCTGCTCTACAGCGAACCAGGCGCAGGGAGCGACCTGGCGTCGATTCAGACGCGAGCCGAGCGCGACGGCGACGAATGGGTGATCAACGGCCAGAAGGTGTGGACGTCCGGCGGGCGCCAAGCCGACTACGCGCTGTTGATCACCCGCACCGACCTCGACCAGCCCAAGCACCGCGGCATCACGTTCTTCTTCCTCCCGATGGACCAGGAAGGTGTCGAGGTGCGGCCGCTGCGACAGGCCACCGGCGACGCCCGGTTCAACGAGGTCTTCCTCACCGACGCCCGAGTCCCAGACGACAACATGCTCGGCGACTACAACGGCGGTTGGTGGGTTCTCACCTCGGCCCTCGCGTACGAACGGTCCGCCATGGGCGGGTCGCAGCGCCGGACCCAGCGCGCCTCCGAGTCGGTCCGATCGGCCGACAGCGAGGCCTCCGCACCGGTACCCGACCTCTCGCTGCTCGAGGTCGCACGGGAACACGGCGGCGCGACCGACTCGCTGGTGCGCCAGGAACTCATGCGGCTCCACGGTTGGCGAACGCTCAACGAGTGGAACAACCGCCGGGCCAAGGCCGCTCTCGAACAGGGGACATCGTCGCCGATCGTGTCCCTCGGAAAGCTCGCGATGTCGAGGATGCTTCACTTCGGCGGGAGCCTGCAGGGCCAGATTCTCGGGGCCGAAGCGATGCTCGGCGGCGACGAGTTCCCCGAATCGGCAGACGCCACCTACGCCATGCTCAACGCCTTCTTCACCTCGATCGGCGGCGGAACCGATCAGATACAACGCAACATCATCGGAGAGCGGATCCTCGGGCTCCCCAAAGAGCCCGAGGTCGACAAGGGCGTTGCATTTCGCGAGGTGAACAAAGCCGCTGTCGACCGCTGAGGTTCAGCGGCCCGTGAACTTGGGCGGCCGCTTCTCCTGGAACGCGGCCACGGCCTCTTTGTGATCCTGTGATCGCATCGTGAGGTCTTCGTACTTGAGCGAGATCGGCATCACGTAGCTCGACACCGACCGCAGGTACGCGTTGACCGCGACCTTCGATGCGGCGATCGCCTGCGGCGCCCCTGCCGCCAGCCGACCTGCGACCTCCATCGCTTTGTCCATCAGCTCGTCGTCCGGGACGCAGAAGTTGGCGAGCCCCATCTCCGCTGCTTCGGCGCCGGTCACCCGATCGCCGGTCATGAGGTAGTACTTCGCCCGATTGACCCCGATGAGATGGGGCCAGATGAGCTGGCCGCCGTCGCCGGCACCGATGCCCATGTTGACGTGCGTGTCGGCGAACACGGCTGATTCCGCGGCCACCACGACATCGCACAGAAGCGCGACGTTGGCACCCAGGCCCATGGCGTAGCCGTTGACCGCGGAGATGATCGGCTTTTCGCACTCGAGGATGTGGTCGACGATCTGGCGCGCCTCCACCATCATCGGAGGGCCGGCCGGGTTGGCACCGATGGGATCGCCTGGGCCGAAGTCGCCGCCTGCGCTGAAGGCACGCCCCTCACCCGTGAGGACCATCACGCGCATCTCGCGGTCGTTGTGGAAATCCCAGCTGAAGGTCGCGAGTTCGGCGTGCATTCGACCGTTCACCGCGTTGAGGCGCTCCGGTCGGTTGAGCGTGACGATGGCGACGCCGTCGTCGCGCCGCTCGATCCTCATGGTCTCGTAGTTCGCCTGATCCAGCATGGTTCCCCCTCGGTCCCGGCGCGAGCCTACGTCGCCCCCAGTGGAGGCAGTACGGTCTCGGCCGTGCCACGCAAGTACGTCCAGATCGACGGGCTCGCGACGTTGGTTCACCATCGAGGACCCACGACGCTTCCGGGAGCCCCACCCGACACGAGTCAGGGCAGCGTCATCGCTTGCCTCCACGATGCAGGGGGTAACGGCAACTGCTTCTCTGCCCTGATGGACGCGTTGGCGGGTTCGCACAGCCCTGTTTCGTTCGACCAGCCAGGTCATGGACGTTCGGGCGGCCTCGACAGCCTGGGCAGCATCGACGCCATGGCCGAGCACGCGGAGGCCGTCCTCTCGGGGTGGGGTGTCGACGAGGTCGTTCTCGTGGGAGAAGGCATGGGCGCATCGGTGGCACTCGAGATCGCTCGGCGAGGCAACGTGGTGGCCGCCGGGGTGGTGGCCGTCGGCACCGTCGGTCTGGCGCCCGACCTCGATGAGGAGATCGAGCAGCTCGCCGCCATCACTGCGGGTAAGGCGAGACGGCAGTTCGACCAGACGGGCTACGCCCCAGACACCGGACGCGAGGTCTACGGGGCCGCCTTCCAGCAATGGGTGAAGACGGACCCACGCGCCACCGTGAACGACCGGCGCGGCCAAGCCGCTTGGGACGGCGGGTCGGCGGCGACCGGCCTCCAGTGCCCGGTGCTGGTCGTGGTCGGTGAGCACACCGAGGACGAGCACCGTGCAGCGGCAGACCAGATGGCCGCCGCCACGGGCGGAGCCACGACCGATCTTCCAGGAGCCGGGAGGCGCGGCGTGATCGAACAGCCCGAAGCATTGGCGGCGATCGTGAGCGAGTTCGCCGCGGGTCTTGGAGGTGCGTCGTGAGCGAGAGCGAAGCATTCCCGAGGAACCGCGAAGCATTCCCCGGAAATCGCGAAGCATTCCCCGGAAATCGCGAAGCATTCCCCAAAAGTATTGCGATCGCCGGCGTCTACGAGCACCCCAGTCGCTTCAGTCCGGACAAGACCGAGTTCCAGATCATGGCTGAGTGTGCCCGAGGCGCCCTCGACGATGCCGGTCTTCATCGTGACGACATCGACGGGCTGTTCGGTGCGTCGATGTCCATGGGAATGATGGGGATCGTCGACCTGGCCGAGTACCTCAACCTCAAGCCCGACTACATCGACGGATCCAACATCGGCGGCAGCTCGTTCGTCAGCCACGTCAATCATGCAGCGGCGGCAATCAACGCCGGCATGTGCGAGGTGGCGTTGATCCTCTACGGCTCGACCGCTGCATCCAACTCCGTCGCGATCGGAACGGGCATGTCTGGGGCGTCGCGCGATCCGGGCGCAGGGTTCAACGGCCCGTACGGAATGACCACGGTGGGGAGCTACGCCATGTACGCCCACCGCCACATGCATCTCTACGGAACGACGAGTGAGCAGCTCGCCGAGATCGCAGTGACGATGCGCCATCACGCGTCGCTCAACCCGTTGGCCAAGATGCGCACGCCGATCACCGTCGACGACGTGATGAGCAGCCGGGTGATCAGCTCACCCCTGCACCTTCTCGATTGCTGCATCATCAGCGACGGTGGCGGAGCGATCATCGTGACGAGCCACGAGCGCGCCCGCGATCTCGCGAAGGCCCCGGTTCGTGTCCTCGGGTGTGGCGAAGCGGTCGTCCATCAAGAGGTCGGCCAGCCGGACATGCTCACGATCGCAGCGAAGCAGTCGGGAGCCCGGGCGATGGGAATGGCCGGCGTCAGCCATTCGGACCTCGATCTGGCGATGATCTATGACAGCTTCACGATCACGGTGCTCGCAACGCTCGAGAATCTCGGCTTCTGCGCACCCGGCGAAGGCGGTGACTTCGTGTCGGGAGGCCGGATCGGGCTCGGCGGCGAGATACCCGTCAACCCCGATGGTGGCGGATTGTCGTCGAACCACCCGGGCATGCGGGGCATCTTCCTCGTGATCGAGGCGGTCAAGCAGCTGCGTGGTGAATGCGGTGAGCGGCAGGTCGGCGGCGCGCAGCTGGCGCTCGCCCACGGAACCGGCGGGTCGCTCGGTGACAAACACAGCGGCGCCACGCTCGTGCTGGGAACGGACTGAGGAGCAGACATGGCCGAACGAGCCGACATCGATCACCCGCTCCCGTACGCTTCGTGGGAGTCCCGCGGCTACTGGGAAGGCGCGGGTCGGGGGGAGATCGTCCTTCAACGCAACCGGGCGACCGGTTTCGTGCAGCACAAGCCCCGGGGCGTGTGCATGGACACCCTCAGTGCCGACGACCTCGAGTACTTCGTGGCCATTGGCCGTGGAACCGTCTACACCTTCACCGTCACCAACCAGAACCAGGCCGCTGGCTTCGCCGAGGCATGCCCGTACGTGCTGGCCTACGTCGACCTCGAGGAGGGGCCACGGTTGATGACCAACATCGTCGGTTGTGAGCCAGACGAGGTCCACATCGGGATGAACGTGGTCGCGGACTTCGTGTCCCAAGAGCGCGATGACGACGAAGCCTTCGCCGTCCCTGTGTTCCGCCCCGCCTGATCGGGCACACTGGAGCGGTCCACCACCGTGGCCCTCTGAGGCTCAGCGCAGCGGC
>CAZVUM010000029.1:31046-35595 GCA_964629575.1 uncultured Acidimicrobiales bacterium | reverse complement strand
CGGACACACTTCGTAGCGATGCCGTGTGTTCAGAAGGGGAGCTGACCGCGTTCGACGCAGACCTCGACGGCGACGGCCTGCCCGATCGCATTCGATCCACAGTCAGCTTCGACGGGGAACGCCACTGGTCACTCGGCTGTGTCGAGGTCGGTGGCGCTACGGTCCATTGGCAAACCGAGCTGTGGGGCGACATCACGGAGCTGCCGATCGACGGCATCCCGTCGGGGGCACCCGTCGCGGTGGTCCCGCTCCCCGACGGGGAGAGCCTCGTGCTGGTTCCATACAGCCAGGGAGCGAGCACAGTGCAGGTGTCGCTGCTCCACTACCGCACCGACGCGGACGGACCTCGCATCTCTCGAATCGGAGGCCTCAGCCTGGGAGGGTCCGTGGGGCACGGAGACGGCGTTCGTTGCGTCGACGGCGAGCTTCACGCCCTCCAATTCCGGCTCGTGCCCGACGAGACTCTCGACCTCCACCAGCCCGGTTGGTACGTCCACCGGCTGATGCTCGAACCAGCCCTCCACTACCAGCGCATCGAATTCCGGTCGGAGGCCGAGCCGCCGCCCCAGCAGGAGGACTACTGGATGATCTCCGGCTGCCAGCTCACCTACTCGTGGCCGCGCTTCTGACCGAGCAGTGTCGGCGGACGAACACTTCGCTCCCGCCGTTCGGACGGTCGGGCATAGGTTCCGCTGAGATCGAGCCGCGAGGGGGCAACGATGAGTCAGTTTGCAGAACTGTGGACCGAGACGGCGGATGCGTTCTCGGCCACCTACGACCAGATCGGCGACCAGTGGGACGCCGACACGCCCTGCGAAGGGTGGACGGTGAAGGACCTGGTCGAGCACGCGGCCGGGGTGCAGGTGCTCTTCGGCGCAGCGCTGGGCCTCGAGGCCGAAGCGGGCGCGGACTGGCCGAGCGTGCAGTCGGCCATGGCCGGCGTGATCGCCGATCCATCGAACCTCGAAGGCGAGGTCGACCACCCCGCGCTCGGCACGATGCCGAAGGAGCAGGTTCTGGGGGTCGCCCTCACCGACCTGTTGATCCACACATGGGATCTGGCACGGGGCATCGGGGCGGACGACACGCTTCCGGCGGGCCCCACTCAGGCGGCTCTCATGGGCTTGCAGGGTCTGCCGCCCGAAGTGATTCGTGCACCCGAGCGCTTCCACGATGCGCTCGACGCAGGCGACGGAGCCTCGGTTCAGGACCAGTTGATCGCGTTCAGCGGGCGACAACCCTGAGCAGACGCGCGACTCAGCCGTCGTAGAAGAGCGGGTCGTGCAGGCCCAGCACCGAGCGGTCTCGTTCGGACCGCACGCGGTTGAGGGCCTCTTCGGACAGGTGGTTCACGTCACCCGTCGGCCGTAGCCGTTGGGCGATGTCGCGTCGGCCGTAGTGGATCTGAACGAAGAAGCGGCCCGGATCACCCGCCTGGGTCGAGAGCCTTCTGTGCCACACATCGGAGACGAACATCGCGACGTCGCCCACGTCCGCGACGAGGGGCACGACGTCGCGCCCCTCCCATGAGAGGTCGTCCGAACGGCCTGCTCCGGGTGGGGGCGGCTGCCCCGACGTGTGGCTGAAGGGGATCACGCCGGTTGGACCGCTCTCGATCGGCATCGGCGCGAGCAGAACGTGCACCGCGACGGCGAACACCGGGTACGGAATCCGTTCGTCCCACGGGATTCCGGCTGGGCGCGGCACGTGTGGACCGGCGTCGATGTGCCAGAACCCGCCACCGTGGTCGAAGTCTGCGCCGGCGGGGTTGCGCCAGGCTGTGTTGGCGATCACGTGGCAGTCCTCGCCGAGAAGCGGTTCGACAACGTCGAGAATCACCCGGCTGCACACCATCCGCTGAGCCGCCGCCGAGCGGTTGAGCAGCTCGTAGCGGAAGTCGTTCCAGGGAATCTCGCTGCGGGCCGGACGGCGGACATCTGGGTCCAGTGCGTCGAAGACCTCCTCGACCTCTGCACGGAGCGTTGCCACCTCGTCGAGGCCGAGGACCCCGCGCAACACGTTGTAGCCCTGCCGCTGGAGCTCTGCGGAGGCCTCCGGCAACGGTTCGTCGCTGTACCGCAGGTACACGTTGCCTTTGGTCAGCCGGTTGGCCATGGGTTCACACTACGACGCGGGTTCTGTTGCCGACACGTGGCGGGCGATCGTGCGATGCCACGGATGTCTGGGTAGCTCAGGAGACAGCGCCGCGAGACCCGTGCAGTACTTCGACAGGGGCACCGGGCGGTTGCCCTCGCGCCACAACCAACGGTCCACGGCCGAAGCCGGGCCCGCCGTCTTGGTCTCGACGACCACCCCGGCGAAGTGGACGCGTGGCCCGCCGACCAGCTGACAGGACACTGTCTCATCGAAGGTGATCCGGGCCCGCGAGGAGCGGTCGACGGCCGAGGTCCGGCGGTAGGCCGTTTCGGCCGTTGGGCGCAAGGCCTCGGGACCACCGTCGACCTCGACGACGCTGGCGATGAAGGCGTGGTCCGGCGTGGCAAGGGGCCCGTCGTGAGCGCCGTGCAGAGGCACCCGCCGCTTGTCGGTCTCCTCACGTCCGGTGCGGATCTTGACCTCGAGCATCGAGTCGCCTGAGCCGGAGTAGCGACGCGTACGGACCTTGTAGCGCCTGCGGCGGCGGCGGGCCGCACCGTGGAACGACTGCAGCGAGGGGGTGTCGAAGTAGGTGGATTCGTAAGCGAACTGCCGCTCGTCGCCGACCGACACCACATCGAGCCGGTCGGCGAACGCGACCGCCAGCTGATGGCAGAGCTCCGGCGTCACGACGTATTTGCGGTCGGTACGCGTCCGCAACTGGGCGATCGCGTCCATCTCCTCGACGGTGATCGTGCCATAGCGCTCGAAGACGTCGGCGAGGCTGCTCATGGGTCGAGCCGGTAGCGGACGTCCACGATCGTCGAGTCGTTCACGAGGTTGACCTGTTGGACCCGGAGCCGGAACACCCGTCCGCCCAGGATTTCCTCGAGGTGACCTCGCAGCTCGCGCTCGTCGGTGAAAGCCCGATCGAGGGTGATCACCTGATTGCGCGTTCGGGCGAACAACTTCGGGTGGTCACCGAGGAAGAGCGCGCCGAGAATCGCCAGCATGAGCGCCGGCGTCCACCAGCGTGGCGAGATCGCGATCGCACCGAGCAGGCCAAGGGAAATCGCGGAGAAGTAGTAGACGATCTCCTCCTGATCGAACTCGGCCGAGCGGAGGCGAATGATCGACAGCACTCCGAGCAGGCCGACGCCGAGGCCGGCACTCACCGCGGCCTGTGCGAGGACGCTGGCGACCGCGAGAACTCCGACGTTGACGCCCAGAATCGCCACCACCATGTCGCGCCGGCGGTAGCGCGGGAAGTAGATCGCGAACACCAGGACGACGATGGCTGCGATGTCCAGAGCGAAGAGCTGCCCGGTGGTCATGTCTGGTCCTTCCGTCGTGGTCAGTTCTCGCGGGCGAACTCGAGGTCGCGCCGCAAAGCCTCGACCGCGGTCTCCCAGTCTCGAACCCTGAGCGCATCCTCGTGGGCGTCGGCCGCTTCGCTGGTGGCGTCGGCGAGCTGCGCTGACCAGCGGTTCAGGAGAGTATCGGTGGTCCGAGCGCTGAGCGGCCCTGCGAGCAGCTCCTGACGGATCTCCTCGTAGCGCTCGGCGTAGTGAGCGAGGCCGTCGAAGAGGGCATCGCAGGTCGCGGACCGTTGGGGGATCCGGAACTGGCCGTGCGGGAACGGCTCACAACCGTTTCGGATCTCGAGGAAGTCATCGGCGACAGGCGTCACCGGGTTGCGGTCGAAGGGGATGTTCTCGAAGGCGTTGTCGAGGTCCCACGCCACGAGATGCAGGCGGCGGGTCGATGGATCCTCGTACCAGTAGAAGTTGTGGTTGGAGCACGGATCCTCGAAGCAGTACCAGTGCATCGGACCGTCGTCGTGGCGAATGGTGCGATCCACAGCGACGTAGCGCAGCAGCTCCTCGACGTCGGTGTACTTCTCCAGCACCGCTGCTCGCGCCGGCCGGTCCTCGGCCGCTGCGAGATCGCGACCGAAGGCGGCGATGAGTTCGGCAGTCGGGTTTTCGTCCTCGTTGGTACGCAAGCCTGCGAGGTAGGTCTCGGCTGGGTGCGGTTGCCCGGCCGCGTCCACCGGCCAGACCTCCTTGTAGAGATTGCCGCGTCCATCGGCGAAGCGATCCCGGGTGAAGCGTCCGTCGATCTCCTCGGTCACTGCGAACAGGCCCAGGTAGGTCCCGTTGACGATCACCCGTCCATGCACCGAGCGGGGCGCCGGGACGTCCATGGCGCCGAACACCCAGTAGCCCAATCGCTCGTGGAACTGGGTGTCGTCGAGGTTCTGAGAGTGGAACTGGAGGCGCCGAAGTCCGTGGAACTCCGTGTCGGGCTGCTCCCAGTTGAACTTGACCTTCATCGAGAGCTTGGTGCACTGCTTGGAGCCGGACGGGTCGAACGGGTCCGGTCCGGACAGGCATCCGACCCACGCCCCGATCGAGCCCTTGTACCTGAGGCCCACCACGCCGACGTCTTC
>CAZVUM010000029.1:3903-30946 GCA_964629575.1 uncultured Acidimicrobiales bacterium | reverse complement strand
ACATTCGAGCCGAAGCTAGGCCGGTTCGGCGGCGGGGGCGAGTGCGGCCGAATACGTTGGGCGCATGACGGTTTCATTGATCACGGGCGCCAACTCGGGAATCGGGCGCGCCACAGCGCTCAGGCTCGCCTCGGAGGGCCACTCGGTGTACGCGGGGATGCGCCGCCTCGAATCCGGGGCCAAGCTCCTCGAGCTCGGCGAAGGCCTCGACATCACGCCCGTCGAGATCGACGTGTCGAGCGACGCCTCGGTCGGCGCCTGCGCACAACGGGTTCTCGGAGACGTCGAGGCGGTCGACGTGCTGGTCAACAACGCTGGGATCGGGTTCAACGCCGTCACCGAGGACATCGACATCGACGACGCGAAGGCCGTCTTCGACGTGAACGTCTGGGGGGCTGTGCGCTGCACCCAGGCGTTCGGACCCGGGATGCGGACCCAGCGCAGCGGCCACGTCGTCAACGTGAGCTCGATCGCCGGAACCATGGGTCTGATCGCTCAGCCGGTGTACGTCGGATCGAAGTTTGCGCTCGAAGGCATGAGCGAGTGCCTGGCCCAGGAGATGGCGCCGTACGACGTGCGTGTGTCGGTCATCGAGCCCGGAGTGACCCGCACCGCCATCCTGCCCAAGAACGAGGGCCACCCCGAGCCCACCGACTTCGGCCACGCCTACCAGCGGATGTTCGACTTCTATGCGGCCGGCATCGCAGCCAACGTCGCCGCCGATGTGGTCGCTGACACGATTCACCAGGCACTGACGTCGTCCTCGACCAAGCTGCGTTGGGTCTGCGCGTGGGGCGGTGAGGAGCTGGTGAGCGGACGGCCCGCCATGAGCGACCAGCAGTGGGTGGATCTCGGGGCGGCCGCAACCGATCCCGACGCCTATCGGGACGCCTATGCGGCTGCGTTCGGGGTGAACATCGGCGCGCAGTAGGTTCACGGGCCAGCGCTTCGCACAGAACGAGGGGGACAGATGCCGGACGCGTCGATGATGCAGCCGTACCGGGTCGTCGATCTGACCGGTGAGAGGGGCTCGATGGCGGGCTTCCTCCTGGCTCAGCTCGGCGCCGACGTCGTGCTCGTCGAGCCCGAAGGGGGCCGCGAGAGGACGTCGAGGTTCGAGGCATACAACCGCGGCAAGCGGTCGGTGATCGTCAGCGACCAGGCCGATGTGGAGGCGCTGGTCGCGGAGGCCGACGTGGTCATCACCGATCACAGCCTCGCCCACGCTCCCCCGCTCGAGGATCTGCGCGACTCGGACCCCTCGCTCATCACCGTCTCGATCACGCCGTGGGGCGACGATGGCCCAAAGCGTGACTGGAAGGCCACCGACCTCGTCCTGTTCGCGGCAAGTGGCCAACTGATCTGCACCGGCGACGAGGATCGGCCACCGGTTCGGATCTCCGTTCCGCAGGCGTGGGCGCACGCGTCCTGCCACGGTGCCGTTGGCGCGCTCGTGGCTCTCGAGGACCGCGCACACACCGGACTGGGCCAACACGTGGACGTGTCTGCCCAGCAAGCGGTCGCAGAGACCGCTGTTCCCGCGATCTACCACGGCCCTGCGGGTCTCGCCCCCGTGGAGCGCATGGCGGGCGGAGTGAAGTTCGGCCCACAGCTCCTTCGCTGGCTCCACCCGTGCGCAGACGGCGCCGTGATCGTGACGATCGCGTTCGGAGAAATGGTCGGACCGATGGTCGGGCGCTTCGTCGACTGGATGTACGAAGAGGGCGCCTGCGACGACTCGCTGCACGATCACGACTGGATCGACTTCGCCCTGCACATCATGGAGGGCAAGGTCGAGGTCTCCGAGCTCGAACGGCTGATCGCAACGATCGGTGCGTTCGTCGCAGGCAAGACCAAGGCGGAGATCCAGCAGCGAGGCCTGGACGATGTCCTGCTGGTGTGCGCGGTGAGCACCCTGGACGACGTCCTCGAGAGCCCTCAGCTGGCGGCCAGAGGCTTCTGGGACGACGTCGATGGCGTGCGTCACCCCGGAGCCATGGCCAAGGCCAGCGTCACCCCCCTTCCATCGCTTCCAGCGGCTCCGGCTCCGGGAGCGCACGGTGACGACGTCAGGTCCGAGACACGGCAGATTCCGCGCCCCTCGGGCTCTGCTCCCCAGGACCGCCGTCCGCTCGAAGGGCTGAGGGTCTGCGACCTCGCCTGGGTTGCGGCCGCTCCGCTCACCACCAAGCTCCTGGCCCACTGGGGTGCGGAGGTCATCAGAATCGAATCCGAGACCCGGCCGTGCCTGCTCCGCCAGGCCCTGGGTCACCGTGACGACATCCCGGAGCAGGAGAACGCCATCACGTGGCACGCGGTCAACGCGGACAAGCTCGGGGTGGCGCTCAACCTGTCGGTCCCCGAGGCCCGCGAGGTCGTGAAGGACCTCGTCGCGGTCTCCGACATCGTCTTGGAGTCGTTCACCCCGGGCCAGCTCGACCGGTGGGGCCTCGGCTACGACGACCTACGGGCGGTCAAGCCAGACATCATCATGGCGTCGAGCTGCGTGATGGGGCAGACCGGGCCGATGAGGACCTTCGCCGGATTCGGGAACATGGCGGCGGCCGTCGCCGGCTTCTTCGACATCTGCGGATGGCCCGATCGCCTGCCCGCGGGGCCGTACATGGCCTACACGGACTACACCTCGCCCCGGTTCACCGCGATGGCCCTCCTGGCCGCGCTCGACCATCGACGGCGGACTGGCGAGGGCCAGTACATCGACTTCAGCCAGATGGAAGCAGCTGTCCACTTTCTGACGCCTGCGCTGCTCGACTACCAGCGCACCGCAGACCTGCCGACCCGCGTCGGCAACCGCGACCCGCACATGGCACCTCACGGGGTGTACCCGGGGTGTCGTGCCGACTCCTGGATCGCCATCGCGGTCGAGGACGACGAGCAGTGGCGGTCGTTGGCTCACGAGATGCGGCGACCCGACCTCGCCGACCTCACCCTCGCCGAGCGACAGGCTCGGCACGACGAGCTCGACGAGATCCTCGGCGCCTGGACCGTCGCGCAACACCCCGGCGGTCTGCAGACCCGATTGCAGATGCACGGAATCGCGGCCCACGAGGTGTCCAACACAGCCGAGGTGATGAACGATCCTCAACTCGTGCACCGAGGCCACCTGCAATGGGTGCCGCACCCCGAGGCTCGCAGCGTGATGGTCGACACGATGCCGCACAAGCTCTCCCGCTCTCCAGGCGGCTTCTCTCGCGGCGGCCCCACCTACGGGCAGGACACGTTCGACGTGCTCGAGCGAGTGCTCGGATACGGACCAGAGCGGATCGCCGAGATCGCAGCCTCAGGCGCGCTCGAATAGCCCGCTAACCTCGTGGCGCTCGATCGGCCGACCGCGAGGTTCCATGTCCACATCAGACGACGCCGCCCAGTCCTCGGACACCGCGGCATCTGCCCCCGTCGACCTCGCTGCGATCCGGGAGCAGTTCGTCGGTCTCGAATTCGACTGGACGACCTTCGACATGAACGCCGACGACATGGTGGCGTGGGCTGAGGCCTGTGGCGAGACGGACCCCCGCTTCATCGACCCAGAGCACCCCGACTTCCAGGCACACCCCAACTACACAACGCATTGCATGTCGGTGCAGCTACTGCCAGACGACTTCCCCCAGATCGGCAACGGCTTCGGAATCGACGGCGGCAAGACGGTCGACGTGCATGCGCCCATTCGTTCCGGTGACAGGCTCAAGGCCGTTGCGACCATCGCGGACATCTACGACAAGACGGGGCGCAGTGGAACCATGATCTTCATCGTGCAGCGGATGACCTTCACCAATGGCCGAGACGAAAAAGTCTCAACTGTCGACTGGAAGATGATCCGGGGAGCGTGAGGTACCGACGATGACGATCACCACCTACGAAGACGTCGAGCTCGGAGACGACCTCCCCACCGAACACCCGGATGTCTCGATGGCCCGGGTGCGCCAGTTCTGCACGGCGTCGAAGCACCACTTCGAACGCTTCGTCGACCACGAGGTCGCCCGTGAGCAGGGCTTTCCGGGGGCGCTCGTCCCGGGGATCATGAGCCAGGGTCTCCTGGCGGCGATGATCCACCGCTGGGCGCCCGGCTGCACCATCCGCAAGATCGACACCGTGTTCCGCGGCACGCTCATCGTCGACACCGAAATCACGATGACCGGCGCCGTGACCGACACCGACGACGACGCCAGGACGGCCGAGGTCGACATCACGATCGCCGCCGCGGACGGCCGCACCGGGGTCATCGGCATCGCCATCGTGGCGTTTCCCGAGGAGTGAAAACATGGATCCGGCCCGGGCTGCACGCTTCCCCCTGATCCCGGGCGCTGAGCCGCCTCCGGTCGTCGCGAGTGCCGAAGGCGCGCACCTCGTGTTCGACGACGGCCGCCGAATACTCGACGCAGGTGGCGGCGCGGTCGTCACCAACATCGGCCACGGACGGGGAGAGGTCGCGGAGGCCGCGGCGCGTGCGCTCCGCCAGCTCGACTACGTGATTCCGCCCTGGGCCACCGAGGCGCGGGTCGCCCTCGTCGAAGAGGTGGCCGAACACTGGCTGCCGGATGGCTTCGAGCGCGCCGTCTTCGTCTCGGGCGGGTCGGAGTCCATCGATGTCGCCGTCCGTCTGGCCAGGCAGTATCACCTCGCCTCAGGCCGTCCCGAACGCCACAAGGTGATCGGTCGCGACGTCAGCTATCACGGGGCGACGCTCGGCGGTCTGGCCGTGGGTGGCCACGATCGGCGGCGCTCAGGACTCGAGGTCCTTCTCCCGCCGATGCCCAAGACCTCTCACCACGACGCCGAAGAGCTGGCCAAGGTCATCGAGATCGAGGGCGCCGACACGATCAGCGCCTTCATCGGAGAGCCCGTGATCGGAGCCGCAGCCGGCGCATACGTGCCGCCGGACGGCTACTGGGAGAGCGTCGTCGAGCTCTGCCATGCCAACGACATCCTCGTGATCGCCGACGAGGTGATGACCGGCTTCGGCCGCCTCGGAACGCCCATGGGCGTCGACGCTCTCGGGATCGACGCAGACATCATCGTCGGAGGCAAGGGTCTCGGTGGTGGCTACGTGCCCATGGGCGGCGTGTACACCACCGACGACGTGGCCGGGCCCATCGGCGAGGCCGGGCTGATGATGATGTACTACACGTTCGCCGGCCAGGACATGTGCTGTGCCGCGGCGCTCGAAGTGCTCGGCATCATGCGACGCGAGAACCTCGTCGAGCGCGCCGCGAAGATGGGCGACCTGCTCGGTCGTCGGCTCGAGGACACCTTCGCCGATCACCCCAACGTCAACGACGTACGGGGCCTCGGCATGCTCCGCGGGATCGGGCTCGTCGCGGACTCGTCCGAACACCGTCCTTTCCCGCGGACCGCCCAGTTCACCGAGCAGGTCGTGGCATCGATGCTCGAACGCGGCGTGTGGGCCTACCCCAGCGGTTCGGGCGTGTTCGACGATGCGCTTCTCTTCGGGCCGCCCTACACGGTGACCGAGGCCGACATCGACCAGATGGTGTCTGTCGCCCGGGCCGCGATCGACACCGTGGCCGCTCAGGACGCATCGTGACCAACCTCCACCTCACAGCCGACGAGGTCCTCTCGACCACCCGCTCCGTGCGGCGGCGGCTCGATCTCGAACGCGAGGTCGGCGAAGGGGTCCTCCGGGAGTGCCTCGAGCTCGCGCTCCAGGCCCCGACCGGATCCCTCCGCCAGGACTGGCATTTCGTCGTGAGCAACGACCGTGAGCAGTGTCGGGCCGTGGGGCAGATCTACAGCGAGGTCTGGCACGGCATGGTGACCGACGCCTACATCGACTCCACCGCGGGGCGCGAGGCAGACGACGGCGCCCGCGGCGACTGGCTCAACATGATGGGCTCGGCACGGCATCTCGCGGAGCGGTTCCCCGAGGTGCCCGCCATCTTCGTTCCATGTATCGAAGGCCGCCTCGATGGCGCCGACGCCATGACCCAGGCGCTCAAGTGGGGCTCCGTGATCCAGGGGGCATGGAGCTTCATGCTCGCTGCACGTGAGCGAGGGCTCGGAACGTGCTGGACGACCGTGCACCTCGCCCGCGAGGCCGAGGTCGCTGAGATCCTCGGGATTCCCCACGAAACCGTGCAGCAGGTCGCCCTCAGCCCCGTTGCGTACACCGTGGGCACCGACTTCAGGCCGGGTCGGCGGAAACCCGTCGACGACTTCGTCCACATCAACGGATGGTGAACGTGCAACTCGACCCGACGATGATCGACCACGCGCTGACCACGACGCGCGGCGTGCGCAGCCGGCTCGACCTCGACCGTGAGGTCTCCGACGACGTTCTCCTCGACTGCATCGATGTCGCCGAACAGGCTCCGACGGGCGGCAACAACGGCAGCCGGCGGTGGATCATCATCCGCGATCAGCCGACCAAGGACCGGATGGCCGAGCTCTACCTCGAGGCGGGCGTGAGCTGGGTGATCGAGGCCGCGGAGAGGATCGAGGGCACCGATCACCCCAACGCGCGCATGATGCAGGGAGCCAAGAGGCTCGGCGAGAACCTCGCGCGGGTCCCGGCGCTGGTGATCCCGACGGTGCTGGGCGTCCACGACGGAAGTGGGCGGCCCGGCCTCTTCGACTCGGTCATCCAGGCGGGATGGAGCTTCATGGTTGCGTTGCGGGCCCGTGGGCTCGGAACCGTGTGGACGACGATGTACCTCAACAAGCGCGACGAGGTCGCCGAGCTGCTGGGTATTCCTGAAGGTACGACCCAGATCTGCCTGTTTCCGGTGGCCTACACCCTCGGGACCGACTTCTCGCCCACCGCGCGGCGCTACCCGGCACGCGAGATTGCCTACTTCGACCGCTATGGGCACACGATCGGCGGCGACCGCTCGGACTCCAGGACGCTGTCGGACGGCCCCGGAGCGGCCGTCGAGGCCGACATCAAGGCACCGCCGCATCGGGTGTGGGAGTTCGTGTCCGACATCACCGTGCCTGCGCGTTTCTCGGAGGAGTATCAGGGCGGCGAGTGGGTGACCCTCACCGGACCGGACGAGACGCCCGAGGTGGGCTCGGTCTTCGATGGCACCAACCGCAACGGTGATCGTGAGTGGACGCTCCCCCAACACATCACGACGTGGGAGCCCGGCAAGGAGCTCGGCTGGAGCACCTCGGATCCCGACAACCCCGCTGCGCGTTGGCGCTACACGCTCGAGAAGGTGCCGGGCGGCACACGGCTGCGACATCTGGTGACTCTCGGCCCCGGGCCCTCGGGCCTCACCGCAGCCATCGATGCGCGACCCGACCGTGAGCACGACATCCTCATGGGGCGCGTCGAGGGTCTGCGCCGGAACATGCAGGCCACGGTCGACGGCATCGCAGCCTTGGCAGAGGATGGTGGGGCCAAGGCCCCGAGCGGCTTCCCCGTCTTTCGCTGATCCGCCCGACCCGATGGGCGTGTCGGAGCTTCACTCCAGGACTTCGCCCGCCGCGAGGTCGGCGATCCGGTCCGCGTCGTAGCCCAGAATCTCCGTGAGTACCTCGAAGCTGTGTTCGCCCAGAAACGGTGCTCTTGCCTGCGGTGAGGCGTCGGTTCGCGAGAACTGCACGCGGTTGTTCTCGACCACGCATCCTCTCTCTGGGTGATCCACCCAGACGAAGGCCCCCCGCTCGGCCAGCTGCGGGTCGCCGAGGCAGCCGCCGCTCGACTGAATTCGGTGGGCCGCAATACCCGCGTCGATCAGCAGCGCTTCGACGTCGGCCACTTCTCGTGCAGAGGTCCACTGTCCGATCTCGGATTCGAGCATCGCCGCCGCTGCGAGTCGGCCGGCCGTCGTGCCCAGCTCGGGGTCTGCCGCGAGGTCGTCCCGGCCCATGACGGCGCAGAGCCGCACCCATTGTTCGTCGTCTTCGACCGCCAGAGCGATCCACGAATCGGAGCCGGCGCAGGGGAAACCGCCGTGTGGGGCCATCCATCGCTCGGCGTTGCCCTCGCCGCCTGCGAGGTGTCCGTTGGCCGCCGCGTCGAGCAAGCCCGGTGCGATGAAGTGAAGGGCGGCCTCTGCCTGGGCGAGGTCGATTCGACAACCCTCGCCCGTCCGACGCTGTCGATCCAGAGCGGCGACGACCATCGCGGCCATGAAGTGCGTCGATGTGTAGTCGGTGTAGGCGCCGAACGGCCCTGAGGGCGCGCGGTCCTGCCAGCCGGCAAGCCCGTAGAACCCCGAGAGCGCAGCGCCGAGATTGCCGTAGCCGGCAAAGGCGGACAGCGGGCCGAATTGTCCGAACAGGCAGGTGGAGAAGTACACGAGACGGGGGTTGGCCGCACGCAGGGTCTCGTGGTCGAGCCCCCAGCCGGGCATCGCCCTCGGCGAATAGGACTCGCAGAGCACATCGGCCCACATCGCGAGATCCCGCACGACCTCGTGTGCGGCTGGGTCGCGCATGTCGAGCGCGAGGCTCAGCTTCCCGGCGTTGGCGGAGTCGAAGAGCGCTGACTGCTCGAGGCCGGGCACGTTGTCCCAGATCGGAAGGAAGCCTCGGGCCGGGTCCGGCTTGTGGATGGACTCGACTTTCACGACCGTGGCGCCGAGGTCGGCAAGAACGCGGCTGGTGAACGGTCCGGCCAGCGACCACATGAAGTCGACGACCTTCACTCCCTCGAGCGGTCGAGCGGGCGCCGGTCCGGCGGCATCCGATGCCGGCCGAACCCTGGGCTCGGCGATGATGCGACCGGTGTCCGCCCCCAGCGAAGCGACAGTGTCGGGGCTCGCGAGCCGCTCCCCGTTGACCAGGGCGAAGCCGCCCGGCGCCGGCATCTCCGCTTCACCAACCCGCAGATCGACGAAGTAGTCGCGTGCGGCCAGCTGGTCGCTCTGCAGAACGTCGCCCAAGTCCGCGATCGGTGCCATCAGCAGTCGGCGTTGCAGCGCGATCTCGAGGAGCTCCGACTTGGTCTTGGAGGCTGTACACGCTGCGACAGCGGCCTTGGCCTCCTCCCACGTGTCCACGCTCACCGCACCCGACTCGATCTCGGTCGCGAAGTTGATCCAGTCGAGGGCTGCGAGTTCGGGTCGCGCGAACCCTTCGTCCACGCACCATTCCATGAGCCGCGTCGTCACCACGCCGATCGCATCACCGAACACGTGGGTGATCGACACGTAGCCGTCGAGCGCCGGGTAGACGAAGCGCAGATCGATGGGACCGACCGATGCACCGCCGCCCGTCCGGCGCGGTGTCTCGAAGTTTGCGGCCTCCGACAGCACGCCGCACTGGGTCGCGATCGGAATCACCTGCTGCGCTGCAACGTCGACGATCTGCCCGGACCCGGAACGGCCGCGCTCGTAGAGGGCTGCCACGACTCCACCTGCGAGCACGGCGGCGCCGAAATGGAACGCCTGCGGCACGCTCAGCCGAAGGGGCGACCGGTCGTCGTCACCGGTGAAGGCCATGGTGCACCCCGACGCCATCAGGGTCAGGTCGGTCACCGGCCAGTGTGCCTTGGGTCCGGTGTGCCCGAACGCGGTCACGGTGCCGAGCACGAGCTCGGGATCCTCGGCGAGCAGGCCCTCGAAGCCCAGTCCCATCTCGGCGAACGCTCCTGGGCCCTGGGACTCGATCACGCAGTCCGCTCCCGCGATCAACCGCCTGAGATCCTGGCGGCCCGCTTCGGTGTCGAGATCGAGCACCACCGAGGCCTTCCCTCGGTCGTACGCAGCGTGGCGCAGTGACGCCCCCGCCTCCGTGAATGGGCCCTCGCGGCGGCTCGCGACTCCCGCCGGAGGTTCGACCTTGATCACCTCAGCGCCCAACATGGCGAGCATCAGCCCCGCGAGGTGCCCACGCGAATCGGTCACGTCGATCACCCGGTACGACTCCAGCACGGCAGCGCCACCCCCTTCTCGGCGCCAAGTGTGGCCTGGGGTCGGGAGCGTGGCCAGGACGGCCTGACAGCGGAAGAGACGCAGATCGCTCGCCTAGATTGACGCCATGGGGGAGGCGGAATGAGCCAGGCGCCGGATCGGCAGGACGTGATCGACGAGGTGCGGGCGTGGCTCGACGTCTATTGGGATGATCAGCTTCCCCTCCTGGAGTGGCGCGGTCGCCTCGTCGAGTCCGGCTGGGGCTGTCCCAGCTGGCCTGTGGAGTGGTTCGGACGTGGCCTGCCGCCGTCGTATGAGCCTGTCGTGGCAGCCCAGTTCGCCGAGGTTGGAGCGGTGGGCGTCGCGGCCGGCGTGAGCATGTACCTCGTGGCCCCCACCCTCCTCGAATGGGCCTCCGACGAGCAAAAACGGCGCTTTCTGCGGCCGATCCTCACCGGCGAGCACAAGTGGTGTCAGCTGTTCAGCGAGCCGGGAGCCGGCTCGGACCTCGCCGGCCTTCAGACCAGGGCGATCCGGGACGGTGACGAGTGGATCGTGAACGGCCAGAAGGTGTGGAACTCGGGAGCTCACAAGGCCCACTACGGCATTCTCATGGCCCGCACCGACCCCGACGTGTCCAAGCACTCCGGCATCTCGTACTTCTTGATCCCGATGCAGCAGGACGGCATCGAGGTGCGGCCGCTGCGCCAGATGAACGGGCACGCGTCGTTCAACGAGGTGTTCCTCACCGACGCCCGCGTTCCCGCAGACAGCATGTTGGGCCAGCCGGGCGACGGTTGGCGGGTCGGCCTGACAACACTGACCCACGAGCGCTCTGCGGTGGCCACTCGGCGCCCGAAGTTCGCCGCCAACGGCGGGCCGACGGTTCGGGAAGCCCAGGCAGAATCGGCTGACTACTTCAGCACCTACAAGTGGTACCCGCAGCGAGCTGGCCGTGCGAACCTCGTGGTGCCCGAGGCCGAGCGAACCGGCCGATCCGCCGACCCACTTGTGCGGCAACAGATCGCTCGAGTCGAGAGCATCACCCGCACCTCGAGTTGGACCAACCAGCGGGCTCGCGACGCCCGAGCTGCGGGCAAGCCGCCTGGACCGGAGGGCTCGCTGGCCAAGCTCAACCTCAGCATCGGCGCGCGCCTGTGCCACACCGCCCACACGTCGATCGCAGGCACCGACGGCCTGCTCGACGGTCCGGACACCGCCGCTCGTGGAATGGTGGCCGAAGTGCTCGTGAGCACCCCCGCCCAGTCGATTGCCGGCGGCACCGACGAGATCCAACACAACATCATCGGCGAGCGGGTCCTCGGGCTGCCGAAGGAGCCGGAGGCGCACACTCGTGAGCAGTAACCAGGTGAGCAGGAGCCAGGGCCGAAGCCCCACACGCCGGATCGCGCGAGCCGCGGAGGCGGTGCACACCCTCGCCTACTACACGCCGGAGATCCGGGGCTTCGACGACGACGGTTTCTCGGGCTGGTGGCATGCCTACTTCGCTTACCGCGCTGCACCCATGGGCCCGGTGCCCGCGTCGGTCGTGACGTCGATCTTCTACAACTTCGCTCCCCGCTTCATCGAGCGCGCAGTGCCCGGCTGCTGGGAGATCATGACCCCAGAGCGGGTGCGAGAGCGTCAACTCGAGCTTGTCGAAGCCGCGGTGGGTCGTGCCCTGGCCGACTATCCCGACCCGGCGCAGATCGGCACAGCCGCAGAGCTGCTCCGCTCCATGGCCGCGGACCTCCCGATCGGGGCGCGTCCTCTCTATGCCGCGTGGGCCGGCGAGCCCTGGCCCGGCACCGACCTCATGGACCTCTGGCATGGCACGACGCTGCTCCGGGAGTTCCGGTTCGACGGGCACAACATCGCCCTCGCCGCAGGCAACCTCGATCCCTGCGAGTGCCACCTGATGATGGCGTCCCACGGCTTCGGGGACGCGGAGACCATCCAGCGGATCCGGGGGTGGAACGCCGACGAGTGGACCGCTGCCCATCGTCGGCTGACCGATCGCGGCCTGCTGACCGACGGCGGGGAGCAAACCGAGGCAGGGAGTCAGGCCCGCCGCGAGGTCGAACGGCACACCGATGACCTGGCGTCACCGATCGACACGGTTCCCGAGCCTGGCGTCGCAGCGGAGCTCGCGGGCATCCTCGAAGACCTGCGCGACTACCTGATGTCGACCGGAGAGGTGTACGGGGTCTGGCCGCCGCCCACCGTTCTGAGATGATGCCTCAGCAGGATTCGTGAGAGGTGAGGGCAGATGGCGGAGATGAACGACGACGAACGTGACGCGTTCTTGAGCGAGGTGCGCGTCGGCGTTCTCGCGATCGAACGCTCGGACAAGGGGCCGCTCTGCGCCCCGGTCTGGTTCCTCTACCGAGACGGTGCATTCGAGATCGCCATGGCCGACGACTCGGCCAAAGCGCTCCTTTTGCGGCGCGCCGGCCACGCGAGCCTCTGCGTTCAGCAAGAGAGCCTGCCGTACATGTACGTGACCGCCGAGGGCGAGGTCGAGGTGACCGCCGTGAGCGACCAGCAGCGGCACGAGTTCATCCTCGAAGTCGCCACGAGGTACCTCGGGGCCGACCTCGGCCGGCAGTACGCTGACAACTTCCCGGGCCACACCGAAGCCGTCGTCACGCTTCGCCCACGACGCTGGCGCACCGAGGTTCTCGGCTGAGGGCACGCCCCCGTTCCGACACCACCGCCACCGCGAAGGCATCGCCACCGTGACCACTCCCCCTGAAGACACGAGCCGTACCGACTTCGTGCGCGACCTCGTGCAGGCGGACGGCGAGACCGGACGCTTCGGAGGGCGGGTGCAGACCCGCTTTCCCCCGGAGCCCAACGGCTACCTCCACATCGGGCACGCCAAGGCGGTCTGCCTCGGATTCGACCTCGCCGCTGAGTTCGGCGGCACCTGCAACCTCCGCTTCGACGACACCAACCCGCTCACCGAGGACGAGGCCTACGTCGACGGCATCATCGAAGACATCGCCTGGCTGGGCTACGAGCCCGACGCCGTCCTGTACGCCTCGGACTACTTCGAGCAGCTGTACGCATGGGCAGAGCATCTGGTCGAGAACGGCCATGCGTACGTCGACGACCAGGACGGCGACACGATCTCCGAACAGCGCGGTGGGTTCGGCAAGCCCGGTATCGAGAGCCCGCGCCGCGACAGCTCGCCCGAAGAGAACCTCGATCTACTGAGACGCATGAGGGCCGGGGAGTTCGGCGAGGGAGAGCGGGTGCTGCGGGCCAAGATCGACATGCAGAGCGACAACATGCAGATGCGTGATCCGATCATGTACAGGATCCGGCGGGAGCCGCACTACCGCACCGGCGACGACTGGGTTCTGTATCCCACCTACGACTGGGCGCACGGCCAGGGCGATGCGATCGAGGGAGTCACCCACTCGCTCTGCTCGCTCGAATTCAGCGACAACCGAGCCGTGTATGACTGGTTTCTCGACCACCTCCCACTCACCGGCGATCAGCCGTACCAGACGGAGTTCGCCCGCCTGGAGCTCACCCAAACGATCACGTCCAAACGCAAGCTCCGCCAGCTCGTCGAGGACGGTCGGGTCGATGGGTGGGACGACCCGAGGATGCCGACCCTGCGGGCGTTGCGCCGCCGGGGCTATCCCGCGTCGGCGATCCGCGAGTTCTGTTCCTACATCGGGGTCGCCCGAACCAACAGCCGCCACGCGATCGAGCTGCTCGAATCGTTCGTGCGGACAGAGCTCAACGCCACGGCGCAGCGCCGAATGGCTGTCCTGCAGCCGCTCAAGTTGGTGATCACCAACTGGCCCACCGATGAGAACGGCGAACCGGTGGTGGAGTCTCGGGAGGCCGTCAACAACCCCGAGAACCCCGACGACGGCGTGCGCTCGGTGCCCTTCAGCGGGCAGCTGTTCATCGAGCGCGACGACTTCATGGAGGACCCGCCCAAGAAGTTCTTCCGGTTGGCGCCGGGCCGGGAGGTGCGGCTGCGGGCGGGATACTTCGTGACCTGCACAGATGTGGTGAAGAACGACGCCGGCGATGTCGTGGAGGTGCGGTGCACGTACGACCCGGAGACCTCGGGCGGCAAGGCTCCCGATGGCCGCAAGGTGAAGGCGACGATCCACTGGGTGTCCGCTGCGCACGCCGTTGACGGGGAGGTTGCCCTGTACGACCGGCTGTTCAGCGCGGAGGTTCCCGGCGAGGCGACCGAGGACCCGCTCGACGACTTCGATCCGGCCTCCAGGGAGCTGCTGAGCGGCTGCAAGCTCGAACCGGTGCTCGCCGAGACGCCTGCCGGCTCAGTTGTGCAGTTCGAACGCCTCGGCTACTTCGCCCACGACGGGGCCCAGCCGCTGCTGTTCCACCGCACCGTCGGCCTCCGAGACGAGTGGGCCAACATCCAGAAGCGCCAGGCCTCACAGGGTTGAACACACGAGGTTGAGCCCACGAAGTTGAGCAACATCGGTGCCTGACACCAAAGTTGCTCAACTTGGGCGGAGGCCCGACCGGAGCGGGAAGATCAGCGGTCGAGGTCGCCGGTGAGGCGGGTCACGGCGAAGCACTGGCTTCCGCTCGCGAGCAGTGGCCCGTCCTGGGCGTAGATCCGCACGGTGCCGTGGCCGATGCTGTTGTGGAAGGCGGCGGCGTCGAGCTCGATCAGGACCCATTCCGACGGCTCGGTCGAAGCGATCCGGACGGTGTTGTCGAGGCTCGACCCCATGAACGCCGAGTCGAGGCTCACCCGCATACCGCTCGGCAACAGGTCGGCGAGAGCGGCGAGGATCGGGCTCGAGGACGTCAGCTGATCCCGGACACGAGACCAGTAGTAGACGCGCCGGTCCCCTGGCGACTGGCCGGCGACGCGCAGATCCGCCAGATCGGTGAACGAGTACTCGTTGTCGGTCGATCTGGCGCGCGCCGGGCAGTCGTCCGGCGCTGGCAGGTCGGTGGGCGCCCCGAACCAGCTTCGGTCGATCCCCAGGTCGCGGCCGCCAAGCGATGCGTGGCCTCTCAGGACGGCGCGCCCTTCGTCCAGAATCGTGAACGCTGCCTGGGTCATCGCCTTGCCTTCGGCAAGCAGGTCGAGCTCGATGTCGACCACGTCCCCGTGCGGGGCCCGACTCAGGTACTGCGCTGCAGCGAATGCAAGAGGGCGGCCGGTGGTGAGCTCGAGGGCGGCAGCGGCCGCCCCGATCCCACAGCCACCGTGCAGCGTGCCGGTGGCGCCGCAGACGTCGAAGCTCACCGGCAGCGACCAGCGCAGCGGATCGGCGGTGGCCTCCAGGCCGAGGAAGTCGGCGGCGTTCGGGGTGCTCGCAGGGACGGCGGTCACGGGCGACGAAGCTAACAACCGCGAGCGTGGCCGTCAGGCTCCTGCAAAACTCCCCTCCATGCTGCGTCTCACCTTCCTCATCCGTCGCCGAGCCGATCTGTCGCGCGAGGAGTTCCAGAGGTATTGGAGGACACACCACGGCCCGCTGATGGCGAGCTTCTCTGAGGACCTGAACGTCCTGCGCTACGTCCAGTGCCACACCACCGATGACGATCACAGTCGCCTCTGGGGTCGTCGCGGCCAGATGGAGGAGGCCTACGACGGTGTTGCGGAGGTCTGGTGGGAGAGCAAGGAGGCGTTCCTGGCCGCGTCGGCCACGCCGCAGGGGCGCGACGCCGGAAAGGCGATGCTCGACGACGAGCACAACTTCATGGACCTGGCGGGCTGCTCCATGTGGGCCGGCTACGAGTACCCGCAGGTGAACCCGACGCCGGAGAACATCGTCGCGACGCCGCGTAGCAACATCGTGAAGCTGTACTTTCCGCTCCGCACCCTGCCGTCGCTGAGCGTTGCCGATGCCCAGCACTACTGGCGAACCCATCACGGCCCGATCATTCGGCGCCATGCGCAGGCGCTGGGCATGCTGCGCTACCAGCAGTCGCACCTCGACGAACCGGAGGTCACCGAAGGTCTTCGTCGACCCCGTGGTGACGTCGCCGACCCCTACACCGGCCACGCCGAGGTCTGGATGGAGCGCGATACCTCGGCGACCGCAAGCGACGAGCGTCGGGCTGCTGGGCGGGCGGCCTACGAAGACGAAGCCAACTTCATCGACTTCCCCCGCTCGACGATGTTCCTCTGCAAGGAGCACGTCTTCATCGACAAACGTTGACCCGCCCCACCTCATGACCACTCTCGGTGGCTGCTAGGGGTCAGACACGGGTCTGACCCCTAGTGACCGCTGAGGGTGAGGACAGTCACTGTCCGCGGTGGGGACGCTCAGTCGGCGGCGGGCGCCCAGGGGCCGGCTTGACCGTCGACGTAGTGGTTGGGGCGGATCCCGAACGCTTCGATCATCCGTTGCCAGCCGCTGCCCACGGCGAGAAGGGCGCCGAGCATCAGGATCTGCTGGTCGTCGAAGTGTTGGCGCAGCTCGGCGTAGATCGTCGGGTCCAGCTGCCCCTCGGGAGCGCCGGACAGGTTGTCCGTGAGCCGCAGAGCTGCGATCCACGACGGCGGCAGATCGCTCGATCGGTAGTCGTCGAGCTGGGCGACGATCTCCTCCGTGAGGCCGGTGCGCACCAACGATGCGCTCTTGACGAGGCTTCAATGGAAGCACTCGTTCTGGTTGGCCATGCGGATTCGGCAGAGCTCGATCATGTGGCGATCGAGCCCTGACGAACCGCCGTACATCACGCCGACCCATCCGAGGAACATGTCGAGGACGTCCTCGTTGTTGGCGAGGGTCCTGAAGAGGTTGTCGTCGGTGTACGCCTTGGCGTACCAGGTGTCGAGCCGACGCTGCTGATCCTCGGTCAGATCACTGACCTTGGGCAGATGGCCGTAGTCATTGGGCATGCCGATCCTCCGTGGTGACGAGAGTATCGGCCACGCCGTCAGCTATGCGCAGCCGAGGATCGCGTCGAAGAGCACGGCGCTGTCTTCTTCGCTCAGGTCGCCAGGGTCCTGGGCGTTCGAGATGCGATTGATCTGGTCGCGGTCGCTCGACTTGTCGAAAATGCCGTCCACCACGCAGGTGGCCTGGGTATCGGTGATGCCGGCGTCGGCAGTGAGGACCTTGACGAGTTCCTCACGAAGCTCCTCGTCGCTGAAGTCTTCGGCGCTCTCGGAGCAGCCGGCGGCAATCGTCACCACCGCCAGAAGGGCGGCGACGAGGCGCAGCACGCGGCGCGGACGACGGACAGTGGGTGTGGGGGAAGTAGTCATCAGTTCTCAAGTGGTAGAGGCGTGAATGGGAGCAGTCCCTCCCTTTTCGGCCGTTCCGGGCCACTTCCTGAGGCCACCGCGGTCGATCAACCCGATTGGCCGCTCGAGATCGGGCCCGAGACGGCGCCGCGTCGCCGGGGTGTCTAGCCTGGCCCAACACGCTGTCATGAGGGGATTGAGACATGAAGGCTGCAGTTCTGGGCGAACAGCCCGGGGATCTGGTGATCGAAGACCTCACCATCGACACTCCCGGCCCCGGTGAGGTCCTGATCCGCACGGTCGGCGCAGGGTTGTGCCACAGCGATCTCCACTTCATGGAGGGGTTGTTCCGCACCAAGGTGCCCGCGGTCATGGGCCACGAGTCGGCGGGAATCGTCGAAGCGGTCGGCAGCGACGTCAGCTATGTGAAGCCAGGGGACTCGGTCGTCGCGTGCTTGTCGATCTTCTGTGGCCAGTGCCAGCGATGCCTCAGCGGCAACCCACACCGGTGCCAGAACGCTCGGGCCACGTCCCGCGACCGCGACGCGGCGCCCCGACTGTCGCGTGGCGATGGCACGGAGGTCGATCAGATGGCTCGGCTGGGCGGGTTCGCCGAGATGATGCTCGTTCACCAGAACGGCGTCGTGAAGGTCGACAGCGACATCCCACTCGAGAAGGCCTGCCTGATCGGTTGCGGTGTCACCACCGGCTTCGGCGCAGCTGTGCGCACCGCGGGCGTCCATGTGGGCGCAACGGCCTGCGTGATCGGCTGCGGCGGGATCGGGCTGTCTGCCGTGCAGGGCGCCCGCGTTGCCGGTGCGAGTCAGATCATCGCCGTGGACACGAGCTCAGACAAGCTCGCCACGGCCCGGGTGATGGGCGCGACCGACACGATCAACGCCTCGGAGGTGGACGACGTCGTCACCGCGGTCAAGGACCTCACGGGGGGTGGTGTCGAGTACAGCTTCGAGGCGATCGGGCTCAAGGCGACCGCGGAGCAGGCCTTCAACATGCTGGACATCGGTGGCACGGCGACCGTCATCGGGATGGTTCCCTCCAACCAGAAGCTGGAGATCCGCGGCATCGATCTGCTGTCGGAGAAGAAGCTCCAGGGTTCGATGATGGGTTCCAACCAGTTCCGCACCGACATCCCGGCGATGATCCAGATGTACCTCGACGGCCGCCTGCTCCTCGATGAGATGGTCTCGGCGACCATCGACCTCGATCAGGTCAACGAGGGCTACCAGTGGATGAAGGACGGCACCGTCGCGCGCACGGTGATCACCTTCTAGCCACCCTCAGCCACCGTAGAACCGTCGCGACTCACTCGGCAGGGCCGAGGAGTTCGGTGACGCGCTCCTCGGCGACTCCGGCGCGTACTGCACTCGCCCGCAGCTCGCCCCACGTCGTCGGGTCCACCTCGAACCCATCGGCGCGGGCCTTTCGGGCCGCCTCCTCGGGCATGCCCGGCATGAGGACCGACTCGGCTCCCTCGCGCAGCCGTGAACCGGTGATGTGCGCCGAGTACTTGGCGACCTCGTCTGCGAAGCGGTCCACATCGCCCGTCGCCGAGGGGTCGATGATGATCGACAGCATGTTGTTGATGATCCGGCCGTCGCGCGCGTTCTCGGGCTGTGCGGTTTCTCCTCCGAGAAGAGCCGCCCCAAGGAGGTCGCACATCATCGCGAGGCCGGACCCCTTGTGGTCCCCGAATGCGACGAGTGCGCCGCGCGGGTCGGAGAACATCACCCCGGGGTCGTCCGACAGCCGGCCGTCTGGATCCAGAACCGAGCCGTCTGGCACCTTCACACCCTTGTTGTGAGCCACCCGAGCCTTGCCCTGGGCGATGATGCTCGTCGCCATGTCCAGGAGTGCCGCCGGCTTTCCGTCAGGACCCGGTACGGCCGCGCAGACGGGGTTGGTGCTGAACGAGGCGTCGGCGCCCCCGTATGCGGCGACCAGGGGCGGGTGGCCGATCACGTTGACGAAGTGAATCGAGGCCATGCCCGCTGCAGCACACTGCTCGGCCCAGTGGCCGATACGTCCGATGTGGGAGCTGTTGCGCAAGCCGGTGATCGCGGCGCCGTTCTCGCGCGCCCGCTGGATCCCCAACTCCATCGTCTCGTACCCGTTGACCTGCCCGAACCCCGCCTTGCCGTCCAGAACGACGAGAGAACCGGCGTCGACGACGACCTCTGGGTGTTGGTTGACGTGGAGCTTGCCGGCGCCGGCAACCATCACGTACGCGGGAATCATCCCCACGCCATGTGAGTCATGGCCAGCGAGGTTGGCGCCGATCAACTGGTCCGCGACGAGGGTGGCCTCTCGATTCTCGGAGCCGAGGGCCTCGCAGGTCTCGATGACGAACTGATGCAGGGTGTCGGGGTGAAAGGTCGGCACGAGCGCCAAGCTAGCCCTCGCCCATCACCACCGTTCCCTCGAGGTACCCCGGCTCGATGAGCGTCGTCCTCGGTGCGACCCGGGCCAGCTCCTCGCGGATCGGGTCGGTGTCGGTCGGAACGGAGAATCCGGGCAGCCAGTCGTCGTGGTGGCACAACAACACGGTGCGCGGCCGGAGCAGATCCACCTGACGCCCCACGAACTGGGCGAGCGAACCCTGGATCGGCTCGCCGTCGATGTTGCCCCTGCCGGCCGCCGCAAGGATCGCCACGTCGGGCCGCAGATCGCGCATGACCCCGCTCCAGTGGCCAGAGGTGTCCTGGTAGAGGAGTGATCCGTCCGGCGTCTCGAACAGGTACACGAGCGCGCCTCCATCTCCCCGGTCGCTGTGGCCAGGTGAGCTCTCGGCCAGGTGTTCCTGGACCGACGCGTCGGTCTCGTTCGCGAGGTAGGCGAGCAGCTTCTGCAGGCGCTCCTGTTGTTCGTGCCACGTGACGCCCAGATCACCGAGGCACACCGCGCCCGGCTGGTCCATCTGGGCGTGTGACCACACGCACGAATGTTGGCTCGGGAACACCGAGACGGACACGCCATTGCCGAGGTCGACGGTCTCTCCCCCACCCACCAGGATCATCCGGTCGAGAGGGACGCCTGCGCCTTCCATCACCCGCGCCGATTCGTAGCTGCAGATCAGCGTCGAATCGGTGTTCGCCATGATCGTCTCGGCGCCGTACAGGTGGTCGAAGTGGCTGTGGCCGACCACGATCCAGTCGGCCTCGTCGATGTCGGATGCGTGCGCTCCGGGCCCGGCCGCATTGGCGGCTCGATCGATGTAGGCGTCGAGAAAGATCGTGAGGCCGGCCGTGCGCATGCGATAGGTGGCACAGCCATACCAATCGAGGGTGGTGGTCATGGTCGACGAGGCTAGGCCCCGTACCCTTGACCGGCGGAGTATCGGGCACACGGGAGCGACAGCGATGGGAGACGAGACGCCGCCAACGCGGGTGGCGCCCGCGGTCTCGTATCCCGATGACCTGCCGATCTCTGCCCGGGTCGACGAGCTCAAGGGGGCCATCACCGACAACCAAGTCGTGATCGTGGCCGGCGAGACGGGATCGGGAAAGAGCACCCAGCTCCCGAAGATCTGCCTCGACCTCGGCCGAGGGGTTGCAGGACGGATCGGGCACACGCAGCCGCGGCGGCTTGCGGCACGCTCGATCGCCGAGCGAGTGGCCGATGAGTTGGCGGATCCCTCCACCGGTCAGAGCGCCGAAGTGGGAGGCACCGTCGGGTACGCGGTGCGCTTCACCGACCGCGTCGCAGATCACACGATGGTGAAGCTCGTGACCGACGGCATCCTCCTCGCCGAGATTCGTCGAGACCGCGATCTCCGCCAGTACGACACGATCATCGTCGACGAGGCGCACGAGAGGAGCCTCAACATCGACTTCCTCCTCGGCTATCTGCATCGTCTCCTCCCCCGCCGACCCGATCTCAAGGTGATCATCACCTCGGCCACGATCGACACCGAGCGGTTCGCGGAGCATTTCGACGGTGCGCCGATCGTCATCGTCGAAGGCAGGACCTACCCGGTCGAGATCCGGTACACCGACGCCGCCGACGTCGACCAGCCGACCGCCATAGCGGGAGCCGTCGAGGAACTGTTCACCGAACGCGACGGGGACGTGCTCGTGTTCTGCTCCGGCGAGCGCGAGATCCGAGATGCCATCGAGGAACTCGAGGACGTGGGGCTCCCCAACACGGAGGTCATTCCCCTCTACGCGCGCCTGAGCGCGGCGGAGCAACATCGCGTGTTCAGTACGGCCCAGGTCCCCGGGGGAAAGCCCGCTGGAGGGCCCGCGGGAAAGCACAGTCGCCGCGTTGTGGTCGCGACCAACATCGCGGAGACGAGCCTCACAGTTCCGGGCATCCGCTCCGTGGTGGACGTCGGCACGGCCCGGATCTCCCGCTTCAACCGCCGCACGAAGGTGCAGCGCCTCCCGATCGAGTCGATCTCGCAGGCATCGGCGGACCAGCGCTCCGGGCGGTGTGGACGCCTGGGCCCTGGCGTGTGCATCCGGCTGTACACCGAGGAGGACTTCGCAGCTCGACCCGAATTCACCGAACCCGAGATTCAGCGCACCAATCTCGCGTCGGTGGTACTGCAGATGGCTGCGCTGGGCATCGGTGACATCGAGTCGTTCCCGTTCGTCGACCCACCTGATCGACGGCTCATCCGCGACGGCGTCGCCGTTCTCGAGGAGCTCGGCGCGGTCGATCCAGAGCGGGCCGGCACCAAGGGGTGGCTCACGCCGCTCGGCCGCCGACTGGCCCGCTTGCCCGTCGATCCCCGGCTCGGACGAATGGTGCTCGAGGCCGGCGAAATCGGATGCCTGCGCGAGGTCCTCGTGATCGCTGCTGCGCTGTCGGTGCAGGACCCCCGCGAGCGACCGCTCGATCAACGGGAAGCGGCAGCCGAGCTCCACGCCCGCTTCGCGGTGGACGGGTCGGACCTCATGAGCATGGTGGAGCTCTGGCGCTACCTCGATGAGCAGCGCAGGGAGGGCTCCTCCAGCCGTTTCCGGCGGCTCTGCAGGCGGGAGTTCATCAGCTACCGCCGAGTGCGGGAGTGGCAGGACGTCCACGCCCAGCTGCGTCGCGTCGGCAACGAGCTCGGGCTCCGGGCGGGAGGGGCCAACGAGGCCATCGCTCCGGCGGACCTCGTCCATCGTGCCGTTCTCAGCGGCCTCCTGAGCCACGTGGGTCAGCGAGACCCCGAGGCACGCGACTACCGGGGCGCCCGCGGCGCCCGTTTCACAATCGGCCGGGAGTCGCTGCTCGGCCGTTCCGGCGCGAAGTGGGTGATGGCGGGAGAGCTCGTCGAGACCAACCGGATGTGGGCCCGGCAGGCCGCTCGCATCGATCCCCGCTGGATCGAGGAGCTTGGGTCCCATCTCGTGAAGCGGTCATACGGCGAACCGTGGTGGGACGGGGCGCAGGGCCTCGCGATGGTGAACGAGCGGGTCACCCTCTACGGCCTGCCGGTCGTCGAAGGCCGGGCCGTTCCCTTCCGTCGGGCGGACCTCCCTGCGGCCCGAGAGATGTTCATCCGCCATGCTCTCGTCGAAGGGGACTGGCACGGGCGGTACCCCTTCCGGGAGCACAACGCCGCTCTCGCCGAGGAGGCTCGCTCGGTCGAGGCTCGCACCCGCCGGAGCGACGCTCTAGCGCGGGACGAGGAGCTCGTCGACTTCTTCGACGAGCGGTTGGGTGACGACGTCACATCGGCCGGCCATTTCGCGCGGTGGTGGAAGAAGCGCCGGCGCGACTCGCCCCAGCTCCTCCACCTGTCCCTGGATGACGTTCTCGCGCCCGACCTCGAGTCGGATGCGGCGGAGTATCCCGAGGTGTGGCACCACGGTGACCTCGCGCTCGACATCGGCTACGAGTACGAGCCGGGGGCGGCGAGCGACGGAATCACGATCGACATTCCCGCCACCGCACTTCACCGAGTCGATCGGCGAGCTTTCGACTGGCTGGTGCCCGGCAAGCGCGAGGAACTGGTGCGCGAGCTTCTGCGTGCCCTGCCGAAAGATCTCCGCAAGCGGTTCGTCCCGCGGGCCGACACCGCTCGCGAGCTCGTCGCCGAGCTGCCGTCTGAGCCTGGGCCGGTCGTCGAGGTCGTCAGGACCGCCCTCGCCAGACGCCTCGGCGCGCCGATTCCTGTCGACGCCGTGCGGCTCGACACCCTCCCCGATCATCTTCGACCGCGCTTTCGCATCGTGGACCCCGATGGCGAGGAGATGGCTGTCGGTCGCAGCCTCGACGCTCTCACCGCCCAGGTCGACGATTCCCTCCGCGCCGAGCTGCGCGACGGAGGGCACCCGGCCGAAGTCTCGGGTTTGATCGACTTCGAGATCGTGGAGATTCCCACCCGCGTCCGTCTCGATTCCGCTGCGATGCCGTGGGGCTATCCGGCGCTCGTCGACGAAGGCGACTCGGTGGCGGTTCGGGTTCTGCCCACCGCAGACGAGCAGGCCTCAGCGATGTGGCAGGGCACCAGGCGGCTCCTCGCCATCGCCCTTCCGAGCCAGGCCCGTGCCCTTCGCCATCTCGTGGACAACGAGCTGGCACGAGGGCTCTCTGCGGCCATTCTCGGATCCGCCGCGGACTGGTATCACGACGTCGCCGCCGCCTCCCTGGACGAGCTGATCGACGGCTCGGGTGGTCCGGCCTGGGAGCGAGAGGGGTGGCAAGAGCTGCGACGGCACGTCGCGGACGGCTTCCACGATGTCGTCGTCGACGTCGCAACCCGCTCGCGCCGCGCTCTCGCGCGTGCCGCAGACCTGCGTCACCGCATGGCGATCGAGGCGAACGACCGGCTCGCGCCCACCCACGGTGACATCGAAGGGCAGCTGCAGCGTCTGCTCTTCCCCGGCTTCATCACCGCACTCGGCACAGCGCGGCTCGGCGACCTCGATCGATACCTCAGAGCGATCTCGATCCGGCTCGACGGGGCCTCCGGCAACCTCAGGCGAGACCACGAGCAGATGCTCGTCGTTCTCGAGCTCGAACGGGAACACGACCGGCTCCGCACACTGGTCGGCGCCCGCGACGATGTCGACGAGGTCGCCTGGCAGCTCCAGGAGCTCCGGATCGCCCTCTTCGCGCAATCTGTGGGCGCTCGGGGACCGGTGAGCGCCAAGCGCATCCGGAACAGCCTCCGGCGCATTCTCGAGGCCTGACAGGCCGTCCGCGGCATCCGGGCGAGCTACCTTGCCCGGATGCACATCACCGACCTGTTCAACGTCGAAGGCAAGGTCGCTGTCGTGACCGGCGGCTCACGAGGCATCGGCTTCATGATCGCGAGCGGGCTCGTCGAGAACGGTGTCCGCGTCTACATCACCGCTCGCAAGGCTGCCGCCTGTGACGAAGCGGCGGCGCGCCTCGCCGAACACGGCGAGTGCATCAGCTTCCCTGCCGACCTCAGCACTCCCGAGGGTGTGGCTTCGTTCGTCGAACGCTTTCGCGAACGCGAGGACCGACTCGACATCCTGGTCAACAACGCCGGCGCCGCCTGGGGCGCGCCGATCGGCGAGTTCCCCGATGCGGGTTTCGAGAAGGTGCTCGGGGTCAACGTCACCGCGCCCTTCATGCTTACCCAGGCGTTCCTGCCCGAGCTCCGGGCGAGCGCAGACCCCGACGACCCAGCGCGTGTGATCATGATCGGCTCCGTCGACGGCATCAAGGTGCCGTTCGGGGACAACTACAGCTACTCCGCGTCCAAGGCCGGGATCCACATGCTCGCCAGGCACATGGCCCACCACATGGTCAAGGAGAACATCACCGTCAACACGATCGCTCCGGGCCCTTTCGAGTCGAAGATGATGAGCTACATGCTCGACGATCCCGAACGCCGGGCGACCGTGGTGAAGTCCACTCCTCGCGGCCGCATCGGGACGCCCGAGGATGTAGCGGGCGCCACCCTCTTTCTGGCCAGTCGCGCAGGCGCATGGCTGACCGGCATCGTGCTGCCCGTCGACGGCGGCATCTCGACCCACGGCTGACCGAGCGCCACCTCAGGTGGCGCGCTCTGCGAGCTCGGCCCTGGCGACCTGGAGCTGCTGCAGCAACCGGCTCTCGTCCGCTGGATCGGGGTGACCGACCCTCACGTGGAAGAGCGCCAGACGCGCGAGCGCTTCGTGCATGGCGTCGTACGCGGCACGGTGGCTCCTGTCGATGCGTCGACGCTCCCTCAGGACCGCGTGCCAGTCGCCGAAGCGGTCGATCTCGTGCTCCGCCAACCCGTACCGGCGGGCGAGGAGGGGCACGATCTGGTTGTAGTGCCGCTCTTCGGCCCTGCGGAGGCTGCGCGCCCACAGGACGGTGCCCACGAACAAAAGGAAGAAGCCGCCGAAGGACACGAGGATCAGCAGGCCGCCGCCATCGCCGATCGCCTCCGCCGCCGAAAGGGAGCCGTTCCATGCCGCGTGCGTCCCCGCCGCGAGCACGAACCCCCACCAGGCGGTCCAGAGCGGCTTTTGTCCAAGGACCGCACGACCGATGGCGAGGCCAGCGAATGCGGTGAACAGAGGGTGGAGGAACGGCGTGAGCAGCGCACGGATGACGACCGTGGCGACCAGGACGTCCTCGTCTTGCGCGATGGCGAAGTACTGGAAGTCCTCCACGATCGCGAAACCGAGCCCGATCCAGCCCGCGTAGACAACGCCGTCCATGACTCCATCCACCTCGCGCCGGCGTACTGCCCACACGATGCCGAGGCCCTTGGTGAGTTCCTCGATCAGGGGCGCGGACACCACGGCGGCGACCGTGGTTCCTGCGGCCAGGCCGACGATCGAGTTGACGACCCCCGACACGAAAGCCGAGATCGTCGCGCCCCACAGAAGGGCGTGAATACGCGATGCCCGGGGCTCCGGCTCGACCCGGTCGATCCAGCGCAGCGCCGGGTACACGATCAGCAAGGGCACGAAGCCGAGAGCCACCGCAATCGGTGCCACGAAGGACAGGATCACCGCGGAGATCACGCTCAGCACGCCGAAGCCCAACACGAGCGGGCTCAGCCACGCAGGGAGCCGAGGCGAGTGCTCGGCCCCCTCATAGGTGTGCCCGGTCCACGCGCGGCCGTTCCACCAACGCCACGGCGAGGTACCCCAGGGGTCGGCGTACCACCCCGATGCGAGTTGCTCGCCTGTTGGCTGCGGCACGTCGGGCAGCTCGTCAGGCAGATTCATCGCTCGCGAACCGTAGCGAAGCCTCGAAGTGATGCCCGTCTGGTTGCTGAATCGGAGATTCCGTCCGGGTACGATCAGCGGCCATGGCGGCAACCAGCACCGAACTCAAGCGCGGCACCCGCGTCGTGGTCACCGACGACATTCCGGGGGTTCCAGAGGGCACGGCCGGCAAGGTCGGCCGGGCCGTGGGCTTCACGCTGGCCCGCTACCGGGTCCGCTTCGACAACAAGGTCGAGGTCACATCGGTTGCGGGCGACAAGCTGGTTCCTGCGTCCGAATGGGACGCCTACCGCGAGACCCGCGAGGCCGAGCGCGCTGCTGCTGCCGAAGCAGCCGCGACCGCGGCGCGTGCTCCCGCAGGGGTGCCTGCACCCGCCGCTGCTCCGGCGGCGGAGGGCGACTCCGGCGTCGACCCGCGCCTGGCCGCCCTCATGGCCAAGTCCAAGGCGGCCAAGGAGGGCAAGGGAATCGTCGACGAGGCACCCGCCCCCGCCCCCGCCGAGCCTGCTCCGGCGCCTGCTCCCGCCGCTGAGGCGACCCCGGCCACGCCGACGGCCGCCGGGGGTGACTCCACCGACGCTTCCATGGATCCGCGGCTCGCAGCCCTGACCGCCAAGTCCCGCGCGGCCAGAGTCGAGGCTGGCGTCGATCTCGACGCTGAGGACAACGCGCCGGCCGATGAGCCCGCACCTGCGGCCGAGGCTGCCCCGGCACCCGCTGCGGCGCCCGAAGCGGCCGCGCCAGAGGGGCCGGACCTCGGCGATGGCTACTTCCCCGTCGACAACCGCGTGGCCGACCTCCTCGGCAAGGTCAACTCAGGCGAGCTCGGCCAACCCTGACCC
>CAZVUM010000029.1:0-3803 GCA_964629575.1 uncultured Acidimicrobiales bacterium | reverse complement strand
GACGGCGGGTCGAACTTCTCGGGTTCGGCAAATCTGCGCACGACGTTCTCGGTGATGCGCGCCACGTCGTTGTCGTAGCCGTTTCGGGCGAGTGCCCCGAACCACGAGATCGAGCCGACGCTGAACACGGCACCACCTCCGGGCGTCTCGTAGAACACCATGTCGGCGCGGACGTACGGATCCGGCGTCGGAAATGCGACCGAGCCCTCGAACTCTTCCTTGGTGCGCAACATGTCGGGCCCGAATGTCGTGGCCGAGGCGAGGATCACGGCGTGCTGGGGCGAGCCGAGGAGAGGGTCCCACCTGTCGACCTCTTGGCCTGCTGCGCCTCCCCCGAGACCAGACGTCCCGATGTGCTCGTCCTCCACCCCGTCGAGAATCCAGGCAGCACGTGACTCGAGGGCATCGGGATCGCGGTCGTAGTAGGTGGCCTTTTCGAAACCCTGCGCGGCGAAGCCGATACCGACGAGCTCGTTGGGCGCACGGCCGTTGCGCCGCCACAGTCCGCCGTACTCGCCACCCCAGGCGTGGTAGTTCTCGCCGTGTTCGGTCTGCCAGTTGCGCACACCGTCCTCGGCGCGGCGAAGCTCGATGGCACCGGGCCACTCGTCGCTGAAGGCAACCCGCCAGTAGAAGCCGTTTCCTCCGAGGTACATCAAGCGTCCGCCGTTGCGCTGCCACTCCTCGACTGCATCGAGCATCGCCGTCGACCAGTACTCGGGATGGCTGCACGTGACGATCACGCGGTAGGGCGACAGCGCCTCGATACCGTCGTGGTGGACGTCCTCGTCGGCGATCACGTCGTGGCCCAGGCCGGTGTGTTCGAGGAAGGCGTTGATGTCGGTGTCCGGAGTGAAGTTCCACCCGTCAGCGCCGGGTCGAAGCTGCAGCACCGGCCGGTTGCGCGAGCTGAACATCACTCCCGACCCGTCTGGGTGCTTCTCGTAGTGGCTGCGGCCCAGCTCGGGATGCTGACGCACGTACTCGTGCTCGGGGCGGAGGCGCGTGCGGGCGCCCACGAAGTCGGCTCCTTCGAACAGCATCCGGTGGTTGGCGTACGCCATGTACGTCGCAGAGGACATGAGCAAGGCGACGTCGTGTGTGGGCCGCCCTTCAGCCGGCCGCACGAAGAACGGAACCCGATCCTCGCCGGCGTCGCCACTGACCCGAAAGGCGTAGATGCCGCTCGGGAGATCGGCGGGGAGAGTCAGCTGCGCTGTCGAATCCCACCCTGCGTCGTAGAGATCGTCGTGGTGGAAGTGAATGGCGTCCCATTGGGCTGGATCGTCGGTCCACCTCTGGTGCGTCCCGTCCCATCGGGGTCCCGGGACCGCGCGGGTCGGGAGCTGATGCAAGATCAGTGGCCGATCGCCGGCCGATGGCGGAACCGTGGCCGCTGCCATGTCCGCAGACAGATCCCAGGAATAGGTACGGCCGTCGATCGCCAGCGACGGGTCGGCTATACGCCCATCGAATCGGCTGTCTGCGTGGTCGGCGGCGAGGCGGACCTGACCCAACCTAAGGGTGGCCGACGAGAGGGAGCACCATCCGGTCAGCGCGGTCGAGGCGAGGAGGTCCCGGCCGGGCGACCGCGTGGGGAGTGGCGTGGCCGTCCAGCGCAGCTCTCCGTTCGGAAGGTCCAGCTCGACGACAAGCCGATACCACCGAAGCTCCTCGAGCACACCCTCGCCGCCTGCCGACGCGTCGGGCGTGCGTCCTTCGAGCGCCCCGCCACAAGTCCACAGGCTGCACAGCTCGGCGGCGATGCCACCGTCCTCGATCGCCAGCGAGAAGATGCAGCCGTCGCGCTCGAGGAGTGTGGGGCGCACGTCCGCCTTCAGCACGACGTTGACGCCGCAGCGAACGCCGGCGAGGTCCACGGACGCGAACGAGCCCGGGGTGAGAGCCTGCTCCGAGAGCTCGACGGTGTCGGGGAGGTCCGACGCCACCTCGTGTTCGAGGAACCCGGGACCCGAGCGCGTGGGATCGCCGCAGCTGATGCGCACGAGGTTCAGGTTCACCGAGCCCGGGGCGTGGCTGGAGGCGTAGTAGGTGATCCCTTCGCCTGCACGGAGCGACAGCGGCTCGCAGTACCCGGTGATCTGCTTGGTCGCCTCCGATTCCTGGTCGGCGGTCACTTCGCCCGGTTGGCCTTCCAGGTGTCGTAGTCCTCGACGGGCATGCCGTCCTTCTGCCAGCCACCGAAGCCGGTCTCGACGTGGCTGAGCTTCTCCACGCCCATGTCGGCGAGCAGCTTGGTGGACAGCGCCGAACGAAGGCCACCGGCACAGCAGAGGATGTACTCGCGGTCCTCCTGGAAGACCTCTTTGGTGTACGGCGAGTCGGGTGAGACCCAGAACTCGAGCATTCCCCGCGGTGCGTGGTGTGCGCCGGGGATCGCCCCGTCGCGCTGCAACTCACGGATGTCGCGGATGTCCACGAGCAGGGCGCCGTCTTCGTCCATCCGCCGCTGGGCCTCCGCCGGAGCGATGTTGTCGATCTCCGCCTTGGCCTCCGCGACCATCTCTTTCACCGACTTGACTGCCATCTGCGCTCCTCTGTGTTGGTCCTGATCATGGCTCAGCGAACGGCGGGTCCGCCACGAGCACGCCGCGCTCTACGAGTGCGTCGACGTCGCTGTCGCTCATCTCCAGGATTTCGCGCAACACCTCGGCATTGTGCTGGCCCAGACTGGCCGGAAGCGGTTCGCTGTCCGGAAGCGGGGCCGCACCGAACTTCGCCGGAAGTCCCGTCACGTCGAGGTCCCCGAAGACGGGGTCGGCGACGGTTCGGACCATGCCCCGCTCCACGAAGTGCGGATGGCGCATGGCGTCGGCGGGATCGAGGACCGGCGCCGCGGGGATTCGATGCGCCTCGAGGTGTCCGAGGAGCGTTCGGTCGGATTCGAAGGTGGCCATCCACGCTTCGACGGTGTCGATGAGCGGAGCGGCGTTCTCGACTCGACCGGCTTGCGTCGCGTAGCGCGGATCGGCTGCCAGGTCGGGGCGGCCCATGCAGTCGCAGAGCCGCTCCCACTGCCGTTCGAGCACCTGCAGCACGATCCAGCCGTCTGGGCCCTGATAGGTACCCGAGGGCACGACGATGCCGAACTGGCGGCCGCTTCGCTCCTGGCGCCACTCTCCGCCGGTGGCGCTGTGGCCCTGAACAGCGATGGAGTGCATGTGGAAGACGGGGTCGACCAGGGTGACCTCGATGTTTTGCCCCTCTCCCGTTCGCTCGCGGTGGAAGAGGGCGTGCCCGATCGCACCGAAGAGCATGAGGCCGGCCGAGCAGTCCGCGATCGGCGACCCCGTGAACTGCGGGGGCCCATCGGCATCGCCGGTGACGTGCATCATCCCCGAGAGCGCCTGGCCCATGAGGTCGAAGCCCTGCAGGTGCGCGAGTGGCCCCGTCTTGCCGAACGCGCTGATCGATGCCATCACCAGGCTGGGGTTGATCCGGTGGATGTCGTCCCAACCGAGCCCGCGACGGTCGAGAACACCATGACCGAAGTTCTCGCACATCACGTCGCATTCGGCGGCGAGGTCACGGACGAGCTGCTGCCCATCGGGGTGATGCAGGTCGACTCCGACCGATCGTTTCCCCCGGTTCTGGGCCGTGTAGTAGCTGCTGTGTCTGCCTTCGACGAACGGGAGGAGCCGACTCGGGTCGCCGTCAGGTCCGAACTCGATCTTGATGACGTCGGCCCCGAGCTCCGCGAGCATGCGCGTCGCTGAGGGGCCAGACAGGTACTGCGTCAGATCGAGTATCCGTATGCCGTCGAGCACGCAGCGAACCTACCG
>CAZVUM010000028.1:57273-58123 GCA_964629575.1 uncultured Acidimicrobiales bacterium | reverse complement strand
GCGACCCCACCACCGGACACTGGACCATCCAACGACCAGACGGAACCCAACTCGAATAAATCCTCGAGCGCGAGGTGACCGCCGCCACAAACGACGCGGGCTGTGACCGGATGCAACTTCACCCGGCCTCGCCCACAACGAAACACCGCTCAAGCAGCGGTTCACGGGCTCCGAAAACCGGGGCGCCATGTTGCGTCGTTCGCCGTCACGGAATCAGCTGGTCGCGGCCGCTCTTGCGGTCGTCGTCATGGCCGGGGCTCTGATCGTCGACGCGCTCGCGAGCCCTTCCGAAGCACCGGCATCTGCGCAGACGTGGGAGCTGGCCGCGGAGGAGGACCTCCTCGCCCGTCACAACGCCCACCGCATCGCCAACGGCTTCGCACCGCTGGTCCGCGACCCCTCGCTCGACGCGGTGGCGCGCGACTGGACCGTTCAGATGGCCACCTCCGAGGTGCTGTCGCACCGGACCGACCTGCGCGAAGCCGTCGAAACCAATGTCACCACCCAGTGGCAGCGCATCGGCGAGAACGTCGGCTGGGGCCCCAACTCGGACTGGCTCCACGATGCCTTCGTCGCCTCACCGGGCCACAACGCCAACATCTTGGGCGACTACAACCGCATCGGCATCGGAGCGACGCTGGACGACGACGGGGACCTGTGGGTCACCGTCAACTTCCTCAACGGGCCCGACCTCACCCCACCGACCATCCCCGCCGCCGACCCGGTGGACGCGTGGGTGGTCGACGGGCACGGTGTCGTGACCGCGATCGGCGCCGCACCTCACTACGGCGATCTCGCAGATGTCGTCCTCACCGAGCCGATCGTCGGCATGGCCACCACACCTTCAGGC
>CAZVUM010000028.1:55777-57173 GCA_964629575.1 uncultured Acidimicrobiales bacterium | reverse complement strand
AACGGCTACTGGCTCGTCGCAACCGACGGCGGAATCTTCGCCTTCGGCGACGCGGCATTCCACGGCTCCACCGGCAACATCCCCCTCAACCAACCCATCGTCGGCATGGCCACCACACCTTCAGGCAACGGCTACTGGCTCGTCGCAACCGACGGCGGAATCTTCGCCTTCGGCGACGCGGGGTTCTACGGATCGACGGGTGGGATCATCCTCAACGAACCCATCGTCGGGATGGCCACCACACCCAGTGGAGCCGGCTACTGGCTCGTTGGCCGAGACGGTGGGATCTTCACGTTCGGCGACGCTTCGTACGAAGGGGCCGCACCTGGCCTCAACCTCGAGGTCGAAGCCATCGCCATCGCCGCAGACTCCAGCGAGGTCGCTCCCGCGGCGGAGGATTCTCTCTACTGGGTGTTCGACGACGAGGGCCTCGCGCTCGCATTCGGCGGGGGCACCGACGGCCTCGCAGGCGACGCAGATCCCCTCCGAAGCGTGATCGCCGCAGCGCTGCGCTGATCCGATCCCGACCCTTCAAGTGAGGTTGGCTGCCCCACCGACGATCGCTGGGAGAACCTCGCTGATCGATCCGCGCAGCACCAGATCGGCGATGTCGTCCATCTCGGTGGGTTCGGCATTGAGGATGACGACCTTGGCACCCACCCTCTTCGCCGACGGCACCACCGCTGCGATGGGATAGACGGCGAGAGTGGTGCCGACCGCGAGCATGAGGTCGCAGTTCTGCGCCGCGACCTCGGCCCGCAGGAGGTCCTGCTGGATCAGCGACTGCCCGAACGAAATGGTGGCGCTCTTCAGAAGCCCACCGCACTCGGGACAGGGCGGATCGTCCTCACCCAAGCGCACCCGGTCGAGGGCGACGGACATGTCGTCCCTGTAGTCGCACTCCAGGCACCCGACCTCGCGAATGGTGCCGTGCACCTCCACGACCTTGTCGGGGTTGGACCCGGCCGCGTGATGCAGGCCGTCGACGTTCTGGGTGAGCAGGGCCACCAACTTCCTGCGCTTCTCGAGGCGCACGAGCGAGCGATGTCCCTCGTTGGGGTCCGCAGCCCACGCTCGGCTGTCGAGACGGTGGCGCCACGCGGCCTGACGAACCGCGGGATCGGCCATATAGTTCTGGATCGTGGAGGCCTTCTCCGCCGCAGGGTTCTTCGTCCAGACCCCCTGAGGTCCGCGGAAATCGGGGATGCCGGAATCGGTGGAGATACCGGCACCTGTGAGGACCGTGATGCGCTCGGCCTCGTCGATCCACTCGGCGGCCAGTCGCACGTCGTCGCCAGATGGCGTCGCGGGTGTGTCGCTCATCGAGCCAGTGTGGCCCACGGCGCCATCGACCATCGCGTCCACCATCGCGTCCACCATCGCGTCCACCATCGCG
>CAZVUM010000028.1:22322-55677 GCA_964629575.1 uncultured Acidimicrobiales bacterium | reverse complement strand
GGCGCCATCGACCATCGCGTCCACCATCGCGTCCACCATCGCGTCCACCATCGCGAGTTGAGTTCCAAAAGTATTGACATATACTGAAACGACTTCCTCCGACATCGGCGGGCCTCTGTGCTCGTCCGCACGTTTCAGAGGAACCATGTCCGTCCCCACCCCCTCCACCCCCTCCAGTCCCTCCAGTCCCTCGAGTTCGGCCCTGCCGCCCGCCACCGGTCCACTCACCCACCTCGAGCTCCTGCAGCTGCCTGCCAGCGGTGCGTGTGTACACGACCCGAGGTCGATGTACGTCGAGCGCTTCTGGCTGGGGGTGTTGGGCCCCAGCGCGGTGTGGTTTCTCCGCCTTGCTCGACGCGAGCTGGACGCCTCCACCGAGACGACACCGGCGGTGGTCGACCTCGGCGCGGCGGCGCGCCAGATCGGGATCGGGCACCAGGGAGGCCGCCACAGCCCGATGATGCGCACGATCGAGCGGTGCACGACCTTCGGCATGGCGCGAACCGACCGACCAGGGGTGCTCGCCGTGCGAACGCTGCTTCCACCCGTCCCCCATGCCCTCCAGAGCCGCTTGCCGCGGCTGCTGCGCGACGAGCTCAGGCAATGGTCCGCGACGGCCGTGTCCCCGCGTCACATCGGCAGGGAGACCTGCGTGCGACGCACCGCGTCCTCATTCCTCGAGCTCGGGTTCGGGCTCCACGAGGCGTGCGAGCGCCTGGTCGCGTGTGGGGTCGATCCCGAGCTCGCCAGGCGCGCCACTGCGTGGGCCTGGTCGATCGCATCGGATCCCGCGGACGACCCTCAGGTCACCACGAGCTGACGAGCTCCAAGAGGGTTCGGACGCCGAAGCCGGTGGCGCCTTTTTGGAACTCGCCACCCGCCGAGTCGGTGGTGACAGGGCCGGCGATGTCCAGATGCACCCATGGAGTGTCCGCCACGAAATTCTCGAGGAAGAGACCAGCGGTCAGGGTGCCTCCGTAGCGACCCGCGCCGATGTTGCGGAGATCAGCGACCTCGGAGTCGAGCTGCTTGCGGTACTCATCGGGGAGCGGCAGGTGCCACACGTTCTCGCCGGCACCGCCGGCCGCCGACTCCACCCGGGCGATGGCCGCGTCGTCGTTGCCCATCAAACCGGCGTACTCCGCGCCGAGTGCGACCAGGCACGCACCCGTGAGAGTCGCCAGATCGACGATCAGATCGGGTTCCGCCTCGGCGGCGAGCGACAGCCCGTCGGCCAGAACGAGGCGCCCCTCCGCGTCCGTGTTGAGCACTTCGACCGTCTTGCCGTTGCGGATGTGCAGAACATCGCCCGGCATCGTCGCGGTGGGACCGGGCTGGTTGTCCGTGCAGCAGCAGGTTCCGACGATCGTCACATCGGGCGCGAGAGCTGCGACGGCACGCATGGCGCCCACCACCGCAGCAGCTCCACCCATGTCGATCTTCATCGACTGCATGCCCTCGAAAGGCTTGAGGTTGAGTCCGCCGGTATCGAAGGTGATCCCCTTGCCCACCAAGTGGATCGTCGCTCGTGACTCACCCTCGGGCGTGTACGTCATGCGGACCAGCCGCGGCTCTTCGGTGGAGCCGGCGTTGACGCCCAGCAACCCACCGCAGCGCTCCTCGGCGAGGCGGTCGGGGCCCCACACCTCGACGTCGAGACCGGTGGCCTCGGCTGCGGCCGCAGCCGCATCGGCGAGGCCGGTAGCGGTCAGGCTGCCGCCCGGCCGGTTCACCAGATCGCGGGCGAGGGCGACCCCTTCGGCAACAGCGGACGCCCGAGCCAGCACGTCTTCCACCGCGACGCCGTCCGGCGCCACGAGCACGACCTCGGTCAGGGCTGCCGGCTCGGCCGGCTCGCCCTTCAGCTCGTCGAACCGGTAGGAGGCCAGCAGCATCCCCTCGACCGTCGCCTGGAGTGCGACATCTGCACCCAGGTCGTCGGCGCCGACCAGGGGAAGCGTGCTGCTCAAGGACGCAGACTTGGACGCTGCGGACCACAGCGTCGCGGCGGCCTTGCGGACAGCGGTGGCGGTGAGGGGGTCGCTGCCCAGGCCGACGGCGACAGCCACGGCCCCCGACTGCGGCAGCAGCGCCGTGGTCCCGAGCTTGCCATCGAACCCCGCGGCCGTCAGGTACGCCTCGTCCGTCCCGAGCATCTCGAGGTCGTCGGCCCGCACGGGACGATCCATCGAAGCGGTGTCTGGCGCAGCGGGGTCGGTGACCACGCTGATCGCGTCGAGCTTCAGGGTGATGGGCACAGGGGCTCCTCAGTCGTTCTCGGACGCGGCCTTGCTGGCGAGGGCCTCTCCCTCTTGCCAGCGAGCGAGCGTCCACACAAGGTCGGACAGTCGATTGAGATAGCGAAGCACGTGCGAGCCCTCGACATGCGCCGGAAGGGCCTCGCGCTCGGCCCGCCGTACGACCACGCGCGCCCAGTCGAGACGGGCGGCAACTTCGTTCTGTCCCGGGATCACGAACTCGGTCGGCGCTTCGAACCGCTCGGTCACGTCGTCGATCAGGGTCGCCAGCGCATCGACCATGCTGCTGGTCACGAGCGTGACACCGTCGGTCAGCTTGGAACGGTTGTCTGGAAGGGTCGCCAGCTCGGCCATGGCGACGTACAGGTCGCGGCACAGACCGACGAGGATCTCGTCGAGCTCGGAGTCGCCGGTCGCGGCCCGGGCAACGCCGAGCGCCGCCTGGGCCTCGTCGACGGCACCATACGCGCGGGGCTGCACCGAGTCCTTCCCGACTCTGCCGCCGTAGAAGAGACCCGTCGTGCCGTCGTCGCCGGTCTCGGTGTAGATCTTCATCGCCACGAAACGCTAGCCATCCCGGGCCGCGGCCACGCTCAGGGGCGGCCTTCTGCCTCAGCGGCGGCGGACTCGTCTCTCCAGCGCTCGGGCGGCGGACCGTGCGACCCCGGCCATCCTTCCCGACGGAACCACGATCGACGGCGGGGGCGGCGGAGTCTCCTCCGGCGCATGCGTCACCTCCGGGGCAGGCACGAACTCCCGCAGATCCAGGTCGACGTCTCGCCCCGCTGGCACCGTGACGAGGTCGACGATGGTCCCGGTTGTTGCGAGGTGGTGCAGCATCCCCTCGCGGTTGTCGGCGATCGTCATGTCGGTGGCGACCCCGTCCGGCCCGATTGCGGCAACGACGGGCGCGAGCCCGACAACGTGGTCGAGCAGATCCTGCGGAAAACACCTGCCGTGGCGCCAGAGGCAGTATGGGTTGAGCTCGACGATCAGCACGGGCGCGTGTTGCGACAGCAGCTCTTCGGCCCCACTCAGCACGTCGAGCTCGAATCCCTCGACGTCGACCTTGACGACGTCGACCCGCTGGAGGGCGGATTCGGCCATCAGGCGATCCAGCGTCGTCACCGGCACCTCGATCGACGGATCATCGTCGGTCATCGTGCCCCAGGCGGTCCCCGCAGGATTCTGGCGGAATCCTGTGGACCCCTCCCGCGCGCCAACGGCCGTCTCCACGATCGTGACGTTCGGCCGGTCGCGGACGCCGGCTCGCAGGCACTCAGCTGCCCTGGGCTCTGGCTCGGCCGACACCACACGTCCCGAAGTGAGCAACTGCGACGCTGCAAGAGACACCACACCGATCGAGGCCCCGACGTCGATCATGACCAGGTCGGGGTCGTCGATGCGCGACACGAGGGCGACGGCCGCCTCGAACACGGCACCGCCCGCCGGCAGCGAAGAGTGATAAAGGTCGGCGGAATCGCCCCACACGGTTACATCGACGCCCGACACGTTCAGCTCGACGGGGCGGAGGTCCATCAGGAGGCGCACAATACCGGTCGATGGCCCTCGCCAATGGCCAGGTCGATCGAGATGATGACCAGCGTCACCCGGCCGCGACACCTACATTCGGAGCCCGTGGCACTCAAGGCCTACTGGCTGGCGACCGAGGACGGCGAGCTCCATCGCTTCGGCGTCGAACACACGGCCCAACCCCTGGTCGCCGACGAGCGCATCATCTCCTTGAGCGGCACAGCGGATGGGATGGGTTGCTACGCCCTCGACTCGAGTGGTCGCGTCCACGTCGCCGGAACAGCCCGCCATGCCGGTGACCTGACGATCCTCGACCACGACGTCGACGGCATTCAGATCTCATGCCCACCGACCGGTCCCGGCTACTGGGTCCTCGATCGGGCTGGAAGCGTGTATGCATTCGGCGGCGCGCCGTGGGTCGGAGGGCTCCCGCAAGTCACCAACGACGCCGGCGAGGCGATCGCTCTCCGCGGAAACCCACGGGGCGGCTACTGGATCATCGACCGATGGGGTGCGCTGTACGGGTTCGGTCGAGCCGAGAGCTCCCTTGGGCTGGGCGAGCACATCGACACCCGACGGGTCCGAATCGTCGACTTCGCCCCCGACCCGGGCGCCCCTGGCTTCTGGGTTCTCGAAGGGATCGGCGGGGTGTTCGCGATCGGCGACTCCGACTATCACGGCTCCCCGACCGAGCTGAGTTCGATCGAGGCAATCGCCGTTCTCGCAGACAACGACGGGTACGTGGTCGTCGATGCTCGCGGAGCGGTACTGGCCTTCGGGTCCGCAATTCACCGCGGCTCGCTGGTCGGCCTGGGCCAGAGGGTCTGCGCCGCGGGCTGAGGCAGCCGACGCCGTCAGACGAGATGGTCTTTGGGGACCCAGATCTGCTTCACCTCGTCGGCGAACATGTACTGCACACCGATCGACAGACGCGGGTTGTAGTACGGGTCCATGTAGGAGGTCCATGGACCCCAGCGGTCCAGGAAGAAGGCTTCGTCCTCCTCGGGGTGGAGGGACCCGCGCGAGGCCGACTCCTGGTGGAGAAGCTCGGCGTGGGGCGTGTACACGAGGTCGTAGCCCAGCTGGTGCACGCGCATCGCCAGGTCGACGTCGTTGAAAGCAACCCGAAGGCGCTCCTCGAAGCCGCCGACCTCCCAGAACACGTCTGGCCGCATCATGAGGCAGGCGCCCGTGAGCGCCAGGCAGTTCCGCTCGATCGATCCGAGACTGAAGTAGCCCCGGGAGTCGACGTTGCCGGCAACGCCACCAACACCCAACACGACACCTTCGTGCTGAACCCGGCCATCGGGAAACAGAAGTCGGGCCCCGACACCGCCCACCCGACGCTGCTGCGCGTGTCCGACCATGGTCGTGAGCCAGTCCGCATCGACGACCTCGACGTCGTTGTTGAGGAAGAGGAGCAGGTCGGCGTCGACCTGCTCCGCAGCGAGGTTCATCATCCTGGCGTAGCTGAACTGGTGCGCGTACTCGATGATCGGGCCGTCGTGTTCGGCCATCCACTCATGCGTTTCGGGCTCGCTGCTCTCGTTGTCGACCACGAGGACCTCGAGGTCGCGCCACGAGGTGCGATCATGGAGATCGTCGACGACGGTCGAGAGCATCTTCACCCGATCGCGCGTGGGGATGAGGACACCAACGGTTGGCCGGCCGGTCGACGGGTAGAAGACGTGATAGGTGCCAGCGCTGATGCCCTCCGTCACGTTGCCTTCGAGGCCGCGGCGTTCCAGAGCTTCGCTCAGCGCCGTCTGGCCCGCCTCCCACGCCCCGTCCTTCGCCTCGACGCCTGCCGAGGTGGACCCCGCGATGACACGCCAGTGGTACAGGGTGCGGGGAATGTGCACGATGCGCTGGGTGCGCTCGCTGACTCGAAGTGCGAGGTCGTAGTCCTGTGCGCCGTCGAATCCGAGTCGCCACCCGCCGACGTCGACCAGAAGATCGCGGCGATAGCAGGCGAAGTGACAGGTGTAGTTGTACGACAGGTGGAGGTCGGGCGACCAGCCGCCCTTGGCATAGGTGTGGTCGAAGTCCCCCGATTCGAAGAGCTTGTCCTCGTCGCTGTACAGCACGTCGACGTCAGGAAAGCGGTTGATCGCGCGGACGAGCTCGATCAACGCGTCCTGGCGCAGCAGGTCGTCGTGGTCGAGGAGCGCGACGAACTCGCCGTGAGCCGCGTCGAGCGCCGTGTTCGACGCGGCGGCGATACCGCCGTTGGAGTCGCGCTCCACGAACGTGATGCGATCCTCGCGGTCGGCTGCCGCTCGACAGCGCTCCGCCGCTGCAGGGTCGGGCGAGGCATCGTCGACCAGGATCAGTTCCCAGTTCTCGTACGACTGGTGCAGCACCGAGGTGATCGTCTCGTCGAGCACGTCGGCCGGCGTGTTGTAGACGGGCGTGAGAACCGAGATGAGTGGCCGTCTCGTCAGATCCGAACCGAGGTTGACGACAGGGTCATCCGAGACGTCATCGGGGTGACGCAGATAGCTCTGGCGAGCCACATCGCGACCTCGTGAGGGCCGAGCGCCACACAGCCACTCGACGGGCTCGGTGAGGACGTCCGGCCGCAAGCCCAGGGCGACGAGATGCTCGATCACCCGCTCGGTCGGAGCGAGCGAAGGATCGGGGACCGGGCGTCGCATGGCGCTGCCGACCTCGTGAGCGAGGTGCGCTTTCGCGGCCACCTGGATTCCCCAGGCGGCCGGATCGTCGACCCCGCGCACCGCCTCGGGTGTGGCGACCACCGGGAGCCCAACCGCACGTCCCGCGACGATCTGGGCCCATGCCGTGGGTCCATGAGGGCGGGCGATCACCACGACTCCTGCGCCCTCGAGGTGATCCACGAGGGCGCGCTGGCGCACCACGAAGGAGAGCGAATGTTCGCTCGTTGTCCATCCCGCGACCGCTCGCTCAGTGACGACCGCCGTCTCGAACTCACCGGTCACTACGGGCAACACCGAAGCACGGAGCGCCGCAACCGCATCCAGGTCGGGTTCGCCGAACTCCCGATGTGGGGATGCCAGCGCCAGGATGCGATCACCCCGGCGGACACCGACGGGCACGACAATCGGCGGGACCACGATGGGGCGGGGCCCGATGCCCAAGGTGCGGACGTGATCCGCCTCCCGCCGACTCTTCACCCAGACGTGGGCCGCTTGGTGAATGAGTTCGGCATCGCGCTGGCGGCGTAGATCGGCGATGCGCTCTCGTCCGCCGCGTTCGTCGTGCCGGACCTCGTCGTCGGGGAGTCGCGGTCGCTCGATGCTGAGAAGTGCCGAACTGTCCACCACCACAGAACAGTGCGGCTGCTCGGCGCGGAGCGCGGAGGCCGCGCGGTGCGCGGTTCCGCCACCGACGAACACGGCGATGCCGTACAGCGCGCTGTTCGATGCGAAGAACGCCCGAAGGTCGAGCCCCGTATAGGTCACGGGGGCGCCGAAGACGTCCGTCGCGTCGTCGAGCGGCCCGACGACGAGGACCCGGACGTCGACCGAACACGAGCGCAACGCCGCGACGTGCTGCTCAATACGCCACGCGTGCGGGTCGGCACCGCCGTGCGGGATCGAATCGATGAAGACAACAGCCGTCTCGACAGAGGTCGGCGCGTTCACACCCGAAGCACCCGGCGCCTGAAGCGCTCAAAAGCGGCGAACAACCAGCGGTCGACCAGGCGCACGACCCGACGCCACAGAGCACGCTCGGGCACGGGAACGGTGCCCTGGTCCAAGTTGGCGAGCCGAGTCTCGAGCGCGTTGATGTGCTCCGACGACCGCCGCACCACATGCTCGGCTTCATCGCGGTCATCCTCAGCGGCTTCACGGGCGGCGAGCGCATGATCGAGCTCGCGGCGCAGCGCGGCATGGGCGGCACCGGATCGCTCTCGTTCGGCCACCAGCCGGGCCACCAGGGCTCGTTCGACCTCGTGGGCGCCATCGAGCCGGTGGCGCAACACGCGCAGCTGCACCTCACCGCCGGACGCTCCATCATCGGCGTCCAAGAACGCACCGAGATCGCCGGCGAGCTCATCGAGCGCTCGAGCCACACCCACCGTCGCCAGCGGGTCGTCCACTGAATCGACGGCTGCGCCGAGGGTGCGTTGAACCGCCTCCGACGAGCCGGAGTCGACCCCAAGCGTCGCGGTGCGCGGGTTGAATGCCCGCAGCAGAGGCGCCAGTGCCTCGTCTCGCGCGACCACGGCCCGCGCCCCGCGAACCGCGCCGAGGAACTGCTCAGCGCCCAGCGCAGTCACAAGGTGAGAGTCCGCGCCGACGTCGCTAAGACTCGAACGCAGCTCCGCTGATCGGGAGCCCGACTCATGCCACCCACCGGCGATGAGCTGGACGTCGAGCTGGCGGGAGGTAGCGAGACGGGCGATCTCGGACACCTCGACATCGCTGAAGCCGGTCGACGACTCGACCACGACTGCGAGGTAGGGCGCCGCATCGCGGAGGGGGTTCGCGACGGCCGCTTCGGTGTGAGTGATGCGACGAGTCGCCAGGCTCGACAGGCCGTCGATGTCCACGAGCGACGCGCTCGACGCGCCGCGCTGCCAGGGGAGCCGAATCCACTCGTGGGGACCCACGACAGGGCCGACGCCCAGAACCGCGGGCCAGGCGGCGAGGGCCTCTGCCGACGCGTAGGCCGCCGGTTCGGCCTGGGCGACCCACCCGATCGTGGCCGCAGGCGGACCCAGAGCCACCAACTCAACCCCGCGTCCCAGCCGTTCGCCGAGCTCGGCAGCGAGGACCCTCGCTGCCATCCACTCCTCGAGCCGCGGGGTCGATGTGTCGAAGACGACGGCGAAGGCCGAGGTCACACCGTCGGTCTCGCGGGGCGGCGAGCGACGCGGCTCCACACGTGCCGAATCGAGGGCCGTCACCTCTTGCTTCACGGTCTCTCCGTCTCCGTCCACCGAACGAGTCATCGCTCTCGTGCTTCCTTTTGTAGCGCACCACCTCGGCGCCGTCGGCTCATCGGTCTGGATGACCGGGTTCTCCGAGCTGATGGGGAACGGCGGGTTGCCATCGTCCGCCGATCTCAACGATCCCTTCGCGCTCCAATGACGAGCCCGGCTGGACCTTGAGGTGATAGGAGCGTTCCCATGCGTCGTAGGTCCTCAATCGGGTGTTGTCGGTGATCGAGGTCGAGATGATGTACTCGCCTGGCAGGAGCAGGAGCCGGTCGAGGATGAAATCGACATAGCCCCGCCCCGCGCCGACGACTCCCATCGCGACACCGTGGAGGGCCGAGCTCGGCGACCCGACGTGGGTCCCCGCCGCGGTGTGGATGCGTAGCCCGAAGACGGGATCCTCCACCTCTTCGGTCGCCTCGTACCAGAGCCGAATCAGTAGTGGATCGCCCGACGTGGCGACAGGGCGCGGCGTGTGGTCGAGAAAGAGGTAGTCCACGTGGAACGCCCGCACCTCCCCTGTACCACGCCGCAGTTCGATCTCGGCGACCTGGTCAGCGGGCAGCTCGGCGGTGGTGCCTTCGTCCGAGAGACGATCCGCCTCGATGACGTTGACCGACTTGAGGTAGGCGTTGCACACCTCCGAGGACTCACCGATCTGCTCGACCCGCCCGTGATCGAGCCACACCACCTCGTCGCAGAGGCCCTCGACCAAGGGGATCGAGTGCGAGACCAGAACGATGGTGACACCGCGCCGCCGAAGCTCGTACATGTGGTCGAGACAGCGACGCTGGAACTCCTCGTCCCCGACCGCGATCACCTCATCGACAAGCAAGATCTCCGGCTCCACATGGACCGAGACTGCGAAACCCAGCCGCACGTACATGCCAGACGACAGCACCTTCACAGGCGCATCGATGAAGTCGCCGATCCCGCTGAAGTCGATGATCTCGTCGACCGCGGCGTCCATCTCTCGCCTGGTCAGACCGAGGATCGCGCCGTTGAGGTACACGTTCTCGCGGCCGCTGAGCTCAGGATGAAATCCCGACCCCAGCTCGAGCAAGGCCGAGACCCGTCCGTCCACGACAAGATCGCCCGCCGTGGGGCGATGGATGCCCGCGAGCAGCTTGAGGAGCGTGGATTTCCCCGACCCGTTGTGCCCGATGAGGCCGACGAAGGCGCCGCGCTCGACATCGAGGTCCACGTCGCGGAGAGCCCAGAACTCGGCGAACCCGCGATCGCGGGTCCGGCGAACGACCGCCTCCTTGAGCGAGTGAGCGCGATCGCGGGCCAAGCGGTACTGCTTCGAGAGCCCACGCGCGGAAATGGCGGCCGTCATATGTCCTCGCTGAGGTCCATCGAGCGGCGCGAGAAGAATCGCCAACCGAGGACGAAGGTCACCGACGAGTAGCCGACCAGGGCTGCGATCCTTCCGAGCGACGGCCACTCGAGCAGGTACACCACATCGCGCGACGCTCCGACGAACTGATTCACGGGGTTGAGCTCCACCAGCTTTCGGATGGGGAGACCCCATCGACGCTCGGGGATGAGATCGATCGTGTAGACGATCGGGATCAGGAAGAAGAGGACGTTGACGATGATGCCGACGAGGTACTGAACGTCGCTGAAGCGGGCGTTTGCAACGCAGACGAACAGCCCGATTCCCAGCCCGAACAGGCCGGCGAACAGAAGGACCAACGGCAACAGGATCATCGTGGGACCCGCGTTGCCGATCACGATCATGGCGACGATGAGCACAGTCCCCTCGATGAGCGACTGCACACCCAGGGCGATCGCGCTGCCGAAGATCGCCGCCTCGGGGGGGAAGTACACCTTGCGCCGGAGGTCACCGACGCCGGCCAGCCATCCCATCGATCCGACGATCATTCCCGAGAAGAGCAGCCACACCACCAACCCGCAGAAGAGGAAGAGCGCGAACAACCGCTCGCCGTTTCCCATCTCGGGTGGCTCGACGCGGAAGAACACCGAGAAGACAAAGCTGTAGACAGCGATGGTTGCCAGAGGGTTCAGCAGCGACCACGTCCAGCCCAGGACGCTCCGGCGGTAGCGGGCGCGGAGCTCGCGGCGCGCGAAGTTCCACACCAGCGGTGCGTACTTCTCGAGACCTCGAACGACCGACATCGCAGCGCCCACTCAAACCTTCTTCGGGCGCCACCACGCTTCGTTGTCGCGATACCAGGCCACCGTCTTCTCGAGGCCGTCCTCCACCGACGTCGCGGGGTTCCAGCCCAGAGCCCTGGCCTTGGAGCAGTCGACCGAGTAGCGGAAGTCGTGGCCGAGGCGGTCCTCGACGTAGGTGATGGCCGATTCGTCACGCCCGCAGAGCTCGATGAGCATCCGCGTCAGCTCCAGGTTGGGGAGCTCGTTTCCCCCGCCGATGTTGTAGATCTCGCCGTCGTCACCTTTGCGGAGAACGGTGTCGACGCCCTCGCAGTTGTCCATCACGTAGATCCAGTCGCGGACGTTCATGCCGTCGCCGTAGACGGGCACCTGGTGTCCGTCGATCAGGTTGGTGATGAACAGGGGGATGACCTTCTCGGGAAACTGGAATGGCCCGTAGTTGTTGGAGGACCGAGTGACCACGACGGGAAGGCCGAACGTGGTGCGATAGCCGAGCGCGATCAGATCGGATCCGGCCTTGGATGCCGAGTACGGACTCGAGGGCTCGAGCACGTCGCCCTCGACGAAGGATCCGCTGACCGTGCTGCCATAGGTCTCATCGGTCGAGACGTGGAGGAATCGATCGACCCCGACCGAGCGCGCCGCGTCGCACATCACGTTGGTGCCGAGGCAGTTGGTGAGCACGAACGCATCTGGGCCGCTGATGGAGCGGTCCACGTGGCTCTCGGCTGCGAAATGAACCACGGCGTCGTGGCCGTCGAGAGCGGTCGCCACGGCGTCGCGGTCGCAGATGTCGCCGTGGACGAAGCGAAACCGCGAGCTCACCTCGAGGTCGGTCATCGTGTCCTTCGACCCGGCGTAGGTGAGCGCGTCGTACACGGTCACCTCGTCATCGCTCGTTTCCAGGACGTGCCTGACGTAGTTCGATCCGATGAACCCGGCGCCACCGGTGACAAACAGCTTCATGAGTCTCCCGTCGACCTCAGTTGCGCAGGCCGAAGTGCGGACGCCACTGTGCCTCGATCTCGTCGCGCCGCGGGTTGGCCTGGTCGCGCGCCGAGAGGATCGGATCCTCGATGCCCCAGTCCGCCCCAACCGCAAGATCGTTCCACGCCACGCCGAGCTCGTCGGTCGGGTTGTAGTACCCGTCGACCAGGTAGGTGATGGTGGCATCAGTGAGCGAGGCGAAACCGTGGGCGACGCCCGGCGGGATGTAGATCCCCTGGTGCTCGTCACCGCCGAGGTCGTGGACATAGGTGTTGCCGTCGGTCGGCGAACCCTCGCGCAGGTCGTGCAGCACCACCCGCATCGTGCCGAACGGCACGTACCAGTAGTCGCTCTGATGCAGGTGATAGTGAAGTCCGACGATGCAGCCGGCCTGCCTGTCTCCCCTGTTGGCCTGGATCATCTCCCGGCTCGCGCTGGGGATCCACTCACGCCGGTAGGTCTCCACGAAGAAGCCGCGCTCGTCCCCGAACACGCGGGGTGTGACGATGAAGACGCCGTCGATGGTCTCGCACGCATCCACTTGTGCCATACGGCGGACAGCGTACGAGGTGGACTCCCCGCTCAGGTGACGCGCGGGCGCAGATGGACCAGATCTCCCACGGCGACCAGGTGGTGGGTGCCGCGGTCGTCCTCCACGACGAGGCGGCCATCGAGATCCACGTCGCGTGCCGTGCCGGTGACCGTGTCGCCATTTCCGAGCTCGACACGAACGACCTGGCCGAGGGTCTCGGACCGCGATCGCAGCTCGGGGAGGAGCGAGCGTGGGCCCTCGCTCACCAGCCGGGAGTACCGGACTTCGAAGTGGGTGAGAATCGACGACGCGAGGGCCGGCCGATCGAGCGTCCGCCCGGCGATCAGGTTGATGCTGGCCGCGACCTGGGCGAGCTCTGGCGGTACTTCCGGCCAGCCGGTGTTGAGACCCATGCCCACCACCAGCGCCTCGATCTCGGCACCCGCCAGCACACTCTCGGTCAAGATGCCTGCGACCTTCCGATAGCCGGGATCGCCGGGACCGCGATCGTCTGGGGCGACAGGTGAGGGAACGACGAGGTCGTTCGGCCACTTGAGCCCTAGGGCGAGCCCGCATGCGGATTCGACCGCCTCGATCGCCGACAGGGCCCACGCTGTGGTCACGAAGGAGGCCTGGCTCGGCTGGATCGAACCGGGCGGCGGGCGCAAGAGCACAGACATCATCAGGGCGGTGCCTGGCGGCGCCGTCCAACTCCGCCCGCGCCGCCCGCGGCCTGCGGTCTGGAGATCGGCGATCTTCACCAACCCCTCCCCGGCACCGGCCTTGGCCCTCTCGAGGAGCTCGGTGTTGGTCGAGCCGATCTCCGCGACCCACTCGATCGTGTCGAATCGCGTCCCAGCGACGTCGTCGAACCAGTCGCTCTCCATGATGGGATCGCCTCCTCCGGCCGTGCTGCGGCTCTTTGGCCGAGCCCGCCGTGTGGCAGCATGTCTGACGCTGTGTCGCCACCGAGAGGGCCCAGATCGTGTTCAGCAAGATACTGATCGCCAACCGCGGAGAGATCGCCGTACGAGTGATTCGCGCCTGCCAGGAGCTGGGGATCACCAGCGTGGCGGTGTACTCAGAGCTCGACCGCGACGCCCTCCACGTGCGGCTCGCCGACGAGGCGTACGCACTCGGCGGCGAGACGGCGGCGGACTCCTACCTCAACACCGATGCGATCCTCGATGCGATCGCCCAGAGCGGCGCCGAGGCAGTCCACCCCGGATACGGCTTCTACAGCGAGAACGCCGACTTTGCCCGCGCGATCACCGATCGCGGCGTGACGTTCATCGGACCGCCGCCCGCAGCCATCGAAGTCATGGGCGACAAGATCTCTGCCCGGCTTGCAGCCGAGAAGGTGGGAGTGGAGGGGGTCCCGGGAACCACCGACATCATCCAGCACCCCGACGAGGTGCGCGCATTCGGCAGCGAGCACGGGTACCCCGTCGCGATCAAGGCGGCATATGGCGGCGGGGGCCGCGGCATGAAGGTGGTCAGGTCGGCTGACGAGGTCGACGCCGCGCTGGAATCGGCGCAGCGCGAGGCCGAGAGCTTCTTCGGTCGCAGCGAGTGCTACATGGAGCGCTACCTGACATGGCCCCGTCACATCGAGATGCAGATCATCGCGGACGCCCACGGCAACACCGTGTGGGTCGGCGAGCGCGACTGCTCGGCCCAGCGGCGACACCAGAAGCTGGTCGAAGAGAGCCCGGCGCCCAACTTCCCCGACGAGGTCCGCCAGGCCATGGGTGAGGCGGCGGTCAAGGTCGCAGAAGGCTGCGACTACACCAACGCAGGCACCGTCGAGTTCCTGTACCAGGACGGCGAGTTCTTCTATCTCGAGATGAACACCCGCCTCCAGGTCGAGCACCCGGTGAGCGAGCTCGTCTCGGGGCTCGACCTCGTGCGCGAACAGATCAGAGTCGCCGCGGGCGAAGAGCTCTCGTTCACCCAGGACGAAGTGCAGCGCAACGGACACGCCATCGAGGTCCGCATCAACGCGGAGGACCCGGCGGGCGGACGCTTTCTTCCTTCGCCTGGGACGATGACCTCGCTGCAGCTCCCTCACGGGTTCGGCGTCCGCTGGGACGGGGGCTACGAGGCTGGTGACACGGTGAGCCAGTTCTACGACAACCTCGTCGGCAAGCTCATCGTCTGGGGCTCGGATCGGGCCACGGCGATCTCCCGGATGCAGCGCGCGCTGGGCGAGCTCGAGGTCGGCGGCATCGCCACCACGGCCGCCGCCCACGAGGCGATCCTCGCAGCACCCGAATTCCAGGCCGGAGACCACAGCACCAAGTGGGTCGAGGAGACCCTGGATCTCAGCGACGTGTCAGGGAAGCCGGCAGCTGATCCCGAGCCCGGCGCAGAAGACGACGAGCCGCGCGTCAAGCGGAACGTGCTCGTCGAGGTCAACGGCAAGCGCTTCGATGTGGCCGCCTGGGTGCCAGAGACCGCCGGGGTCGCAGCAGGCCCGGCGCCCAAGAAGCCCAAGCGATCTGCCAGCGCAAGTGGCGCAGGCGCGGCAGGCTCTGGCCAGGTTGCCGTCCCCATGCAGGGCACGATCGTGAAGGTTCTCGTGGAAGTCGGCCAGGAAGTCGCAATCGGCGAAGCCGTGGTCGTGCTCGAGGCGATGAAGATGGAGAACAACATCGCCGCGGACAAGGCGGGAACCATCTCCGAGATCAAGGTCGGCCCGGGCGACACCGTCGGTGCCGGCGACATCGTCGTGGTGATCGAATAGCCCGGTACCCTTCGCCACCGATGAGAGGAATCGTCCTCGCCGGTGGCGCTGGAACCCGCCTGCACCCGCTGACCGAGGTGGTCAGCAAGCAGCTCCAGCCCGTCTACGACAAACCGATGATCTACTACCCGCTGAGCACGCTGATGCTCGCGGGCATCCGCGACATCCTCCTCATATCGACGCCCGACGACGTCCCGCGGTTCGAGAACCTGCTCGGCGATGGATCCCAGTGGGGCGTGTCGCTCTCCTATGCCGTTCAGGACACACCCGCAGGGATCGCCCAGGCCTTCCTCATCGGGGAGGAATTCATCGGCGACGACCCCGTGACGCTGATCCTCGGCGACAACATCTTCTACGGCCGACTCGGCCTCGACCTGGTGGTCCAGGACTTCTGGGGCGGCGCGGTGATCTGGGGTTACGCCGTCCAGGACCCTGAGCGCTACGGCATCGTCGAGCTCGACGATGACGGCAAGGTGCGTTCGCTCGAAGAGAAGCCCGCCGTCCCGCGCACCAACCTGGCCGTGCCCGGCCTGTACGTCTACGACACGACGGTGGTCGAGCGGGCCAAGGCCATGTCGCCCTCGGCACGCGGCGAGCTGGAGATCACCGACCTCAACCTGTCGTACATGGCCGACGGCCAGCTGCGCGCGATCGCCCTGAGCCGCGGTATCGCCTGGCTCGATTCTGGAACACACGAGAGCATGCTCGACAGCGCCAACTTCATCGCAACCGTCGAGAAGCGCCAGGGCCTCAAGATCGCGTGCCTCGAAGAAGTCGCGCTCGAGAAGGGCTTCGTGACGAACGACAGGCTGCGGACGACGCTCCAAGCCATGCCGTCGTCTCCGTATCGCGCCTACTGCGAATCGCTGCTCACCGACTGAACACCGGGGTCGTGCCCGGGTGGCACCCTCACTCAGCTCTGCGCGCAGCTCGCATAGCCTGACCATTTGTCGACACCCCCACCCGGCACCTGCCGGACGACCCCGCCGGGATTCCCATGACCGATCTCTTCGAAGGCAAGCGCGTGCTGATCACCGGTGGCACCGGGTCGCTCGGCAAGACGCTGACCCGCCGCATCCTCTCCGGTGAACAGGGCACCCCAGAACGACTGATCATCTTCAGCCGCGACGAGGCCAAACAACACGACATGCGCATGTCGTATCTCCAGCGGCGCGTCGCCACCGACGAGATCATCTTCGAGAACTTCAACCGCAGCCTGGAATTCGTGATCGGCGACGTTCGCGACCCCGCCTCGGTCGCAGGCGTGTGCGCCCAGGCCGACATCATCTTCAACGCGGCCGCTCTCAAGCAGGTGCCCTCGTGCGAGTACTTCCCGTTCGAGGCGGTCCGAACCAACATCGAGGGTCCCGAGAACATCGTGAGGGCGATCCGGGACCTCAAGCTGCCCGTCGAAACGGTGATCGGGGTGAGCACCGACAAGGCGTGCAAGCCCGTCAACGTGATGGGCATGACGAAGGCCATCCAGGAGCGGGTGTTCACGTCTGCCAACCTCCGCTCGGACAACACCCGCTTCGTCTGCGCGCGATACGGCAACGTGCTCGCATCGCGCGGGTCGGTGATCCCGCTCTTCCACGACCAGATCCGCTCCGGTGGGCCTGTCACGATCACCACCACCGACATGACACGCTTCCTGCTGACCCTCGATCAGGCGGTGGACACGATCTTCGCCGTCGCCCGAGAAGGACGACCCGGGGAGACCTACATTCCACGAGTGCCGGCTGCGCAGGTCACCGACATCGCCCGCGCTCTCATCGGCGACAGAGACATCGAGACCAAAGTCACAGGGATCCGGCCGGGTGAGAAGATCCACGAGTCCCTGATCTCAGCCGAGGAAGCGAACCGCACCCTCGATCGCGGCGAGTACTACGCGATCCGTCCGATGCTCAGCGAGATCGACGAGGTGGCGGGCACCCCGGCCGAACTCGAGGGCGAGTTCAGTTCCGACCGTTTCACCATGGACTACGACGGAACCGTCGAGGTCCTGACACGCAACCGGCTCATGGTGGACGACGCGCAAGAGGACGGGGAGCTGCTGAGGTGAACGAGCCGCCTCCGACACGTGAAGATCTCGTCGGGGCGATCCTCGAGACCCTCGGCAGGTACGCCGGCGCGATCCGCGCCCAGTGGGCGGCACCCTCCGGAACACCGACGCGTCACTTCGTCGTCGACGATGTTCTTCCCGCGGCGTGGGCCGCCCAGATCCATGCGGCCTTTCCGGCAGACGCCGACGGCTTCGCCCAGATGAAGTCGTTCCGGGAGAGCAAGCGCACCAGCGCCGAGCTCTCGGACCACGACCCACTCCTGTCCGATGTGACCCACGCGATCCAGGACCAGCGGATCATCGACGCGGTTGCCCAGCTCGTCGAGATGCCGGGCCTCGAGCCGGATCCGGGGCTCTATGCGGGCGGCCTGTCGATGATGTTCACCGGAGACTTTCTCAATCCGCACCTCGACAACAGCCACGACGCCAACCACGACCGGTATCGGCGCCTCAACCTTCTCTTCTACACGAGCCCTGATTGGTCGGAAGAGGCCGGAGGCAACTTCGAGCTCTGGAGTGCCGATCGCACGACACCGAAGACGATTGTGTCCCAGGCGAATCGGCTCGTCGTGATGGAGACCAACCGGTCGTCGTACCACTCGGTCAACACGGTCGTCGCCGATCGTCCACGGTGCTGTGTGAGCAACTATTACTTCAGCGTTGCCTCGCCGGACGGCGAGGAGTACGACCACGTCACCGAGTTCGCGGCCCGCCCCGGGTCCCGGGCGCGCCAGGTGTTGAGCCGCCTGGACAACACCGTGCGCAACTTCGCGCAGCGCCGTCTCAACATCCGCCCGGGCCGCGAGCGCGACCCGAGCTGAGGTTCATTCTGCAGAGCCGGGTCGTGGCGGTGCCGCGGCGGGCTGCGGAGCTTCGTCTCGCCGAAGATCGATGGTCTCGCGGTTGGCGAGCGGTTGGATCTTGATGTGCAACCGCGACACCACGACGATCACGGCCCGAGCGATGAGACGCACTGCAGAAAGAGCGCCGGCGGAGGAGGTTCCGTGCTCGCGCTCGGACATTGTCGCCTGCATCTCCTGGACGAGGTACCCCGACCGACCGGCACTCACAAGAGCCTCGTAGGTGTCACCGAGGTAGTGCGCTGGAAAATGCTCGGCGAACTGCTCGAGCAGCGGTGACCGGATGACGCGCAGACCCGACGTGGCGTCGCTGATCTCGGTACCGCAGGCCTTGGACGCCGAGCGTGCGAGGAAGCGCATCGGCAAACGCCGAACTCGACCCACCTCCATCCCTGGGTCTCCTCCGGCGAAGCGCGACCCCACCACCATGTGCGCCCCCGACCGGTCGGCGGCCTCGAGGAGCTCATCGATCGCGGACACCGGATGCTGGCCGTCTGCGTCGATCTGCACGATTGCCCGGTAGCCACGGGACACCGCGTAGCGCATTCCACAGCGAAGGGCGGCGCCGACCCCCAGGTTGATCGGTAGCGACAGCACCCGGGCACCGGCCTCGGCTGCCTCCCGAGCTGTGTCATCGCGCGACCCGTCGTCGACAACCGCCACTGCGTAGCCCCGCTGGACCACCCCCCGAACCACAGCACCGACAGAGAGTTCCTCGTTCCACGCGGGAACCACGACGAGCGTGTCGGCCCGCAATGTCCGGTCGCTCATGAAGCCAGGTTGTCCAGCTGTTCGTCGACATCACGGCGCAAGAGGGCGTGGGCTTCCGCGACGTCGCGGAGAGCCGCTTGCAGGCCCGACACCGAGATCGACAGCTGCAGAGTGATCGTCAGCAGCAGCACCGTCGCGACCGCGAGCAGGACGCCCGTGGGCGACATCCCGAACGTCTCGGCGAACGGTTGAATCAGCGGTGTGAGAAGCGCGCCCAGAATGCCGAGGCCGGCGATCCCGAGCCACCCGATCGTGTACCGGAGGCTGATGAGGCGGCGCCGAGACAACAGCACCACAACGAGCGCGTAGAGAAGCCCGCCCGAGGCGATCAGCAGTGCCTGGCTCGCTCCCGACGACATGGCTTGGAGTGTAGGACCGAGGCACGCTGGGATGGCGCCGCCCGCCGACACCGAGGCCCTACGCTTTCCGAACGTTGAAACCTCGGCTGCCGCTCCCGTCCGGTCGCAACCCCCTCCCACCCGGAATGATCGCGGTGGCGACCGGGCTCTTCGTCAACGGCGTCACCACCTCGGCCTTCCTGATCCTCGCCCGCCGGGAGCTCGGCAGCGACGATTACGCCACCTTGGCCGTGATGTGGGGCCTGCTGTTGATCGCCGGGCCGGGGGTCTTCCAGGCGATCGAGCAGGAACTCACCCGACTCGTGGCGCACCGGACCGCCGAGGGAGCGGGTGCCCGACCGGTCGTGATCGCGGCGAGTCGAGCGGCCGCTGCGGCGCTCACCGCGGCTCTCACGGTGACAGCACTGTGGTGGCCCGTCGATCTCGACCAACGCTTCGACGACCGGCTCGTCGTCGCCGCGATGTTCGCCCTCGGACTCACCGGGTACGGATGGTCCTCCATCGTCCGCGGCACGACAGCAGGGAGCTCGCGCTTCGTCGCCTATGCGACGTATCAGTCAGTGGAGGGGCTGAGCAGGCTGGTCGGGCTCGGCTTGCTTCTCGTCGCGGGAACCGCAACGGTCGGCTGGGCGGCGCTCGTCGCGGCGCTCGGTTTTTGGATCGGAGCCGCGAGCGGCGCCATGACAGCCCGGCCTTTCGCGACCCCCGGTCCACCGGCCGTGACACGCACTCTGTACCGGGCAATTCCGGCGCTGTGGGTCGCGGCGCTCGGCGAAGCATTCCTCCTCAACATCCCGCCGATCGCAGTCGATGTCATCTCCTCCGACACCGCCATCGCCGGGGTCGCGCTCAACGCACTCGTGGTCGCGCGAATCCCGCAGTTCCTCTTCAGCGCGGTCAAGGGATCGCTTCTCCCAGCCCTGACGACCCATGTCGCAACTGGAGACATCGCCGGCTTCCGGTCAGCGGTCCTGCGACTGATGTTGGTCGTGGCGGCCATCACGGTGAGCTCGGTCGCCGCCTTCTCGCTCCTCGGGCCCTTCATCGTGGAGCTTCTCTTCGACGATGAGGTCACCGCTCGACAGATGGCGCTGTTCACGCTCGCCAACGGCATCGCCATGGCGGCGCTCAGCCTGTCGCTCGCGCTCATCGCCACCCAGAGGGGCGCCGCGGCAGCGACGGGCTGGATGGCAGGCGTGGTCATCTACCCCATCGCGATGCTCCTGCCGGGTGAGGCGATCACCCGATCCGGCATGGCGATGGTGATCGCACTCGCTGCCTCGAGCGCGGTGATGCTGTCGGTCCTGGCCCGCGAGGCCCGTCGTCACTCCGTCGAATGACCCTGTGATGCGACCTCGCGCAACCGCGCCTCGAACAGGTCGAGGCAAGTGTCCCAACGAGCCAACCGCTCCATCGATGCGCGACCACTCGCTCCAACCTCATCGGCCCGACCCGTGTCGTGCAGCAGTTCGACAACGGCGTCGACGAATGCCGCGCCAGGCTCCCGGTACAGAACTCCTTCGCCCTCCTCGAGCATGCCCTGCAGGCCGAGCAACGGGGTGCAGACGGTGGGAAGACCGCAACCCAGGTATTGGAGCACCTTGCCCGGCAGCGCACAGTTGGTGACCAGTTGGGGCGGGAAGGGGTTGATGGCGACGTCGCCAAGGCGGAGATGGTCGGCCAGGTTCTGGTAGTCGGCGAATCCGGTGAAGATCACCGAATCCTCCGCTCCCACCGATTTCGCAGTGGCACGGAGCTCGCTCTCGAACTCTCCACCGCCGACCAACACGAGCCGAAGCTGCTGATCCTCGGCCAGGACCTGGGCGAATTCCTCGATGAACCAGTCAAGCCCCGCGAACCGGTACAAGGTGCCCATGAACAGCGCCACCCGATGCTCGGGTTCGATGCCATGACGGGCGGCGAGCGCGGCAGACCGCGGTCCGGGTTCGAAGCGCTCGAGATCGAGACCGGGGTATTCGACACTGCTGCGATCGGGATCCGCTCCGAGCTCCACGAGATAGTTCCGCAGTGCGACGTTGTGCGTGCTCACCCAGCTCGCTCGTCGCACGACGGATCGTTCGGCGAGCTCGATGAGCCGGGTGAACGGCGTGCTGCGCAACTGGTGCGACACGTCGATCGAGCGGAACACGACCGGAACGCCGTATCGCGCCGCGAGGCGCACCGTCTGCCATCCGTTCGTGGGGACCCCGTAGAGCACCACGACGTCGACGTCGCCTCGACGTAGCAGGCGGCGGATCTCTGGCACGTGGGTCACGCTGGCAACGAGCCGATCGAACGGCGGTGGAAGGACCCGCCCGGGCGTCCGAACCTCCACGCCCGGTCCGTCGTGGGCTCTGGCCGTGCCATTCACAACCCGGGTCGTGAGGTCCACGAGCCGCTTGAGGCCCTTTCGGTCTTCGTCCTCTGGGAAGTCGACGAACACGACATCGTGCCCACGCTGTGACAGCAGCTCGGGGAAGTCGTGCATCTCGAACACGACCTTGGTCGCGTAGTTCACCTCGTGGACGAAGAGGATGCGCATTCGCTCAGCGATGCCAGACGACCCGGTTGACGAAGTCGGTGTAGCTGAGAATCAGCTTCAGAATCCGCCACGAGACATCCGCAACGGCATAGTCCGCGGGAAGGCTCGGCGGTCCGGTGCTGCCGAAATGGGCCACGGCGGCGTCGATCGACGCGAGAACGCTGCCCGAGTCGATTCCACTCATCACAAGTACCCCGTGGTCCATGCCCTCGGGACGTTCGTGGGCCTCGCGCAGGGTGACAGCGGGGAATCCGACCATCGCGGACTCCTCCGTGATGGTTCCACTGTCGGAGAGGGTGCACGTCGCCGAACGCATCAGCGCCACGTAGTCGGCGAGTCCGAGGGGCGCGAGATCTCGGACCCGTTCGTCGAACGACAGTCCAGCGGCGTCGAGGCGCGCTCTCGCCCTCGGATGGGTCGACAACACGACCGGCGAGTCGTGTTCGGAGGCAATGCTGTTGAGGGCATCCACCAACAGCGCGAGCCGATCTGGGTCGTCGACGTTTTCTTCTCGATGCAGGCTCGCGGTGAAGAAGCCGCCGGCCTGGAGCCCGAGCCGATCGAGGACGTCGGACGCATCGATCGACGCCGCCTGGCGCTGCAGCACCTCGTACTGAGGGGATCCGGTCTTGATCACCCGGTCGGGGGGCAGGCCCTCGGCCAACAGATACCGCCGCGCATGCTCGGTGTAGGTCAGGTTGATGTCGCTGATGTGATCGACGATTTTGCGGTTGATCTCCTCGGGCACCCGCTGGTCGAAGCAGCGGTTGCCGGCCTCCATGTGGAAGATGGGGACCTGGCGACGTTTGGCGCTCAGAACCGACAGGGCGCTGTTGGTGTCGCCGAGAACCAGGATCGCATCGGGCTTTTCCTCGGCGATGACCTCGTCCGAGCGGGTGATCACGGCTGCGAACGTCTCCGCGAGTGTGCCGCCAGCGACGTCGAGGTATCGGTCGGGCTGACGGAGTCCGAGACCCTCGAAGAAGATCTCGTTGAGTTCGTAGTCGTAGTTCTGGCCGGTATGCACGAAGACGTGCTCGACGTGCTCGTCCAGCCGCCGCACGACCTCGCTGAGCTTGATCACCTCGGGTCGCGTCCCGACGATCGTCATCACCTTCATGCGAGCGCGCCCCCAACGGCGGTGTAGGTCGGCTGATCAGCGGCGAACTGATCCAGCATGGCGTCCCAACTCGGAACGACGATCCCGGTGGCAGCGGCGAATCGCGACCCGTCGAGGCTGCGGTCACACTCGAAATCAGAGTCGGCCGTGATCTCGAGGCCGAGATCCAGACGCCTGTCGAGCTCGACAATGAGATCGAACTTCGAGATCGGGTCAGAGGCGATCTGCCAGACACCGCTCAGGTCGGGATGGTCGAGAAGGATCTCCTCGATCACCTGAGTGAGGGCGTAGGTGGTCAAGCCGGTGTAGATCGCCTTGGTGAAGCCCTTCACTGCGCTCCCCGCCTGGCCGAGGACCCACTCGAACAGGCTCGTGTGTCCAGCGATCTGACGGCCCACGATGGAGGTCCTGATCGTGAGGGCCTCGGCCTCGGAGGTCTCTCCGAGGAGCTTGCTCCTCCCGTAGAGGTCCACGGGGTCGGGAAGGTCGGTCTCGGTGTAGCGACCCCGCCGACCGGAGAACACGCAGTCGGTGCTGAGATGGACGAGCCTGGCATCTCCATCGGCGCAGATCGCAGCCAGCTGATGCGGCAACAGCGAGTTGCAGCGAATGCTCAGCAGGGCGTCGTGCGCTGCCGCGAGTTGCTTCACGATCCCGACACAGTTGATGACGGCGTCTGGCCCAACGCGCTCGATCACCGCGCGCAGCGCGGCTTCGTCGGTGACGTCGAGACCGCCGATGCATCGCCCTTCGTCGAGATGGGCTGCGATCGGATCCCCGGTGTCGAAGGGTCCGCGCAGCGTGCCGACCAACTCATGGCGCTCGCCGAGAACTCGACAGACCATGTGGCCCATCATCCCCTGGGCGCCGAGGACCAGAATCTTCACGGCAACCTCCGATGCGCGTCGGCGCCACGTTACCGGTCGCACCCGAGCGGCCCCGGGACACCGGGACCGAAGATCGACGGTGCTTTGGTACCGTCGGTCTTCTTGCGTGCCGCCTCCGAGGAGCAACTCGACGACACGAGACCCTCATCGCCAGTAGCGCGTCGGTTGCCCCCAGCGTGGCGGCTTCCCGTCATCGTGGTGCTCCTGGTTGCGTTGCTCGGCGTGTTTCGGCTTCACGGGTCGAGCGTCGGCGTGTACGGCCAGGGAATCGGTCAGACCGAGGACGAGGTCGGCGCGCTCACAGGGCCTCTTCGCCCCATCCGATCCGACGAGTGGGGCATTCGTACCCCGTGGGTTCTTCGCCAGACCGAGAACGGCTTCGCGAATCAGGTGGAGAGTTCGGTCGGGACCCACGACGCTCGCATGCTCGGCGACTTGCCGACCTCATCGTGGGACGTCGTCATCCGCCCCCAGGGGTTGCCCTACCGCGTCCTGCCCACTGAGACTGCGTACGCGACGGAGTGGTGGCTGTATCACGCCATCCAGGTTCTGGGTGTGTACGCCCTTCTCCTCGCCCTCACGAGGCGGATCGGCATCTCGGCCCTGGGGGCCTCGCTCGTGGTCCTTGCCCCGACGACCCAGTGGTGGACGGGACCCGGCACCTACACCACCGTCGGCTACGGCTGCCTTGCCGGGGCGCTGCTGCTGTGGGCAGTACGCGCGCAGACCTCTCGATCGCGCTGGAGTCTCACCGCCGCCGCGGGTTGGGCACTGGGTGCCTTCGGCGTCGCCACCTACGTGCCCTGGCAGATCTCGACGGTGCTCGTCGTCGCACCCGTTGTCGTCGGCGCCGTTCTCCCCGACATCCTCGACCGCACCAAGCGCAAGGACGCTCTACGACGGTTCGTCACGACTGCGCTGGTCGCCGGGCTGATCGGCGGCGTGCTCGTCGGCGGCTTCCTCGCCGACAAGACGGACGAGGTGCGCGCGATCGCGGGCACCGTCTATCCAGGCGAGAGGGCCGCGGCCGAAGCCGGAACCGTTCCACCGGTAGTCATGCTCGGTGGCGCACTCGATTCGTACGCCGCCGAGCCGCAGTTCGCCCTCGCCAACGGATTGAACCAGTCCGAGAACTCGTCTGGCATCGCGTACTTCATTCCCGCCGTGCTCGTCGCGTTCGGCCTTCTCGCACGCGGCTCCCTCTCCGATCGCAGGGCCGCAGTCGGTCTCGGCGCCGCACTGGTGCCCGTCTTCGTGATGCTCGCGTGGATGCAGCTGCCGCTTCCCTCGCTCGTCGGAAAGGTTCTCCTCCTCAACCGGGTCCCCGCAGAACGGCTACTCCCCGGCCTCACTCTTGCCGGCGTTCTCGCTCTGGTCGTCGCCTCGTCCACCATCGCAGGCCTGCGATCTCGCCTCCCACGCTCAGCGCTCTGGGGTTCCGCGGCAGGACTCGGGCTCAGCGTCGCCTGGGCTGCGGGCCAATACCGCGTCGAGGGTCAGCCCATTCCGACCAAAGGGCCCCTCGTCATCGCAGCGGTGCTGACGATCGGCGTCGCGCTGTGCTTCACCTCGCGTCGGATCATCGGCTTCAGTGTCCTGGCGCTGTTCGGTCTGTGGCAGGCGAGCCTCGTCAACCCCGTCCAACACGGACTCGATCCGATCCTCGACCACGATCTACGGGCAGTGGTCGACCGCCTCGACAGCGAGCCGGGAGACGATCACCAGGACGGTTGGCTGCTGCTGTCCGTCGACGCCTACGTCAAGGGAATCGTCACCGCGTCGGGGGTACAGAACCTGTCGATGGTCAGCCCGTACCCCGATGCGGACGCATACCGAACCCTGGATCCCACGGGCGCCGCCGAGGATGTGTGGAATCGGTACGGGACCGTCTCGTTCAACCTCGGTGAGCCGGGAACCCCACCCGCCTTCAGTCTCCTCGGACCGGACAACCTCGCGATCGCCGTCGATCCATGCGATCCCGCGATCGCCGAGCTGGGCGCAGGCTTCATCGTGACCCAGGGGTTCGAGCTGGTCCACTGGTGCGTCCGACCGGTCGAGTCGGTTCTCCACGGCCCGACGACTCTGTTCGTGTACGACATTCGCACGGGCCGGAGCGGCTGATGAGGAGACCATGACCACCGCAGCGACAGAAGAGACGAGCGCACCCGAGCCGCACCCCGCAGCCGAGCGGCTGTCGCTGTCACGTCCCGTCCGACGACTCGCTCACCTCAGCGACCGGGTCGCAGGCCGTCGGGTTCTCGACCTCGGGTGCTATGACGAGACAGCGCTCGTCAAGAAGGGAACCGGCTCGTGGCTCCACGAGGAGCTGGGCAAGACGGCGGCGAGCCTGGTTGGCGTCGACGCGTCGAGCAGTATCCCAGACGCGGGCATCGACACGGGGTTCAGCGTCATCCACCGCGGCGACGCGTATCGGCTCGACCCGGAGGTGTGCGGTGACCCGGAGGTCATCGTCGCCGGCGAGCTGATCGAGCACGTTCCGGACCCGGTCGCATTCGTCACCGCTCTGCGGACGAGTTTTCCCGACGCCGAGGTCATCCTCACCACCCCCAACACAACGGCGATCACCAACGTCTGGTTGGCGCCCCTCCGCCGCGAGTCGATGCACCCCGACCACCTCTTCGTGATGTCGTTCACGTCGCTGCAGACGACACTGAGCCGGGCCGGCGCCACGGACGCGGTCGTTCGGCCCTACCACACCTCATACGCCGAGTTCCGCACCGGATCGAAGCTCCGCCGCGTGATCGGAGGGATCGCCGAGGGCACCGTCCGTCTGGTCGAGCGAGTGATTCCGCTCTGGAGCGGCGGCTTCGTGGCCGAGCTCCCACCGGCGTCGCGGTCGAGCGCTGGACCAGTGGAGTAGAACGTGTCCATGTCGGACGCCGCCACCTACGAACTCGACGGGCACATCGCCACGATCACCTACAACAGGCCCGAATCGCTCAACGCGATCAACGGCGAGATGCGCGAGTGCCTTAACGCCGCGTGGCTGGAGTTCTACAACGACCCCGATGCGTGGGTCGCCATCATGACGGGCGCAGGCCGGGCGTTCTGCGCAGGCGCCGACCTGCGCGGCGAGGGCAACCCGGCAGGCACCTGGCCGGGGACCTACTTCGAGATCCCCACGATCAACAGCTTCGAGAGCGGACTCGAGCTCTGGAAGCCCACCATCGCAGCCGTCAACGGCGCATGCATCGGCTACGGCCTGACGGGCGCCATCGCCGCCGACTTTCTCATCGCGTCGGACCGGGCGATCTTCGGCATGCCCGAGGTCAAGATCGGCGTGCCGACGATCGTGGGATCGATCCGAATCCCGCCCAAGGTCGGCTGGGCCAACGCGATGGAGCTGCTGCTCACCGGCGACAACTTCGATGCGCAGAAGGCCGAAGAGATCGGCCTGGCGTGGAAGACCGTTCCGCACGACACGCTCATGGACGAAGCTCGCACGCTCGCCGAGCGCCTGTGCCAAGGGGCGCCTCTCGCGGTGCGAGCGGTCAAAGAGGTGGCGACTAGGAGCCCTCGCATGGGTTGGAGCGAGGCGGTGCGCATGGGCGAGAGCATCCGTCGGATCGTCGGCGGAAGCGACGACGCCAAGGAGGGCGGCGCAGCTTTCCGCGAGAAACGCCCACCCGAATGGAAGGGTCGCTGAACCCGACGATGCGCACCCGTCTCATGCTGGTCGGCGCCGGCCTGGCGGTCGCTGTCGTGCTGGCCGCGTGCTCGGATTCAGATGATCCCGTCTCGACCGCTGCGGTCGAGCAGGCCCTTCCCAACGACAGCCACAGCGATGCGCCAGAGTGCGTCGACGACTGCGCTGGCGGTCGCCACCCGCGGATGCACCACATCGCGCTGTGGACCGGCGAGGTGCTGGTGATCCACGGCGGTTCAGACACCTGGGAAGCAACGCTGCATCGCACCGACACGAGCGGCTACGAACCCAGCACCAACACCTGGAGCCAACGAACCCGAGCGCCGCTCGCGCTCGAGGGAGACCCCGAACTCCGGTGGGTGTGGACGGGGCGGGAGCTGGTGATCGCCGGCCAGAACCCCGACGGATCCGGCATCGCGATGCAGGCCTACGAACCGCGAGGCGACACCTGGCGCATCCTGCCCGACTTTCCGCAGCCGACCGCGGTACTCCACGACATCGTGTGGACCGGGGGTGATCTCTTCGTGCTCGTCGGCGGCGTCGACGAGCCGCCGGGGATGTGGGGAATCGACCTGGCTCTGGCGACCCAGTGGAGGGTGGTGACGCCCCCACCGGTGCAATCGCTCCACGGAGCCCGGGGCGTGCGCGTGCAGAACGACGCCCTCTTCGTCGGCCGGGGCGTCGCCAACCCGGGGATCCGCTACCAACCCAAGATCGACGAATGGATCGTGCTGGAAGGCGAGCCGCTCCGCGGTACAGGTCAGCATCGCCTGTTGGCCGTTGGCACAACGATCGTGTCGGTGCCGGGCGCCGACGTGGCGATCGGACCGTTCGCCCGTCACGTGCAGGTGCTCGACCTCGCGGCCGGATGGAGCGACGCCGGTGCCTGGCCATCGCCGGCAAACGAGGAGGTCGCGTACGGCGTATGGGACGAGCGGCTGGTGATCTGGGGCGGGTACGCCCGCACCGCCACCGCATCGGGCCACGACGGTGGCGTGACGTCGGTGGGAGCGGTGTGGGAACCGTCCTCGGGCCAATGGACGCTGCTCCCCCAACCACCCCTCGCCGGCGCATGTGGAGCAGCGATCAGTTGGACCGGTCGTTTTCTGGTGGTGGTCGGCGGGAGCCCGTCGTGTGGGTTCGAGGGAGCACACCCGACCGCAGCCGCCGCTGCGTACAACTCGCTGAGTGACGCCTGGACATTCCTCGAATAGCGCCAGTAGACGGAGCAGTTCGGCTGGAGCAGTTCGGCTGGAGCAGCTCGGCTGGAGGCTCAGGCCGCCGGGCCCGGGAGCTCCTGCTCGAGCGTCGGCACATCCGCGTACAGGTCCCCGTGCTCGGCGATCCGCTCGATCACGTCCGAGACCTCGAACACCAGCGAATCGAGGTCGCGACTTGCGGCCGCGACCTCCACCTCGCCCCATGTCAACGGCGTCGACACGGTGGGGCGCTCGCGAGCCCTCAACGAATAGGCGCCGATCGTGGTCTTGGCCCAGTTGTTCTGGCTCCAGTCCACGAAGACCTTGCCTGGTCGCTTGGCCTTGGCCATGTCCACCAGCACCCGCTTCGGATGCTGGCGCTCGAGCAGCTGCCCCACCGCCAGCGCGAACGACGACGCGTGCTCGTGGGTCGCCACCGGGGTGTTGAGGGGCACATAGACCTGCAGACCCTTGGAGCCTGAGGTCTTGGGGAAGCCGACGAGGCCCACCGAGTCGAGCACCTCGCGGACGAGCAGGGCGACATCGGCACAGTCGACCGCGTCGGCGGGCGCGCCTGGGTCGAGATCGAAGGCGAGGGTGGTCGGGCGCTCGGGATGGTCCGCCCGGGCCATCGGCACATGGATCTCCAACGCCGCCTGGTTCCCGGCCCACACGAGCCCCGCAGGATGATCGATGTGGCAGCTCGATACGTCGCCTGGCCCGGGCAGGACCCCCATCCAGTCGGGTCGATGGCCGGGACAGTTCTTCTCGAAGAACGAGTCGCCCTCCACGCCGTTGGGGTAGCGCTTGAAAGTAAGCGGTCGTCCCGCGAGGTGCGGCACCATCACGTCGGCGACCGCGGCGTAGTAGGAGATCACCTCGGCCTTGGTGAAGCCGGTGCCGGGGTAGAGAATCTTGCTGAGGTTGGTCAGGCGGACGACACGGCCGTCGACGTCGACGGATGCCGCATCGGCTCCGGCCATCAGGCCGTCTTGCGCTTGGCTGCCGCCTTGGCCGTCGGCTGCCTCTTGACGGCAGCCCGCTTGCGAGCTGCGCGCTTCTTCGCCTTCTTGGGCGGCGCCTCGCCATCGCCACGGTTGGCCTTGGCCGCAGCAACGCTGGCCTCGAGCGCAGCGAGCAGATCGACGACCTTGTCGTCCTCGGCAGCCACCACCTCGGTGACGACCTCTTCGCCGGCCGCCTTGCGCTGCAGAAGATCCATCAGCTGTTCGCGGTGCGTGTCATGGAACGATTCGGGGTCGAAGTCGGCCTCGAGCGAGCCGATGAGCTGACGCGCCATGTCGAGCTCCGCCTCGGAGATCTCGACCTCGGCGAGGGCGTCGAACTCCTCGATGTCGCCGACCCGGTTCAGCTCGTCGCTGTACACCATCGTCGACAGCTGCATCACGCCCGCCTTGGGCCGGATTGCGGCGAGGTACTGCTTGTTCTGCCGGACGAAGCGTGCGACGGCAACCTTTCCGCCCTCGCCCATTGCCTCGACGAGAAGCTTGTAGGGCTTCTCGAAGCCCTCGGCCGGGGCGACGTGGTATGCGGAGTCGTAGAACACCGGGTCGATGTCGGATTGCTCGACGAATGCTTCGATGTCGATGGTGCGCGACGCCTTGGGCATCAGCGCCTGGAGCTCCTCGTCGTCGACGAGCACGTACTGACCTTTGGCGTACTCGTAGCCGCGCACGATGTTGTTCTGCGTGACCTCTTCGCCGTCGGCGGCCGACACCTTCTTGAGCTTGATACGCGAGCCGGTGCGCTCGTCGAGCTGGTTGAAGCGCACGGTCTTCTTCGACACTGCGGTGAACAGCTTCACGGGGATCGTGACGAGGCCGAAGCTGATGGATCCATTCCACACTGCTCTGGGCACAGCTCTCTCCTCGCGTCGCTGTCAGGAGAACGGCGCGCTTGGTGGCGCAACGATCTCTTCGGGAAGTCGGTCGGTGCGCAAACCGACATAAGCAGGGTGCCGCAGTACCCCGTCGCGCGTCCACCCCGAGTACGCGACCTCCACGACGAGCTCGGGCTCGACAGGCACGACCTCACGCCTCACCGGCCCAGCGGTCCAGGTCGGCGACTCGACCCGGCGAGCGGCGAGGCGAGTGCCGAGGTCGGTGAGCGTTCGATCATCGAACCCGGTGCCGACGGAGCCGACACACCGCCAGGCGTCCAGGTCGACGACGCCGATGGTCAGCGACCCGAAGGCCCCGGAGCGTCGACCTGCGCCGGGCGTGTAGCCAAGCACCGCGAATTCGTCTCGTTGGAGCAGCTTGATCTTGCGCCAGGCGTCGGCCCGGCGACCGGGCGTGTAGATGCTCTCGAGGCGCTTGGCGACGATGCCCTCGAGGTGAAGGCTGCGCGCCGCGTGGAGCGTCGCGGCGCCGTCGCCCTCGAACACCGGCGGGACCTTCCATGCCGGACCGTCGAGCTCCAGCCCCTCGAGCAGACGCCGCCGATCGGCCAGCGGAAGGTTGCGAAGGTCCAACCCATCGAAGTCGAGGAGGTCGAACACCATCAGCGTGGCCGGCAGCTCCTGCGCGAGCTTCGCGGCGGTCGAGGGATCCGACACGTGGAGGCGCCTCTGCAACAGACCGAAGTCGGGTGCACCGCGTTCGCCCATCACGACGATCTCGGCGTCGAACGTGGCAGCCCGACCACCGACAGCGCCTGGGAGCCCGGTCAGCTCCGGCCAGGAGGTCGTGAGGTCGTTGAGGTTTCGTGACAGGCACCTGATGCCGTCTGGATCGACGACCACGATCAGCCGAACTCCGTCCCACTTGAACTCGTACTGCCACCCCTCGCCCTCGGGTGGGTGGTCCGCCGAGGTGGCCAGCATGGGGCGCAGATCGGACACGGACCTAGACGTCCAGGACGAGGCGCGCCACGAGATCGGTGCCGAACGCAGTGAGGATCGCCAGGTACAGCAACCCGGTGGCCGCCATGACCGCCGAGTAGTACCGCTCCTTGAGGGCGGCCCGCGTGACGATCACCAGGGCCAGGGTCGTCGCGGCACACGCCGCCCAGAACCATCCCAGCACGCCGCCGTAGCTGTCGTCGATGGTGCCTGAGAGCACCGACAACATGCCGGTCGGGACGAGGAGGAGACCGACCTCGATCGGCCAGATCCGCCCGAGCCACGCCACGAGCTCGAGCAGCGGCTCACGCCGGAGGCCGGGCTGCACGAGGTACCAGTGGCCGAGGAGCATCGCATCACTCACGACGCCGAGAAACGCCGCTCCGGCGAGGAGCCTCGCTGTGTGCAGCGCTTCGTTCCCACCGCCGGTGAGGCCCGCCGCGACCAGCCCGATCACGCCGACGGCCGGTGCGACCAGGTCCCACTTCGGTTCGAACTCGGGTCCCTCGGCCGTCCGCTCAGCGACGTTTCGCTCGATTCCGGTCATCGCCGCCACTCGTTCGGAGCGCTGGTCGTGGACCTCGCGACGCCCCGACACACCAGCACGCCGCCGGGCGATCGACGACCACAGGGCGGCGCCGCATCCCAGGACCACGGCGGCCGAAGCGAGATCCCGTCCGGCGAGGGGCGCCCAGACCACACCGGTCACGAGGGCGAGAACGGCGATCACCAGGTAGGTGCCGCGCATGAGCCAGCCGTACCCCAGGCCGACTTCGCGGCGGCGGGTCGTGACCCAGAGGAAGAACAACCCTCCCACCGCCCACTGGAGCAGCACGGTTGCGGCGTCGAGCTCCGGGCCGGCCGTCATGGCGGCCAGCGTACGGCGTGGGTTGTGGGTGCACCGCATCTCACCGGGTCGAGCCGCGCCCGCTCAGCGCTTCCAGGCTGCATCACCCAGTGTGACAGCATTCTCGGTGATTGCTACTCTGCGTGGCACCTGCCGCGTGGCCCACCGGACGTCCGAGACCTAAGATGGCGGGCCGATTCGGGTCGATCACCCTGGGAGCTCTCGTTCGATGACCAACGGTGTCCGCATTCTCACCATCGCGCTGGTCGCGATGGTCGTGCTGTGGTCCAACCCCGTCGGCGCGGACCACCAGCAGTGCTTCGATGCGGTCGAGGGTGCGTTCGTGCCCTGTCCACACGAGACGACGACCACGACGGCGCCGCCGACCACCACGACGACTACCACGGTCCCGCCGACCACCACGACAACAACAACAACGACAACCACCACGACGGCGCCCCCTCCCCCTCCCCCGCCCTCGACGACATCCACGACCACGACCGAAGCCACCTCGACCACCTCCACCACCTCGACCACCTCGACGACCGAGGAGCCGACGACCTCCACGAGCGAAGCACCCGCCACCACGGCGCCGGCTACGACCCCGACCACGGACGCCCCCACGACCCAGGGCCCAAGCACCACCCAGGCAACGCTGATCATTCCGGGCCAGACGAGCACGACGGTCACCGACACCACGACTCAGATTCAGCTGGCCGCCCCGGGAAACCAGAGTGCCGACGGAAGCTCGTCGGTCGGTTCGGCGACCACGCAGGTCGCGGAGGGCGGTGGGCCCCGAACGAGCTTCTGGATCCTGATCATGGGGCTCAACGTGTTGGTTCTGGCGGCCGCCGCCTACCAGGGCATCGTCCGCCGACCGAGCCGCCGCGACGCCACCGCCTGATCCCGGGCCTCCCCAACCAGACCCGGCCCCAACCGGGCCGACTCCAACTGCCAGCTTCCCCGGTCAACGGGGTCACCACCCAAGCTGGCAGAACCAAGGCCGACTCCAACTGCCAGCTTCCCCGGTCAACGGGGTCACCACCCAAGCTGGCA
>CAZVUM010000028.1:0-22222 GCA_964629575.1 uncultured Acidimicrobiales bacterium | reverse complement strand
GAAGGGGGAGTCTCAGCCGGCGAAGGCCACCAGATCGGTGATCGTGCTGCCGGCGCCCAGCGAGCCCCAGAAGAACGCATCGCCGAAGGCGAACACGCCGCCGTCGGCCGCGACGATCCAGTAGCCGTTTCCGGTGGGTGATGCGACGATGCCGACGATCGGCTGGTTCGGAAGCACGCCGGGGCCCAGGGCCTCTGGCACCGAGCCGTAGTACTGGGCGTCTCCGAAGGCGAAGATCCCGCCGTCGGCCGCGACGAGCCAGTAGCCATTGCCCGTTGCGGTCGGGGTCATACCCACGATCGGCTGGGCGAGCGGGACGCCCGGTCCCAGGGCGAGCGGCACCGAACCGTGGAAAGAGGTTTCGGGCCCGAAGGTGAAGATGCCGCCATCGGTCGCGACGAACCAGTAGCCCTCACCGGCGGGGTTGGCGGCCATCGACACCACCGGCTGGTTGAGCACGATGTTGCCCGTCGAGCCGTGGAACGCCGCGTCGCCATAGCTGAACACGCCGCCGTCGGTTCCGAGGAGGTAGTAGCCGTCGCCGGTCCGACTGCTGGCCAGCGAGACTATCGCGCCGTTGAGAACGAACTCGTCGGCGTCGCCGTGATGCTGGGCCAGACCGAACGCGTGCACGGTTCCGTCTTCCTCGACCGCCCAGTGCCCGATGTTGGCCGGATGGTTGTCCAACGCGGACAGCGGCGCCCCCGACGGTGCACTGCCGTAGGTCTGCACCTGCCCGAAGGCGAAGATGCCGCCCGATTCCCGAGCCATCCAATAGCCCGAGGCGGAGGAGACGACGTTTCGCACCCCACCGCACGTCACGTCGGCGCCTTCGAGGGTCGGATCGAGAGTCACCACGGTTCCGTCGGACAGCGAGATCGTGACGGGACTCGCCGTCTGGTCGATGGTGCAGCTCTGCGGGTAGGTGAGGACCGCGAGGTCGGTACCGCCACCGCCCTGCAACAGGACGAACCCGGGCAACGGGAAGGCCGCCGCGGCCACTTCGGTGCCGAGGTTCACGTTGATCGTGTCGTCGCCGCCTCGCCCGTCGACGATCAGTCGCTCCATGTCCTCGTAGTTGATCGTCTGGCCCGCCGAGGTCACCGAGGTGTCGCCCACCTCGATCACATCGCCGAGGCCGGTCTGGCCATAGACCTTGAGCGTGTCGTCGCCGTCCGCGCCGGTGTCGACGACCTCGACGACGCCGGCCAGAGCGCCGAACTCGATCTCGACCTGGTCGCTGCCGCCCAGGAGATCGATGTGGAGCCCGCCGGCAGGTGAGTTGATGAAGATCGGCGCGGTTCCGAGCGCCGGGCTATCGGGGCCCTCCCCGCCGAAGAAGCCGGTGCCCTCGGTGAGCACCGTCTCGAAGCTCGTGTAGTCGACGTCCAACACTCCGTCGGCGGTGATGCGCGAACCGCTGTCGACGACGTTGGTGAGGCCCGCCTTTTGATACTCGAGCCGATCGAACCCGGTTCCGCCGTGGACCTCGAGGGCCACTGAGGCGGATGGCGTCACGACGACGGTGTCTCCGCCCCCGAGAGCGTTCACCACCACGCGCTCGACGTCACCGTGCGTGTCGTTGCCCGCCGAACCGGCGGACGCCGTGATCACATCGGTTCCGGTGGTCCCGTTGTGCACCACCGTGTCGGTTCCCGCACCGCCATTGAGGGCGTCCGAACCGGCGCCCCCGTCGAGGGTGTCGTTTCCGCCGAGGCCCAAGATGACGTCGTCGCCGCCGCCGCCGACGATCGTGTCAGCGGCGTTGGTTCCGCAGATCACATCGTCGCCCTCGGTGCCCGTGATGGTCCCACCGATCCGCGGGAAGGGGTCGCAATCTCGAGGCATGCCCACGAACAGTGTGACCAGACCTACGTCGGTGCCGCCGTTGCCGTCAGAGATCGTGTAGGTGAACGTGTCGATGCCGAGGAAGCCCGCTGCCGGGTTGTAGCTGCAGATGGTCCCCCCGAGGCAGCTCACCGTTCCTCCTGCCGTGGAGGTGGCGTCCCAGGCCGTGATGGTGATCGAGTCGCCGTCCTGGTCCGAGTCGGGGGTTCCCACGAAGAGGACCGAGTACGCGCTGGTCACCCCTGCGGGGACGTCGAAGAACGTGTCGTCGACGGCGACCGGGTCGGCGTTGAAGTCGTTCACGGTGATGGTGACGGTCGCGTTGTCGGTGAGCCCGCCGCTGTCGGTGAGGACGTAGGTGAACGAGTCGACGCCCGAGAAGTTCGCATCCGGGGTGTAGGTGAACGAACCGTTGGAGTTGAAGACCAGGTCACCCTGCGCCGGTGGGGTGTTGACGGCGACGCTCAAGGCGCCGACTGCGTCCTCGACGTCGGAGTCGTTTGAGTTCCGGACACCGTTGGCAACGTTGACCGTGAGAACGGAATCTTCGTTGACCGGATAGGCATTGTTGACGGCCGTCGGCGGGTCGTTCACACCATTGACGGTGATCGTGACCGTGATGGGCGCGGAGTCTGATCCCGCTCCATCGCGTGCGGTGTACGTGAACGAATCGGGACCGGAGAAGTTCGGATCCGGGGTGTAGGTGAAGTTTCCGTTGGGCAGCAGAGCGACTGACCCGTTTGCCGGCACGCTCGGCAGCACGGCGGTCAAGGCCGCTCCTTCGCCTGGGGTGTCGTTCGCCAGAACGCTCGGGTCGGCGGTGATGGCCGTGTTGAGCGCCCCATCCTCGGGCACGCCGTAGGTGTCGGGTCCGCCGACTGGCACCTCGTCGGTGATGGTCACGGTGAACGTGTTCGGAGCCGAGGTCGTGGTCCCCGCCGATGGGGTGAGCGTGACGATGTGGGGCTCCGGAGTCGGCCCTTCTGCCAGGTCCTCGCCCACGACGGTGACGTTGAAGGACTTGTCCAGGTCGTCGCCAGGAAGCCACGTGATGAGCGCTCCCGGCACCGTGATGTCGGCGTTGGAACCAGCAGGCGTGACGGCGACGGTTCCTTCAGAACCTCCGACGCGCTGAAGCGTCGCAGGTACACCGAAGTCCGTGTCGGTCTCCGTAACCCCAGTGCCCGAGGAGGTGAAGCTAACGGTTCCCTGGTCGCCGGTTACGTCGTCGATCAGGTTGGAGTTCGCAGAACCCGGAGCGCCGACCGCCGTGTTGGCGCCGGCTTGGAGGTCGACCGTCACGGTTTCACCGAGCTCCCCGTCGGCGTCGTCGAATGCGGTCACCGTGATCACTCGGGTGGTTTCGCCCACTTCGAAGCGCAGACTCGAGTCATTGGGACTGATGTCGTCGTCGGTGACACTCGCGATGTCGGCGGGCGAATCGCTGGCAGTCACCGTGAACGGGATGTCATCCGCCTCCGTGGTGTCGCTGCGTGTGACGGTGAAGGTGCCTGACGTCCCCTCCACGATGTCTGTCTGATCGGCCGTGACAGTGACGGTGCCTGCCGCCCCAGCAGGGCTCGCGACCACCACGACAGAGCCCATGGCGACCGTCGTGGCGACCAGCGCGGACCACACGCGGCCCCAGCCAGTTCGCTTCGTCATCTGCGGATACCTCCACCACTACGGACGGAGGAATCCTAGTCGAATGACGATCTCACGCAAGGTGAGCGTTGATCGAAGTCATCATCACTCTATGTGGTTGTCAGATCGACGTCGGGGCGACCGCTCGTTCTGCGTGATAGCTCGATCGGGTGAGTGGGCTCGACTCCACGTGGCCAATGCCCAAGTCTCGCCCGAGCTCGGCCCACCGATCGAAGACCTCGGGCTCCACCCAGCGATCGACCGGAACGTGATGAGTCGTGGGCCTGAGGTACTGGCCGATGGTCACGATCGAGCAGCCAACCGCCGCCAGATCGGTGAGCGTCGCGTCGACCTCGTCGTCGCTCTCGCCCATACCGACGATGATTCCCGACTTGGTCGGCGTTCCGGCGGCGGCGCTTCGTGCCAGCACAGTCAAACTGCGGGCGTAGCCGGCAGACGGTCTGACCGCCCGTTGCAGGCGGGCCACGGTCTCGATGTTGTGGTTGAGCACCGCCGGCCCTGCGTCGAGCACCAGCTCCAGCGCGTCAGGGTCACCCTTGAAGTCGGGGATCAGGACCTCGACCGTCGTGGCAGGAGACCGCTCGCCGATGGCCCGAATCGTCGCGGCGAACGCCTCTGCGCCTCCATCGCGAAGGTCGTCTCGCGCGACAGCGGTCACCACGGCATGCCCGAGGCCGAGCCGGCCCACGGCTTCGGCGACCCTGGCCGGCTCCTCGGGATCGAGGGCCTCTGGGTGGCGTGTGTCCACCAGGCAGAAACCACAGGCGCGAGTGCACCGCTCGCCGTTGATCATGAACGTCGCCGTCCCGGCGCCCCAACACTCGTAGATGTTGGGGCAACCGGCCTCCTCGCACACCGTCACGAGCTCGAGCTCGCGCATGGTGCGCTTGAGCGCCCGGTATCCGTCGTTGAGGTCGATCCGCGCTTTGATCCAGCTCGGCTTGCGCGATGTGATGGCGAGTCCCGATCCCACGCCCGCTTCGCCGAGCCGCCCCCGCCGCCGGGCAGTGGTGTCCTCGTCTGATCTACGGCGTGAGATCTGGAGGCCCTCCACCACCGACGCACGCGGAGAGGCGTCTGGTTCGCCGGGACCCAAGCCGCGGCTGAACGGACTGAGGTCGCGATCGGTGTGACGCCAGACGACGTCGCGGCGATCGACCCCCTCGGCGCCCCAGGCCCTCTCGGCAGCGGCGACGATCGCGTCGACGGCTTGGCGCATCTCGACGTCAAGCCCTTCGGCGGCCAGGCTCGTCACGCCGTAGCCGGCAAGGCCGCAGGGCACGATCTTGTCGAACCATCCCAGATCCGTTGACACGTTGAGGGCGAAGCCGTGCATCGACCGGCCTCGCGACAGCCGGACGCCGATGGCCGCGATCTTGCGTGGCGACCGATCGGTGTCGAGCCAGACACCCGGGTACCCGGCCAACCGCCCAGCCCCCGGGAGCCCGAGATCGGCGAGAGCGTCGATGATCACCTGCTCGACCTGATTCACATAGGCCACCGTGTCCGCCAGCCCACCGCCCCGGCGGCCCGCAACGGACAGCACCGGATAGCCGGTCAGCTGACCAGGGCCGTGGTAAGTGATGTCCCCGCCACGGTCGACACGGTCGTAGGTGGCGCCTTCGGCGACCGGGTCGACGAGCAGGTTGGCCGGATCTGTGTTGGGCCCGCCCGTGAACACGTGGTGGTGCTCGAGCAGAAGGAGGTGGTCGGTGGGACCGCCGTGAAGGCGCCGCTGCAGGTCGAGGGCTTCGCGGTAGGCGACGCGACCCAGCCAGCGAACGTTGAGCACCTAGAGCTCCGACTCCCAATCGCGCGATTCGAGAATCGACTTCACCTGCCGCAGGAACCCAGCCGCGTAGCTGCCGTCGAAGGCTCGGTGGTCCCAGGCCATCGCGAGGTGCCCCATCGAGTGGATCACGATGCTCTCGTTGCCGAAGGTGTCGGTGGCCACGACCGGTCGCCTGGCCACTCCGTCTGTGGACAACACGGCGACCTGGGGCTGATTGATGATGGCGGCGGTGGTGTAGGTACCGAACGACCCGTTGTTGGAGATCGTGAAAGTCCCGCCAGAGATGTCGTCTGCACCGAGCTTGCGGTTGCGGGCTCGGTCGGCCAGGTCGTTGACCGCCCGGGCCAGGGCCCGCAACCGAAGGCCGTCCGCCTGATGGACCACCGGAACGATGAGTCCCTGCAGGTCCAGGTCCACGGCGACGCCGAGGTTGCGGTCGCGATGGACGCGCAGCCCGTCTCCTTCGACGGATGCGTTGAGGTGCGGCCAGTCCGCGAGCGCGTCGACGACGGCGCGGAGGATGAACGGCAAGTAGGTGAGGCTCGACCCCTCCTCGGCCTTCCACGCCGTCTTGTGCTTCTGGCGGACCCGCTCGACGTTCTCGTAGTCGACCTCCATCACCGTGAGGGCGTGCGGCGCGACCGTGACCGAGTGCACCATGTGCTCGCCGGTCCGGCGCCGGATGTTGTTGAACGGCACGAACTCCGACCGATCCTCGACCGCAGGTGGCGCGGCCGCAGCAACGGGTGCAGGTGGGCTGGCGGCCGGTGCGGGATCGGCCGGTGCGGGATCGGCGGGAGCGGCAGCCGCCACGCCAGGCGCAGGCGCCGCCTCCGGGGCGGTCGCGGGTGCGGGGGCCGCGGGGGCGCCACCGCGCTGGCGTTCGTCGATCGCATCGAGAACGTCCTTGCGGGTGATCCGCCCACCGATCCCGGATCCGGCGATCAAGTCGGGGTCCAAATCGTGTTCGCGGATCAGACGCCGCACGACAGGCGACAGCAGCCTCCCATCGGCCTCCTCCGCCCCCACGGGAGCAGCGGCGGGCGCGGGCGGTGCCGCGGCGGGTACGGGGGCCGGCGCCGGTTGAGGTGCCGCAGCCGGCGCAGGGGGCGGTTCGGCCGCGGGGGTTGCGGGCGCTGCGGGCGCTGCCACGCCGTCTCCCACCACGGCAAGCACCGTCCCGACATCGACCGTCTCACCCTCGGGAACGAGGATCTCGGTGATCACGCCCGCGACGGGACTCGGCACCTCGCTGTCGACCTTGTCGGTCGAGACCTCGAAGAGCAGCTCGTCCACGGCGATGGTGTCGCCCACCTGCTTGAACCAGCGGGTGATCGTGCCCTCGGTCACGGTCTCGCCGAGCTGTGGAAGCGGAATCTCTGCCATTCGGTTCTCCTCAGCCGTGCAGCCCTCGACCCGTGAGGTCGAGCACCGTCTCGCCGAACAATTCGGACAGGGTGGGGTGGGGCTGGATGAAGCTGGCGACCTCGTCGACCGTCGCCTCCCAGTTGACCGCGAGGTACCCCTGACCGAGCTGCTCGGTCACCCACGGACCCATCATGTGCACGCCGAGAATCCTGCCCGCCCGGCCATCGGGTCCCCGCGCCGCGATGATCTTGACCATCCCGTCGGTCTGGTTGACGATCATCGCCCGCGAGTTTCCGGTGAAGCGGTGCTTGGAAACCACGACGTCGTGGCCCGCAGCTGCCGCCTGCTCCTCGGTGAGGCCGGCGAAGGCGACCTCGGGATGGCAATAGATCGCCCACGGAACATTCGCGTAGTCGATCGGCATCGGATCCTCGTCGAGGATGTCCTTCACGACCATGATCGCCTCGGCAAAGCCCACGTGAGCGAGTTGGGCGGTGTCGATCAAGTCCCCGAGTGCGTAGACGCCCGGCTCGCCGGTGCGGCAGTACTCATCGACGATGACGAAGCCGCGGTCGTCGGTCTCGACGCCGCTGCCCTCGAGCCCGAGATGGTCGCCGAAAGGGCGGCGCCCGACGGACACGATCACCACGTCCACTTCGAGATCGTCCTGGCCTTCGATGTGCACCGCCGTCCCGCCGGAGGGCAGGGGCGTGTGCCCGGCGACCCGGACACCGGTCTTGACGTCGATGTTGCGCTTGGAGAACGCACGCGCCAGCGCTTTGCCGATGTCGGGGTCCACGCCCGGAACGATCTGCGGGGCGTACTCGAGGATCGTCACCTCGGCTCCGAGGTCCGCCATCATCGAGGCGAACTCGCAGCCGATCGCACCGCCACCGATCACGGCCGCTGACGCAGGAACGGCTCCGAGTTCGAGGACCTCGTCGCTGGTGAGCACGATGGTGCCGTCCACGTTGAAGCCGGGGATCGACCGAGGGACCGAGCCGGCGGCGAGAAGAACACGCTCACCGGTGATGGTCTGCTCCCTGCCATCCGCGGCGGTGACGGTGACCGCCCGGTTGGGTCCCAGGCGGCCGGTCCCCTCGAAGATGGCGGCCTTTCTCCGTTTCAGCAGACCTTGGACCCCCGACGCGAGACCGTCGATCACGCGCTGCTTGCGGGCTTGAGTCACCGAGAAGTCGAGGCCAGGCGGCGAGGTGAGAACGCCGAATTCGCCGGCCTCGGCGACGGTTCGATGCACCGCAGCGGTCTCGAGAAGCTCCTTGGCGGGGATGCACCCGCGGTGGAGGCAGGTTCCGCCGATCTTGTCGCGCTCGACGAGGGCCACGGACAGCTCGGCACCACCGGCGTAGAGGGCGGCTGCGTATCCCGCGGGTCCGCCACCGATGACGACCAGATCGAAGTGAGTGTCGCTCATGGTCCTCGAACTCCGTCCACTGGGGTTGCGGGTAGATCGTACCGACAGCTCGGCACGGCAGGGTCGGACCCGCCAGGGGTCACATCAGCGCAGCAGCGTCCTCGGATTGACGGCCTTCCCCGACCGCCGGACCTCGAAGTGGAGGTGCGGTCCGGTGCTGCGACCGGTGCTCCCAACCGTTGCGATGGGCTCGTTGACATCGACCCGCTGACCCTCCCGCACGCCGACCGAGTGGAGATGGGCGTACAGCGTCGCGACGCCCCCTCCATGGTCGATGATCACGAGGTTGCCGAAGCTGCCCATCGGGCCGGCATGGCGCACGGTTCCACGTGCTGCTGAGCGCACCTGGGTTCCGGTCGGCGCTGCGATGTCGATGCCGTTGTGGTTCCGACCCCACCGGATGCCGAACTCGGACGACACCCAACCAGAGGCCGGCCAGATCAGCGAGCTCGGCGCGGTGCCGGCGGCACGGGCGGCTTCGATCTCGAGGCTGCGGATGAGTCCGACGAGTGCCTCTTCCTCGGCGGCGAGCGCGATCGCCTCGTCGCGGAGCTCCTCGAGCCGCTGGTCGAGTTCGGCGCGAGCAGCGCTGTGGGTCGCCCGCAGATCGGCGAGGTGACGCCGAATCTCGTCGACGGATCGTCGGTGCCTCTCGGCCAACGCGACAACATCTTCGGCCGCTCGATCAGCGGCGATCGACCTCTCGCGCAGCTCCTGCGCCTGGCGGAGCTCGTCTCTCCTCGCATCGACCACGGACCCGATGAGGGTCATCCTGCGGCCCGCATCATCGGCATCGGCCGCCAGCAGGTAGGAGCCGGTCGCATCGCCGGGCGGCTGCACGTACGCCCGTCGAAAGCCGTCGTCCACGTCCTTGGCTGCCTGACCCTCACGGAGAAGGGCCTGGCTGACGGCGAGGCGGGCCTCCACCACCTTGCGCCGGCTCCATGCGAGCTCCATCTCGGCATCGGCGAGATCGAAGGCCACCTCCACGAGCTGCACTTCGAGCCCGGCGATCAGGCCGTCGAGCTGTTCGGCACTCTGTTCGAGATCGGTGATCTCCTCGCCGAGCGCCTCCTTCTCGCCACGGGTCTCTTCGAGCTCTCGCCTCTGGTCGCCGATGGACTGGGCAACTGCCGATGTCGCGAGCGCGACGGACAGCACGACGCTGAGCACGGTCGCGGACGCGCCACGGCCTGCTGCGCGCGGCAGCCGCCTCGATGTTTCCTGAATCGAGGTCTCCTGGATCGATGTCTCCTGGAGGTGCACTGGTCGACCGAACTCCGACCCCAGACCTCCGCCCGCCGCGGCAGGGTACCGAAGCCCGGCACCCGTGTCAGCGCGGCGTGGGACCTCTACAGCGCGATGGCGACCTGGACCGCGAACGCCACCAGGATCACCATTCCCGTGGCGAGCGCGGTGACGATCAGTGCGCGAGTGCTCACGGCGACCGACTGTAGCGTCGCGCTCGGCGCTACCCTCTGGTCCGTGGTCACACACATTCGACGCGGGCTCGCAGCGATCGCGACATCCGCGATGCTTCTCAGCGCGTGCGGCGGCAGCTCGAGCACCTCGGACGAGGTGGCAACCGATCAGCCCGCGGCAGCGACCGACCAAGCCTCCACGGCGGACACCGGCTCAGACGACGTCTCCGCTGCCGACGCAGTCGAGGGGCAACCGTCCGAGGGCACAGACGCCCCCGGCCCCGAGCCGAGCGCCGCGGCCGAAACGCGCGATGAGATCCTGCGTTTGGCGGGTACCCAGCTCGACGGCATCGACTTCGACCCGGACACCGTTGCGGGACGCGACGTGCTGCTGTGGTTCTGGGCGCCGTGGTGAAGCACGTGCAACCGTGAAGCCCCTGCGGTCGCAGAGGCGAAGGCCACCTACGGCGATGATCTCGTACTCCTCGGCATTCCCGGGCGGGACAGCCACGAGGAGATGACCAAGTTCGTGTCACGTCACGAGCTCACGGGCATCCCCCAGATTCCCGACAACGACAACTTCGACCTCTGGCTCTCCTACGGGGTGCGTAGCCAGCCCGCGTGGGTTCTTGTTCGCGCCGATGGCTCAACCGAGATCGGCTTCGGAGCGATCAGCGACAGCGTGATCGCAGAAGCCGCCGGCGCCTGATCCGCAGCTCGCCTGCGGCGAAAGCACATCCGCAGCTCGCCTGCGGCGAAAGCACATCCGCAGCTCGCCTGCGGCGCAGAGTCAGCTCCGGCGGCGACGGAAGAACAGGGCGATCATCGTCAAGATGCTGCCCATCGCGGCGGACAGCACGATGAGGAGCCACCTGGGCATCTCGCCGTTCCATCCGAGGAACTCGATCTCGGTCGAGTCGAGGTTCTGCACGACGAAGGTCACGAAGGCGGCCACCAGGACCGCTCCGGCGGCAAGGGTCAGCTTCTGACGGGTGCTGAGCCCGCCGGCCTCTCCCTCGACGGGATCGAATTCGTGTGTCATCAGAACCCCCCGCAGTCGCGGTGCCCGAGACTAGCGGCAGGTCGGCGCGGGTCGGGAAGTACGGATTACCCGGCGGGCGGCCGAGGTTCTAACGTGCGGCCATGTCGCCCAAGCAGGTGAGCGTCGAGCGCGTCATCGCAGCTCCGCCCGAGCGCATCTTCGATCTCCTCGCCGACCCTTCCCGGCACTCCGAGATCGATGGGTCCGGCACGGTCAGAGGCCACCGAGGCGAGCAGACGCGCCTCGGTCTCGGCAGCACGTTCGGCATGAACATGCGCCTCGGCGTTCCGTATCGCATGAAGAGCCGGGTGATGGAGTTCGAGGAGAATCGGCTGATCGCGTGGTGCCACTTCTTCGGCCATCGCTGGAGGTACGAGCTCGAACCCGTCGAGGGCGGCACGCTCGTCCGTGAGATTTTCGACTGGTCGACGGCTCGGATGCCATGGGTGATCCGCGCGGCGCGCTATCCGCAGCGACACCCGTCCGCGATGTCGGCAACCCTCGATCGCATCGCAGGCATCGTCGAGCCAGCGGTCGCCTGACCGGAGTCTGGTCACCGCCCGATGGTTTGGGGAGCTGCCGCGGTCGTGCGCGAAACTCGGCCCGTGGCAGTGCGCTTCGCTCGAGTGATCGGTGGCGCGCTGGGGCTGATGGTGATCCTCGCTTCGTGTTCCGACTCGTCGCGCCCGGCGCTCCAGGACGACAGCACGCGCGATGAGTTCGGACGCATCGTCGAACCCGGACGGGTCGGCGTGCTTCGGCTGCAACCCGGCGATTGCTTCGTTGCGGGTGCTGACGAGATCGAAGCCGTCTCGGCTGTGCCGTGCGTCGACGAGCACGACAGCGAGGTCCTGGCCGTGTTCGACCTCCCTGACGCCGCATGGCCGGGAGCCAACGCTGTGCAGACGGCCGCACGCGAGGGATGCCTCGACCGATTCGAGGCCGCCACCGGCTACGCCTATGACGCTGCCGTGACCGAGCTCACCGCGTACGCACCCACCCACATCTCATGGGCGGACGATCGTTCGGTGATCTGCGTTGGGCTGTCGCCCGACGGAAGCCTGATCCGCGGCGGCCTGAGCCGCGCCGGCGCCTGACTTTCCACTCCGGGCGAGCTACTCGGGTTCGAGCACCCACACATCGGCGTCGAGAGACCGCTCGAGCTTGCGCTGAAGGTCGCCGAGCGTGCGGTCGTCCGACCGACGCACGACGATCGCCTCTGATGCGTGGCGAGCGAGCCAGTCGTCGCGGCGGCCCATTGCCTTTCCGAATTCGGCACCGGTCTCGGGCGGCGAGTCGACGATCGTGACGACGGCAGCCGCATCTGCACGCAGCTCGGCAAACCGTCGGCGCGTCGCCTGAGGCCACTTGCCATCGATGCCCTCGAATGCGAGGACAGCGACAAACGGCACCGCCGCGGCCTGCGCCGCCTCGGCTCCGAGCATCTCGGCCCCGAGACCCAGACCGCTGAGGACCACGAGATCGGGCGTCAGTTCCTTCTTCGCCCGCAGGATGTCGATGAGCTGGCGCCGAACGCCGAGGCTGATCTTGTTCTCCTGGTAGCCGCCCAACTCGGGCGGTCGGTGACCCACAACGGCGATGAGGTGGCCGGCCAAGGGATCGCCGACCTTGCGCGGGGCCTGACTCGCCGGCTCGGGCTGTCGCGCGGTCGTGGGAGCACCGGGTTCGTCGGCGTCGAGGCCATCGACGATCGCATCGGAAAAGCTGTCTCCGGTCCGGCCGAACTGTTCGGCCGCGGCGGTGGTGGCCAACCGATCGGCGGCGTCGTTGAGCCGATGGCCCGCGTGACCCTTCACCCACTCGAACTCCACGTTTCCCCTGGCGTTGACGAGCTCGATGAACGGTTCCCACAGGTCTCGGTTGGCCACGGGCTTCTTCTGGCTGTTCTTCCAGCCTCGCGCCTGCCACCCCTTCCACCACTCCTGACGAAAGCAGTTCACGACGTAGGTCGAGTCGCTCACGACCCGCAGTGGCCCCTCGATGGCCTGGACGGCCGCGCTCGCGGCGGTGAGCTCCATCCGCTGGTTGGTGGAGTGTGCTTCGGCCCCAGACGCCCACGGACCGTCGTCCACCACGAACGCCCACCCGCCGGGCCCCGGGTTACCGAGACAGGCCCCATCGGTGAATACCTCGGTCATCCGCGGATTCGTCACACCAACTCCTCCCCCGCGACGGTCAGCCACCAAGGCACCGACGGGATGGGATCATGGTCCCATGATGTTCGACGGTTTCCACGATCAGCTGCCTGATATCGATCCCGAAGAGACGGACGAGTGGCTGCAGTCGTTCGCAGGTGTTGTCGAACAGCACGGCAAGACGCGGGCCCGCTTTCTGATCCGCCGGCTCATGAACGCTGCGCAGCAGCTGCAGGTGGACTTCCCCGCCACGGTGAGCTCGCCGTACATCAACACGATCCCGCCGGAAGACGAGCCCTGGTTTCCGGGTGACGAGTACATCGAACGGCGGCTGCGGGCCTACATCCGGTGGAACGCGGTCGCCATGGTGACCCACGCCAACAAGTGGGCCGACGGCATCGGCGGTCACCTGAGCACCTTCGCCAGCTCGGCTGCCCTCTACGACGTCGGTTTCAACCACTTCTTCCGCGGCAAGGAGGACGGACACCCCGGCGACCACGTGTACATCCAGGGCCACGCCGCCCCTGGCATCTACGCGCGGGCGTTCCTCGAGGGGCGTTTCGAGGATGAGGACCTGGATCACTTCCGCCGCGAAATCGGCCGTACCGGCCTGTCGTCATACCCGCACCCGCGGCTCATGCCCGACTTCTGGGAGTACCCGACGGTGTCGATGGGCCTCGGGCCGATCACCGCGATCTACCAAGCGCGCTTCAACCGCTACCTCCACAACCGCCGCATCGACGACACGTCCGAATCGACGGTGTGGTGCTTCGTCGGTGACGGCGAGTCCGACGAGCCCGAGACGCTCGGGGCGCTCCACCTCGCTGCGAGGGAGAAGCTCGACAACCTGATCTTCGTCGTCAACTGCAACCTCCAACGCCTCGATGGGCCGGTGCGTGGCAACGGCAAGATCATCCAGGAGCTCGAGGCCAACTTCCGGGGAGCGGGCTGGAACGTCGTCAAGGTCATCTGGGGCTCGAAGTGGGACGAACTGCTGGCCCGCGACCGCGACGGAGTGTTGCTCAACAAGATGATGCAGACCGTCGACGGCGAGTACCAGCGCTACTCGGTCGAGAGCGGCGCATACATCCGCGAGCACTTCTTCGGCCCGGATCCGCGGCTGCGCAAGATCGTGGAGCATCTCAGCGACGAAGAGCTCGAACAGCTGCCGCGCGGTGGCCACGACTACAAGAAGGTCTACGCGGCCTACAAGGCAGCGGTCGAACACGAGGGCTCCCCCACCGTGATCCTCACCAAGACCGTGAAGGGGTGGACCCTCGGTCCCGATCTCGAGGCTCGAAACGCGACCCACCAGATCAAGAAGCTCACCCGCGAACAGCTCGAGATCATCCGGACCCGGCTCCACCTCGAAGAGGAAATCCCCGAGGACTTCGACGAGGACCACCCGCCCTACTACCGCCCGGAGCACGGCTCGGACGAGCACCGGTACCTGATGGACCGGCGCCGGCATCTCAACGGCCCGCTTCCCAGCCGCGACGCCAACTGGCGGCGCCGCCCTCTCCCGCTCCCTTCGGAGACTCCGTTCACCGAGATGGCCGCCGGCTCGGGGGCCATGGCGGTCAGCACCACGATGGCCTTCACCCGACTGCTTCGGGCGCTGTCCCGCGAGGAGGGATTCGGCGAGCGCGTGGTGCCGATCATTCCCGATGAAGCTCGGACCTTCGGCATGGACTCGCTGTTCCGCGAGATCGGGATCTACGCGAGCCAGGGCCAGCTCTACGAACCGGTCGACCACAACCTCCTGCTCTCCTACACCGAGCAGAAGGACGGCCAGATCCTGGAGGAAGGCATCACCGAAGCCGGGGCGCTCGCCAGCTTCTCTGCCGCGGCCACGAGCTACGCGGCCCGCGGCGTGCCGATGGTGCCGTTCTACACCTTCTATTCGATGTTCGGATTCCAGAGGGTCGGCGATGCCATCTGGGCACTCGCGGACATGCGCGGCAGAGGCTTTCTGATGGGCGCCACCTCGGGCCGCACCACCCTGATGGGCGAGGGCCTCCAGCATCAGGACGGCCATGCGCTCGTGCATGCGTCGACGGTGCCGCCCTGCCAGGCCTACGACCCTGCTTTCGCGTACGAGCTCGGCGCGATCATCGCCGACGGCATCCAGCGAATGTACGTCGACAACGAGGACATCTTCTATTACCTCGCCATCTACAACGAGAACTACGAGCAGCCGGCGGCGCCGCCCGATCTCGACACCGACGGCCTCCTCCAGGGCATCTACCGCTTCGAGGAAGCACCTCCCGGCCGGAAACATGCGGCGACCCTTCTCTTTTCCGGGAGCGCCCAGGGAGCGGTGCGCGACGCCGCTCGCCTGCTCGCGGACGAACACGACGTTGCCGCCGAGCTGTGGAGCGCGACGTCGTACAAACGCCTGCGCGACGAGGCGATGTCGGCCGATCGGTACAACCAGCTCCACCCCGAGGGTCCGAGCCGCGTGCCCTACGTGACCCAGAAGCTCGCCGACAGCGCGGGCCCCATCGTCGCGGTCACCGACTTCATGCGGGCTGTTCCCGACCAGGTGTCGCGCTGGGTGCCCCGCGACTACTCGTCGCTCGGGACGGATGGCTTTGGTCGAAGCGACACCCGCGAACGCCTGCGAGAGCATTTCGAGACCACGGCCGAACACATCGTGGTCGCCGTGCTGTGGCGGCTGGCCGAGGCCGGCGATGTCGATCAGCGCACCGTGGCCGAGGCGATCAAGGAGTACGGCCTGGAGACCGACCTTCCCGACCCGTGGAGTTCGCGGGCCCACTGAGCCCCTGATGAGGTCCATGCCATCCACGCCCACACCGCTGCGTCCCACCGGCGACGACGCTGCCGACGAGCTGCTCCAGACCAACCCGCTGGCGCTCATGACCGGGATGCTGCTCGACCAGCAAGTCGCGATCGAGTGGGCGTTCGCCGGGCCCTTGAAGCTGCAGAGTCGTCTCGCCGAGCGCGGCCTGTCGCTCGACGCGGAGACGCTCGCCGCGATGAGCGAGGACGACGTCGTGGCGCTCTTCGTCGAGAAGCCGGCGCTTCACCGATACCCCGCGGTCATGGCTCGCCGGGCCAAAGCCATGGCGGAGCACATCGTCGAGCACCACGACGGCGATCCCGCTCGCGTCTGGCTCGAAGCCGAAGACGCCGGCGCTCTCCGCCGCCGCTTGATGGCCGTCCCTGGGTACGGCAAGGACAAGACCCGCATCTTCATCGCGCTCTTGGCCAAGCGTTTCGGTGTCACACCGGACGGCTGGGCTGACGAAGCCGGCCGCCTCGCCGAAGAGGGCTTCAACTCCGTCGCCGACCTCGACGGTCCCGAGGCCGTGGCTGCCCTCCGTGAGCACCGGGCAGCGCTCACGGCAGCACGCAAGAAGGCCTGACGGGCGCGGCGCAGCTCCTGCGGCGCGCGGCTCTTCAGTCGACGGCTCGGGTCGACCCGTGAATCGAGCTGAGGTCGACGGCTTGGTGCTCCAACCAACCGAGGAGCACCGCGACAGCCCGCGGGTCGTGGCGGATGCGGTGGTTGGCGCCGGGGATCAAGCGGAGCTCGGCCCGTTCGTGCTGCGCTGCCAGGGCTCGCGCATCGTCGGCGGGGACCTGGAGGTCGGCGAGGCCGTGCAGGATGAGCAGGGGTCGGTTGGACAGGCGCGGCACGGCGTCGATGGGCCGGTTGTCCTTGAGCTGACGGGCCCAGACGCTGAGCGACGGGGGCTCGTCGTCGATCACGCCGACAGCCCTGCAGTGCTGGAGAAATCGGCGCGGGTCCGACGCCCAATCGTCGAAATCGGCTCGCGGAGCCATCACCGCAACACCCTTGATGAGCGGATCCCGAGCGGCCGCGAGGATCGACAGCGACCCACCGGTCGACGAGCCCACAAGCCACACGCCCCGGCAGCCCTCTTCACGCAGGCGCTCAACGCCGCGGCCAACGTCGGTCACCCACCCGTCAAGGGAGAACGATCCCTCTGATTCGCCACAACCTCGCAAGCTGATCGCGAGAACGGTCCACCCCTGCTCCGCCGCGACCCGCTCGGCGAAGAGCTGATACGAACGATTGGGGATACCCGGACGCTGCGCGGACGGAAATCCGTGGCAGAGCACCATTCCCGGCAAGCTCGAGGCCGACCGCTCCGGGCGTACGAGATACGCGTCGAGTTCTGGCGAGCCGTCGATGCGCGTTTCTGTGACGGTGGCCGGCACGCTCAGGCGCTGGTGCGTTTGCTGGGCCGATAGCCGCGGTTGCGAGCCTCGCGCAGTTCGTCGGGACCGAAGGTCGCATAGGCCTTGGCGGCCACGATGTCCTCGATCAGCTCGGGCGTGTCGCAGTTCTCGAGGTCGTAGACGACCTGGCTCCGTTTGTCACCGACGAAACGGTGACCCTCGAGTTCCTTGGGGGGCTCCATCGTCCCAGTCTGCACCATCGGACCGGCGGCGACTGCGTCAGCCGGCGTCGGCCACTCCGAGCGCACCGATGCGCTCCAGGTAGCTCAGATGGGCCACGACGACATCGTCGACCACCGGCCGGGTGACCTCCATGCCCTCACCGCGTGCATGCCGATAGAGCTGGCTGGTGTTGGCGCGGTCGTCGCTGATGTCGGGCTGGGTTCCCTCACGACGCTCGAACTGGAGTTGGTTGAGGTGCCACCGCAGAAGCGATCGCAAGCTGTCGCGATCGAGCGCAGCGGCCGTGTCGCCGGGAAGGGCGTCCTCCACGAACAGCGCCGCCTCCTCGAGCCGCCACACCGGCTCGCGGCGCTGCGAACCGAGCCGCCGGGCCTCACGCCCGATCGCACCAGCGGCGACGACGAACCCGATGACGAGCGAGAGCACGAGCGCCAGGATCAGCATGACGTCAGCCTATGGGCCGCACCGTTTCGACTGCGAGTGGGTCGACTCCCATGGCGCGTGCCGGTTCGGGCCGTTCGGCGACGGGAGGTTCAGTTCGGGAGGAGGGGCAACACTTCGGTACCGAACCGTTCGTGCTTGCCATCGAAGTCGGTCTCACCGAAGAACGCCATCAGAATCTTCGACACACCGAGGTCGTTCAGCGTCGTGAGCTTGTCGACGAAGTCCTGCGGCGGACCGCAGATCATGAACCGCTCAGCCAGGTAGTCGGTCAGCCCCAGCTCCTCGACGATCGTGGCGTTGCTCAACTCCGACCCTGTCTTCTCGTGCTCGGAGAACACGTACCGGCGGTGAAGCTCGCCGATTGCGTCCTTGTACTCCTCTGGAATGTGCTTGCCCTCGAGGGTGAAACGGAATGCATGGTTGGCCGACGCGGTCAGCGTCATCCGTGCCTCGTGAATGGCCCGTTGCCGGTCGTCGTCCATGTTCCACTTGACGAACCACCACACATCGACGTCGGCTGGGTCGCGGCCGGCCTTCCGCGCCCCGATGGCGATGTTCTCCAACGCATCGGCGACGATTTCTGGCTGCAAGCCATTGCCGACGAGGACGCCGTCGGCGAGCTCGCCCGCCAGCTGCAGCGTCTTGGGACCTTCAGCGGTCAGATACACGGGGATGGGGCGAGTCGGCCAGGTGAGCCGAATGGTGTCGCCCCGCCAGGTGGCCTCGCCGCTGCTGTACAGATCCTTGATCGCCACGATGTACTCGCGCATCTCCGCGAGCCGCGCACCGCGCAGCCCGAGGTTGTAGACCGCGCTGTCGCCGCTCCCGAGGTTGAACCACACTCGCCCCGCTCCGTCGGCGCCGTCTCCCGCCAGCTGGTCGATGGCCGAGATGGCGCTCGCGGCCACCGCCGGGTGACGTGTCAACGCGTTGGCGGTCGCGGGCCACAGGGTGACCTGGTCTGTTGCCATGGCCGCCACCGCCAGTTGGACGTTGAGTTCAGGGATCAGCGACTGACTGTCTGGCATCGCGATCCCGGCGAAGCCGAGTTCTTCGAGGCGACGCAGCCGTGTCTCGAACTCCCGCCGATTCGATGAGTCGAGCGAACGATTGAAGATGAGCGTGGCAACGTCCATGCCCAGACGGTCGCGAAGTGGATCCCGACCGTCAACCCGCAGTGGTGGAGCGGCTCGTTGTTCTGCGCTTCGACATCAGTCCGGCGAGTCGGACCGGACGGCTGGCCGCGGTCGAGTCCCGGATCGCGGATACTGGTTCTCATGGCTGAGGATGGATGCCGCGGCGCGCGGCTGACGGGCGAAGCAACGGAGACGGGAACGGACGCCGCCGAGGAGGCGATCGATCGGTTGGACGAGTTGGGTGACGTGTCGGCCAAGAAGATGTTCGGCGGGTACGGCGTTTTCATCGACGCCAAGATGTTCGCCCTGATCGACTCGTCCGGTGCCGTGTACTTCAAGTGCGACTCGACGAACCAGGATCGGTACCTCGAAGTCGGTGCCGCCAAACACGGCAAGATGCCCTACCGGGAGGTCCCCCAGGACGTGTGGGATGACGACGATGCCGTCATCGAGTGGGCTCAACTGTCGGCAGACATCGCCCGGCAGTAGCACCGCGACTCCCGCCGATTCGGATGCAAGTGCAGTCTGAGTTGGGAGGGCGTTACCGGCATAATGAGGGTTCTCGCGCACCCCTTCGGGCCGCCGGTGGCATCGCACAACGGCACGTTGAGCTCGGGGGTTTCGAGCTTTGGTTGGTGAGCGTGATGGGACGGGTGACGATGGTTCCCCGGGTTCGGATGCACCGGAGTCTGTGAATGCTCAAGGAACCTAGTGCTGTATAGTGTGCTGTATGTCCTCGACCCGCACCCAGGTGTACCTCACCGACGAGCAACGACAGCGGATCGACGCGCTGGCGGGCGTCCAAGGGCTGAGCATGGCCGAGATCATCCGCCGGGCGCTCGACGACTACCTCGCCCAAGCCCAACCCGACCCCGCCGAGGCGCTGGCATCCACCTTCGGAGCTGCACCCGACGCCACCAAACCCGACCGAGACGAGTGGGACCGTGGCTGACGTTCTGGTCGACACCGACGTGTTCATCGACCACCTGCGCGGCGCGCACGAGCTGAGGGCCGGTCGTCACCGATTGCATTACTCGGTGATCACCCGGGCCGAGCTCTTCGCCGGCAATTCAGCTACCAACCTCGCCAACCTGTTGCTAGCCCCGTTCCGCGAGGTCCAAATCGACCGCCCAGTCGCCGAGCGAGCCGGCCGAATCCGGCGAGAGACACAGGTCCGTCTGCCCGATGCACTGATCGCCGCAACAGCTCTGGAACACGGTCTCAACCTGGCCACTCGAAACCGGACCGACTTCGAATCCATTGGTGGGCTGCGACTACGCAATCTCACATAGCGACCGGCCAGCCCAGCAATGCGCACGGCCAGACCCGACGCGTGAAGCCGGACCCGCCCGGTCATGCCCGGGGTTCGCTCGGGCTGAGGGTTGGCGTCTGGACTAGTGGTTACAAGAAGGCGTTGAGAAGTGTCTCGATGGTGGGGGTGGGCAACGACCTCAACCGGCTCACCGTCGCCTACACCACATCCAACACCTGCATCTCCGCTGACGCCACCGGACCGAACCCGGTATCGAACACCTGGACCTACAACCCATCAGGCAACATCACCAACGCCACCGGATACGGAACCGTCAACGGCACCCTCACCTACGGCGCCGGTACCGCAGGACCCCACGCCCTCACCTCAGCGGGCGGTATCACCTACAGCTACGACGGCGCCGGCAACATGACCAACGCCGGGTCAACCACCTACAGCTACGACGCCCGCAACCAACTCCAAACCATCACCGGCGCCACCACCGCAGACATGTCCTACGACGCCGACCGCAACCGAGTCGTACGAACCGTCGACGGAACCACCACCTACAACCTCGACGGCCTCTACGAAATCGAAGTCGGACCGACGACAACAACCAGCTACACCGGCGCGCTCGGCGTCTCCACCATCGACACCGATGCCGGCACCAAAGTCATCTCCGTCACCGGCGCCACAGTCAACGTCACCGACCGCGACCCCAACGTCGCAGGAGGCGTAACTACCGGCACCAACCACACCCTCACCGGCCTCGGGAACTGGAACATGCTGATCCCCGTCGGAGACTGGGACGGCGACGGCGACATCGACCTCCTTGGTCGCAACGCCACAACCTGGAAACTCGAATGGTTCTCCGGCAACGGCACCGGCGGCTTCAACACCACACCCCAAGTCATGACCGCCGGACCCCCGGACTGGTGGTGGGCCTTCCACATCACCACCACAGACTGGGATCAAGACGGCACCATCGACATCGCCGTCATGAACAGCATCGGTGACTACTTCATCTGGCCCACCACCGGAAGCGGAGCCGTTACCGGGTCCCCCTACCAAATCGGGGCCGGATGGCAAGTCTTCGAAGACATCCACGCCTCCCAAGACTGGGACGGCGACGGCGATCCCGACTTCGTGGTCCGCGACGGCCCAAGCCTGTACATGATCCGAGGCAACGGCGCCGGCGGCTGGCAACTCGGCTACGCCGAAGGCATCGCATCCGCAGTCGGCGACCTTGTCATCTACGGAACAAGCGACTGGGACGGCGACACCGACACCGACATCTACACCGGCTCAGTCTCCGGCGGCTACACCGGGCGAGTCATTCGCGGCGCCGGCGGTGGACAAATCGAGTCCCTCACCGAGCTCACCACCAACATCGACGTCCGAACCCACCACACCCTCGCCGGTCGCCTCGGCTACACCGAAGCCGACACCGTCATTGCGGTCGGATCCGACCACCTCGGCTCAGCCTCCATCACAAGAGACCACACCGGCGCCACCACCATCCAGCGCTACCAAGCCTTCGGAGTCCCCCGCACAACCAGCGGCGCCAACGAACTCGGCACAGACCGCACCTACACCGGCCAAACCGACGACAACACCGGGCTCATGCACTACAACGCCCGCTACTACAACCCGGCTACCGGGCGCTTTACACAAACCGACACTCTCGTGCCCGACCCAGGCAGCAGTCAGGATCTCAATCGCTATGGATACGTACAGAACAACCCGGTCAGATACGCAGATCCGACGGGGCATTGCATCTTCGGCCGCCCTTGTCCTCTGGATGAGATTCGCGACGTGACAGTTGCTGGCGGTGATCTCGCTGGTGATGGGCTCTAGCGCGCGGGGGATGCGGTTGTTGGTGTCGGCGACGCAGGCCTTGATCTCGTTACCGATGCAGGTGGTGCTGTCCTCGAGGCAACGGTTGAAGCCTTGAAGAACGATGGCGAGCGCCTAGCAAACATGGCTTCTGGAGCAGCCGCGTTTGGCGCTGCGGTCGCAGACCGCGGCTCAACCGCGATGGTGTACACCTGGGATACGGGCAGGCGGCGCGCGGGGAACCCGATCCAAACAGCGATAGATGTCGCAACTGGCACAGTCGCCATGGAGGATGCAGTCGCATATGGCGAGATTTTCATCTCCGATGCGGAGCTGCTCCGCGAGGGTCCATACTGCGGCTCTGAGAGGCTGTTCGGATAGTTTGTGCAGGTATAGGGGCAGATTGCCGCCACT
>CAZVUM010000027.1:40761-61282 GCA_964629575.1 uncultured Acidimicrobiales bacterium | reverse complement strand
TCGGACGTGGAGGCAGCCCGTGTGGGAGATCACCGAACCCGATCTCATGCCCATCGCTCTCGGCGCTGCGGTCTTGGGGACCGGTGGTGGCGGCAACCCGTATCTGGGATATCTGCGCCTCCGCCAGATCTTCGCCGACGGCGCCCGCGTCACGGTGATCGATCCCGAGGAGCTCAGCGACGACGCCCTGCTGGTCGGTGTGGGCGGGATGGGCTCACCCGTCGTCAGCTACGAGAAGATCGCCGGGGGCGACGAAGAGACCGACGCATGCCGGGCCCTCGAGACCCATCTCGGTCGCCGGTTCGACGCCCTGGCCCCCTTCGAGATGGGCGGCGGAAACTCCATGGTGCCCATGGTCGTGGCCGCCCGCATGGGTATCCCGGTCGTGAACGGCGACGGGATGGGGCGGGCCTTCCCCGAGCTCCAGATGATTACCTACCTGATCTACGGCGTCTCGCCGGCCCCTGCGGCCATCGCCGACGAACGGGGCAACACAGTGGTGTTCGCCGATCTCAACGATGCCATGTGGCTCGAACGTCTGGCGCGCGCCAGCACCATCGAGATGGGTGGTCACACCGGTCTCGCCATGGGTGTGATGGACGGAGCCACGTGCCGGCGAACGATCATTCCGGGAACGCTCGAGCTGGCCAAGTCGATCGGCCTCGCGATCCTGCAGGCGCGGGTCGACAAGTCCGACCCGTCGTCGGCGATCGTCGAGGTTGCGGGCGGTCGGCGCTTTCTTCGCGGGAAAGTGGTCGACGTTCACCGGCGGACGGCGCAGGGCTTTGCTCGAGGCGAGATGACGATCGAGGGACTCGCCGACGACAGTGGACGGTCGATTCGTATCGAGTTTCAGAATGAGAACCTGGCGATCTTCGAAGACGGGCGGCCGGTCGTGACCGTGCCTGACCTGATCACGCTCGTGGTCTCCGACACGGGCGAACCGATCACCACGGAGCTGCTGCGATACGGGGTACGGGCCGATGTTCTCGTTCTGCCATGTCCCGATCTGTTGGTCACACCTGAAGCTCTCGCGGTGGTGGGGCCGCGGGCTTTCGGTTTCGATCTCGACTACACCGCAGCCGTCTAGCGAGCGACAGCACCGCAGCAGGGTGAGAGCTCAGACCAGCGGGAGCACCTCGTCCGCGGTCAGACGAACGACCTCCTCGAGGCGGTCGGTCGCCACGGGGAACAGAGCAACCGAATCGGCGCCGGCCTCGTAGAACCCGTTGATCTTGGCGGCGCACTCCGCCGACGTGCCGGCAATCGTGAGATCCTCCACCCACTGGTCTGGCATCTCGGACACCAGCGTGTCGTATCCACCGCGGCCCACCATGTCGTTCACCTCGTCTGAGATGCCGTAGACGTCGGTGAGGCCGTTTGCGCCGTTCTGGCGGTAGAACGCAAGGGTGCTGCGGGCTGAGGCCCGAGCTGCATCTCCGTCGGCATCCACCGCATACAGCGCGAAGACGGTGACGGGGTGGTGGTCGTTGCGGCCTGCCAGCGCCCGGCCTTCGTCGATGCGCTCGCGGGCCCAGCGGACGTAGGCATGGCTGGCAGACACGGACAAGATCGATCCGTCGGCGATCTCGCCGGACAGCCGCAACATGTTGGGGCCGATCACACCGAGCCAGAGGGGTGTGGGGCTGCCGCTCTCGGGGTAGGTGAGGGTGATATCGCGGTAGGACCAGACTTCGCCCTCCTGGTTCACCGTCTCGCCCTGAAGGAGTTCGCGGACCGGCTGCACGGTTTCGCGCAGCGCGGTCAATGGCGATCGAGGGTGGAGATCCATCTGGCGGACCCAGGCCGGTACGCCCAACCCGACTCCCGCGATGAGACGACCACGGTGGATGCTCGTCAGCGTCGAGATCTCCATCGCCAAGAGGGCGGGGTGGCGAGCGACGGCCGAGACCACTCCCAAACCGACCTTCAGATCGGTGGTTGCTCCCAGCGCCAGGGCGGCACCGGAGATGCCGCCCGTGAAGAAGAAGTCCTCGGCCAGCCAAATCTCGTCGAACCCGGACCCCTCGGCGAGCGCCGCCAACCTCGGCACATGGTTGGGGGCGATCGCGCTGCCCAACACGAGCCCGACCTGCTTGTGAGCTGTCATGTCACACGTCCTGTTCGTGGTGGAGGTCGCCGACCGCTTTGACCCTGATCCTGATTGCGTTCGAGGGGAGGTACGTGAGCGGGATCTCCTCGACGTCGATCACCTCGACCGTTGCCGGAATGGCGCCGGCCTCGATCGCTCGATCGACGGCGGCATCGCGTGCCTCGGCGACGGCGTCCTCTCGCTTGCGATCGCCCAGGGCGTACACGGCGTCTGTCTCGGCGCCGACCTGGGCGATCGCGGCCCCAACAGCGTTGGCGACCTCGAAGTGTGGTGGCCGTACGGTGACTGAGGCTCCGGCGATCGTGTCGCCGAGGAGTACGCCGCCGCCACCGACGACGATGACCGGGACTGGTTCGGCTGAGGTTTTCATGCCCTCGATCGCCTCGGCGATGCCGGTCTCGATCGCCTCGACCGCATTGGCCACCAGCGCGCGGTCGAGCTGCTGTACCGCGGTCGCGTCTCCGACATCGGCTCGGCCCACGGCCACCGCGATGTCGGTGGCGGTGAGCTCGGCCCCTCCGAACACGAGCGCTCGACGGTCGAGCTCGAAGCCGACGCTGTCCGGACCGACCGTGACTTGCGGGGGCTCGCCCCGCACACGGCTCCCGCCGCCGATGCCCATGGAGAGAACGTCGGGCATGCGGAAATTGGTCCGCACGCCACCGATCTCGATCGCCGACGATGCCTCCCGCGGGAAGCCCCCGACGAGGAGCCCGATATCGGCGGTGGTGCCGCCGACATCGACAACCACCGCGTCCGGCAGTCCGCTCAAGAACGCGGCGCCCCGGATGGAGTTGGTCGGGCCGGACGCAAACGTGGCGACCGGATAACGGCGGGCGACCTCGGCACCCATCAGTGTGCCGTCGTTCTGGCTCACGTGAAGAGGGCAGGAGATACCCAGCTCGAGCAACGCAGCTGCGTACGCATCGATCGTTGTTTCTGCCAGGGGACGCAGGCATGCGTTCATGATCGTGGCGTTCTCGCGCTCGAGGAGTCCCAAGCGTCCGATCTCCTGCGACAGGCTGATGTCGAGGTGGGGCACTTCGGAGCGCATGATCTCGGCGGCTTCCACCTCCAGTTCGTTGTCGACCGGTGAGAACACGGAGGTGATGGCAACCGACCGCACACCCTTCTCGGCGGCATCGTTGGCCGCTCGACGAAGTTCGTCGGGCACGAGTTCGCTGATCGGACGTCCGTCGAACTCATGGCCGCCGTGACACAGGTAGACGTGCTGCCCGATCTCGGCCCGCAACCGGTCTGGCCACTCGAGCAGTGGCGGAATGGCCTTGGTGGCTGGAAGCCCGAGGCGCACCACGCACGTCGGTACCAGCCGACGAGCCTCGACGACGGCGTTCGTGAAGTGGGTGGTGCCGATCATGACCGCGGTGACCGGCCGATCGGCGAGTGGCCCGGAGGTGGTCAGGGCGCTCACGGCCTCGACAATGCCGGTGGTGATGTCGCGTGTGGTCGGCCGCTTGTCCGACGCCAGAACCGTGCTCCCGTCGAGAGCTACAGCGTCGGTGTTGGTACCGCCGACGTCGACGCCGACTCTCATCCGTTCCGGCCCCGTTCGAGGGCGTCGAGCACCACCTCTGGGGTGATCGGCAGTTGGTCGATCGGCGCTCCCACCGCATCGGCGACGGCGTTGGCGATGGCGGCGCCGACCGGCACGATCGGCGGCTCGGCCACACCCTTGGCTCCGTACGGGCCGGCCTCTTCGCCCGGCTCCAGCAGGACGGACTCGACCGCGGGAACATCACAGGCCAGCGGGAGTCCGTGTGTCTCGAACGAACGTTGCCGATAGCGGCCCTCGTCGATGTCGAGTCGCTCCCAGAGGGCGTAGCCGAGACCCTGGGCGACACCACCCTGGATCTGACCTCGGATGGCGTCGGGGTTGATCGCTCGACCGACGTCCTGGGCAACCACGTAGCGATCCACGGTGACCTGGCCGGTGACCGGATCGACCGAGACCTCGGCGAGGTGGGCGTGATAGGTCGGGGTTGGCCACGCGGCGAACAGCATGCCGGGCGCGCAGGCCGGATCGTAGGGCGGCGAGGGCGTTGCGTAGGAGGCGGTCGCGGAGATGGATTGACCGGCTGTGGTCGCGGTGTTGGCGATCTGGGCCAAGGAGACCGCGGTCGCCGGCACGCCGGCGACATGGACCTGCCCGTTCTTCACGACCAGGTCGTCCTCGGAGGCTTCGAGCAGCTGGGCGGCTCGTTCGACGACGCCTTGGCGCACTTCGGCCGTGGCGTCGTGTACGGCGCGGCCGACAACGTGGGTGGTGCGGCTCCCCTGAGAACCGGCGTCGTACCCGGCCATGTCGGTATCGGGCATGGTGACGATCACCTGCTCGACATCGACTCCCAGAGCCTCCGCAGCGATCTGGCGGACGCCGGTGGTTACCGCGCCCGAGCCGCTGTCGGTGGCGGCGGTGATCACACCCAGGCTGCCGTCCTCGTTGAGTTTGACCGTGGCGTGGGCGGGCATGGGATTGGTGAGCCACACGGTGGCGGCCAAGCCGACACCGCGCAGCTGGCCCGAACCGCACTCGGCCCACGGCGCGATCCGTTCGACCTCGTCGAACGCCTCTCGCAGGATGGCCGTGCCGGCCATGGGCTGGCTGTTCAGCATGGGGTCGCCATCGTTGGCCAGCGAGTCGAGCCGATACTGGCGTCGGTCGAGACCGAGCTCGTCGGCGATGTGATCCATGTGCCGCTCGAGGGCGAACACCAGATACGGGCCATTGACCCCTCGGAAGGCACCGGTGGGTGCCGTGTTGGTGTACACGCAGCGAGTCCTCACCCGTACAGCGGTGGCTCGATAGATCGATCCGTAGACGAACATCGGGATGCTGGACAGCGCCGGTCCGTTGTTGGCGTAGGCGCCGCTGTCGAAGACCACGTCGACGTCTTGGGCGAGGATCTGGCCATCGGCCGCGATCGCTGAGCGAAGGGTGATCGTGGCGTTGGCACGACACGGGGCCGCGAGCATCTCCTCCGCTGCGGTGTTCACCATCTTCACGGGCCGTCCCGTGCGCCGGGCCAAGATGCAGGCGTAGGCCTCGAGCCCGATGTCGAGTTTGGCGCCGAACCCGCCGCCGATGTGGTGCCCGATGACCCGCACCGCCGACTTCGGCACCTCCAGAATCTGGGACAGCCGATCCCGAACCCGGAACGGGAACTGGTGGCTCACCTGGACCGTGTAGCGACCTGCTTCATAGGAGACCAACGCCATCTTGGGTTCGAGGTACGCCTGGTACTGGCGGGGCGTCGAGTAGGTGTCCTCGACAACGAGGTGCGCTCGTTCGAAAGCATCGCCCAGGTCGACCGTGTTGGCCACCTCGGCCACCACATTGCCCGACCTGACCCACTCGGCGCCGGTGGTCGTGAACGTGTCGCATCCAGGATGCACGAGGCGCGCGTCGGGGGAGAGCGCCTGCGCGGGTGTCGCGATGGGTGGCTGCTCAGACAACTGCAAGTCGATCGCGGCCACGGCACGATCGGCGATCTCAGCGGTGTCGGCGACCACCGCTGCGATGGGTTCACCCTCGTAGGAGACATAGTCGTGAGCGAACAGGGGGATGTCGTTCAGCAGTACTCCCGTCCGGTCGTTCGCAACGTCGGCGCCAGTGATGACGTCGGCTACACCAGCCATCGCCCGCGCCGTTGACGTATCGACCGATTGAATCTGCGCCGCGGCGACAGACGCGCGGAGTAGGCGAGCGTGCAGCATGCCCGGTGCCTCGATCTCGACGCCGAACCGGGCATCGCCGCGCAGTTTGGCCTCGCCGTCGCTCCGTGTTGCAGAGGAACCGACGGTCATCGGGCACTTCCTGCCGCGGCCACAACCGCCTCGATGACCTGCTGATACCCGGTGCAGCGACAGATGTTTCCGTCGAGTGCTCGGCGGATCACGTCGGGCGCGGGTTGGGGATCGACCTCGAGCAGCGCCGTCAGCGTCATCAAAAGGCCCGGCGTGCAGAAGCCGCACTGCACAGCGCCGTTGTCGAGAAAGGCCTGCTGCAGGAGACCGAGCGGCGCATCTGGGCCGGAGAGGCCTTCGACCGTTCGCACCTCACGCCCCTCGACCGCGCCGGTCGGATAGATACATGAATCGACGGGCTGGCCGTCGATCAGCACGGTGCAGGCGCCGCATTCGCCTTCCTCACAACCCACTTTGGTGCCCGTGAGGTAGAGGTCCTCTCGGAGCGTGTTGAGCAGTGGAGCACTCGGGTTGACCTCGAGCTCTCTCGCGGCGCCGTTGACGGTGCAGCGAACTGTCACCTCGACCTCCATCACGACGCCATCCGACATTGGTCCACTGCCCGCTCGAGCAGACCTCGGACGATGCGGATGCGGTAGCGGGCCGATGCCCGAGCGTCATCGATCGGGTCGGCCGCCGCCACGAGGGCCTCCGCTGCGGCGTCGAGGTCTTCTGCCTGCAACGTCGACTCCAGCAGGGCGGCCTCGGCCCCGGGGACGCGCAACGGCACCGGGCCCATCGAACACATGGCAACCCGGGCGAGTGAGACGGTGCCCTCATCGATACCGATCCGGGCAGCGATCCCCACGATCGCAACGTCCATGGCCCCGCGACGGCCGACCTTGACGTAGCTCTCGCCGACCCCGGCGGGGAGGGGCTCCATGTCGATTGCGGTGATGAGCTCGTGTGGCTGCAGCGCAGTTTGTCGACGGCCGACCATGAAGTCACGCAGATCCATGTGACGTTCGCCGTCGTGGGACGCCAGGGTGACCTGGGCCTCGGCGACGAGAAGTGGTGCAACGCAGTCGGCGGCGGGCGAGGCGTTGGCGATATTGCCGCCGAGGGTGCCGACCGACTGGGTCTGCCAGCCGCCGACCATGCCCGAAGCGGCCGCCAGCGCCGGCTGACATGTGCGAAGAGAGTCGTGGGTGCTCAGCTGGCGGTGGGTCGCGAGGGAGCCGATCGATGTTCGGGCGCCCGGCTGCGCCGGCTCGAGACGCCGAAGCTCGTCGAGCGGTTCGATGTGCAGCAGTCGACCCGGGGCGACCTGACCCCGCCGGCACTGGAGCATGATGTCGGTGCCGCCAGCGAGCACCTGGGCGTCGTCGCCCCACTCAGCCAGGGCTGCCAGGGCCTCGGCGCGGGAACGAACCTGTACGAACTGCACCCGGAGCCTCCCCTCGGCACGGCAGGCGGAACGTGCAGCCAAACTAACCCTTCCCTGCGACGCCGGCCGGGGCTGATCGAGAGCTCTCTGCTGGGAAGGGGACGTGGTCAGGTGGCTGGGTCAGGCAGCCTCTGGCGAGCTCGGCTACACGGGCCCGATCGCGTGCGTGGAGTGGATCGTGAGCCGGTTGCCTTCGGGGTCCGTGGCGACGAAGGTGTCGTGTGGCGAGCCGCGTCGGATCGCGCCTGGGGCGCCGTCGGCTGCCGTGACGACGCCGTGCGTCTCGTCGATGTCGTCGACGATCAGATCGAGTTGCTGGGCGCCGCTCGCGCCGCTCGAGATGACGATGTGGGTCCCGCCGAGAAGCTCGAGGATCGCCATGTGGTCGAACGACGCGACCGGGCGCATCCCGATCTCGACGTAGAACTCGGTCAGCTTCTCGATGTCGTTCGCCGACAGGCCGACGTGGCCGATAGCGAAGCGCGGGCGCTCCGCGCTGCCGGTCTCCGCCGGTGAGGACTTTCTGGTGGTCTGCATTGTGGGACAGGGTTCCTTTGTCTTGGATGTTAGGGATACTTAACACACGAGAGGATGGCAGTATTCCGCGAGTTGGTTCGATGCGGCGGCGCTCAGGTGTTCTCGTTGGGTCGATTGGCGTCGAGGGTGGCGATGGCGCCTCGGGGGAGCAGAGCCGGCAGGCGGGGGGTCAGCCGACGGGAGTCTCGATGAGGTCGTCGTCGGGCCAGGTGGCGAGGCCGGTTCGACCGGCTGGGATGTTGGGGCCGATGAGGCCGGCCTGAAGGAATGGTTCGGGATCGCCCGACCAGTCGTAGGCGCGAATCTGGTCGGCGCTGCGACGAGCCTGCAGCGCCCGGAACATCTCGTGACGGCTGATGCGAAGCTCCACGGCGTCGGCTTCGGCCTCTCCGTGTCGGAGTTCGGCTCCATCGATGAGGCGTACGACCAGCGGTGGTGCACCGTGGCGTTTCAGGCTGCTGCGGAACATGACCCACGCCGTGTTGCTGGCCGCCTCGAGGGTGGGAGAGGGCAGCGTGGTGCCCGGGGCCAGCGCGCCCCTCAGGTCGGCTTCGTGCACCGCGGCATCACCGAAGGCGAATCGCACCGGGTCGCCCATCCCGGGTTCGTCGTCGAGTTGGGCCATTGCATCGATCGCTGTGGCCCAGCGCTGGCCGAGCTGGTCCACTGAATCATCGGCCAACCGCGCGACTCCCGCGGCGGCCCACGTATCGCTGCCGTAGCCGTCGAGCCGGCGCGCGGCCCAGTCCTCGGCAACTGAGGTCACGTGAGCCAGCACCTGTTGGGCGTTCCATTCGGGGCAGGCCGGGATCGGGGCCGCCGGATCGGACTTCGCAAGTTCGATGACTCGGCTGCTCAAACTGCGATAGAGCGCAAGGATGTCTGCGTCGACCATGAGTGTGGCTCGTTTCGGGTGGCTCAGCGGCTGGCTTTCCAGGCGTTCCACTCTTCCATCTGTGTTCGGGCCATGGCGCCTTCGGCTGCGAAGACCCCGTGCTCGCGTTCTTCTGTGGAGGCGAACTCGAGGCGGTAGCCGTTGGGGCCATCGCCCGGGTTGTCGACCACTTCGAAGAAGGCGATGTGGGCGGGCTGGTCGGGGTCGTGGATGCCGATGTCGAATCTCCTCGCCCCCAACCCTCAATCTGCCGCACGGTGAGTATGCGTCCGAGCCGTCAGCAAGGGAAGCGAGTTCGCCCACGGCGTGCCGCTGCCAGCGGCTACCAGGCTCCTGGCTGATCGCCGACTCGCTCGAAGGGGGCGCCGAGCACGACGCCGAGTTCGCGCTCTTCGCCCGCTTCGAGGTGAATGGCGGGGCGTCCGTGAGCGAATCGGTAGTTGCACACGATGGCAACATCTCCGACTCGCCAATCGATCGGCGTGCCGAAGCGGTCGTAGACCTCCACCCAGGTGCGCAGCTCGTCCTCGGTGAAGTCCGAGTCGTCCCCGAAGGTCATCCAGAGCGGACGCTGATGGGGCGGGAGCCGCTCCACCAACGGCCACGCGTCGAACCACATCGCGTGGTCGGCCACGCTGCTGAAGAGCACGTTGCGATCGAGCCGTGGGAAGTATTCGAACGCCGAGTAGAAGCGGGTGCGCAGGAGTCGGTCCTGGCCCCACGACGTGACCAGGCCCATGGCTCTGGCCCGCTCCTCGGCCGCACCGGGATCCTCGGTCTGGAGTGACTGCTGCCAGTGGTTGTACACGCCGACCTGCTCGCGTCCCGAGAATGCGTTGCGATCGGTCAGATCACGGCGGTAGCACACGCCGAGCTCGGCCAGTTTGCGACCCAGTTCGGTTTCGAGGAGTGCTTCGGTTGCTCGAAGGTTGTCGCTCACGAAGGTGGCGCCGCGGCCGGGCAGCTCACTCCGGCACAGGAACCCCAGCATCGAGGTGCTGGTGCCGACGTAGGCCATCTCGTGGTGATAGTGGAGCCATGCCGAGAGCGGCGCGCCGACCTCGTACACGTTCGGCTGCAGGACGCGTCTGGGGTTGGCTCCACCCTGATACTCCATCCCCGTGTCGACGACGAGCTCCGCGAGCGCTCGCATGTCGCTCAGCTCAGTGCGACCGGTGTTGGCGAGATGGACGAGCCCGACGTCGTCGAACGTGGCGCGCATTCGAGTGGCCAGCTCGCTGTTCGGGTCCTGTGCCGCTTCCATGTCGTAGTCCGAGCAGTCGATCACCCAGGACTCGGGGTCGACCGACGGACGTCCGTTCCACCAGCGGGGCACGATGAGAGCGGCGCGTGACGCCGGGGCTTCGGCGGTCAAGGTCTGCGACATCTGGCCTCCTCGCGACGATCGACGAATCGAGCGATCTCCCGACGATCGGGAGCGGTCCGCTGCAGGCTAACGGCTATGGGTGACAATTCCGACTGAATTAGTCGGAATTAACCTCTGGCGAGGTCGAGGCTCGACCCATTGCGCCGTCCTCAGCAGCCGTCGAGGGCGACGGTGACCGTGTCGACGCCGTCGGAGACCTCCACGGTGCAACTCGTGGACGTGAAGTTGCGCGCCTCGAGCTTGAAGTCACCGTTGTTCTCGGCGGAGCCCAGCTGTTGGCCGTCGACGGTGATGTCTGCGCCTCCGATCGCGCCGGTTCCCTCGACCTTGATGCGGTTGCCGCTCAGCTCGGCCTTGTCGACCGAGAGGTTGCCGCCCGGTGGAGGCGGCGGTGGAGCTGGATCGACGGTGACCACCACTGTGTCCGTCCCTGTGGCGCCGAGGTCGTCGGTGACGGTCAGCAGGACGGTGGTGGAGCCGACTGCGAAGTCTGCGGTGGGGTTGGGGCCGATGGCCACGGTGGTGCCGGCGACGGACCACACATGGCTGACGATCACGCCGTCGGGGTCCGAGCTGGCGGAGCCGTCGAGCGTGACCGCCTGAACTCCGTTGCCGTCTGTGTCCTGCACGGTCCGGTCGGCGCCGGCGCTTGCCGTCGGCGCGACGTTGGGTGGAGGCGCGTCGAGCCGAATGCGTGACACGGTCCCCGTCACGATCTCGGCGACGTAGAGATCGCCGTCGGGCCCGAACGTCGCGTCGACAGCGACGACGGCGGTGGCCAGCGTGACTTCGGTGACCGCGGCCCCTCTGACCTGCATGGCCTTGATCGTGGCCTGTTCGAAGTCGACCACGATCAGCGCATCGTGGTACTCGACCGGCCAGGCGGTTCCGGTGTAGAAGTCCGTCGCCATGACGGCGGCGCCACCTGCGTTGGCGTATGAATGGACCGGGGCGACGGCGCTGTTGTCCGCGTAGTAGTAGCTGCAGTCGGCGAACGAGTCGAACCTCGTCTCGGGCAGACTCGTGCCGGAGGGTCCGCCCTCGAAGCATGGCCAGCCGAAGTCGGCTCCGGGACCGCCGTGGTTGATCTCTTCCCAGGTCACCTCGCCGACGTCACCGATCCACACCTCGCCGCTCGAATGAACGGTGAAGCGGTAGGGGTTGCGCACACCGAGCTGGAACACCTTTGATCGGTTGCTGTTCGCGTCGCCGTCCCAGAACGGGTTCGTCGACACGCCAGCGCCGGTGATGGGGTCGAGGCGAAGGATCTTGCCCGCGAGGGAGTCGGGATCCTGGGTCCTGAACGCCCGCAGTGTCGCAACGCCGAACCGGGACGAGTCGCCGTTGCCCACGTACAACATGCCGTCGGGTCCGAAGGTCACGGTACCGATCGAGTGGGTCTCGCTGTCCGCCGGTACGCAGTCGCGAACGAAGATGCGATTGCCGCACGCCCAGTCGGGGTGATCGGCCGAGTCGAGCTGCGAGGGAGCGCCCGCCGTCGTCCAGTTGCCGCCGCCCCCGAGAATCGTAACGCCACTGCCTGGGACGACGGTCGTGAATCCGCTGGCTGCTTCTGCGGTGAACCGGGTGAGCCGTGAGACGCGCTGGCCGCCCCCGTCACGCGCCGCGTTGCCGACGCCGCTGGCGGCTTCGGGCGGGTCGTACGTGTACAGCGCGTACACGTACGGTGACCCTGTCGTGAGGTCTGGATGGACTGCAACTCCAAGCAGGCCTCTGTCGGAGTAGCTGTTGACCTCCGCGGTGATGTCCAGGAACGTCGACACGGTGCCGTTGTCGACGACCTTGATGCGACCGTCCTTCTCGGCGACGAAGAGCAACCCGTTGGGCGCCCATTCGAGGTCGACCGGTACGACGAAGCCCGTCGCATACGGCTCCATCACGAAACCGGCCGCCGGCGCAGCCTGCGCACCCGTTGGCGCGAAGACCGCCGCGCCCACAACGGCGAGCACCATCGCAATACCGCCGATCCGCCGAACCAACCCGCGACGCGACGATGTCGCTCCTCGCACACCCATGACGACTCCTCCCCGAACCACGCTTGCCGACAAACGTAGTGGATGGGCACATACGTCTCGGTACAAACGGCCGCACCGTGACTGTTGGGGCGACGTACCGCAGGTGCGGCACTCGACCCCGCGGCCCTTAGAGCACACAGCGTGGCAAGACACTGGCAGATCAACCACGCACATCAACCACCTGGGTGGCGCGCAGAACAAACTGATCTACTCCGAGGCCAACGAGAACGTCCGCGCCGACAACCCCGATCTCCACTTCGATCTCGGGGACGCCTTCGTGACGAACGGCCTCGGCAGCCAGGCCGAAGTCGATGGCGTCTACCTCACCCAGCGGGAGTACTTCAGTCACAGCGCTCCGGTGATGCTCGCCATCGGGAACCACGAGAACGAGGAAGGGTGGAACTTCGACGACACCAACAGCCTGGCGATCATGGGGCTACGGGCTCGCAAGGAGTTCTTCCTTACACCGATTCCCGACGGCTTCTATGCGGGCAACGACGACCTCCTCCCCGAGGCAGGGGAGGAGGGTCACCGCGAGGACTACTACGCGTTCGAGTGGGGCGATGCGCTGTTCGTGGTCCTCGACCCTCATCACGTGACAGGTGCGCAGCCCGACGTCCCCAACTCGGCCGGCGGTCCCGGATACGCGCGCGGGGTGCCAACGACGCCGATGGTGAGTACGAGGCGATCGAGCGGCCCGGCTGGGCTACCCCGATCCACGATCTCATGGTCGAGAACGGCGTCAGCGCGTTCTTCCACGGCCACGATCACGTCTACGCGTATGAAGTCGTCGACGGCATCGCCTACCAGCTCCTCGCTCCGCCCGGGCCGATCTCCAACGCCTTCAACCTGTACGACGAAGCCGATCCCGAGACATTCCGCGTGCTCCCGACGTGGGGCCACATGCGAGTCACCGTGGAGTCGGAGCCCGAGCCCGAACCTGAGCCAGAGCCGGACCCTGAACCCGAGCCCGAACCCGAACTGCAGGCAGTGGGTGTCGGCTGTGAGGTGGTCGCCTTCGGCACCGCGCGATTCCATGGAGACCTGGCGGCTTTGGGCATCACCCCTGCGGGGGCATCGTGGATGCGGTGGCCACACCGAGCGACGGCGGGTACTACCTCCTCGGCTCGGACGGCGGCGTGTTCGCGTTCGACGCGCCGTTCGTCGGCTCGGTTCTCGGCGTGCTGGCTCACGGCGTCAGCCTGACTGAGTCGATCTGCGACATGGTCGCCCACGGCGACGGGTCCTGATGGTCGCGGCGGACGGTGGCGTCTTCGATTTCTCGGGTACTGAGTTCCTCGGCTCACTCGGGGCGTCGACCTCGAGTGGCCCATCGTCGGCATCTCGACCGCGATGGCGCTGCGGCCGGATGTCGGCTGACACTTCGAGGCAAGCGGGCACAGCGAGAGAAGTAGCTTCTTCGCACCACCCGCTGCGAGCACTCGAGGAACCCAGATCCCATGGCGTCTTCCCACCAGAACCAGGCGATCGGCGAGAACGTGCAGCGCGCCATGGCGCTGCCGTACCGGGTCATCGACCTGACCGACGACAGGGGTGGTCTGGCCGGCATGCTGCTGGCTCAGTTGGGCGCCGATGTGATCGCGGTAGAGCCGCCCGAGGGTCAGCGAAGCCGGCGGCTGGCCCCGTTCGCCGGCGACGGTGCGGGCCAAAAAGAATCGCTGGTGCACCGGACGCTGAACCGTGGCAAGCGCTCCGTTGTCCTCAGCGAAGCCGAAGAGTTGGAGCGCCTCATCGCCGGCGCCGATCTCGTGCTGCACTGCGGCGCAGCGGATGTCGATCTCGATGCGTTGCGGGCCGCGCATCCCCAGCTCGTGACGGTGAACATCACCCCCTTCGGGGAGACGGGCCCCAAGGCGAGCTGGGCGGCGACCGATCTCACCATCGCCGCGGCGTCTGGCACGATGAGCCTCACCGGAGATGGCGACCGGGCACCGCTGCGACTCAGCGAACCGGTGGTGTGGAACTTCGCCGCCCTCGACGCAGTGTGCGCGTCGCTGTTGGCCCTGACCCAGCGCGCACGTTCGGGGTTGGGCCAGCACGCGTCGGTGTCCGCTCAGGCCTCATACATCTCGACCAGCCAGTTTCTGATGACATACCCCCTCGCCGGTCAGGAGCCCGGCCAGCGGGTTGCCGGCGGCCTTCGCCTGGGGCCGCTCCTCCTGCAGATCCTCAACCCCTGCCTCGACGGCTACGTGGCAGCGGGGTTCCTCTTCGGCCCGGTGTTCGGGCCGTACACGATCCGGTTGTGGGAGTGGCTGCACAGCGAGGGCGGCTGCCCGGAATCGTACCTCAACCTCGACTGGGTCGGGTTCGGCATGGTGCTCACCACCGATCCCGAAGCGCTCGCCATCTTCGAAGAGGCGACCGAGGTCCTGGCTCGGTTCCTGGCGACCAAGACCAAGGCCGAGGTCACCGCCGCTGCGAAGGAACACCGCTTGCTTGCGACGGCCGTGTCGACGACTCGTGACCTGCTGGAGTCGCCCCACTTCGGCGAGCGCGGCTATTGGGATGTGATCGACGGCGTTCGGCACAACGGTCGCTTCGCCCGATTCACGTCCACGCCGCTGAGCTCACAGGGTCCGGCGCCGGCGTTGGGCGAGCACACCGCCGAGGTCCTGGCCGAGGACACGCCCGCGGACGCGAAAGATGCGAGCGGACCCCACGACGAGCTGCCGCTTGAGGGCGTGAAGTTGCTCGACTTCAGCTGGGCCATAGCGGCACCCGAAGCAACCCGTACGTTGGCCGACTTCGGTGCCACCGTGATCCGCGTCGAGTCCGAGGCCAAGCCGGATCCCATCCGCGGCGCCGGCCCCTTCTTGGGTGAGCAGGGCGGCTTCGACAACTCCATCAGCTGGCATTCCATCAACGCGGGCAAGCTGAGCTTTCCGATGGACATCGGAGCAGCGGAGCTTCGTCCCGTGATGGAGGACCTCGTCCGCTGGGCGGACGTGATCGTGGAGTCGTTCTCGGTTGGGGTACTCGAGTCACACGGGCTGGGAGCCGAAGCTCTTCTCGAGCTCAACCCCGACGTGGTCATCCTGTCCAGCACGCTCGCCGGCCAGACCGGCCCGATGCGCGAGCTGTCGGGGTTCGGCACCACGGGTGCCGCCGTGGCCGGGCTCTACCCGACGACGGGGTGGCCGGATCGCGATCCCGCAGGTCCGTGGGGTCCGTACACGGACTTCCCAGCCCACCGCTTCGGTGTCATCGCGATCCTGGCGGCCCTCGACCATCGTCGTCGAGGTGGGGGAGGCCAGCACATCGACTACAGCCAGGCCGAAGGGGCCATGCACCTGTTGGCACCCGCCTTTCTCGACGACGAGACCAACGGACGCGAAGGCACCTGGCGCGGCAACTCCGATCGCAACATGGCCCCCCACGGGGTCTACCCCGTGGCCGGAGAGGACCGTTGGATCGCCGTCGCCTGCGAGACCGACGACCAGTGGCGGGTCCTCGCCGGTCTCATCGGTTCTGACCAAGGCAGCCTCGGAACCGCCGAGCGGCTCGCTGCGGCGAGGGAGATCGACGCCGATATCGCTGCGTGGACGGCCCACCAGGACGTCGCCCAGTTGGAGGAGTTGCTCCAGGGGCACGGCGTCGCCGCTCACCGGGTTTCCTTCGCCGCCGATGTGCAGGCCGACACCCAACTCGCTCACCGCGACTACTTCACCCGGGTCGCGCATCCGATCCACGACCAGACCTGGGCCGAACGCAAGGGTTTCGAGCTCCACCGAACACCGGCCGTCGTCGAGCAGGCGGGTCCCACCCTCGGCCAACACGTCTGGGAAGTGCTCACCGACCACCTCGGCTACGACGACGACGCAGCCAGCGAGTGGATCGCGACCGGGCACTTCCGATGAAACTCGTCGGCTGACACAGCCGCTGTCGCTACGCTCGGTCGAGCGATTTGAAGGGGCGACATGTCGAACGGGAACGTCATCAAGGAGCGGTCGGCGGGGCTTGAAGCGCCCGTGTTCGAGGACGCCGCGTTCACGACACCACCGCCGTTGGCCGAGGCCACGGTGGCCATTCTGACCTCGGCGTCGATGCACCATCCCGACCAGCCAGGCTTCGAGGTGGTCGATACGGGATATCGGGTGCTGGACGGCGACCGTACTGATCTGATCCTCGGGCACTGGAGCCAAGACGTCGACCAGATCGGATTCGGCCTCGACTACAACGTCGTCTATCCGATCGATCGGCTCCACGAGATGGCCGAGGCCGGTCGCATCGGGAAGGTGTCCGACGTGCACCTCGCCTACGCCGGCAACCAGTTCGACATCACCGGCGTGCGCATGGACAGCGGACCTGAAGGCGCCAGGCTTCTGAAGGAAGCCGGGGTCGACATCGTTCTGCTCACACCTGTCTGACCGCTCTGCACGCGTACCGTGAGTACGCTCGCCCACGTCTTCGAGCAGGCCGGCCTGGCCACCATCTCGCTCGGGATCATCAAGGAGCAGCTCGTCAACACGGCGCCTCCCCGCGGGCTGTTCGTCGACTTCCCGCTGGGTCGCCCGCTCGGCAAGCCGAACGATCCGCAGTTCCAGCAACGTGTCCTGGACCATGCGTTCGCGTTGCTCGACGCAACCGAGCAGACGGTTGAGGAGTTCGACGACCCGGTGCTCGACACCGGCGAGGTGCTCGCGTGTCGCATCCCGCCGATCGACGACCCAGACGCCCACCCAGCCGTTGCCGAAGCCAGAGGGATCCGTGCCGCGTACGACCGGGCCAAGGCGAAGGGCATGCGGCAGGGCGCGTTCCGTCTGATGGGCCCAGACGATGTGCCGGCTGCGATCGAGTGCTTCGTCAAGATCGCGGACGGCACTCCCTGGAAGGAGGCCGGGATCCCTGGCATCCCCGCCCGGGTCGCCCAGGACATCCGCGGCTACTACGAGGCGGCTGCCACCGAGCTGGCCGATCACACGCCCGCAGCGTTCGAGGCGACGCGCTGGTTCCTGCGCGAGACCGAGGCAGGCAAGACCTTGCTCGCCGCGCGTGAGGCCATGAAGGCCGACGGGACCAAGGAGCCGATCTGGCGGTTCCTCATCACCGAGCAGACCGGCGAGTAGCCGCGATCTCGCGCGTTTCCACGGGGGAGTGGCATCGACGTCGCTGGCGCGTCGGTGGTTGACGCGCGGGCTGGGTCGAGACTAAACAGATAGATGGATACTGACCGTTCAGTATCCATCACAGGGGTGCCGATGTCGCAGGGGCGAGCCGGCGCGGTCGCTGATCCACCGAAGCGGTTGGGGAGGCGAACGGCCGAGGAGAGCAGGGAGACCCGTCAGGCTTTGCTGCGGGCCGCGGCTGAGGTGTTCGCCGAGAAGGGCCTCAGCGGGGCGCGACTCGACGAGATCGCGAAGCGGGCCGGGGTGACGAAGGGTGCGGTCTACAGCCACTTCGACGGCCGGGAGGATCTCCTGGTGGAGGCGTTGCGCTCGTCGCTCCGTTCGCTGCGGCTGGTGCAGCTGGCCGCCGAGGCTCCCGATCTCACGACGTTCTTCACCGAGACCGCAGCGGTTCTGATGGCACCCGAGACCGAGTCCCTCCGGATGTTGACCCGCGAGGTTCACCTCTCGGCGTCGCGGTCCGAGCAGATCGCCGACCTGCTCGCGGAGTGGCATGCCGGGGTTCTCGAGACGATGCGGGATCGCGTACCGGACGCGGCGGGCTCGCCCGAGGCGGTCACCCTGGTGCTCAACCTTCTCCTGCTCGGGTTGAGCCACATCGACGCATTCGGGGCGTTCGACGCGGATCGCGACGAGGTCCTCTCGATCGTCAACAGGCTCGCAACGACACTGCTCGCGGATAGACAGCTCGCCGGCCCAGTGCTCGCCGGCCCAGTGCTCGCCGGCCCAGTGCTCGCGAAACCAGAGCTCGCAGAAACACAGCCCGGCCAGGGCGGACGCTGAGGCACGCACCCACCCCAGGAGGACACGATGGAGTTCGAATTCCCCGCCGAGGCCGAACAGTTCCGGGAGGAACTGCGAGCGTTCATGGATGAGGAGCTGCCGGACTGGTGGGAGGGGTTGTTCCACGAGGACGACCGCATCTACCCCTTCACCCGAGAGTTCTGCATGAAGCTGGCCGAGCGGGACTGGCTGACGATGGGATGGCCGACCGAGCACGGCGGCGTCGATGCCGACGTGTGGTCCCAGATGGTGGTGCGCGAGGAGATGTGGGCAGCAGGTGAGCCCCGCGGTCCGCAGTACATGAGCCTCAACTACATCGGCCCGCTGATCATGGAGTTCGGCACTCCCGACCAGCACGAGCGGTTCGTGAAGCCGATGGCTGCTGGCGAGCTCATCTGGTGTCAGGGCTTCTCTGAGCCTGGGGCCGGCTCGGATCTGGCATCGTTGAAGACCAAGGCGACAGACGCAGATGGGTGCTTTCTGGTCAACGGTCAAAAGATCTGGACCAGCTACGCCACCGCGGCCGACTGGTGCCTGCTGCTGTGCCGGACCGATCCCGGCGAGCGCAAGCACCATGGCCTGTCGATGCTCCTCGTCGACATGAACACGCCGGGCATCACGGTCCGACCGATCGACTCGATGGGCGGCCCCAAGGAGTTCAACGAGGTCTTCTTCGACGACGTCGAAGTTCCCTACGACTGTCTGGTGGGTCCGCGTGGCGACGGTTGGCGGGTCGCGATCTCCGCGCTCGCCCATGAGAGGTCGGGGCCTGCGCTCCACGCCCGCGCCAAGGTGGTCCTCGACGACTTGATCGAGTACGCCAAGACGACCACGGACGAGAACGGTCAGCCGCTCGCCATGCGGGGATCGGTGCGGTCGGGTCTGGTGCGCCTACAGGCCCGATACCGGGCGGCCCGGCTGTTGTGTTACCAGGTGGCCTCGGCTATGGAAGCGGGTGACGTCAACGATGCGGATCCCGCAGTGAACAAAGTGGTCGCGTCGGACCTCAACATCATGCTCGGCAAGATCGGCCTCGAGATCACGGGTGCGAGGGGACAGCTCGCGATGGGTGACGGCGCGGCGCCACTCGACGGGCTCATGAACGATCACTGGGTCCACAGCATCCCCCAGCCCATCGCCATGGGCACCAACGAGATCCAGCGCAACATCATCAGCCAACGCGGCCTCGGCCTCCCCCGATAGGAGCATCTGCCATGGACCTGACGCTCAACGACACCCAGGAAATGATCCGTGACGGCGCCCGGCGCCTGCTCGCCGACTCGCTCGATGGCGACAAGGTTCGAGAGGCCGAGGCCGCCGCCGACGGCTTCTCCCGCGAGATCTGGGCCCAGATGGCCGAGCTCGGGTGGACGGCGCTGGCGCTCCCCGAGGACATCGGTGGCGGTGGGGCAGGACTCGTCGACCTCTGCGTGCTGGCCGAGGAGCTCGGGTCGGTCGCCGCATCGACGCCGCTGGTCGCCGCGGCCGGCTTCTCGGCAACTTTCCTCCAGGCGGTCGAGCCGACGACGGTGACCAGCGACATGCTGACCGCGCTGGCCGCCGGCGAGGCCGTGATCATGCCCGCACTGGTCGACACCGACGGGCGCGACGAACGCTCCGCGTCGTCGAGCATTCTCAGCTCCGCCGACGCTCGAGGCGTGCTCTCGGGTGCGAAGGCGATGGTTCCGTACGCGTCGGTCGCGCAGGTGCTGCTCGTGTCGGCGACCACGACCGATGGCGAAGCAGCGGTCGCCGCAGTCGACACCGATGCGGAAGGGGTCAGTTGGCGCCGCCACGGCACCCTGGGCGGCGACCCGCTGTTCCATGTCGAATTCGACGACGTGGCAGTACCCGCCGACCGCATCGTGGCCAGTGGCGACGCGGCGGAGCGGGCCATCGATGCGGGATTGGAGGCGGCGACGGTCCTCGCGACTGCCGAAGCGGTCGGCTTGGGCGTCGGGATGGTTCGGCTCGCCGCGGAGTACGCATCGAGCCGTGAGCAGTTCGGGCAGGTCATCGGCAAGTACCAGGCCGTCGCCCACCCGCTCGCCAACATGCGCATCAACACCGACGCCTTGCGGCTCCTGGTCGCCGAATCCGCCTGGCTGCTGGACCAGGGGCGCGACGCGACCCTCGAGGTCGCCGGCACCAAGGTGTACGCGAACGAGGTCTTCGCCGACATGGTCCACGACGCCCACAGCGTCCATGGGGCGCTCGGCTACACGACCGAGTACGACCTGCAGCTCTACACCCGGCGTGCCAGGGCCTTCTGCCTGAGCTACGGCGACACCCACGCCCAGACCGAACGCGCCGCCTTCGCGCTCGGACTCTGACCGGGAGAGGGGGCAGAGTCATGAGCGAGCGAAGCGAGTGTGGCCGCCCGGCCCGGCCGCAGGCCAAGAGGGCAAGACAGTGAGCGAGCGAAGCGAGTGTGGCCGCCCGGCCCGGCCGCAGGCCAAGAGGGCAAG
>CAZVUM010000027.1:38707-40661 GCA_964629575.1 uncultured Acidimicrobiales bacterium | reverse complement strand
CGAGTGTGGCCGCCCGGCCCGGCCGCAGGCCAAGAGGGCAAGACAGTGAGCGAGCTGCTGGAGGCCCTCGACGACGGGGTGCTGACGCTGACCCTCAATCGTCCGGATCGCCGCAATGCGATGGTCGCATCGATGATGGCCGCATTCACCGAGGCCACGATTCGGGCAGCCGCCGATCCGGCCGTGCGATGCCTCGTGGTCACCGGTGCGGGGAGAGCGTTCTGCGCCGGCGGCGATGTCGACGCCCTCCCGAGCGACGCGGCGGAGCTTCCCGAGGAGAGCCTGGTCCAGGTGCTGCGGCAGGGGATGGAGGCCAACCGGCTGCTTCACGAGATGCCGAAGCCCACCCTGGCAGTGATCCCGGGCGCGGCGGCCGGCGCAGGCCTATCGCTGGCCCTCTCCTGTGACCTGCGCTTCTGCCTGGACACGGCCAAGCTCACCACGGCGTTCGCCAAGATCGGTGCGTCTGGCGACAGCGGCATCTCGTACTTCCTGCCCCGCCTCGTCGGCGATGCGAAGGCCCGCGAGCTGATGTTCTCCTCCGACGTGATCACCGGGCAGGAGGCCCTCGCGCTCGGATTGGTGACCAAGGTCGCGAGCGCCGACGACTTCGACGAAGCCGCTCGTGCCTACGCCCGGCATCTCGCTGGTCTGCCGACCATCGCGATCGGCTACATGAAGCGCAACCTCAATGCGTCGCATGGCTCCACGCTGAGCGAGGTGCTCGATCTCGAAGCAGCCCACATGATCCGCACCCTCGGCACCGATGATCACCACCGGGCCGTGGCCGCATTCCAGAACAAATCCGAACCCCGGTTCGAGGGTCGATGACACCCAGGAAGTACGAGGAGGAGACATGCACGATCTGGTGATTCGTAACGGCACCGTGGTCGATGGCACGGGCGCACCGGCCCGCCGAGCCGACGTGGCGATCGACGATGGCCGCGTCTCGGCAGTGGGTGAGGTTGCCGACGCCGGTCGCGAGGAGATCGACGCGGCGGGCAAGCTGGTCACGCCCGGGTTCGTCGACATCCACACCCACTACGACGGCCAGGTTGTCTGGGACCCGGAGATCACGCCGTCGTCTTGGCACGGGGTGACAACGGTGGTGATGGGCAACTGTGGGGTGGGGTTTGCCCCCGTGAAGCCCGACCGGCACGATTTCTTGATCAGCGTCATGGAGGGCGTCGAGGACATCCCGGGTGCTGCGCTGAGCGAGGGGGTCACGTTCGAGTGGGAGTCGTTCCCCGAATATCTGGACGCAGTCGAAGCGATCGCGCACACCATCGACATCGGGGCCCAGATGCCTCATTCGGCGCTGCGCACCTACGTGATGGGTGATCGAGGTCGCGACCACGACGAGCCGGCGACCGACGAAGAGATCGCAGAGATGACCCGCCTCACCGAGGAGGCTCTCGATGCGGGGGCGCTCGGTTTCACGACGTCGCGCACGATCAACCACCGCGACAGGGAGGGCAACCACATTCCCACCCTCACCAGCGCTCCTCAGGAGCTGTGGGGGATCAGCCGTGCCCTGGCCAAGAAGGGCTTCGGGCACATGGAGATCGCGTCCGACTTCGTCGATCTGGATCGTGAGTTCGAGATCTTCGAGGGAATGGCCGATGCGGGCGACGGGCCGCTGTCGATCCTGCTCAATCAGTTCGACGACCAACCCGATCTGTGGCGCGAGGTCCTGGACCGGATCCGCGCATCGCGAGAGAGCGGTCACGATCTCATCGCACAGGTGGCGATCCGCCCGGTGTCTGTGCTGTTGGGATTGCAGAGCTCAATGCATCCCTTCATGACCTGCCCCACCTACCGCAGGGAGTTGGCCGATCTCGAGCACGAAGACCGGGTGGCGCGGATGCGTGACCCGCAGATGCGGGCGACCCTGATCGCCGAACATGCCGATCGGACCAGAGGGATGTCAGGGATGATCGCCCAGTCGTTCCAC
>CAZVUM010000027.1:20828-38607 GCA_964629575.1 uncultured Acidimicrobiales bacterium | reverse complement strand
CCACGAGACGTTGCGGGAGATGAACCTCTCCGAGTTCACGATGCCCGGTCTCTCAGACGGTGGTGCTCACTGCGGTGTGATCTGCGACGCCAGCTTCCCGACGTACATGCTCACCCACTGGGCCCGTGATCGGGAGCGGGGCGAGCGGCTCCCGCTGGAGTATCTGGTGCGGCGCCAGAGTCGCGACACCGCGCGCCAAGTCGGCCTCGAGGACCGCGGCACTCTCGAGCCGGGGATGCTCGGCGATGTCAACGTGATCGACTTCGAGGAGCTCACACTGCGGGCCCCCGAGATGGTGTTCGACCTGCCGGCTGGCGGGCGGAGGCTGATTCAGCGGGCCGAGGGTTACGTCGCCACGGTGAAGAACGGTGTTGTCACCTACCAGGCGGGCGAGCCCACCGGCCAACGTCCCGGCACGCTGATCCGCGGCCCGCAACCAGCCCCCGCCGGGTAGTCGGGGAGGAAGGCATGGGGGAGCTCAACTTCGGGCGGATACTGGCCCGAGCGCCGATGTTCGGCGACAGTCTCGCCGTGCACGACCTCGGCAATGGACACTCTGCGACGCACCTGGAGCACGTCGAGCGGGTGCAGCATCTGTGCGCGGTGATGCGAGGGCTGGGCGTGCAGCCCGACGATCGGGTCGGTGTCCTCGCGGGCGCCGGCCACCTGTACATGGAGTTGTGGCGGGCCTGCTTGGCGGGATCTGGCGTGATCACCCCACTCAACACCCGACTCGCCGCCGATGAGCTGGTCTACATCCTCGACGACTCAGCTGCCGAGATCGTGTTCGTCGACGCGGCCTTCGCGCCGGTCATCGCCGACGTTCGGGAGCGGCTCACGCGGTTGCGGCAGGTGGTGTTGATCGGCGACGGCGACGGTCCCTGCGACACCCGTCTGGACGAGCTCCTCGCGACAACGGCATCGGCTCCGCTTCCACCCGAACCGGACGATGACGCGCCCGCAGCACTCCTCTACACCGGCGGCACCACCGGGCTCCCGAAGGGGGTTGTACTGAGCCAACGAGCGATCGCGCTCACGATCTATCGGGTTCAGATCGCAGCGCAGTATCAGCCGGCAACCAGATACCTGTCCTTCATGCCGATGTTCCACATCGGGAGCATCGGCAGCTGGGGGGTGTTGATGCCGACGGGTGGCGCCACGATCATCCTGCCCGAGTTCGAGCCCGGTGCCGCCCTCTCGGCCATTCGAGCTCACGGCATCACGTCCACGGGGGCCGTGCCCACCATGTTGGCCATGATGCTCTCCCATCCCGACTACACACCCGGGATGCTGTCGTCGCTGGAGCTCGTCATGTACGGCGCGGCGCCGATGCCTCCCGAGCTACTCGACCGGCTCCTCGGCGAGTACCCGGACCTGAGGTTCTTCCAGTCCTACGGAATGACGGAGTCCGCCGGTGCCGTGTCCGCTCTCTTGCCGGGCGACCATCGTCGGTCGGCCGAACTCCTCGGGTCGGTCGGACGCCCGTACGTCGGCGTCGATCTCGACATCCGTGATCCCGAGTCCGGTGGGGCTGTCGGGCCAGGTGAGATCGGTGAGATCTGGATCCGATCCGATTCGGTGATGACCGAGTACCGCAACAAGCCAGAGCAGACCGCCAGCTCCCTCGTCGATGGCTGGTACCGCACCGGCGATGCCGGGCGCCTCGACGACGAGGGTTTTCTCTACATCGCCGACCGGGTGAAGGACATGATCATCACCGGAGGCGAGAACGTCTATTCGCTCGAGGTCGAGAAGGCCATCAGCTCTCATCCCGCGGTGATCCAGGTGGCGGTGATCGGCGTGCCCGACCCCACCTGGGGCGAAGAGGTGCATGCGGTCGTCGTCTGTGAACCGGGCTCGGTCACCGAAGACGAGCTCGCCGAGCACACGCGCCTCAGCATCGCGGGCTTCAAGGCCCCAAAGCGGTGGACGCTCCAGCCGGAGCCGCTCCCGCTCACTGCGGCGGGCAAGGTCCAGAAGAACCGCCTACGAGACACAATCTCCGGCCGCTCATGACGGTCGCATAGCCAACCTCAGGAGAACCAACATGCGTGTGAACCACCCAATCATCTCGGCTGACTCTCACATCACCGAGGCGCCGGACACGTACACCGCGTACATCGATCCCAAGTACCGCGACATCGCGCCGCGCATCGTGGAGACAGAGGATCGAGGTGACATCTACGTGATCGATGGGATGAAGTCGACCATCCCGATGGGTCTCGTCGCCGCAGCCGGGCAGAAGTGGAATGAGATCGACAAGAAGGCCCGCTATGGCGACCTTCATCGTTCGGGCTGGGATTCCTCAGTGCGGATCGCAGACCAAGACCGTGACGGGATCTCGGCCGAGATCATCTACCCGACCGTGGGCATGGTGCTCTGCAACCATCCCGACTTCGAGTACAAGGCGGCGACCATGGCCGCCTATAACCGCTGGGTGGCCGAGTACGCGTCGGTCGACACCGATCGGCTGATCCCGCTGGGTCAGACGGCGATGCAGTCGCCCGAACAGGGCATCGCCGATCTCGAGGCCATGAAGGCCCTCGGAATCCGTGGCGTGATGATGCCCGGCAACCCTCAGGTCGAGGACTACGACTCACCGGTGTACGACGAGTTCTGGGCCGCCTGCATCGATCTCGAGCTGATCCCCAGCTATCACATCCTCACCAACAGTGCCGACCGGGCGCCGACCCGTGGACCGAAGATGAACGGCTTCATGCAGGTCATGCGCGGTGTCCAAGACGTCATGGGCATGCTGGTGCTGGGCGGCGTCTTCGAGCGCAATCCGCAGCTGAAGGTCGTGTGCGCGGAGGCCGACGCCGGCTGGGTGCCGCACTACATGTACCGGATGGACCACACCTTCGAGCGGCATCGGGGTTGGTTGCCCGCCCAGGTCGACAAGCGTCCGTCCGGGTACTTCGCAGAGCACATCTACCTCACCTTCCAGGACGACTTCGTCGCGTTTGAGAACGCGGCCAAGGCGAACTGGGAGCGGCTGTGCTGGGCGAACGACTTCCCCCATTCGGATTCGACGTGGCCCTGGAGCCAGCCCATGCTGACCGACCAGACCGCCCACCTCACCGACGAACAAGTCCGCGGCATCCTGTGCGACAACATCGCGGAGCTCTACGGCATCGACACCAGCGCGCTCCCGGTCGGTGGTGACGCCCTCGCCGGAGCGGCCTGACAACCGAGGTCGGCGCCCGTCAGGTCTGGCTCGCCGATACGCGCTCGGCTATGAGACGGCGAGAGGTCCCCGCAGGACTTGGCCGGGGAGGTTGCCAGTGTGCTCGCCGTCGAGGGTGAGCGGCGACCCGTTGACCACGGTGGCTTTGATGCCGACCGACTTCTGAGTCAGCCTCACCGCCCCGCCGGGGAGGTCGTGGGCGACGGCGGGCATGTCGGGGCCGACGGTGCCGGGGTCGAACACACAGATGTCGGCCTTGAGGCCCTCGCGCAGCAACCCGCGGTCGTGGAAGCCCCACGCGGTGGATGGCTCGAGCGTGAGGCTTCGGACCGCCTCCTCGAGGGTGAAGGCGCCGAGTTCGCGAGTCCAGTGACCCAGCACATGCGTCTGGATCGAGCTGTCCATCAGCTGGCTCACGTGGGCGCCCGAGTCGGAGAACGTGGTGACCGTTCGGGGGTGCTTCATGATCTCGAGCACCACATCGAGGTCGCCGTTGGCGAAGGGTTGCAGGAAGAACTGCTCGAAGTCGGATTCGAGCGCCAGGTCGATCATGCACTCGGCGGGCGAAACGCCTCGCTCGGCCGCGACCTCGGCCACGCTCTTGTACGGCGGCATCGGGCCGTGCATCACCCGGATCCAGTCGTAGTCGGGCTTGCGGGCCTCGGCACCGACACTCTTCGTCCAGGAGCCGTGCTCGGCCGCGTCGATCAGCTTCTCGCGCATCGACGGATCGCGGAGCGCCCGCAGCTGCTCGTCGAGCGGCCACGACCGGAAGTCTTTCCACTCGGCCAGGCCGTCGAAGGGTGTGTTCGTCTGGAAGGACAGCACCACGTTGAACTCGCGGGCGTGCGCCTGGCCGAACATGCGCCCGCCCCGCTCGGCTGTGCGATCGAGGAGGTCGAGCAGCACCTGATGCTCGTCTTTGGGGAATCGGCCCGACCCGACGCCGAAGGTGATGGGGCACCCGGTCTCGACGGCGAGGTCCTCGAGACGACCGAAGTAATCGGCGCGCTTGTCGGGATCGCGCCCGACGTCCTCGCCGGCCAGCTCGAAGATACCGCCGCCCTCGTCGCCCATGATGCGGACAAGCGTGGCGACCTCCTCCCACGTGGCCAGTCGGCTGGCCACCGGCCGATCGTCCGAAGTCTGGTGGTTGAAAGTTCGGCTCGTGGTGAAGCCGAGCGCTCCGGCACGCAGCGACGACCTCAGCTCGTGCTCCATCACGGCCATGTCGTCGTCGCCGGCCTCCTCGGAGTAGGCCCGCTCGCCCATGGCCCAGGTTCGTAGTGCCGAGTGGCCGACGTAGCCGCCGTAGTTGATGCCTTTCGGCAGCCGGTCGAGCGCGCCGAGGTACTCGGGGTAGGTCTCCCAGGTCCAGTCGATGCCGGCATCCATGGCGGCGGCCGAGATGTCCTCGGCTCGCTCGAGACTGCGCACCACGAGCTCCCGAGCACCGGCACGGGAGGGGGCAAGCGTGAAACCACAGTTGCCCATGACCACCGACGTGACACCGTGCCAACACGACGACGTGCCGAGCGGGTCCCAGTTGATCTGGGCGTCCATGTGGGTGTGCCCGTCGATGAAGCCGGGCGAAACCACGTGGTCCTCGGCGTCGATCTCCTCAGTGCCGCGGTCGGTGATGCGGCCGATCTTGGCGATGCGGTCGCCGATCACCCCGACGTCGCCCCGATATCGGGGTAGGCCCGAGCCGTCGACGATCACCCCGTTGCGGATCACCAGGTCGTACGTCATCGCTTCCCCCAAGCGCAGCTGATGCCCAGCGATGCTACCTGGGCCTGCCGCCCGGGCTTGGGGGAGGGTCGAGCGTGCCGGCCACGGCAGGCCACGGCAGCGCGCTGTGTTGACACAAGATATCTGTTCTGCGCGTTGTGCCACTCGGCGAACTAGGCTCGGTTGCGCCTGCCACGCAGGCGTGACCTCGGGGCGGGGAGGATGCTGCCGTGACTGTTGAAGTGTTCGACGTGGTGATCAGTGGTGGATGGGTTGTGGACGGGACCGGCGCGCCGGGTGTCTACGCGGACGTGGGCATATGCGATGGGCGGATCGCTCGGATCGGCAACCTGTCAGGGAGTGAGGCGGCGCGGACGATCGATGCGGCCGGAAAGATCGTTGCCCCGGGGCATGTGACGCAGCACTCGCACTATGACGCCGCGCTGTTCTGGGATCCCTACTGCTCCGACTCGGGGGAGAACGGGGTGACCACGGTGGTCAACGCCAACTGCGGGTTCGGGTTCGCGCCGGTGAAAGCGCAGGACGTCGAGCGCACCATGGCGATGATGGCGACGACGGAGCAGATTCCCGTCGAGCATCAGCGGGCCGCGTTGTCCTGGGAGTGGGAGTCGTTTCCGGAGTGGCTGGACCAGCTGCGGCGCATCCCGAAGGGGGTGAACGTGCTGTCGTATCTGCCGCTCAACCCGCTGCTGGTCTACGTGATGGGCGTCGACGCGGCCAAGACGCGGGTGCCGACAGCGCACGAGATGGACGAGATCCACCGCTTGATCGACGAGGCGATGGACGCCGGTGCCATCGGCATCTCGATGTCGGTGATGGGCGCCGCGGGCAACTCGCACGTCGACCACGACGGCACCTCCATGCCGACCGATGCGATGCACCACGACGCGATCGTGGAGATCTGCCGGGCCGTCGTCCAACGGGGTGAGGGCGTCATCCAGGTGTTGTCGCAGATCGCCTTCTACGGCGACCGGACGATCACCGAGCGTTTGGCGGAGATGGCCAAGGGCACCTCGGTGCGTGTGATCCACAACACTTTCCTCACCTCGGACATGCTGCCCCACATGATCCCCGAGGATCTGGCCTGGCTCGACGAACAGCGAGCTGCCGGACGCGATGTCACCGCCACCTGTCGGGTGAACCGGGCATGGGTCGAGGCGGGTATCCGTGAGCTCGACACCGCAGCCGGGCAGCTCTCGGGGGTCAGGCGCATGGTCGGTTGCGCTGACGACGACGAGCTCGTCGAGCTGCTGTCGGACCCGAGCTTCGTGAAGGAGTTCTCCGAGGAGTACGCGGGCGCCGTGGCGTCCAACGGTGCTGCAGGTCTCGAGAACCAGATCGTGATCGCAGTGGGAGACGCTGAGGAGTTGCAGGATCTCCTCGGGGTGACGCTCGGCCAGATCGCCGAGGACACCGGTCGGACTGTCGTCGAGGTCCTCGTCGATCTGGCCCTGCGGTCCGGGCTCGAGCTCCAGCTCAAGTCGGGACTGATCTCGGCGACCGATCCGTCCCAGGCGCTGCAGATGTTGTCGCACGCGGCGATCCTCGGAACGGGCTCCGACGGCGGCGCGCACACGAAGTCCTTCGGCCACGGCCAGTACGCCACAGACCTGCTGATCTGGTTGGTGCGCGAGACGGGGCTGATGACCGTGGAGGACATGCACTTCCAAATGAGCTACAAGCCCGCTCGGTCAGTGCAGATCCGCGACCGGGGCGCCCTGCTGCCGGGCTACTGGGCCGATGTGCTCGTGTACGACCTCGACGAGCTGTACTTCGACATGAGCCGCTACCAGATCGTCCACGACATGCCCGGCGGTGATTGGCGCCGCAAGGGCGACGCGGGCGGGTATCGCTACATCCTCGTCAATGGCGAGGTCACCCACGACAGCGACCAGACCACCGGCACCACGCCCGGGATGCTGGTCCAGGTGACGACACCGCCGCGGGACAGCGCATCGGTCGCATGAGCCCGAGTCCCGACGAGGGAGGCGACACCGAGGCCAAGATCGTCGACGCCGCCATCCGGTGCTTCCAGCGGTACGGGCCCCAACGCACCTCGATGAACGACATCGCGGAGGAGGCCGGCATCTCTCGTCGGACCCTCTACCGGATCTTCGATGACCGCTCGGCGTTGATCGAGGAGCTGCTCCATCGCCGGCTCGCTGAGATCGGTCGCAGGGTCGAGGACCAGCTCAGGACATACGACGACATCGGTGAGGCGCTCGTCGAGGGCTCGCTCTTCTCGGTCGGGGTCGCCGAAGCCGATGAGCTGTTCTCGCAGGTCGTCTCGCACGAGCACAACCGCAGCGTCGAGCGGTTCTTGCTGCGGGGCAACGCTGCGCTGAACGCGGCACTCGTCCAGGCCTGGTCGCCGGTGCTCGAGCGAGGCCGCGCAGCCGATCTCATCCGGTCCGAGCTGAGCGATGAGCGCGTGGTGGAGATCATCGCCAACGTCCAGACGCTCGTCCTCATGCGAGACGACCTCAACGACGACGAACGCCGCGCCCTTCTGCGGGATGTGCTCGTCCCGGCCGTGCTCACCAACTCTGGCTGAGGCCGCCCAACCGCACCGCTGGCTCCCAACGGTCTGTCGACGCTGGAGCCGGTCTCGGCGGCTCAGCTGTCGAAAGAACACCTCGGGTGCCGCCGCATCGGCTCGGTGCGCGATCCCGGCGGCTGGCGCCGTAGCATCAGCTGAGTCGAAAGAGAGGTGCCAGCCCATGGGCTCCGCAGGACCACGAACCATGGAGGCGGTGCTTGCTGACCTCGCCGCGTCAGATGTGGACTGGAGTGTTCCGCTGATCGTCCGAGGCCCTGACGGCTCGGAGGTCCTCCTCGGCCACGGTGATCCGGTCATGACGATTGTCGCCAACGACGAGGTGGGCGCCGCGGCGCTGGGCGCACGTGACGAGTTGATGATCGCCGATGCGTTCATGGCGGGTTCGATCGACTTCGAGGGCGATCTCATCGCGGGGATGGCAGCGCGTGACCATCTCACGACTCGCAATGCTGCCGTCATCGTCAAGAACCATCTGCTGCCTCTGGTCAAGGGTCGGGCCCAGGCCAACAAGCAGTGGATTGCGACTCACTACGACATGGACAACGTTCAGTTGTTTGCGGTGGATCGCGACTACGGGGTGTACACCCCTGGCATCTATCTCGACGACAGCGACTCCTTGGAGGTCGGTGCCGAACGAAAGCTCGGTGCGGCGTTCGAAGCGATGCGCTTGTCGACTGGGAGCAGGGTTCTGGATGTCGGATGCGGATGGGGCGGCTTCCTGCGGTACTGCTCTGCACGCGGTGTCGAGGCGACGGGGATCACCTTGTCTCAGCATCAACGCGAACACGCTCTGAAGCGTCTGGCAGACGACGGGCTCGACGCCAAGGTCCTGTATCAGGACTTCTTCAGCTACGAGCCGTCGCAGAGATTCGACGGCATCAGCCTCATGGGGGTCTTCGAGGATCTCGCTGCCTACCGCAAGGTCATGCCTCGCCTCGCTCGGTGGCTGCGCCCTGGCGGTCGCATCTATGCCGATTTTGCTGCTTCGGGTGACCGTTTCGGCATCACATCCTTCGTCACGAAACACGTTTGGCCGGGGCGATTTCGGCTCGTCTACATGCCCCAGTTCATCGCCGCGGCCTCGAAGTCGGGCTTCGATGTGGTGTCGATCGACAACGACCGGCGCAACTACCACCTGTGGGCCAAGAAGGGTATGGAGAGGTGGATTCCGCAGCGCCAGGAGATCGTGGCGAAGTTCGACGAGCGGACTTTCCGTCTGATGACGCTCCTCATCGCCGGCACCGCCGAGATGTTCAGCCCGAGGTCGGAGCGGGCGACGGCGTACCGGGTCACCCTCGGTCAACGCGACTAGGGGGCTGAGTTCGACGATCTCGACGCCGACCGCGCCTCGTGGTGGAGCGCGTCGTGCCTGACGGTTCAGTAGACGCGTCGGCGGGCCAGCTCGGTGGCCTCGGCGAGGCTCGCCAGGGCAATGGTTGTGTGTTCGCTGTCGTGTCGGGGGGCCAGCGAGCGGGCGACGTCGAGCGCCAGGTCCAGCATCGCCGGATTCCAGTGAGCCGAGCTCACCAGGGTCTCGGCGGTGGCCACGTCGCCGTTGGCTGCGGCCTTGTAGGCCAATTCGGCGAGTTCGGCGATGCGCCCGGCGATGGGGAGGTGGCTCGGGAGCGGATCGTGTGGGGGACGGTCCTCGTGGGGTGACATGGGGCCTTCCGTGCTGGTGGCCATCCTGGCCCACGTCGTGGAGATCGTCAAACACATTGACTATCTGTCTAGTGGATCATCTCACCGCGGGTAGTCTCTCGTGATGATGGAGGACGAGGTCGGCCCGCTCGCTGTTGCGGTGGCCGAGCTGCAGACGGCTCTGAACCGAGCCGATCGCGCCATGGCAGAGGAACTCGGTGTCGGTGCGGCCGAAGATCTCCAGGTGCTCCGACTCCTCCTGGCCGAAGGTCCGCTCCGTGTCGGCGATCTCGCCAAGCGACGTTCTTCGTCGGTCGCGACGGCGAGCGCTCGCCTGGATCGGCTGGAGAAGCGCGGTCTCGTGATCCGTGAGCGCACGCCCGACGATCGGCGGGCAGTGGTCGTGCGCTTGTCGGCCATCGGCAAGCGAGCCGCAACGAAGAGCCGCACCCGGCGACTCGCCGACCTCGCCGAGGTGGCAGCGGGTTTTCCGACACACGAGCTGCAGCGGCTGATCGAGGCGGTGAACGTCGAGCCGGGGGCACAGCTGAGGTCCAGCGCTGCGCCGCCCGCCGCTGGTTGACTGGTCGGCTCGATTCCCGCCGACTTCCGGTGTCGATGATCCCCGAAGGGACGCCGACGACCTCGTTCTCGACCCGTTGTCCCAGCTCGGCGACTCTGGGCCCGGGCCACTCGGCGTCGACGCCGGCAAGCGTGAGGGCCGTCCGGATGCACGCCACTTCCAATGCAGCAGACGAGGACAGCGACGCGCCGAGCGGGATGTCGCTCGCGATCGAGCCGATCCAGTCCGGTACCTCCACGCCGTCCTCGGCGAGAAGCGCGTGGACGCCGCGGAGGTGGAGCGACCAGTCCCGAGGTCCGCCGAGGGGCGCACCGGGATCGAACCGAGCGGTGCCGAAGCCCTCGGAGGTGATCCGAACACCGGATCCGGCCGGGGCGGGGCGAGCAGCGATCACGGTTGTGAACGGAAGCGCCATCGGAAAGACGAAGCCGTCGTTGTAGTCGGTGTGTTCGCCGATCAGGTTCACGCGGCCCGGCGCGGACGCGACGACAGTCGGGCGGCCGTCCAGACCGTCGATCGCTCTAGTTCGTGCGTCATTCATGTTGGCGCCGGTCTATCTCACCTCGGCCCCCTCCGAGGTTCGCGGAAAGAGCCGACTTGCCGGCATCGGCCGGGTAGATTGGCGCAGTGGTTGGAGCGCTGTCGGGGCTGACCGTCGACGAGCTGGCATTCGACATGGTTGTCGGCGGCAGGGTCGTTCCGGGCCTCACGGTGGACGACTCGGGCATGGCCAGGTCGTGGTGGTGGCCCCTTCCGGGTGGTAGAGACAGGGCTGCGATCGCTGCGTTGCTCGAAGATGGTTCGGTCGAGGCTCAGCAGGACCTGGCATCCGAGCTGGCCCAGACGGTCGACCTTGTGGCGCGCGACGTGCTGTGTGCAGCCGAGGTTGGACTCCTTGCGCGGCGGCCGGGGCGCCGCTCGGTTCCCGAGGCATGGGTGCGTTCGCTCACGACCGAGGACCCCCACCTCTCGACCTCCCTGGCGCCCGACCGCCTCCGGGGGCTCGCCCGCGAGATCGAGGAGTGGGTACGCAGCGGTGCAGGTCTGGTCGGATCGGTGCAGCTGTGCCTGCGCGTCGTCGAACCCCCCGAGGAGACGGGGCACGACGACGGGGAAGCCCCCGACGAATGGTTGGTCGAGCCGCTCGTTCGTGACCCGGACGACAGCGCTCTGCAGCTCCCGATAGCGCACCTCTTCGACGGGTCGGGGCTGTTCCCCCGTGAAGCCTTGCAAGACGGCCTCGCTGCGCTCGGCTATGCGGTTCGGGTCGCTCCCGAACTGGGGCGGCTGGTCGCCGGCTCCGTGCCCGGGCCGATCTCGTTCGACTCGCAGGAGCTCGTGGAGCTGGTCGCTCGGCGCCACGCAACCCTCGCCGAAGGCGGCGTCGCCCTGCTTCTACCGGCCTGGTGGACCGGCGGCCCCAGGCTGGGGCTGAAGGCGCGGGCTGCGAGCTCGTCGACGAGCAGCGGCGCGTCCGCGGCCAGCGGGTTCGGACTGGAGACGCTCGTCGACTTCACGTGGCAGGCTGCCCTCGGCGGCGTCGAGTTGACCGCCGACGAGCTGGAGATGCTGCAGAAGGCCGCCGAGGCCAAGCAGGGCCTCGTCCGGATCCGGGGTCAGTGGGTCGAGGTGGGTCGCGCTCAGCTCGCGGCCGTTCTGGCCCGCGTCGGCCGGCGGGGGCAGGCCACAGCGGCGGAGGTGCTGCGAGCCGGCCTCGGGTTGGGCGGCCTCGGGTTGGACGAGGACGTCGACGACGTCGAAGTGGTCGGCGTCGATGCCGACGGATGGATCGGCGACCTGCTCGACGATGCGGCGACCGGCCGGGTCGAGGCCGTCGAGTCACCCCCGGGGTTCGAAGGCGATCTGCGTCCCTACCAGCAGCGCGGCGTCGGCTGGTTGCAGTTTCTCGGGCGCCTCGGGCTCGGGGCATGCCTCGCCGACGACATGGGTCTCGGGAAGACGGCCCAGCTGATCGGCTCCCTGCTCGTCGACGAGGAGGGCGGCCCGACGCTCGTGGTGTGTCCCGTCTCGGTTCTCGGCAACTGGCAGCGGGAGCTCGCCAGGTTCGGACCGGGCCTGACCGTCGCCGCCCACCACGGAGGGGGCAGAGCCCGGTCGCCCGGCGACTTCGTCGACGAGGCGGAGGCCCACGACGTGGTGCTCACCACGTACTCGCTGGTGCACCGCGATCGTGATCTGCTCGGCGAGGTCGCCTGGGGACGTGTGGTCCTCGACGAGGCCCAGCAGATCAAGAACCCCGGCACCAAGGCGGCGCGGGCCATCCGCGGCCTGGCGGCGAGCCGGCGCGTCGCCCTCACGGGTACCCCGGTCGAGAACCATCTCGTCGAGCTGTGGTCGATCATGCAGTTCCTGAATCCCGGACTGCTCGGCAACGTCACCTCCTTCCGTGAGCGATTCGCGAGGCCGATCGAGTCGCAGCGCGATCCAGAGGCGATCGAGCGTCTCGGCCGGCTCACCGCACCGTTCGTGTTGCGCCGCCTCAAGACCGACACGTCGATCATCGACGACCTGCCGCCCAAGATCGAGACGGTGGCGAGGTGCCCGCTGACCCGGGAGCAGGTGTCGCTCTACCAGTCGGTGGTCGATGACCTGCTGGCCCGGGCCGAGGACTCGGAGGGGATCGAGCGCCGTGGCCTCGTGCTCGCGGGGATCACGAAGCTGAAGCAGGTCTGCAACCACCCCGCCCACTTCCTCGGTGACGGTTCGAAGCTGATCGGACGCTCGGGCAAGCTGGATCGGGTCGACGAGCTGGTCGAGGAGATGGTCGGCGCAGGTGACAAATCGCTGATCTTCACCCAGTTCACCGCATGGGGTGATCGGCTCGCCGAGCATCTCCGGCATCGCTTCGGGTTGGAGTGTCTGTGGCTCCACGGTGGGGTGCAGCGCAAGGATCGCGATGCCATGGTGGCCCGCTTCTCGGAGTCCGACGGTCCGCCGATCATGCTGCTGTCGCTCAAGGCCGGGGGCACGGGGTTGAACCTGACCGCTGCCACCCAGGTGGTCCACTACGACCGCTGGTGGAATCCGGCTGTCGAGGACCAGGCCACCGATCGCGCCTACCGCATCGGCCAGACCCGCACGGTGCAGGTCCACAAGATGGTGTCGGCGGGCACGATCGAGGAGCGGATCGACCAGCTGATCGCAGCCAAGCGCGACCTGGCAGAGACGGTCGTCGGCGCGGGAGAGCAGTGGCTCACCGAGCTGGACACAGCGGAGCTCGCCGCGGTCGTGTCGCTCTCTGCCGAGACGCTGGCCGGAGACGCGGGCTGATGGCTCGGCGCTACGACGACCGCTGGCAGCGATTCCCCGAGTCGCGCCCGCGGCCTGTGGAAGGCGGCATCGCCACTTCCAAGCAGCGGGGTGCGATGGCCGACACCTGGTGGTCGCAGCACTTCGTCGAAGTGCTCGACGGATACGGCCTGGGGGCCCGGATGCAGCGCGGCAGGCGGTATGCCCGTACCGGTCAGGTGATCGAGCTCGAAACCGAGTCCGGGATGGTGTCCGCTCAAGTGCAGGGCTCACGAGCCCGTCCCTACATGGTCACGGTACGGTGCGACGAGCTCAGCGCAGCACAGTGGGACGCTGTCGACGACGAGCTTCGGTCACGGGTCGGCCTGGTGGCGGCACTGTCGGCAGGAGAGGTGCCGCCAGAGCTCGTCGAGGTGTTCGCGTCGGTGGGGGTGAAGCTGCTTCCCGAACGGTGGGGCGATCTGCGGGGGCGCTGCACCTGTCCGGACGGCGCTGTGCCGTGTAAGCATCTGGCCGCGGTCTTGTACGTGTTCGCCGATCAGCTCGACGACGATCCGTGGAAGCTGCTCGAGTGGCGGGGCAGGAGCCAGGACGATGTCATCGAGCTGCTGCGCAGCGCCGCCGGCGCCGAATCCGATGTCGGCCCGGAGGTGGCCCCCTGGTGGCCTTTCGGACCAGGCCCTGTCCCCGAGAGCGCTCGTGCGGAGCGTTCGGGATGGGACGTCCTCGGTGGGGCCTCCGCTGCTGCGCTCGACCGGCTCGCCCCGCTCGATCTCGAGGTTCTCGGTCGACAGGTGACCGATCTCCTCGGACCGGCCTATGCCGCGTTGACCCGTCCTGGGATCACGGATCCATGACATCGCTTGACAGAAGTCGCAGGAGTCTCCTGCAGCGGCCGCGTCCCCGCTGCGCATCGCGACAAACGCCTCGCAAACGCGCCGGCGTCAGAGTGCATCCATGGAGCCGAGCACGAAGTGGAGCCCGACCCACGACATCGGGCCGACCCCCCAGTCGGCCTGGCTGGAGCCGGATCCGAGCCAGCCGGTTGTAGCCACGCTCGACCCGAACCTCCCCGTGCAGGTCACGGAGACTCGCGGGGGGTGGGCGGCGATCACGTGCTCCAACGGCTGGACAGCGTGGGTGGACCACTCGCTCCTGGTCGCCCGTGCCGCACCGCGAGCGGAGCCTCGCGCGCCGCAGCCCGCCGGGCCACCTCCTTCAGACGCCGGTCCCCGATCGCAGCCGCTTGCAGCCGAGCCGAACCGACGCCCCAACCAGCGGTCCACACCGGCTGAACCCTCGGCGCTGGCGAGCGGCTCGCGGGCGTTCGACCGCACATCGGCCGGACTCTGCGGGGCGTTGGTCGCCTGCTTCCTCTTGCCGTGGCTGAGCGGCGCCGGAGAGAGCGCGAACGGTTTCGATCTTGCGTCGAGTCTCCGAGAGCAGCTCTCGTTCCTCCCGGGCCGGACCAAGTATCTCGGCTACGCAATGCAGGGGCTCTATGTCGCGGCGGCCCTGGCTGGCTTGTCGATCCTGTTGCGCCTGGTCGGCAACCGGCTGGCGCGAATCCCGCAGCTGGCCGCCGCTGGACTGACACTCATCGCGGTCCTCCTCCTCGTCTCGGACGACCAGGTGGAGATCGGCCAGCTCAGCTTCGGCTTCTGGGCCACCGGCACCCTTGCGGTCGCGCTGATCCTCGCCGAGCGGATGGACCGTTGGACAGGGGGCTCGGCGTGACGGGGTTTGAACCGACACATCGCGTCGTCGATGGGGGAGCGGACGCGTGGAGCGCGCCGGATCCCTCGACGCAGCCGGTGGCGCGGCTGGATGGGGGACTCGAGGTGGCGGTCCTCGGCGATCCGGGCAAGGGATATGTGAACCTGGAGTGTTCCAACGGCTGGCAGGCGTTCACGAACCGAGCGTGGCTGATCCCCCTCGGACCGGCCGCGCCACCACCGCCCCCGCCGACTGCACCACCACCACCACCACCACCACCACCACCGCCGATTGCGCCGGCCGTGCCGACGGAGAGCGACATCCCCACCGAGGAGCTCGACGTGGCGCTGGGGTCCGCGGCGGCAGTGCTGCGCAGTTTCGCGGCGGGCGAGATCGACCCAGCGTCGGCTCGACGCGGCCTGCTCGACGCGGGCCTGGTCTTCACCGATACGGCATTGTGGATCCTCGACCTCGAACACGGGCGGTGGCTCCGATACGACGGGCGTCGCCTCCGACCCGTCGACGACCCGATGGCCGAACGGGTGGCGCCGTGACCGCCGCTGTGAACAGGACGCCCGCGATCGACCACTCCGGGTCAAACGTTGGCCGGCGGTGGACGAACCGCTTGGGGATCGCAGCTCTCGGGCTGACCTCTGTGGCGTCGTTGCTCGCATGGGTCAGCGGCCTGGGCCCCTTCCACGTCTGGTTCGGCCTCGTCACGCTGCCTGGCGCGGTGGCACTCATCCTGGCGGGGAGGTGGGCAGGCAGCCCGAAAGGCTTGGCGACCGATCCCGAGCTGGCGACCGCGATACGCCTCGGAGTCGTCGCCGGGCTCATCGGCACTCTTGGCTATGACCTGTTTCGGGTTCCGTTCATCGTGTTCGGCGGCCTCAGGCTGTTCGCCCCGATCGAAAGCTACGGCGTGCTGGCTCTGGGAGCCGACACTTCGTCTGCATGGACCGACCTCGCCGGCTGGGCGTACCACGTGTCGAACGGCGTCGGCTTCGGTGTGGCCTATGCGGTTGTGGCGACCCGCCGCCATTGGGCGTGGGGCGTCCTCTGGGCGATGGTTCTCGAGTCCGCGACCGTCCTGTCCCCGTTCGCGCAGGCCTACTCGCTGAGCGGCAAGTGGGGCATCATCGCCATCGCCTATGCGGCGCACGTGCCGTTCGGCCTGGCGCTCGGGGTGATCGTGCAGCGAGCAGATCGGTGGGACCGCCATCTGCTCGAGATCAGCCCGAGGTCGGTGTGGTGGGCGCTCGCGCTCACTGGGTCCGGGCTCTTCCTCTGGCATTCGCCGCTGACGGAGGATCCCAAGGTGGCTGCCGGTCGTGCGGTTGCCGAGGGTCCGAGCGCTCAGATCTCCGAGGGTGGGCTGTCGCCCGAATGGCTGCACGTCGGGGTGGGCGGGTGTGCGGCGCTTCACAACGGCGACTCCCTGCGTCACCTCCTGCGCGTCGGCGATCTCGAGACCGAAGTGGCCGCAGGCGCCACCGAGCTGCTGTGTTTCGACGACCCGGGTGTTCACCGGATCCGTACGACCGGCGAGCCGTTCGATGGTGGATTCGTGATCGTCGACGAGGGGTTCAGGCGATGAGCGGCGGATTTTGGGGAGACGTCGGGAGCTGGATCCGCAGGAACGTCGTCACCTCTGTCGTCTACGCGGCCATCGGCTTCGTGGGCGCATACGTGCTGAACGTGTGGATGCTCGCCCGCCGCTACGAAGGCACCAACGTGCCCGACGGCTCGCCTGTCACCACAGGATCGATCGGCGACAACCTCCAGGGAATGCTGTTCTATGCGGTTCTCAGCTCGATCGTATTCGGCGCTGCCGCATATCGGCGAAACGTCGGGCCGGAGCAGTTCTGGAGCGAGCTCCGCACCTTTCCCGCCGGCGTTCGACGTACGTTCGCCGCTGACGGCTCGATGGGGCTGGTGCATCTCCTGTGGGGTGTCGCCGCGGCTCTGCTCGTGTCACAGCTGCTCACACCGGCCTTGAGCGGCGTGTTGGCCATCGGCGTGGCCGTCGTGCTCCCGACCTTCTTCGGTCGGGTCCTGCTCTCTTTCGCGGGGCGGGTATGGCACTCGGCGCTGCGTCGAATACAGCCCGCACGTCATGCGGCGCCCCCCACGCTCGTGTCGATCGCCGTGAGCGCCTTCGGAGTGGCCGCTGCCCTGGCCCTCGGCTTCTTCGTCACCGAGCCGACGGTCGTTCTCGTGTTGGCGGTCGGGGCGGCGGGGGCGGCGGTTGCCTTGTCGAGGTCGCGGTCTGGGGCGGCACCCACCGCCACGGCGCTCATCATCGGCGCGGCGATCGGCCTCGCGCTGGTGCTGGACCCCGGAGGTGCGCTGGCCGACGATGGGGGGTTCGTCGAGTGCGGCAGCAGCTGGGCGGAGTGGCGCAATTGCCCGGGTGCCGACGGTGTGCTCAAGGACTCCGTGGCTGCGGCGGTGGCGGCCGGAGTACCGGCGGGTGTCATCAACGCGGTCTTGAATATCGGGTACCGGGCGTGGGGATCGGACTACGACCGGATCCCTCGGTGGCTGCACGGCGAGGGGGAGATCCCCGACCGCGACGACCCGGACCTCACCGAAGACGGCCGTCTGGCGCTCGACGTGCTCGATCGGGTACGTGAGCTCGCCGAGGATGCCGAGCGAAACGGTCTCGGCGAAGGGGAACCCGAGGCGCCGACCTCGATCGATCGCCCACCAGAGACCGGCACCTACACGCGGCCTGATGGGACTGTGGTGACGGTGTCGACGGATCCTGATGATGGGTCGACGTCGACCACGGTGGTTCGGCCGGACGGGTCGAGCACCCAGACGTTCACCTCCGACGGAGAAACGTCGACGACCGAGACGCGGCCCGATGGGTCGTCGACGATGGTCGAGACGTTGCCCGATGGGTCGACGCGGACGTCGGAGGTGGCTCCGGATGGAACGGTGACGTTCACGACGAGGGATCCGTCGGGGAACGTGGTCGAGTCGAGTGTGGATCGTGCGCCCACCGAGACGACCTACACGCGGCCTGATGGGACTGTGGTGACGGTGTCGACGGATCCTGATGATG
>CAZVUM010000027.1:0-20728 GCA_964629575.1 uncultured Acidimicrobiales bacterium | reverse complement strand
CGACCACGGTGGTTCGGCCGGACGGGTCGAGCACCCAGACGTTCACCTCCGACGGTGCGACCACCACCACCGAGACCCGCCCCGACGGCTCGCTGGTGACGACCATGACCCATCCGGACGGCTCGAGCACCGTGACCGAGACCCGACCCGACGGAACGATCTACACCATCGATCGCCCTCCGGTCGGTGACCGGTCCGAGGCGGGCTCGGGGACCTCGCATTTTCTCCCCGGCGGAGTCCTCGGAGCTCGGCCTCCATCGTTCGAGCTGTCGACCGAGCCACCACCCGAGCTGACCGGCGAGGAGTCGGGCGGACCGGGCGTCGCACCGGCTGTGCAGGAGCAAGCCGACCGCCTCCGGGAGGAAACCGGACAGGACGTCGAGATCGTGGAGGGCGACTACGGACCGGCGATCCTTGTGGGGCCGCCACCCGCACCCGGCGAAGCGGACACCCGGCCGGTGGTGAACGTCGCCGACGACGGCCACGTGTACGTGGAGACCGAGAGAGGTGACAGGCACGGCGACTCCGCTGTTGCCGACGTGCTGGACGAGACCTTCGCTCCCGAAGGGGAGGGCACCGCAGCGGGAGTGGAGTCGGGCGGCGGGGCGCCGGGCGCGGGGCCGACGACGACCTACTCGGCCGAGACGCCCGGCGGACCGGGCGATCCTCTCGAGATCACCCAGGCGACGGACACCGACAATGACGGGACGATCGACCAGGTCATCAGCACGCGCCTCAACCCCGACGGCTCGACGACCACCGTTGTTGCGGTTCAGAACGACGACGGAACCCAGTCGGTGCTCGTCGAGACGGTCGCGCCCGATGGCTCGACGACCACGCGTGTCGACGCGGACGGCGACGGTTCGTATGAGGAGGTCGACTTCTCCAGCGAGGATCCCTCGGCCGGCCAGGGCACCGCCCGTGGAGTGACCAGCCTTCGCGACACCGATGGCGACGGTGAGTACGACGAGGCGACGATCCCGCACGACCTCGACGGCGACGGCGAGCCTGATCTGGTGGAGACCGTGCGTGGGCGCGGTGACGACGAGACGTCCACGTACGAGGTGCCACCCGAGCGGGAGCCTGAGCGGGCGCGCGGACCCGCAGACGTCCCTGAGCCGCACCACGACTCCGCCGGGGACGGGTCCGCCGGAACCGAGCCGGCGGGCCCGCCGCCGCCCGGCAATGCCCCCGAGCACAGTGTCACCGAGGAGCCACTCGCGCCCGGCGAACAGCCTGACACCTCCGCCGAGCAGCGGACGACGGCACCGACCAGGGAGGACGTGATCAAGTTGGCCACTCCGCTCGTCGGTGACTCGGCGGCCGAAGTCGCCGAGTTCGTGACGAACCCCGCCGACAGCGAGGTGAGCGTACCGCTGCCGCCCCCGGGCCAGGTGAGGGCCACGCTTCCCCTCGGCCTCGGCGAGGCGACCGTGCAGCGGGTGACACCCACCACAAACGGGATCCGGGCCGACGTGGGGATATCGCTCGGGGGGAGCGAGGTCAGGCTCCCCGTGACGGTCACCGTCGACGGTGGCCGAGTTCACGTCCAGCCGCCCTCCGCGAACGACATCACAGGGGCGTTGCCACCCGGCATGAGCAGCGTCGCTCGAGATCTGGTGGCTCGCGGCGCTCACGGATCGATCAACACGCTGGCCGAGCAGTACGAGCAGCAGCTCAACGATCAGCTCACATCAGACGGCCGCCGCATCGACCGAATCGGTGTGGAGTCCGGCGGTCCCGGCAACCCGCCCCGCCTGGTGATCGAGGCGACGCCGGGCGCGACCCCCGGTGAGGGAGGCGCACCATGAGCGACACCCCCGAAGACGGCGAGATCGGACCGCATTCTGGTCCGCCCTCGGGTCCGCCGAGCGGTCCACCTACGGGTCCGCCACCGGGGCCAGGGAGCGGACCTCCCGCAGGTCCGCCGCCTGGTCCGCAGAGCCGTCCGCCTGCGGGTCCGCCGTCCGGTCCCCGTTCGGGCGGGCCGGCCGAACGCGGCACTCCGACAACCGGCGGGCCGACCCGGGGCCCCGCAGCAGTCGACGCTGCAGCCGACGACAGGCCGGGGATCCCCGGCGTGGACACCTGGAAGGTCGCGCTCGGGATGCTGGCCGTGGCAGCGGTGCTCGGCCTTGTCGTGTTCCTGCTGTCGCGAGGTGGCTCCACGACCGAGCGGGCCACCACCTCTTCGGCAACCGCGACACCGACGACCTCACCGGCCATCGCCGGTCCGGGCGAAATCATCCTGCAGCCCTCCGACGCCGTCGGTCCCAGCCCGTTCACCGAACCGGTGGTTCCGACGGTCGAGGAGATCGACGAGGTTGCGGCCGAGGTCAGGTCGGTCGCGGTTCAACCGGTCGTCGACACGATCGCCGACCCAGCCAGCGGAGAGGCCGCCTCCATCGAGGTGCGGGAGGTGCGGAGCGTCAGCGGGGCCGCACCGGGACTCTACGGTGGTACGAACGAGATCGACGTGTGCGATCGTGGCCAACTGACCGGGTTCTTGGAGTCCAACCCCGAGAAGGCCGCAGCGTGGGCGGAGGTCCATGGGCTCGACGTCGCTGACATCCCCGGCTTCATCGACGGCCTGACGGACGTTGTGCTGCGCCGCGACCTGCGGGTGACCAACCACGGTTTCCGCGACGGCCGAGCCAACGGTTTCAACGCGGTCCTCGAGGCCGGTACCGCCGTGCTCGTCGACGACTTCGGCGTCCCGCGTGTGCGCTGCGCATGTGGGAACCCACTCGCCGAACCGGCGCCCGTCGAGGGTGCCGCCACCTACGTCGGGCGGGCCTGGGACACCTTCGAGCCCGAAGAGGTCATAGCGGTGCTCCCCACAGAGGAGGTGGAGGAGTTCGTGCTCGTCGACTCCGAGGGCAGCGCCCCGCTGTATCGCGTGCCGGGGTCGGTGGCCGCAGCTGCGGCGGCCGAGCCGCGGATCGTGCCCGCAGTGAGCGTGCCAGCTACGACCGTGCCAGCTACGACCGTGCCAGCTACGACCGTGCCAGCTACGACCGTGCCAGCGCCGCCCCTGACCACCGCGCCAGCGACCACCACTGCGGCGACCACTGCGCCGGAAACGGTCGAGCCTCTGAGCGACATCACCCGTTCCGGCTCGATCGGAGCGACGTCCACGTTCGGTGGCTTCCCCGCGTCGTTCGCCGTCGACGGAGACCTCGCCACCTCGTGGTTCTCCGACGGCTCCACCGGTGGGGACAGCGAGGTTTTCGAGTGGCGGCCCGGCGAGGGGACCCCAGCCTTCGTGTCCGGCATCGAGCTCGTGGGCAACCAGAGCCACGCCAACGGATCCTTCCGGTCAGGGTTCGGCTTTGCTCGGGCGGTCGTGGAGGTGAGGGATGACCATGGTGACAGCGTGCTCATTGCCGACCTCGATCTGAGCGCTGCGAACCCAGCGTTCGAGGCGAACGCTCTTCTCCCCATCAACATGGAGGTGACTGCGATCCGCATCATCTTCATCGACCATCAGGACCCGGCCTGCGGCGGGTTTGCGGAGTTGATCGTCATCGGACGGTGAGCCGGCGAGAGTTGCCGACGGGGTCGCTAGCATCGCTGCGTGGACGAAGCCGGGGCGGGACCGACCCTCGAGGAGGGGCTCCTTCTCCGACCTCGCCTGCTCATGTCGCTCGACCGTCGTTGGCGTCTCCCGCTCGTCGTCGTCCACGCAGGCGCCGGCTTCGGGAAGTCGACCTTGCTGGCCCAGGCGATGCGGGAAAATCAGCTCGAGCCCAAGGGCCGCGACGTCTGGGTGAGCCTCGAGCCGGCCGACAGCGCCGCGGCCGTGCTGGCTGATCGGCTCCGCGCGGCACTCGATCCGACGTTCGAGGCCGACGTCGAGCCGAACGTCGCGACCTTGGCTCGGGCACTCGCCGCGCAGGCGCCCACGCACGTCGCGGTGATGATCGATGACGTACACCGTCTCGACAGCGGCAGCAGTGGCGAGCGGTTGCTCGGGCAACTGCTCCGCTCCCTTCCCGCAAACGCCCACATGGTGCTCGCGAGCCGCAGACCGCCGCCGGTTCCCCTGTCGAGACTGCAGGCGCAAGGGAGAGTGCTCGTCGTCGGGGGGGACGAGCTCAGGTTCACCGAGTCCGAGGTGGGGGCGTTTGCGGGCCGTACGGACATGGATCTCACACGCTTCGGCGGGTGGCCGGCGCTCGTGCGATTGGGTTCGGAGGTCGGAGCTGCCACTCCTGCAGACTTCGTCTTCGAGGAAGTTCTCGACGGGCTGGCTGCCGACGCCAGGCGAGGCCTGGAGGTGGCTGCGCTCATCGACGGCGCATCAGAGGGCCTGATCGAGGAGATCGTGGGAGTCGCGGGCGCCGCAGACGTCGTCGCGTCCGTGCCGCTCGTCGCGACGAACGCTGACGGTGAGGTCCGGCCTCACCACCTGTGGCGGGAGTTCCTGATTCCCGCGCTCGGCCGCGACGCGGTGGCGGCCTTGCTGTCGGATGCCGCTACAGCTCTGCACCAGCGCGGTCAACACGGTAGGGCCTTCGAACTCCTCGCTGAGGCGGGCGATTGGGAGCGTGCTCTCCCGGTCCTCTTCGCAGCATGCAACGACCAGCGGCAGCCCCCGTGGCGCGGGCAGCTCGAGCGCTGGAGGGAAAGTATCCCGCCCACACTGGCCGAGCGCCCGGAGGCGAAGTACGTCAGCGCGATGTTGCTACGAGAAGAGCGTCCGTGGGACCCCGAGACGATCGATCTTCTGGGTCAGGTCCTGGATGCATTCGAGAAGCACGGCGATCGCCGGAGCCTGATCACCGCAGGTCTGCGATCCCTCCTCACCCACTACTTCCGCTGCGACCCCGACGGCTTTGAACAACACGTGTTCCGGTTGGCCAGGAGGCCCGACATGGAACGAACGCTCGACGACGTGCTGTCGCGGACGCCCGCCACCGCGGCCCAGATCGCCTTTCTCCGGGGGGATGTCGGCGCAGCAGAGGTTGCACTCGCCCGCGTCGATCCGGCGGATCTCGAACCGCGGATGCGCTTCTTCCCCTCCCTGGTGGCGGCGGACTTGGCGATGATGCGCGGTGATGTCGACAGGGCCTTGGTGGCGCTCGACGCTGCCGCGGGATGGGCAGCGGACTGTGACGGGGCCGGAGGAACTCTCGAGTCCAGGGCCCGGCCCGAGGTCCTCCGAAGGCTCCAGGGGATCGTCGACCTCCAGACTGCGACCGACATGGTGGCGTGGATCTCTATCTACACGGCGCCCGAGCAGCTCGAGATGATCGGATGGTCGGCGCTGCTGTCTGTGCACGCCGGGGATCTCGCACGCGCTGAGGAGCTGATCGCGCGGGCCCGAGCCGCCAACTTCGACAGCCGCGACCTGCCGAGGGTCTCATCCGTCGTCGCCGTGGCCGAGGCCAGCCTGCGCGCGGCGACAGGTGACCTGGATGGGGCTGCGGCGATGCTGGCGACCTGCCTGCGAGACGGAAAGGTGGCTCCGGCCGGCGAGTCGTCGGCGATGTTCTGGCAGCCTGCCCTGGCTGCGCTGGCCGATCCGGCGATCGAAGACCAGCTGCGCAGCCATCTCACAGGAGGGGACGGGTTGCGTGCGCTCGAGCTCGGCGCCGCAGCGAGAGAAGCACGGGCGGGGAGGTCGTTCGACGTCTCGGTTCTCGACCGGCCACCCGAGTGGTTGATGGGCCGGCTGCCTCTGCCCCTCCTCGTCGAGCTCGCCTGCAGCGTCGTATCGGTCGGCAGCGCGAGCGGCGACTCGCTGCTCAGCCACGCTGTTGAGGTGCGTCCCGCCGAGGTGCGCGAGGCTCTGCGGCGTGTCGCCGATGGCGGCGAACCCGCGGGCGAAGCGGCTCTCGAAATTCTCGCGGGTCTCCCGATTCCACCCGATCAACCGCTACGGCTGGAGCTGCTCGGTCCAACCCGCCTGCTCTCGGGAGGCTCTGAGGTGGAGCACCCCGACTGGCGGCGGGAGCGGGCGCGGAGCCTGCTCGCCCTCCTGGTTCTGCAGGGTGAGCAGCCTCGAGAACGGGCGGCGGCCATTCTCTGGCCGGACGCCGATCCGTCACGCGCATCGGCCAACCTGCGTCTCACGTTGCACTATCTGCAGTCGGCTCTCGAGCCGACACGCGCCAAGGGAGATGCCTCGTACTTCCTCGACACCCGAGGCACGACGATTCGGCTGCGCGGCTTCGATCGTCTTACTGTCGACGTCTGGGACTTCGAGCGATTCCTCGACGAGGCCGAGTCGGCGCGCCGATCCGCAGCTATCACCTCGTCGCTCTTCTCGTTCGAACAGGCGCTCGCCCTGTGGCGGGGCGATCAGCTCAGTGACGTCCTCGACCAGGAGTGGGCCGAGGTCAGCCGGCATCGGCTACAAATGCGTTTCCTCGATGCGGGGGTGCGCTGCGGGTCGCTCCAGTTGGCCGACGACCGACCGGAGGACGCCCTCGCGACAGCGCTGCGCGTACTCGAGATGGAGCCGTGGTCGGAGGCTGCTCATCGGATCGCGATCTCGGCTCGTCTGGACCTCGGCGACCGGGCAGGGGCGCTCCGACAGATCGAGAGCTGTCGACAGATGCTCGCCGAGCTCGGGGTCGACCCCGAGGGCGAGACGCTGATGCTCGAGAGATTGGCGAGGCGGACCGACCCGACCGACGATTGAGCAGTCGGGCTGCCGTCCAGACCGTCGATCGCCCTGGCGCGAGCGTCGTGCATACCCTGAACGAGCTACTACGTCGGCGGTGTCATCTGCATTTCGGGAGTCATATTGGCCATGGCGTGGTTGCGGGCACCTTTGGCGAGCGCGACGAACTCCTCGCGCTCGTCGTCGGTGAGGCTCTCGAAGTCGGCCGAATGCAGCCGGTTGCTCATGGCCTCGATCTCGTCACGCATCTCGCGCATCGGTTCGCCGTCCGGGTACGGCTCCGACCAGCCGAACATCCGCGCATTCCATGCGCCCGTGGGCCCGCTCATGATCGCCATCAGCGGGGACATGCCCGATGCGTGCACGGCAGCGCCGTGGCGGGCGAAACCGAGCTCGCGCATCGTCTGCATGAGCTGGAAGGTGCGGGCGCCGCCCGGCGCCTCCGGCAGGGCTTGGTCGCGCCAGCCGGCGAAGGTGGGGGCGCCGATCGGTGAGGCCGACGCGACAACTTCGGCGGCGAGTTCGCCCAGGCGCGGGGCGTCCTCGAAGTCTCCCAAGACAGCGTCGCCCCATTCCTGGCAGACCTTGGCGTAGATCGCGGCGCCTTCGTGTGGGGACATGACCGCACGGCCGGCGTTGACCTGGGCGCGCATGTAGTCGGGTTCCCAGAACAAGGCCGCTCCGACGACGTTGTCGACAGGGCAATCGCCCAGGACGCCGAGGCGCCCGACGGCGTAACCCGGAATGCCGGCCGGCATACCTGCAGCGGTCGTCTTCTCGATGGTGAAGTCACACAGGAGCCAGTGCATGGCGAGCATGCCCACGGAACCTCGCATGCTCTTGGCGGCGGTCGTTGAGTCCATGGCCGATCACGGTAGTGAACGGCCGGCCGAAGCGCTCAGCGTTGGAGAGCGCGCTCCACACATGACGCAGCTTCACGGACGTCGACTTCCCAGGAGAGCGCGAGCTCCGATGTCAACGTGTGCAGGGCGTGTTGGTACATCGAGGCCTCGGCCGGGGCCAGTGGCTTGATGCGAGTGCGCACGGAGAGGTTCCTGACAACCTCGGCGCACTCGAAGATGTCGCCGGACTTCAGCTTGTCCTGATGGTTCTTGAATCGCCGCGACCAGGCTGATGGCACATTGACGTCGGTCCTCGCGAGGACGTCGAGGATCGCTTCAGCGTCCTCGTGCGTGACCGGCCAGCGGAGTCCGACCTCGTCAGCCCGATCGCTGGGTACCGAGACGACGAGAGCGCGCCGGTCGTCGACATCTCGCGCCGCGATCGCCAGGCGCAAGTATGTCGACGCAACGCCGTCGATCACCCGCTCCTCCTCGGCAACGATCTCCGCGACGCCGTGGAAGGGGTAGATGACCATCGAGCCCACAGGAAATCTCGGGGCCATGACCGTGGACCTCTCACTCCCGCGCGTCACGACGAGGTCGGTGGAACTGCCGGGTCCGCAGCGGGCGCCGCGGTGCGGAACTGGGACCGCACCCGATGCTTGGAGCCGCCGAGAAGCTTGTCGCGGCACGGATTGCACAGCTGCATTCTGTTGGCGCCGTGGGCGTCATCCCGGGGTGGAGGCGACAGCGGCTCTCGACAGCGTTCGCAGATCTCCGCCGAGTCGCTCATCGGTGCGTCCGGTGCCACGGCATCGGGATACGTGGAACGGCCATCTCGCCTCATTTCGTCGGGAGAGGCGTCGGGCCTGGGGCAGCAGCACGGCACGCGGTGCTGCCCAAACGAGGCGTCCCTGCAGGTGTATCGAAGTCTACGGACGGTCACCGCCGATCGTCGCGGACTGAAGTGGCAGGCGGGCGGGCCTGAGACGTTCGCTAGCGGGGCCGTGCGCCCCGAACGACTAACCGCCCGTGGCCGGCGAGGAGAACGGCTAGGTTCGTTTTCACATCATGCGGCCAGGAGGATGGGCGATGAGGTTCAGATCTGTAGTGGCTCTCGTGGTCGGACTCGCGATGGTTGCCGCCGCGTGCGGCGACAGTGACTCCGACGACGAGGTGGCGTCCGGTGGGTGCGACCCGCTTCCGTTGCACTCCGAGGGCGTCCTGACGGTTGCGACCGGGGAGACTGTGTTTCCGCCGTGGATGGGCGCGGGCGCGGACGATTTCGACGACCCGTCGACAGGGACCGGCTATGAGGGTGCGCTGGTCTTCGCGCTCGCCGATGAGATGGGAATCGCCGAGGTCGTCTTCGTGCGGACCGGGTTCGACGAGGTGATCGCCCCGGGCGACAAGGACTGGGACTTCAACATTCAGCAGTACACGATCACCGAGGCGCGCGATGAGGTCGTCGACTTCTCGGACGGGTACTACGTCGTCGACCAGGCGGTGATCGGGCGGGCCGACAGCTCGCTGGCCGGCGCAACGTCGCTCAGCGATCTCAAGTCGGCCAAGCTGGGCGCGGCGATCGGCACCACGAGCCTCGACTACATCGAGAGCGTCATCGACCCTGACTCAGCCGCCGCGGTGTTCGACGACAACGCGGCCGCAAAGGCGGCCTTCGACGCCAACCAGGTCGACGGCATCGTGTTCGATCTCCCGACCGCGTACTTCATCACTGCCGTGGAGATCACCGACGCAGTCATCCTGGGTGTGCTTCCCGAGGCCGACGCGCCCGACGAACTCGGAATGCTCTTCGAGGACGGCAACCCGTTGGTGCCATGCGTCAACGCAGCCCTGAGCGCGCTGCGCGACAACGGCACCGTGGCGGCACTCGAGGAGGAGTGGCTGAGCCAGGGCGGGGACATCCCCACGTTGGCCGAGTAGTGGCGAGCGCGGGTCGTCGCAGTGGCGGATGAGCCTGCCACGAGACGGCGATCGGCCATCGGCGATCTGCTGAAAGAGGAGGGCGCAAAGGGCGCCCTCCTCGCAGCCGTGTCGACGATCGTCGTCTTCGGCGCGGCCGCGATTGCGATCGGCAACAGCCCCAACTGGCCCAAGATCCGCGACCAGTTCTTCAATGCGGAGGACTTCGCCGATTCGTGGCCCGCAGTGCTCGGCGGTTTCTGGCTCAACCTCGAGTTGTTCGCCTATGCGATGTTGGCGATTCCGGTGGTGGCCCTTCTGGTCGCCGCGGCGAGGAGCTTCCGGGGGGCAGCCTTTTTTCCGATCCGCCTGCTGAGCGTGATCTACACGGATCTGTTCCGGGGGATTCCGCTCATCCTGCTCATCCTGTTGCTCGGGTTCGGTGTGCCGGCTCTGGATCTGCAGGGCCTGCCGAACAGCTCGACCTTCTGGGGGATGGCCGCCCTCACGCTGAGCTATTCCGCCTACACGTCGGAGATCTACCGCTCGGGTATCGATGCGGTGCCCGACAGTCAGAGATCCTCGGCCAGAGCGCTCGGGCTGACCCAGTGGCAAGCCCTCCGGCATGCGATCTTGCCCCAGGCGATTCGCAATGTGGTGCCCGCGCTGATGAACACCGTCGTGAGCCTGCAGAAGGACGTGGCCCTGATCAGCATCCTCGGGGCCCGCGATGCCGTCCGCGAGGCGCAGATCTACACGACGAGAACCTTCAACTACACGTCCTATGTGGTCGCGACCCTGCTCTTCCTGTCGATCTCGATTCCGCTGACCCGGTACGTCGATTGGTACACGGCCCGTGATCGGCGCCGTCGCGAGCGAGGTTCGGTATGAGCGCGGTCAAGCTCGAACTCGAAGGTGTCCGCAAGTCCTACGGCGATCGCGAGGTGCTGACCGGCGTGGACCTGCGGGTCAACGAACACGAGGTGGCGTGTCTCATCGGTCCGTCGGGCTGCGGCAAGTCGACGGTGCTTCGCTGCATCGACCTGCTCGACCCCATCGACGGCGGACACATTCGACTCGATGGCGCGTCGATCACCGATCGTGGTGTCCGCAGCAACGAGATCCGGCGGCGGATCGGCATCGTGTTCCAGTCGTTCAACCTCTTCGCCCACATGAACGTGCTCGACAACGTCACCCTCGGGCCGCGACGAGCACTCGGTGTCGACAGGGCCATGGCCGAAAAGCGCGCTGTCGAGATGCTCGAGCGGTTCGGGCTCGGAGACAAGGTGCGGGACTTCCCGAATCGGCTCTCGGGCGGTCAGCAGCAGCGCGCCGCCATCGTGCGCGCCCTGATGTCGGACCCCGAGCTGCTGCTGCTCGACGAGGTGACCTCTGCCCTCGACCCCGAGCTCGTCGGCGAGGTGCTCGGCGTGATCCGCGACCTCGCCGATCAGGGCATGACCATGGTCTTGGCAACGCACGAGATGGGCTTCGCGCGCGAGGTGGCAGACCAGGTGCTGTTCATGCACGAGGGTCGAGTGCTCGAGGCCGAGGCCCCCGCCACCCTGTTCGAGAACCCGCGCGAGGAGCGGACCCAGCAGTTCCTGCAGCGCGTACGGGCGGCCGGGCGGCTGTGAGCTCTGTCGAACCGGCTTCGAAGCGCGAGCTCGCAGACCACTTCTCGACCGATCGCATCACCCATCTGTATGCCCTCGCCGATCTCGACGAGCCCTATTGGTCGGCCAGTACCTGGTACCGGCGTGACGGCCTCTACGTCGGGATCGTGTCCGCCGGGAGCGACTGGGAAACCGGATACGCCATGACCACAGACCGGGTCGACGAGGCGCTGGCGTTGATGGTCGAGGTGGGGGAGGGCCTCGATCCCGGTGTGTGGATCACCGGACCGGCCGGGCTCGAAGCGGCATTCGCAGGTGTCCGCGATGTCGACCCCAAGGGGCTCCACCATCGCATGATCCTGCGGCATCCCGATCGCCTCATGGATGATGACGGCTGCCGGCCCCTCGGTTCTGACGATCTCTCAGCGATCGGCGAGCTGATCGACGCGGCTCCTGGGGCTGTGTTCTTCCAGGCGTCGATGCTCGATGGCGGCTGCTGGCTCGGCGTGTTCGAGGCCGATCGCCTCGTAGCCATGGCCGGCACCCACGTGGTCTCCGACCACTGGGGCGTGGCCGCGATCGGAGGGGTGCTCACGCACCCGGATCATCGAGGGCGCGGCCTTGCCGCTCGCACCACCTCGGCGGTGGCGCTCCGCCTTCGGGATCGGGTCGATCTCATCGGGCTCAACGTGGCAGCCGACAATCGCGTTGCGGTGCGGCTCTACGAACGACTGGGTTTCGTGGCCGCCATCGACTTCGAGGAGATCGAGCTCCGCTGAGACTCCGGATGGCTCGCGGGTCGGATCTGCGGGTTCGTGTCTCAGCCCTGTCGGCGGAGGGTTCGAGCGATCGCAGCGCCGATCAGAGCCGCGGCGAGCGCACTGCGGGCCTTGTCCCGCGGTGCCGGCGTGGCAGGGGGCACCGGATCGCTGTCCCGACGATCGAGGAGCTCGCGAGTCGCGTCGAACTCCGCCCCGAGCAGGACGCAGAACGACGTGACCTGCAGGAAGATCATCAGCATCGTCAGCGTGACGAGGAGCTCGGTACCGCCCGCGGAGTCTCCCGAGAGAGTCGCGAAGTAGATGGAGAGCAGTCCGGTGGCGATGACCCACAGGACGGTCGCGGCGACCGAACCCCAGGTGATCCAGCGAAAACGGTGCCGTTCGGGACGGTCGGGTCCCAGGTGGTACAGGATCGACAGCGACGCGGCCATGAAGAGCACCATTCCGGGGAATCGGAGCACCCCGAGAGCGACGCGGCCGAAGGTCCCCATCTCGGCTGCTGCCAGAACCGGTGGAAGCGCTGCGAGGAGGAACATGGCCGAGGCCACGACGACGATGGCGCCCCTGTGAAGAGGTAGCTGACCCCTCGGAGGGCGACGAAGCCACGGGTCTCGCGGAAGCCATAGATCCGGTTGAGTGCGGCGATGAGGTGCTTGATGGCTGCAGACGCACTCCACAGCGCAACCAGCAGTCCGACGACCATCCCCACACCCAACGCTCCGCTGTTGGCGCCGGCGATCTCGGTTGCCTGTTCGACGACGAAGCTTCGCAGCCCGTCGGGCAGACCGGAGAGGCTGTCGTTCAGCTGGTCGGGCACATCGACTGGGTCCGCCGCCAGCCCGTACACCGAGATGAGGGCTCCGAGCGCAGGGAACAGAGCGAAGAACCCGAAGAAGGCGATGCCGGCGGCAGAGACGGGAACGACGTCTTGTTTGAGGCCGTCGCGCAGCTCGGTGACGAACGTTCGCAGGTCGCGCACCTCTGGATGTCTACCAACAACCAACCGCGTCGCCGACGTCGACAGCGACAGGTCGTGCCCGCGGGCCACACTGAGGAGGGCGTGGGCACTGATGAGAACCACCCGGGGGAGCGGTACCTGATGGGAGCAACGCACGAGGAACTGGTCGACAGGGCCCGCGAGGTCGCGCCGTCGATCGCTCGCCGGGCACAGGCCACCGAGGCTGCACGTCAACCGCTCGACGAGACGATCGCCGAGCTGATAGACGCCGAGCTGTTCTCGATTCTGGTCCCGAAGCGCTGGGGCGGTCACCAGGCGTCGATCCACACACATCGCGTCGTCACCGAGATCATCAGCGAGGCGTGCGTGTCCACGGGGTGGAACTTCGCGTTCTACAGCGGCCACAACTGGATGGCGGTGAAGTACCCCGAGCAGACCCAGGAGGAGCTGTTCGCCGACAAGGGCTATGCGCTGATCCCGGTCACCACGGCTCCTGCATTGACGGTCGAGCCGGCTGACGGCGGGATGAGCATCTCAGGTCGGGTGCCCTGGGGCTCCGGCATCGTCCACGCGGAGTGGGCGTGCATCGGGGGAGCGGCGGCAGATGGGACCCGGTACCAGTTCATCGTCCCGGTCGAGGACACCCGGATGGTCGACACCTGGCACATGTCAGCGATGGCCGGAACGGGAAGCCACGACTTCGACCTCGATGGTGCCTTCGTGCCCGAGCACCGCATCCTGCATGCGGTCGACTACCGCAACGGCGACACGCCGGGCGCCCGTCTCCACGGCGATCCGCAGTATCTGATGCCGATCCTTCCCTTCATCTACTGCGAGACGATGGGCATTTTCGCAGGGGCGATGCGGGGGGCCTACTCGGCTTTCGAGGAGATCGTCACCCAGCGGGTTCGCACCCACTCGGGCGCCGCGCTCGTCGACAGCAAGTACAGCCACGTCAAGCTCGGTGAAGCGGCCGCGGCCGTCGACATCACCGACCGACTCGTCGCCGACATCACCCAGGAGGCTATCGACATCGCCGACGCGGGTGCGTTCACGATGCAGGACCGGGTCCGGCTCAAGGCCCGGGCGGGCTTCATCGTCGATCACTGCCGCCGCGCGGTGAACGACATCATCCACCACTCGGGATCGTCCAATTTCGATCTGTCGTCGCCGGTGCAGCGCTTCTTCCGCGACCTCAACATGCTGGCGACCCACGCCTTCTACGAGTGGGATACCTGCCGGGAGCTGCTCGGACGGGACAGGCTCGGCCTCGAGCCGAACAACCCTCTCGTGTGAGCGCGCGGCCGCGGTGACGCCTTGGTCGCTCAGTCGATCTCGTGGTTGCCGCCGATACCGAGCGGAGCGCTCCTGCCGCCGGAACGCGCCTTGTCGACAACCTCGCGCAAGGTGAAGGGCGCCTGGAGATCGTCGTCCGGTGAGTCCGGGCCGAGTTCGCCGACGCGGACGTACTCGCCACGGTCTGCCGCCAGACGAAAGTCCCGGAGCGCGCCGGCGTGCTCACCGACCAGCCCGCGTGCTCCGAACCCATGGCCCTCGTTGGTCTGGCCACCTGTGGTCGCCTGGAAGCCCATCCGCTGGAGCAGCTTGTCGCTGGCTCGTTCGAGCACGTCTGGCCGGACCGACAGCATCCAGTTCTCCTGCTGACGTTTCCAGTTGGCCTGCATCGAGCAGAGCATCACGATCCGGGGCTCGTCCGTGTGGTTGATGCCGGTGCCGTGAAGGATGCGGCCGTCGGTCAGAGTGATCGAGCCGGCAGGAGCTTCGAGGTTGATGGCGGGAGGCAGCTTGCCGACGGGCCGACGCTCACGCATCGCGGCCGAGAGCTCCTTGTGGCTCCCCGGGATGAGAAGTGTTCCGCCGTTGGTGTCGTCGACGTCGGTGATGGCGGTGAGGGTGTTCACGAGGGTCGGGGCGAGTGCTTCGGCCGAATCGCTCTGGTCCTGGTGCAGCGCCTGAGGAACCCCGCCCTTCAGTGAGATGGCGGCGATCAGCGAGGTGCAGATCCACTCGGGACCGAGCGCTTCGGTCATGAGCTGCTCGATGAGGGGGCCACCTTGAACGACCTGCGGATCCTGCTCGATCAGCGCCTCGAAGCAGCGGCCCTTGTTGATGCAGCAGTTGATGTTCTGGCCGCTGGGTGTCTTCTGGGCGATGCGGGCCCGGCGCTCGCCTTCGGCCTGATCGAGCACACGGGTGCGGATCGCATCGACCTGGTCGGGGGCGATGGCGTCCTCGACGATGCAGTAGCCCCACTCGAGCAGGTCGGACCGCAGTTGGTCGATGTCCTTGGTGGGGGAGGGGAGCGCGGTGTCTTTCCAGTACGGATGCTTCGACCCGGTGGTGGTGTCGTAGTACGAGCCCGGCTTGAACTCCCAGGTGCCCCACTCATCTCCACGCTTGGGCGGCACGAAATAGATCTCGGGGTTGTTCTCGAGAACCGACTTCATCGGCTCCTTCGCCGTGGGGTCGTCTGCGAACATGCGGGCCTCTGGCGCCGATTTCGCCTCGATGTACGCGGAGTCGAATTCCCGCGGGCCGCTGAAAGAAATTGTCTTCATCGCTCCCCATTTCACGCCACAGACCGCCTACCAGGGTAGTTGCGACCGACCACCCCTTACCCGTCTGAGGATTCGGGCCCCGGATTGACGCCGACGTGGATGTGGTCGTGGTGCACCTCGTTGGTGAAATTGCTCGCGACCGCGCCGTCGAACAGCCACGGGCTGCCGTACTCGCGGATGTCGCTTCGCATGACCAGGTGGTCGGACAGCAGGTAGATCCACGACGATCTGTCGTGGGCGTCGATGACCCTGACCGAGTCGATCTCATAGATGTCGACCGCCCGCCCCACGGTGTGGTTGCTCAACCGGTCCGTGCCGAACACGTTGTGCGGGTGACCCGTGTGCAACACGACGACTTTGTAGGGCGACAGTTCGGCGAGATCGGCCATGAATCGCAACAACGCCTCATCGGTGTGGCCTGAATAGATGTCCCACCGTGCCGAGTCGGGGAGGTCGATGCGTTCGTCGTCCACGACCGATGCGGCCAGCGGCGAGAGGTCGGCGGGTCTGGCGACGGGGTGACCACCGGCGGACGCAAGCCGCTCGAACTGCCATTCTCCGAGCGCGTTCTTCACCAAGCGAACGTCCATCGTCCTCTTCTCGGACCGCTGGACTTCGTGGCTCCCGGGGGAACCGAGGTCCTGTCGGACGACGACCATGATGGAGATGGCGCTTCCGGTGTAGCCGCCGAGCTGGGCGTACTCGATGGTGCCCCGTGACCACATTCCGGGCTGATGGACTTCGCCGAGCAGGTCGCCCAGCGCCCGGGCTCGTTGCGGATCGAGGGTCACCGCTGCGGCCAGCTCGGTCGAGGACCAGTCGGCGCCGTAGTTGGTGAGCGTGTAGGCCACCGCGGCCCCGGATCGCTTGGCGTCGAGCTGGGACTCGTTGGGCGCTGGTTCGAAAGGGTGGGGAAGGGGCGGCGGCGACGTGGGCGGTGGGGCGGTGGACGAGGTCACCGTGGAGACCGGTGCTGTCGTCGACGTCTCGGTCGCAACAGCCGTTGTCACGGTGGTCGCCGGGGCGCTTGTCGCCGGGGATGTGCTCGCCGTGGTCCCTTCGACATCCACGGCCCCGTGTCCCTGCTCGGCCTGCTGATCGGACGTGACAGCTATTCCGGCGGCGGGGTCGGTACTGCTGCCGGCGGGCCCGATCACCTTCGGAACGAGGAGCGCGCCGGCGAGTGTGCCGGCGAGGGCGGCAGTCGCGAAGACGAGACGGCGGGGGAGCGAAGTCATCGAGGGCCTACGTCCGTACGGCCAGCACGGCGGTTCGAGAGCGGTTCTTCACAGCGGCGGCCCACCGCAGCATCGGCTGCTCGATGAGATACCACGAGGCGGCTGTCGCCACGACGGTCAGCGCGAGCGCCGCCCAGAGGGGCAGGTCGGATCGGACGAACACGTAGTGCCACAGGTAGAGGCCGAAGGAGACCTCGGCGAGCCGGAGCAGCGTCGGGTGCTCCAGCCAGCCCGGCCCGCTGATTGCGTACTGGACCGTCAGCGCGCCCAGGGCCAGCGCGACGAAGCCACCCCACAGAACAGCCGACCCACTGTCGCCGAAGACGGGGACGAACATGAGCGACAGCAAGACAGGAAGCGACCACCCGGCGAAGCGCCAGGTGGGCGGGCGGGAGACGGCGAGGAAGGCGCCGACCAGCAGCGCTGCGGCGTTGGTGTCTGTGGCGTTGTACACCCAGCCCGGCGACATGATCCCGATAGCTGCCACCCGCCACACGATCGCCGCGACCGCCAGCGCTCCGATGACGCTTCGACGGTGTCGAGATGGCAGCGCGCCGACGACGAGTGGCCAGAGAACGTAGAAGTGCACGATGACAGCGACGAACCACGTGTGTGTCAGGAGGCCGAGGTCGGCCCCTTCGATCCGTGCGTAGTTGGCGTTGAATCCGAGCGCCGGAACCACCTCGGACCAGCTTGCACCCCAGGCGAGCAGCACCAGGCACAGTGCGAGGAGGGCGGGCACCAAGCGGAGCCCGCGCTTCAGGTAGAAGGAGCGGAGGTCGAGCCCGCCGGTGCGGTCCACCTCGCTGCACAACGACGTCGTGATGACGTAGCCGGACAGAGCGAAGAACACGGTGACGCCCCAATGGCCTGCTGGCACAAGGGTTTTGTCGATGTGATACCCGACCACCATCAAGATCGCGACGGCGCGCAATCCATCGAGGGCGGGGATGCGTTGCATGCCGAGGCTCCTTCAGACCTACACCCGCGCATCGCGGATGCCGACACGTCAGTATCGGCAGTTACGCCTCAGAGCTGCAGCAAAGAAGAACGGGTACCGGGATGCGTCGGCAACCAATCGCCATTGGGCCAGCGGATTGGGCGCGAGCGATCGCCCTGATTCTGCTGCTCGTGACGGCGTTCTCGGCGCGCAGCAAGGCCCCCCTGATGGAGTCGGCGGCGGCCGGAATCGGCACTGAGCTGGAAGGCCTCGCGATGGCCGAGCCGGCCCCCATCGTGACCGTGCCGCAGGCGACGACGACCGCTCCCCCCACGACCCACCCTTCGATGTTGGCGGCCGCTGCGATCGGTGGGATCGATGCTCTGCCAACGCTGACAGCTGCGAACACCACGACCACGACGACCACGACCACCCTGCCGCCGCTGCCTCCCCCGACCTTCGATTCGGTCGATCGGATCGACACGATCCGCGACTACACGGGATTCACCACGAGGGGCCCGTCGCGATGGCGCAGCGCTGTCCCGGGGATCGAGCAGCTGAGGATCGTCTCCACGGCGGACGGTGCCGAGCAGCCCACCTGGTGGCTTCCGCCGAGCGGCGACCGCGATCAGCCGTTGTTGGTGGTCCTGCACTCGTGGAGCTCCTCGTATACCCAGCACGCCGGGATTCCGTTCGCGATGTGGGCCCAGGAGAACGGATGGGCGGTGGTCGCGCCCGAGTTCCGCGGGGTCAACGACAACGCCCTGGCGGTTGGCTCCGACCTTGCCGTTCAAGACGTCGCCGATGCGATCGACTACGCGACAGCGCAAGAAGGTGTGGACACCACCCGCGTGTACGTCGTGGGCTACTCCGGCGGCGGGATGATGGGGTTGCTGACCGCGGGTCGGCATCCCGACAAGGTCACCGCGGTGTCGGTCTGGGGGCCGCCGGTCGACCTCGTGGAGTTCTACCGCTTCGCCCGCTCGAGGGGGCTGGGGTACTCCAGCGACATCTGGCGGGCATGTGGAGGTGACCCCAGGAATGCTGGGGCAGTGCAGGACGAGTGCCTGAAGCGCAGCCCAGTCACCTACCTCGAAACCGCCCGGGGCCAGGGGGTTCCGGTCTTCATCGGTCAGGGAATCCGAGACTCGTTCGTGCCGCGGAGCGATGGAGCCACCGTGTTCAATCACCTGGCCGATGCCGGAGACCGACTCAGCGAACAAGAGGTGGACCTCCTCCGGCGGGGGAGGGTTCCCGAGGGCGATGCCATCACCACCGAGACCTACTTCGGGGAGGGCGATCCCACGCCGGTCTTCGCCAGACAATCTGCGGGAGTCGTGCTCGTGTACTTCTCGGCCGGCCACGACATGGTCTACAAGGCGAGCCTCCGCTGGTTCGCGAGCGACCCGCAGCCGCCTGTTGTCCTTCCGGTGACATGAGCGCCATCGCACAGTGCATCGGTGTGTGGGAGCCCCGGATCCGAACGGGCTGCGAGCTACCGTGAGGGGATGTTCCCAGTGAGGAAACGAGTCATCGCCGGAGTTCTGGCCGCCCTGTTGCTGGTCGGTGCCGCCGGCTGCAGCGACGACGACACGCCGAGCGAATCCGACACACCCGGGCAGGTCGGTTCCTGAGTTTCCGACGGCCTCAGTGGTCGTGATGCGGATCGTCGAGGAGAAGCCCCGACTCCGATGCGTGAAAATGTGCGCCGAACGCGGTGCTGAGGTTTTCGGGCGTCAGCACGTGGTCGGGCGCCCCGTGAGCGACCGGTCGGGTGTTGAGCAAGAGCACGGCGTCGCAGCGCCCGGCGTCTTCGAGGTCGTGGGTGGTCATCACCACAGCGCGGCCATCGGCCACCTCCTCGTCGATGACGTCGAGGATGATCGCTCGCGACACCACGTCGAGGCCGGTCACGGGCTCATCGAGGAGAAGCACCGAGGCATGCTGGGCGAGGCCCTGGGCAACCAGAACACGCTGGCGCTGCCCGCCTGACAGATCGTGGAGTTGGCGGTGGGCCACGTCCGCGATCGCCATTCGGTCGAGTGCGTCAGCCACCGCCTGACGATCAGCCGCGGAGAATCGGCGAAGTGGCCCGAGGCGCGCATACCTCGCCAGCGCCACGGTCTCCCTGACAGTGATCGGGAGGCTGCGGTCGACCTCGGTCGACTGCAGCACGAAGGCGGTGTCGCCGGCCCGGACCGTGCCTGCGAAAGGCTCGACGGTGCCGGCGATGGCGCGCAGCAGCGAGGACTTGCCCGAGCCGTTGCGTCCGATCACTGCGAGCGAAGTGCCGGGCGGTACCTCGAAGTCCAGTCCGCTCAGGGCGATCTCGCCGTCGAAGCGAACCTCGAGTCGCTCGATGTGGATCGCCATGGTCACTCTTCCAGCGTAGATCCGGTCCAGCAGAAGATCCGGATCGAGTCCCGTTCTCATTCGGGTTGCCGAGTGCGTGCCGAGAGCATAGGTTCAAACTGATACTGATTCTCACTCTTGGAGATGTGTTGCGCACCCTCAGCAAACCGTTGGCTCTCGCCGCCGCCTTGTCCCTCGGAGCGGTGGCCTGCGGCGACAGCGATGGAACCAACGATGCCGGGACACGAAATGATGACGGCGGCGGTCGGCCCACCGTCGTGGTGACGACGAACATCCTCGGGGACGTTGTCGACAACCTCGTCGGGGACCAGGCCGAGGTCGTCGTCATCATGCCGGTGGGAGCCGACCCCCACGACTTCCAGGCGTCGGCGCAGCAGGTCGCCTCGATCGGTGATGCCGATGCTCTGATCGTCAACGGGGCGGGCTTCGAAGTCGGTCTCCTGGACGTCATGGCGTCCGCTGACGCCGACGGTGTGCCGACGTTCGCCGCGATGAGCGCCGTGAGGGCGATCGGGTTTGGAGACGCAGGGGACGATCACCGTGACGAGGCTCACGATGAGGATGAGGGGTTCGACCACGGCGGGACTGATCCCCACTTCTTCACCGATCCTGACCGGATGGCGACCGCCGCCGAGGCCATCGCTGGCTTCCTCGTCGACACACTCGAGGGTGTCGAGCGCGAAGCGCTCGAGGCATCGGCCGCTGCCTACGTGACCGAGCTCCGGGCCCTCGACGGTGACGTCGAGGCGATGCTCGCCGAGATCCCCGACGAGCGTCGGGTGTTGGTGACCAACCACGAGGTGTTCGGCTATTTCGCCGACCGCTACGGGTTCGAGGTCGTGGGCA
>CAZVUM010000026.1:44588-61285 GCA_964629575.1 uncultured Acidimicrobiales bacterium | reverse complement strand
TGGGCCATGGAGATCTCGCCGGGACGCAACGCCGAGGATCCGCCGCCCACGAGACCGACGAGCGACGCGCTGTGGTGCGGGCTCCGGAGCGGTGGACGGCGGAGCAACCCCTGAGGGAGCGGCAGGCCTGCCGCAGAATGGATGAGGGTCGCCTCGAGCGCGTCGTCGGGCGCCAGGTCGGGAAGGAGGCCGGCGAGGCGCCTGGCGAGCATCGTCTTGCCCGCCCCGGGAGGGCCCAACAGGAGCAAGTGGTGGCCACCGGCCGCCGCCACCTCACAGGCGAGCCGGGCCTGGGGTTGACCGACCACGTCGGCCATGTCCGGGTGCTGAGCAGGGCTATGCGGCGCCGACAGCGGCGTCGGGTCCGGCCAGGGCATGCGACCGTTGAGGGCCTCCACGACATCGCTGAGGGTCCTCACCACCTCCAGCCGACCGCCGCGATGAACCGGCTGGGCGAGGGCGAGGCCCGTGTCGGGAACGACGAGGTCCGAGTCGCTGAGGGCGTGCACGAGCGGAACCAGGCCCTGCATCGGCCGAACCTGCCCGTCGAGCCCGAGCTCCCCGAGAAACGACCACCGCTCGGCGGCCTCGACGGGAACCTGTTCGGTGATGGCGAGGACCCCCACGGCGATCGCGAGATCGAGGGAGGATCCGGTCTTGCGCAACTCCGAGGGAGCCACGTTGACGGTGAGCCGCCGCTGCGGCCATTCGAGACCCGAGCTGATGACCGCAGCCCGTACGCGGTCTTTCGCCTCGCGCACTGCGGTGTCGACCAGACCGACCATGGCGAAGGCGGGCAAGCCGTTGGACAGATGGACCTCGACGGACACTCGGCGTCCCTCGACCCCGATGAGCGTCGACGACGTAGTGGTTGTGGTGAACACGGAGACACCTCCGATGTGAGGCGGCGCGCGCCGGCGCCGGCCCGGGGAGGTGACCTGCGTGAGGTCACGATGCGGTCGAACCTATCGGCGGGGTGGGACGGTGAGAGTCCCAGACGCCATACTCACGCCATGGGATACAACCCCTACCGCAAGCACGAGGTCTCCAGGATCGACTTCGTGCTCCTCGGTGCCGCCATTGCAGTGGCGATCGGGTTGGTGATCTGGGGCTTCTTCGGCTGAGGCCGTCTCGCCAGATGGTTTTCGAGCTCGAGCCCGAGGAGGGGTACGACGTCCGGCGGATCCAGCCGTACGACGCGCACAAGGTCTACCTGTGCCCGGGCTGCAACCGCGACATCCCGCCCGGACTCGGCCACATGGTCGCGATTCCACACGAAGCGCCCGATCTGCGCCGGCATTGGCACTACGGCTGCTGGCATGCGCGACACCGTCGCAAGCCGTTGAGCTAGACGCACCCAGCGGGCGGTCCGACCCCCGCTAGAACGCGCTCTCGATCACGTCGATGCGTCCAGCGACGACCGAGGCCACGTCGAAACGGATGGGCCCCCGCCAGGAGGACGTGCGCATGAACGCCGCGGCCAGGTGTCGGATCCGCCTCTGCTTGTCGAGGGTGACCGCCTCGAAGCCGGTGCCGAACCGGTCCGAGGAGCGCGTCTTCACCTCGCAGAACGCCAGAACACGGTCGTCGCACACCACCAGATCGAGCTCGCCGCGTCCGTGACGCCAGTTGGCGGCGACCACTCTGAAGCCGCGCCTGCGATACCACTCGGCGACGCGTGCCTCGCCGGCCCGACCGAGGGCCTGTCGGCGCCGGGTCACTCAGCGGGAGAGCACATCCACACCGTCAGGGGTTGCCGAGTTCGGACTCGGGGAGCTGCTCGATGTTGACGTCTTTGAACGTCACGATCGTGACGCTCGGGACGAAGCGGCTCGGCCGATACATGTCCCACACCCACGCATCGGTGAGCGACACCTCGATGTGGCGCCGTCCATCGGCGTCGACGACCTGACGGTCCACCTCGTTGGCGAGATAGAACCGCCGTTCACTCTCGACGACGAAGCGGAACAGGCGACACACGTCGCGGTACTCGCGCAACAGCGCGAGCTCGAGATCGGCTTCGTAGGCCTCGAGGTCGTCGTGGGACATGAACCTGGCACCCCACATGCCGTCTGGACGGCCGGTGCGTGACGAAGGGCGCCCGGCCCGGGCGCCGAGGGGATCTAGTAGCGCTTTTCCTTGACGCGAGCCGACTTACCGATGCGGTCGCGCAGGTAGTAGAGCTTGGCCCGGCGCACGTCGCCCGCCGCAACCCGCTCGATCTTGGCGATCGTCGGTGCGTGCAGCGGGAAGGTGCGCTCGACGCCGACACCGAAGCTGAGCTTCCGCACGGTGAATGACTCGCGAATACCCGAACCACGACGGGCAATGACGTAGCCCTCGAACAGCTGGGTGCGCTCACGGTTACCCTCGACGACGCGAACGTGAACCTTCACGGTGTCGCCGGGGCCGAATTCGGGGATGTCGTCCCGGAGCTGAGCCTGATCGACGAGATCGGTGCTGTGCATGGCGCACGGACTCCTGGTGTGGGCTCCACGTCGGGAGCGAAAGCTGGAGCGGCGAACCGCTGAGAGGGGAGCGAACCGAGTACTCGTGCGACGATGCGCAGCGGGCCCACGGCCGACGGACCATGCTAGCGGCAGCGGTCCCGTTTCAGCCAGACCGCCCGTCAGCATCGCCGAAGCGGTCCCCGAGCTCGAGCCCGAACTCAGCGAGCCACGCCCTCTCGGTCTCGGTGACGCCTCGCTCGGCGAGCAGGTCGGGGCGCAGCTCAGCCGTTCGAAGGATCGACATGGCGCGCCGCCAACGGTCCACACGCCCGTGATCGCCGCTCGTGAGGACCTCGGGCACGGCGAGGCCACGGAACTCCGCCGGTCGAGTCCACTGCGGGTACTCGACCAGGCCGTCGGCGAACGTCTCGTCCGTGGACGAATCGACGTTCCCGAGGACTCCGGGGACGAGACGGGCCACGGATTCGACGATGGCCATCGCCGCGAATTCGCCGCCAGCCAGCACGAAGTCACCGATGGAGACCTCACCGTCGACGAGGTCCGATCGAACACGCTCGTCGACGCCCTCGTATCGGCCGCACAGCAAGCTGAACCCCTCCCCCGCCGCAAGCCGTGATGCCATCGCTTGATCGAAGCGATCGCCACCCGGCCCGAGCAGGAGCAGTGGCCGAGGTGGATCGACAGCCTCGACGGCTCCGAACAGCGGCTCGGGCTTCATCACCATTCCGGCTCCACCTCCGAACGGCGCGTCGTCGACGGTCCGATGTGGATCGGTGGTGGTCATGCGCAGATCGTGAACCCGCACGTCGAGAGCGCCGGAGTCTCTCGCCCGGCCGAGCACGCTCAGGCGCGCCATCTCATCGACCGCTTCGGGAAAGATCGTGAAGACGTCGATCCGCATGTTCAGCCGCTGAGATCGAAGAGCCCGTCGGGGACGTCGACGCGAACGACACCATCCCGGCTGCCCGTCACGAAGACGAGCGGGACGAGATGTCCCGTGTCGAGGACGAGCAGATCCGAAGCGGGGTTCGCTTGCACCGACTCCACCGTCCCGCGGTCCACGTCGCCCTGGTCGCGCACCACCGACCCCACGAGTTCGTGGACCCACAGCTCGGCTTCGTCCTCGATCGGCTCAGCACTGAGCACGGTGCCGCGCAGCGACTCCGCCGCCGTGCGGTCGGCGACGCCTTCGAAGCGAACGAGGTGGCGATCCTGATGCGGGCGCGCTGTCTCCACCACGAGAGCGCGTTCGCCCGCGTGCAGCACCGAGCCCGGATCGAGGCGTTCGGTGCGATTGGTGACGAGGCGTACGAGCACCTCGCCGCGCAAACCGTGGGCCTTGCCGATCGTTCCGATCTCCAGCAGTCCCACAGCGTCGGAATCAGTCGCTGAAGTCGACCTCGACCTCGACGCCGTCCTTGACGGCGGCGGCCCGGACGAGCGTGCGGATCGAGTTGGCGACCCGGCCGCGCTTGCCGATCACCCGGCCGATGTCGTCGGAGCTGACCTTGGCCATCAAGCTGATCTTGGTGTCGGTCTCTTCGATCTCGAGCTCGACCTGGTCGGGGTTCTCGACGAGCTGGGCGATGAGGTACAGCAGCACCTCTTCGGCCGTTGTGCCCTCTGGATCGCTCATGCCGATTCCTCCTCGTTGTCGGAATCGGCCGTCTCGGCCGCGTCCCCGTCGTCGGTCTCCGCCACTGGCGCGGCTTCGGGCTCCGCAGCCGGCTCAGGCTCGGATGCCTGCTCGGCCTCGGGCTCGGGCATCGGGGCGTCGCCAGTGAAGACGGCCCACGCCCCGGTGATCTTCAGGAGCTTCTCCACGGCCTCGCTCGGCCGGGCACCGTGGTTGAGCCAATGCACAGCGCGTGCGGTGTCGATCTTGACGCCGGACGGCTCGAGACGCGGCTGGTAGGTCCCGATGATCTCGATGAAGCGGCCATCGCGGGGCGAACGGCTGTCTGCGGCGACGACTCGATACGTCGGCTGCTTCTTCTTGCCCATGCGCATGAGGCGCAGTCGTACGGCCATGGTTCTCCGGATGTCCTGTGGTGTGGTGGAGTGATCGTCCGGCGGAGCCGCAGGGGGTGCGGGGGGACAATCGGGGGAACGGCCTGACGGCCAAGATCACAGCCTATCTCGGCGAGACCCGGGAGAGCACGTTCAGCGACCAGGGAGCGTCAGATCGAGGCCGTCGATGTCGAGCTTGGGCAGCGCCTGCGGCTCTTTGCTGGCGACGCGCCCGCCCGTGCGACCCTTCGGGGATCCCTTGCGGCCCTTCTGAGAGCCCTTCTTGCCCTTCTTGGCTTTGCGAGCGGCCGGCTTGCGCTTGGAGCCCATGCCCGCCATGCCCTTCATCATCTTGCGCATCTCCTTGAACTGCTTGAGGAGATTGCTGACCTGAGCGGGGCTGGTGCCGCTTCCCCGGGCGATTCGCGTGCGGCGGGAGCCGTCGATGACGTCGGGGTTGACCCGTTCCTCCATCGTCATCGACAACACGATGGCCTCGACGCGGTTGATTTCCTTCTCGTCGATCTCCGCGTCCTTCAGCTCCTTGGGAACGCCCGGCATCATCGAGAGAAGACCGCTGAGGTTGCCCATCTTACGGACCTGGCGCAGTTGCTCGACGAAATCGTCGAGGGTGAAGGTCCCCTCGAGCAGGCGCTGGGCGGCCTCCTCGGCCTCCTCCTGCTCGTAGACCTCCTCGGCCTTTTCGATCAGGGTCAGGACATCGCCCATGCCCAGAATCCGCTGAGCCATGCGATCCGGGTGGAACTGGTCGAAGTCCTCGAGCGTCTCACCCGTCGACGCAAACGCGATGGGGCGCCCCACGACCTCTTTGACCGACAGCGCGGCGCCACCGCGTGCGTCGCCATCGAGCTTGGTGAGAATGATCCCGTCGAGCTCGAGCGTGGCGTGGAAGGTCTCGGCGGTGTTGACCGCGTCCTGACCGGTCATCGCGTCGATGACGAGGAACGTGTAGTGCGGTTCGACCGCATCGGAGATCGACGCGATCTCGTCCATCAGGTCGGTGTCGACGGAGAGCCGGCCCGCGGTGTCGACGATGAGGACGTCTCGCCCCAGCCGCCGCGCTTCCTCGAGCCCGAGCCGGCTCGTCTCGACCGGATCCGCGGGGTCGCTGAAGACCGGAACCTCGATGCGACCGGCGAGCGTGCGCAGCTGCTCCACCGCGGCCGGCCGCTGGAGGTCGGCACCGACCAGGAGCGGGTTGCGGCCCTGGCTCTTGAACCAGCGGGCGAGCTTGGCCGATGCGGTTGTCTTGCCCGAGCCCTGGAGGCCGGCCATCAAGATCACGGTGGGCGGTTGCGGCGCGTAGTTGATCTGAAGCGTCTCGCCGCCGAGGATGCCGGTGAGCTCCTCATCGACGATCTTCACCACTTGCTGACCGGGGGTGAGGCTCTGGCTCACGTCGGCGCCGAGACACCGATCCTTCACCCGCCCCACGAAGTCGCGCACGACCGCGAAGTTGACGTCGGCCTCGAGCAAGGCGAGGCGAATCTCGCGCATCGCCTCGTCGACGTCGCCTTCACTCAGCCGGCCCTTGCCCCTGAGGCGACCGAAGATGCCGTCGAATCGATCCGAGAGTGAGTCGAACATACGGACTGAAAGGCTAGCGGCGGCGAGGCCGGATCTAGGGTCCGGGGATGGCGCGGCTCACCTCGGCCAGGGAAGAGCGACTCTGGCTCGCAGCCGCAGGCGTCGCGTTCGCCATGACCGCCGCCGCCTCGCCGATCGCTGAGCCAAGCGCAGCTATTCGAAGAGAGCCTCGACGAAGTCGTCCGGGTCGAAGTCGACGAGATCCGCGGCGCCCTCGCCGAGCCCGACCAGCTTGACCGGAAGTCCCAGCTCGCGCTCGATGGCGAACACGATGCCGCCCTTGGCCGAACCATCGAGCTTGGTCAGCACGACGCCGGTGACGTCGACCGCTTCGGCGAACTGCTTGGCCTGCGACAGTCCGTTCTGGCCTGTTGTGGCGTCGACGACCAGCAGAACCTCTGCGACGTCGCCTGGCTCACGGTCCGCGACCCGACGAACCTTCGCCAGCTCGTCCATGAGGTTCACCTTGTTCTGCAGCCGGCCGGCGGTGTCGGCCAGGACCACATCAGCTCCACGCGAAGCAGCCGCCTGGACGCCGTCGAAGATGACCGAGCTCGGATCGGCACCCTCGCTGCCCCGAATGAGATCGGCTCCGCAGCGCTCGGCCCACGTCGCCAGCTGCTCGGCCGCCGCCGCTCGGAACGTGTCGCCGGCCGCCATCAAGACGGTGACGCCGTCGTCGGTCAACCGCTTGCCGACCTTGCCGATCGTGGTCGTCTTGCCCACGCCGTTGACGCCGACGAACAGCCACACCGGGGTCCCTTCGACGTCGTGGGACAAGGACCTGTCACCGTCGAGATCGGCCTTCATCTGGGCCTTGAGCGCATCGAGAAGCTCGGGACCACTCGTGATGCTCGAGGCCGACGCCGTCTCGCGCAGCTGATCGACCGCGGCCATCGTCGCCTCCACGCCGACATCTGCGAGGATCAGCGCCTCTTCGATCTCGTCCCACGTCGAATCGTCGACGTCGCGGCCGCGGATCGAGCCGAGGTACCCCGACATGGCCTGGCGGGCCTTGCCCAGGCGGTCCCGAAACGACGGCCTGACCTCCGGTTCGGGTTCGGGCTCCGGCTCCGGTTCGGGCTGGGGTTCGGGAAGCGCCTCGGCTGCGGGCTCCGGCTCCGGATCAGCGACGGGTGCGGCTTCGTCGCGCTCGTGCAGCTCATCGGGCGGCGCCGTGGGTGGAGCAGCGGGCGACTCGTCGCCCACTGTTTCGTCGCGGCCAGCCGTGTCGTCGCGGCGAGCCGTCCACAAACGATGGATGAAGGGCAGCATCGCCAACAGGGCGATGGCCACCACGAAGAGAACGATCAGCAGCGTCGTCGTATCCACGAGATACGGAGGCTACCGGTCTGGTCAGGCGACCTTTTCGCTCACGACGCGAGACGCGCCGCCCGGGGGCATCGAAACCCCGTAGAGGACGTCGGCCGCTTCCATCGTGCGCTTCTGGTGCGAGACGATCACGAGCTGAGCCTCACGACGGAATTCGGCGACGAGATCCAGGAACCGGTGCAGGTTGACGTCGTCGAGCGCCGCTTCGACCTCGTCCATCACATAGAACGGCGACGGCCGGCTGCGGAAGATGGCGAAGAGGAATGCGAGCGCTGTCAGGCTGCGCTCGCCACCCGACAGAAGCGAGAGTTTGCGGACGTTCTTGCCAGAGGGCCGGGCCTCGAGCTCGACGCCGGTGTTGAGAATGTCGTCCGGGTCGGTGAGGCGGAGACGCCCACCGCCCCCGGGGAACAGGGTCGAGAAGAGGTGCTCGAAGTTCTCGGCCACGTCGGTGAACGCCGCGCTGAACACGCGGACGATCTCCTCATCGATGGCCCGAATGACCTTGTGAAGCTCGCGGCGACCCTGCTTGACGTCGTCGAGCTGTTCGGCAACGAACTCGTGGCGCTCGTGGAGGGCCTCGTATTCCTCGAGCGCGAGCGGGTTGATGGGACCCATGCGCCGCAGCTCGGCGTCGAGCTCGCGCACCCGCGCCGCGGCGGTCACGCCGTCTTCGAGCGGTGGCGCCTCGGTCGCGATCGCTGCCTCTGGCTCGGCCTGGAGGTCGACACGAACGGTCTGCACCAGCGTCTCTAGCTTGAGACGACGTTCGGCATCCTCGATGTCGGCGCGGCTCAACAGCTCGCGCACCTCTTCGAGCCGCTTTTCAGCCTCGGTTCGCTCGCGTCGGCGCAGCTCCAGCTGGTCGGTGACCAGGCGAACCGACTCCGACAGCTGCTGACGGCGCTGACGCAGTCGGCGAAGCTCGGTCTCGACCGTTTCGCTCCGTCGCTCCAGCAGGTCGCGGACCAGCCCAAGAGACACCAGCACGCCTTCGATGCGTCCTCGACGCTCCGCGGCGCGCTCACGTTCGCTCTCGTGGTCCGCCAGCTGGCGCTCGATCTCTTCCTGGCGCGTGCCGAGGAGCTCGCGGCGCTCCTCGAGCGTCGCAGCCCGCACACCCAGCTCCGCGCGCAGTGCCGAGACGGCAAGGGCCCGCTCATCGAGCGCTTCGCGCCGCCTGACCGCCTCTTGGGCGGCAGACCGCTCTGCGGTCTCCTCCTCCTCGAGCGTGGGGAGCAGCTCATCGAGCTGAGCCACCCGGGTGCGATCGCGGCCAAGGGCCAGCTCGAGCTCGGTGAGACGAGACTGCAGCGCCTGGCGTTCAGTGTCGGCGTCGCGCCGCTCGCGCTGCAGTCGATCGAGGGCATCGCTGGCCCTCGTGAGAACGTCGTCGTTGGCGTCGAGCTCCTCGGCCGCTCGGGCCCTGAGCTCGGCAGCCGAGGCGTGGGCGTCGATGGCGGTGGCGTGGATCGCTTCTTCGCTCGCCACTCGATCCTGAGCGACCAGCAGCGCGGCCTCGGCCTCCTCGAGCGCGGCCGCGGTCGCCCCGGGACCGCCTGCGCCGAGGCGCCACCCCGCAGGACCGCACCGGTCTCCGTCCCGTGTGACGACCGTGAGATCAGGATCGTTGAGCGCCGCGTCGACCGCTGCGGGCCATCCGCCGTCGACGCAGACCGCCGAGCCGAGGAGAACGTCGAGAAGCGGTTCGAGCTCCTCCCGCATCGCCGACACGTGGTTGCGAACCGGCTCACCCAGAAGCGAGGGCGTCACCGGACGCGCTGCGCTGCGCAGGGCGAGCACCGCGCCCGCCGCGTCTCGCTCACGCAGGCGCTCGAGCGCGGTGCGTGCCGAGTCGACGTCGCGGACGACGACGCTCTCCAGGGCTTCGCCGATCGCTGCCTGAACCGCGTGGTCCCACCCGTGCTCGATCTGGATCAGCTCTCCGAGCACGCCCATGACACCGCCGACGTCGCGCACGTCGTCGAGGCCCGAGCGGGAGCGCGCGTCGTCGATCGCCAGGCGAAGGGCCTCCGCGGTGGCCCGCCACCCCCGGAGCTCCTGGCGTGCCTCCGAGCGCGCGTTCTCGGCCGACTTCACGTCGGCATCTGTGCGCTCGAGGCCGGCCGTGGCGGCGTCGAGTGCGGCGACGAGCCCCTCCTCGGCTTCGGTCGCGGCGGAGATGCCGCTCTGCAGTTCGCCGAGCCGCCCTGCGCTGTCGGCGAGCCCGCTGTCGAGGTCTCCGATTCGCGCCGAGAGCCGCTCCTCCTCGGCCGTCCCGCGCTGCACAGCCGTGCGGAGCGCGCCGAGCTCGCCGCGCACTTCGGCGGCCCGTCCTGCGGCGTCTTGGCCAGACACGGCGGGGCGCTGCGCGGCAAAGGCCGCCTGGTCGCCAGCGAGCTCCTCCTCGGCTCTGGTCAGCTCGTCGGCCTCGGGTTCGAGCTGGGCAGCCTGACGCGCGAGGTCGTCGATCTCACGCTGCAGCCGAGCGTGCTCGGCCTCCAGCGTCGCGACGACGTCGTCGGCCAGAAGGGAACCACGGTCGCGCTGGACTGCTCGGATCCGCTCGTCGACGAGTGCCACCAGGCCACGGCACCGCTCGCGCAACGATTCGACTCTGGGCAAGGTGTCGAGGCCCGCGTCGCCGGACGCGGCCAGCTGATGCTCGAGTGCGGAGATGGTCACGTCGAGTTCGCCGAGCGAGGCGCGCAGGTGCGTTTCTTCTTCTGCGAGCCCGGACCTGGCGACCGACGACGCCGCAGAAGCACTCTCGAGCGACTGGAGCTCCCGCCCACTCAGGTGGAGCCGCAGCTGCCGGAGTTCGGCGACGACGTCACCGTGACGCCGTGCCGCGTCGGCCTGCTTCTCGAGTGGCCGGAGCTGCCTGCGGACCTCGCGTTGAAGATCCTGGAGGCGGGTGAGGTTGGCCTCGGTGCCTGCGAGCCGACGTTCGGCTCGTTCTTTTCGGCGGCGGTACTTCAAGATGCCGGCGGCTTCCTCGATGATCGTTCGGCGATCTTCGGGCCGGGCGTTGAGCACCTGATCGATCTGACCCTGGGCCACGATGATGTGCTGCTGGCGACCCACGCCCGCGTCGCTCAGGAGCTCCTGGATGTCGAGCAACCGGCAGGGCACGCCGTTGAGCGCGTACTCGGAGTCGCCCGTGCGATAGAGCGTGCGCGTGATCGTGACCTCGGTGAACTCCACCGGCAACAGCCCGGCGCTGTTGTCGATCACGAGCGACACTTCAGCGCGTCCGAGCGCCGGCCGCTCGGTGGTCCCGGCGAACACCACGTCGTCCATCTTCTGAGAGCGAACGGTGCGCGGACCCTGCGCGCCGAGCACCCAGGCGATCGCGTCGACGACATTGGACTTTCCACTGCCGTTTGGCCCAACGACCACCGTCACGCCGGGCTCGAAGTCCAAGACCGTGGTGTCGGCGAAGGACTTGAATCCCTTGATGGTCAGCGACTTCAGGAACACGCGCGACTCCCAGGCACGGCACGCCAAGCGATGGTTCCGCAGGCGCCCGACATCATTGCGCGCGAACAGCTCGCGCGGGGGGACGCCGAGCGTACGGGCCAGCTACACCTGGTAGTCGCAGTAGTAGTGGACGACGCCGCTGATCTTGGTGCTGAGAACGTCGCCGCGACCATTGCGGCTGCGCTCCCCGGCGCGGCCGTACACCTCGAGGTAGTCCTTGTACCCGCCCGGTTCGCCGAACGCGTCGAGGGAGGTGCCGCGGTGCTTCACCGCGTTGTGCACGGTCTCGACGATCGCGCGATACAACCTGCGGATCTCCTGTGTGATCAAACCGCTGGCCTTGCGGTCGTGTCGGAGCAGCGCGGCGTGCAGGATCTCATCGCTGTAGACCGGGCCGAGCCCCACCACGAAACTCTGATCGAGGAGTAGCTGACGCAGGGTCCGGTCCTCGCGGACGAGACGCTGGCCGAACACGGTCCAGGACATGGGTTCGTCGACGGGATCGAAGCCGAGCCGACCGAGCTGGGGGTAGTTCTCCTCCAACTGATCAGCGGAGATGGTTCGCAGCTCCGCCTCGCCTGCGCTGTCGATGAGGCGGAGGTGGCCTCCCTGGGTGAATGCGATGATCACCTGGGTGTCCGGGTCGACCTCTGTCTTGGCGGGGGTACGGAGGAACCGACCCGCCGAGCCGAGGTCCGCGACCATCACCTCGTCTTCGCCCACGTCGAACACGAGGAACAAGCCGGCGCGCCTCACCGACGCCACCTTGCGCCCCTCGAGAGCCGCCCCGAAGGCCTTCTTGGTCGAGGCGGTGTTAACCACACGCTTCGCGCCGAGCACCTCCACTGATTTGATCTTGCGACCCCCGACGTCCTTGTCCAGGTCCCGACGCGCGATCTCGATCTCTGGCAGTTCAGCCATCGACGGACTCACCCTTGCTTTCTGCGGCATGTGTGGAGGCGTCTGCGGTGATGGCCGCATCGAGACGAGCCCAGGCATCTGCTGCCGCACGCTGCTCCGCCTGTTTCTTCGACCGGCCGTTGCCAGATCCCCGCACCTCGCCGTCGATGACGACGCTCGCTGTGAAGTTCTTGCGATGATCGGGCCCGCTGTCGTCGACCTCGTAGCGCGGCACCGAACCGTAGTGGCGCGCTGCGACCTCTTGAAGACGGGTCTTGTAGTCCTGGATCCCCGGGTTGTCCGCCGCATCCTCGATCCGTCCCCCGAGTGCCTCGACGATGAACCGCTGGGCGGCCGCCCATCCACCATCGAGGTATATGGCGCCGATGACCGCTTCGAAACCGTCGCTCAGAATCGACGGCTTCTCCCGGCCACCGCTCATGTCCTCACCGTTTCCGAGAAGGAGCGTGGGTCCGAGGCCATACTCGACCGCGGTCTCTGCGAGCGACGACGCGTTCACGATTCCGGCGCGAACCTTGGCCAACTCTCCCTCGGAGAAGTCGGGGTAGTGGCGATAGATGTGATCGGTGATGCAGAGCCCCAGTACGGCATCGCCCAGAAACTCGAGTCGTTCATTGGACGGTTGGCCCCCGTTTTCGGCGCACCAGCTTCGGTGGGCCAGTGCGCGCTCGAGAAGCGAAGGGTCGGCGAAGTCGTGATCCAACCTGACGGCGAGCGCTTCGAGCACGGGGGCGATGTCGAGCACGTCAGCTGAGTCGTGCCATGACGTAATCGATCGCGTCGCGAACCGTCTTGAGCTCTTCGAGATCCTCGTCCTCGATCCGGAAGCCCACCGTGCGCTCCGACAGCTCCTCTTCGAGCCCTTCGACCAGCTCGATGAGCGCGAGCGAGTCGGCGTCGAGGTCGTCGGCGAACGACGCCGACTCGCTGATCCGGTCCGGCTCCATCTCGAGAATGTCTGCCAGCTGATGGCGAATCAGGTCGAAGATCGCGTCGCGCGAGAGAGGGTCCTGCTCAGAGTGGGTTTCGGCGGGCAACGGTTCTCCTGCCTGGTCAGGGAAAGGGCCACTGTAGCCCCATCCCTCAACGCCCGGATACTACGCAGAGCGCGCAACGGCCACCCAACGGGCGCGAGCAGTGGAGCCTGGCATCAGCGGGCGACTGCGGCAGCCAAGCCGGCCACGAGGTCGCGTTCGACCATGTCGCGGGCGACGCGAACGGCATTGGTGATCGCGGTGGGGCTCGATGAGCCATGGCTGATGATGCAGACGCCGTTGACACCGAGAAGCATGGCGCCGCCGACCGCGTCGGGATGCAGCTCCGCAGCGAGAGGAGCCAGCAACCCCAGGGCGGCCGAGCCGACGTCGGCGGCCTCGGGGACGGTCAGCCTGGCGACGATCTCATCGACGAGAAATCCGATGGTGCCTTCGAGCGTCTTGAGAACGACGTTGCCGGTGAATCCGTCCGCGACCACGACATCGACCTCGCCGCCGAGGACGTCGCGGCCCTCGACGTTGCCGATGAAGTTGATGGAGCCGTCGTCGGCGAGGAGTTTGTGGGTCTCTTTGACCAACAGGTTGCCCTTCTCGGGCTCCTCACCGATCGACAGGAGGCCCACCGTCGGGCGGTCGATCTCATAGCGGATGTTGGCAAAGGCCGATCCCATGCGGGCGTATTGGTGCAGCCAGTCGGGCTGGCAGTCGGCCATGGCGCCCGAGTCCAGGAGGATCTTGGGCGTGCGCCCTGGCACCGGCAAAGTTGTGGCGATCGCTGGGCGGTTCACGCCTGGCAACCGCTTCATACGCAACAGCGCCGCAGCCGCGACCGCGCCGGTGTTGCCTGCGCTCACGAAAGCCGACGCATGCCCATCGCGAACGCGTTCGGCCCCGCGCACGATGGAACTGTCTTTCATGGTCCGAACCGCCCGCCCCGGTTCGTCGGCCATGCCGATCACTTCGGACGCTTCGTAGACGGCGAGCTCGCCCGCGCCCTCGATGCCCTCGAGCGCGGCGATCTGCTCAATCCGGCCCACGAGCTCGGTGGGAATGCCGTCCGCCGCTGCGGCGACGGCTCCCGCGACGATGTCGTGCGGGGCGTTGTCGCCCCCCATCGCGTCGACGATGACCGGAAGCATCGTCACGCGCCGTCTCAGTCGACCTCGACGGCCTGGCGGCCGGCGTACCACCCGCAGTTGCCGCACACCCGGTGCGGCAACTTGGTGGCGCTGCAGCGCGGGCAGCTGCTCTTGGGTGCTCGCTCGAGCTTCCAGGCCGCGGCGCGACGGCTCCTGGTCTTGGACTTCGACGTCTTCTTCTTCGGGACGGCCATGGTGGACCTCTTCTGTAGCCCGGACTGCTGCGGCGCGAATCGGGGCGCCGACGCGGTGTCGAACACCCAAGCACGGGGGCTCGAACACCGACGACGGCGCGATGCCATGCCGGACACATCGGCACGGAGGAAAGATGCTACCTGCCCACCCGGCCCATTCGAAACTCCGGAACCAGCCGCGCGGCGGAGTTCAGCCGTCCGGTTCGCCTGCTCGGTCGGTCGTGTCCGCTTCGTCGTCGAAGACCAGCGCATCGAGAGCCGCCCAACGCGGATCAGCGAGAGCCGTGGCCCCAGAAGCGGCGCCGGTGCCCTCACCTTCGGCGGCATGTGCGGCTTCTCCCTCGCTCGGCTCGTCCGGGTCGGCGACCGCCGCGAGTTCGTGCGGCAAATGCGGACACGGCTCGGGATGCGGGCACGGCACCGCACCGATGGGGAGTTCGAGCAACACGGCGTCGCGGACCATCGGCGACAGGTCGGCGAACTCTTCATCGAGCTGGTAGGACTCGCCCTCGACCGGCCGATTCTCGAAGAGTTCCTCCACCTCAGCGACGGCAGGGGACTCGACGACCTCGAGGCACCGGGCGCACGCACCAGACCAGGTGCTGATGACCGATCCCGTGACCATGACACCCTCGCTCACCGCGTCGAGCGCGACCTCCACGCTCACATCCGAGGCCGCCGCCACCCGGACATCTGCCACCTTGAGCTCTTCCCCGGCCTCGACGAGCTCCTCGGCCCGGACCACGGCCGACCATTCTCTCTCCGGCGGGCGCCGCTGGAGCCGTTCGAGCGGGACACGCAAAGGCGAGGAGCCCGCCCGGCTCACTCGACGTCCTGATCGAAGAACGCCGCTCCGACCTCGGCGGGTGGGCTGACCTCTTCGGGCTCGGCGGGCTGGGTACCCACTGGCGGGCGCAGCTTGTCGCGCGCCGCGTTCACGGTCTGGTGGATGCGTTCGAGGGCGGCGTCGAACTGGGCCAGCCGCTGGTCGCAGTAGTCGTCCACCTCGTTGCGACGCCGACGAGCCTGGGCCTCCGCTTTCTCGATCAGCTGACGCGCCCGGTGTTCGGCGGCGCGGGCCACCTCGGTCTTTTGCACCATCTGGGCCACTCGGGTGCGAGCCTCTTCGATGATGAGGTCGGCGTCCGACCGCGCTTTGGCGAGCACCTCGTCGCGCTCACGCAGCACCCACCTGGCCTCGCGACACTCTTCGGGAAGGCCGTCCATCGCTTCCTCGAGCAGCTCGACGATCTCGTCGCGGCTGATCATCACCGAGGTGGACAGCGGCATCGGACGGGCGCTCGAGATGATCCCGACCGCGCGACGGATCAGGGCTTCGGCACCGGGGCCGCTCAGTCCGTTGGGCTCGGTGTCGCTCATGACTGCGGCCGTTTGCTGACGAGCAGTTTGGCGACCGGCTCGGGCACCAGGTGGGAGCAGTCGCCCCCGAACTTGGTGATCTCGCGGATGTACTTCGATGCGATGAAGTCGTCGCCGCTCTTCGCCGGAAGGAACATGGTGTCGACCCCGCCGACGGATCGGTTCATCTGCGCCATCTGCATTTCGGAGTCGAAGTCGCTCACGCCACGCAAGCCCTTCACGATGAGGTGCACCCCGAGCCGGTGGGCGAGATCGATCACGAGCTCGCCGAACTCGACCACTGAGACGTTGGGGAGGTGGGCCGTCGAGTCCTCGAGCAGCTGCACTCGCTCCTCGTCGGTGAAGAAGGGTGTGGCCTTCGACGGATTGCGCATGGCCGCGATGATCACCTCATCGAAGAGGCGTGCCGCGGTCGTGACGATGTCGATGTGGCCGTTGTGGACCGGATCGAACGATCCCGGGTACAGCGCCTTGACCACGAGGTCTCCTCGGTTGATTCAGTACGAAACGGTACCGAAGCACCCACCGCGGGCTCCAACGCGCCGGGTCAGGTACTCCGCGTCGGCGTCAGGATCGTCACGACGGCCTTGCCGTACTTCTTCTGCCTGCAAGGCTCCCACCAGCTGCCCTTCGGTGGCGCGATGGGTCGATCCGACTCGATGACGACGACCGCCGCTGGGCAGTTGGTGAGGAAGCGATCCCACTCGTCGAAGTCGTAAGGCGCGTCGGCGAGGACGAGATCGATGTCGTGAACCTGCGACGCGATCGCCGTCACCGCGTCGGTGCGAAGCACCGTTGCGCTGTCTGCGAGGTCCAAATCGGCGAGGTTCTGTTCGATGATCGAGCAGGCCACGGCTTCGCGGTCGATGAAGGTGACGCTGGCCGCGCCGCGGCTCAGCGCCTCGATGCCCAGGGCCCCTGTGCCGGCGAACGCGTCCACGACGTGAGCGCCGTCCGGCAGACCCATGCTGAAGAGGGAGTTGAACACCGCCTCGCGCACCCGATCGCTGGTCGGACGCACCTGGGTCCCATCGACAGCCCGCAACCGCCGTCCGCCATGGGTACCGCCGATGACCCGCATGGGTGTGTTGTAGCGCAGCGAGCGACGATTGCGGCTACCCATCCCCAGAGGAGACGAGCGCAGCGAGCGACGATTGCGGCTAC
>CAZVUM010000026.1:0-44488 GCA_964629575.1 uncultured Acidimicrobiales bacterium | reverse complement strand
TTGCGGCTACCCATCCCCAGAGGAGACGAGCGCAGCGAGCGACGATTGCGGCTACAAAACAGCACCGTGGATGCTCCCGAGACCATCACGTGCGTCGACTGCGGTGGGCTCTGCCACCTCCTCTCCTACGCCGACCCCGACGAGGGGTTCCAACCCGGCGATGTGGCCGCCTACCGCTGCCGCGACTGCCACGACCGCTGGGACATCGTTCTCGGCGACGAAGACGACGCCTGACCGTTCAGACCCACGCCCGGCCGTCCCCCCGAGTCATTCCGCGCCGAAAACCCTGCAGAACGACTCCACCACACCCTTCGAGTCATTCCGCGCCGAAAACCCTGCAGAACGACTCCACCACACCCTTCGAGTCATTCCGCACCGAAAACCCTGCAGAACGACTCAGCCTCACCCTTCGAGTCATTCAGGGCCTCAGCCCCGCAGTAAGAACTCGGCGTCGTCGTCACGGGTGGAGATGAACCACTCGATCTCGTCCCCGACGGCGGGATGGGTCGACAGGTCACCGCCGTCTCCGACCAGTGACTCCGCCACCCTCCTCGCCCGCTCGACCCACTCGCGATCGCGGGCCAGGGAGGCGAGCTTGAGATCGGTGCGCCCGGATTGGTGCTGATCGAAGATCGTGCCCTCGCCCCGGAGCTCGAGGTCCACCTCGGCGAGCTCGAAACCATCGGTCGTTCGCTCCAGAGCGCGCAACCGTGCGGCGGCGTCCTCGGTGAGCTCCTCTGACGTAGCCACCAGGAAACAACGGGACGCGTGCTCCCCACGCCCCACGCGGCCCCTCAACTGGTGGAGCTGCGCGATCCCGAAGCGGTCGGCGGACAGAATCACCATCGTGGTGGCGTTGGGCACGTCCACGCCGACCTCGATCACGGTGGTCGCGACCAAGACGTCGAGCTCGCCCGAGCGGAATTGCTCCATCGTCAGCTCCTTGTCCGCCGATTTGAGCCGGCCGTGCAAGAGGCCGAGTCGCAGGCCTTCGAGCTCCCCCGCGGCGAGCTCGGCGTGCGTCGTTTCGGCCGAGCTCGCCGCAAGCTTGTCGCTCTCCTCGATCAAGGGACACACCACATAGGCCTGACGCCCGGCTGCGACCTCGGACCGGACGTGTTCCCACATGGCCGCTTCATCGAGCGGCTCGCCCACCCATCCGGTGTCGATCGGCGTACGGCCAGGCGGCAGCTCGTCGAGCACCGACACGTCCAGGTCGCCGTACACCGTCATCGCCGCGGTTCGAGGAATCGGCGTGGCAGTCATGACCAAGAGGTGCGGCATGCGCCCGTCGGTTCGCCCGTGTTCGCGCAGCACCGCGCGCTGCTCCACACCGAATCGATGCTGCTCGTCCACCACGACGACGCTCAGCGAGCGGAACGACACGGCGTCCTGAATGAGGGCATGCGTCCCGACCGCAATGTCGACCGAACCGTCGTCCAACCCCGCCAGGATCCGCCGTCGGGCCGCCGCGCCCACACGATTGGTCAGCAGCTCGACGACGAGTGGCCGCGATCCAGTGAGGGTTCGCTCGTCGTGAACCTCCAGATCGCCGAGGAGCGAGCGCAGAGAGAGGTGGTGTTGATCCGCGAGGACCTCGGTGGGCGCCATGAGCGCACCCTGGTGACCGTTCTGCACCGCCACGAGCAACGCGTGCAGCGCGACGAGCGTCTTGCCGGCCCCGACGTCGCCCTGCAACAGACGGTGCATGGGCCGAATCACGGCGAGGTCCTCGTCGATCTCCCCGATGGTCCTGACCTGAGCCGCCGTGAAGTCGAAGGGCAGGTCGTCGACCAGCCGTCGCACGAGCGGGCCATCGGTTGCGTGCGCGATGCCGGTCGAGGCAGCTTCGAGCGCGAGTTTTCGCTGACGAAGAACGAGCTGGACGCGAAGGAGCTCGTCGAACACGAGACGATTGCGGGCCGCCTGGACGTCGAGCAGTTGCTCGGGCTGGTGGATCATCGACAACGCCGCGCCCCGATCCACCAGGTCGAGCTCGTCGAGCAGCGACTCCGGAAGAGGGTCGGCCAAGCCTCGGGCCTGGCAACGCCGAAGGGCCTCCGCGACCCACCGGGCGAGATCCCAGGTCATCAGCCCCGCCTTTTCCGACTGCGGGTAGACGGGCACGATGATTCCGGTCCTGTCGCCCACCAGATCGACGACCGGGTTGGTCATCTGCTTGGTACCTCGGAAGACATCGACCTTGCCGAACAGCGCGACCACGAGGCCGGGGTACAGCTGCTTGGACCTCCACTGCTGGTTGAAGAACGACAGCCGAAGCCGCCCGCTGTCATCACGGACATCCACCTGCACCAGGTGGCGGCGATTCCCGAGTCGGCGGCTGTCCACCTTGTGCACCTCGGCGACGACCATTGCCTCCTCGCCAACGAGCACATCGGCGAGCCTGGCCTCCCGCGTCCGGTCGATGTAGCGGCGCGGGTAGTGGGTGAGGAGATCGAACACGGTCGCGATCTCCACCAGGGCCAGGGAGTCGCGGCGCTTGTCGCCCACTCCCTTGAGACGATCCACCGGGATCTCGTCGAGATCCCGCAGCGACAGAGGTGGCTCCACGATCCCGACCGTCGCCCTATTCGATCCCGAACAGGTAGGGGTAGTGCTCCTGACCGCCGTGGTGGATCTCCGCCTCGACGGCGGGGTGATTCTCCTGGAGCCACTGGGTGATCGCGCGAGTCTCCGCGTCGCCGGCCCCTTCGCCTTCGATCAGGGTGAGGATCTCGTGCGCCGGCTCGATCAGCGCGTCCAACAGGCTGATCGCGGCTGTCGCGACATCGTCCGCGACGCTTCGCACACCGGTGCGACCGAGGCCGATCCAGTCGCCCTCGCACACCTGTCCGACGTCGGTGGATGTTTCGCGAACCGCCTGGGTGACCTCGCCCACCACGACCGCCTGGGAGACCTCGGTCATCGCATCGGCATTGGCGGCAGCTTCCGATTCGGGGTCGTAGGCCAACAAGCTGGCGAACCCCTCCGGCACCGATCGGGTCGGCACGACGCCAACCGTCTTGGACGTCTCCGAATCGACCCGCTCGGCCACCGCGATGATGTTGGAGTTGTTCGGCAGGATCACCACGTGAGGCGCGGGCGCGCGCTCGACTGCCTCGAGGAGTTCGGCGGTCGAGGGATTCATGGTCTGGCCGCCGACGACCAACTCCTGGACGCCAAGTGAATGGAAGATTCGAGCGATTCCTGCGGCGGGCGACACTGCAACCACAGCACACGGAACCGGATCGGCCTCCGGAAGCGACGCCGCGCCGGCGGCCGCCGCCTCACGAACCCAGTGCTCTTCGAGCACCTCTTCGGCGAGGTCGGTGACCCGAATCTGTCGCGGTCGGCCGACGTCGATGCCCGCCTCGATCGCCGGCCCGATGTCGTCGGTGTGGATGTGGCAATTCCAGAGCCCGTCGCCGCCAACGACGACGATCGAATCCCCGAGCCCTGCCCACACGTCCTTGAATCCGGCGACCAGCTCGTCGTCGGCGTCGAGGAGGTACATCACCTCGTACCGCAGCTCGGCCACGCCCGCGTGGTCGTCCGGCCGGTCCAGCACGGCCGCCACCATCTCGTTGTGCTCGGGGGCGGCAGGCAGAGGTCGACCTGCGACGACGTGCAGCGCGGCGTGGAGAAGCAGCAGGAATCCGGCGCCGCCCGCGTCGACGACGCCCGCCTCTTTCAGTACCGGTAACTGTTCGGGGGTTCGCTCGAGTGCGATCTCGCCTGCAGCAAGGGCGGCCTCGAGGACCGCGACGAGCCCGCCGGAGGCGTCGCGGGCTCCCTTCGCCGATTCACGAACGACCGTGAGGATCGTGCCTTCGACCGGCTTCATCACAGCGCCGTCCGCTGCAACGCTGGCCTCGCTGAGCGCGGTCGCCACAGCATCGCCGTCGATCTCGACAACTCCTTCGAACGACGACGCCAAGCCTCGCAGCACCTGACTCAGGATCACTCCGCTGTTGCCGCGAGCTCCCATCAGCGAGCCGTGCGCTATGGCCTGGCACACCGCAGAGCGGTCACCCGGCTCGACGCCGTCGAGCTCGTCGAGAACCGATCCGACCGTCAGCGTCATGTTCGTGCCGGTGTCACCGTCGGGCACGGGATAGACGTTCAGACGATTGATGACATCACGATGTGCAGCCAGAGCCTCACGAAAGGAGGCCACGACTCCGATGAGATCGGTTGTGGAGATGATCTCGGCGACAGCCACGAGGGCCGATGCTAGCGGCGCCGGTTTCGGCGACCCGCAACCCAGTGGCCTGGGTGCCTCTTCGAAGTTGGAGTTGTTGATAAGTTGTCTCCGCCTCATCGCGCCCCCAGCGCGTTGGGGTTTCGAGCTTGCGGACAACGGCGTCGGCGAGGGTCTTTCCTCCTCCGGTGTCGCGTCCGTGGTCGCACCTGGAGGCGTGACATGCAAGGCGTGATCAAGTCATACGACCCACAGTCCCGTACGGGAGTGGTGGTCGACGATGTGGATCGAGCCGAACACGAACTGGCGGACGATGCCCTCGAGGGCTCCGTCTTCCGCATGCTCAGACAGGGGCAACGGGTGATCTTCGATCTCGACTCAGGGGGTTTGGCGACCCGGCTCAGGCTGGGTTCAGAAGTCGATCTCGGAACACCCGACTGGATCACCGGCGGAAGCGATTCGGGTAGCTGACCCGACCGGGGGCCCGCCGGACCCCATTTTCCCTCTCAAACTGCCTTCGGAGGTCACAGTGCCTGGAACGACCACCAATCAGCCACTTCTCGACTGGGTCGAGCAATGGGCGTCCCTACTTCAGCCAACAGAGATCCACTGGTGCGACGGCTCCGAGGAGGAGTACACGTCGCTCACCGAGCTCATGGTCGAGCAGGGAACTCTCATTCCCCTCGACGAGGCCAAGCGACCTAACAGTTTCCTGGCCCGCTCGGACCCCGGTGATGTCGCCCGTGTCGAGGACCGCACGTTCATCTGCACCAAAGACGAGGCGGACGCCGGCACCAACAACAACTGGCGCAACCCCGACGAGATGCGCCAGCAGATGCGTGACCTCTTCGCCGGCTCGATGGCGGGCCGCACGATGTACGTGGTGCCGTTCTCGATGGGCCCGCTCGGCTCGCCGATCGCCCACATCGGCGTTCAGCTCACCGACTCGCCCTACGTCGCGTCGTCGATGCGCATCATGACCCGCATGGGCCAAGGCGCCCTCGACGTTCTGGGTGAAGGCGACTGGGTTCCGTGCGTCCACAGCCTCGGCGCACCTCTGGCCGAGGGCGAGGCCGACGTGGCCTGGCCATGCGACGCCGAGAACAAGTTCATCGTTCACTTCCCCGAGACCCGCGAGATCTGGAGCTACGGATCCGGCTACGGCGGCAACGCTCTGCTCGGCAAGAAGTGCTTCGCCCTGCGGATCGCCTCGAACATGGCGCGCAACGAGGGCTGGCTGGCCGAACACATGCTGATCATCGGCGTGACGCCCCCGGGCGGCGAGACGAAGTACGTGGCCGCGGCGTTCCCCAGCGCATGCGGCAAGACCAACATGGCGATGATGATCCCGAGCCTTCCGGGCTGGAAGGTGGAGACGATCGGCGACGACATCGCCTGGATGAAGTTCGGCGACGACGGGCAGCTCTACGCGATCAACCCGGAGGCCGGCTTCTTCGGCGTGGCCCCCGGGACCAGCGAGGACACCAACCCCAACGCGCTCGCCACGCTCGCGCGAAACTGCGTCTTCACCAACGTGGCCGAAACCACCGACGGCGACATCTGGTGGGAAGGGTTGAGCGCAGACCCGCCGGCCCGACTCACCGACTGGAAGGGCCAGACCTGGACCCCTGAGACGGACACACCGGCGGCGCACCCCAACGCACGCTTCACCGTGCCCGCCGAGCAGTGCCCCTCGATCGCGGACGCATGGGAGGACCCGAAGGGCGTTCCGATCTCAGCGATCCTTTTCGGCGGACGCCGCGCCACCACGGTCCCGCTCGTTGCCGAGGCGCTCGACTGGGAGCACGGCGTGTTCCTCGGTTCGGTGATGTCCTCGGAGAAGACCGCTGCGGCCGCCGGCGCGATCGGCCAAGTGCGCCGCGACCCGTTCGCGATGCTCCCGTTCTGCGGATACAACTTCGGCGACTACTTCCGTCACTGGCTGGAGATCGGCGAACACGACGGTGCGCAGCTCCCGAAGCTGTTCTACGTCAACTGGTTCCGCAAGAACGCTGACGGCAAGTTCATCTGGCCGGGTTTCGGCGACAACGCCCGCGTGCTCAAGTGGGTGCTCCAACGCATCGACGGTCAGGGCGACGCGGCGGAGACCGCCATCGGCATGGTGCCGACCCGCGACGCCCTCGACGTGAGTGGGCTCGACATCGGCGACGCCGAGCTCGAAGAGCTGCTCAAAGTCGACGTCGAGGAGTGGCGCTCCGAGCTCGCGTTGATCGAGGAGCACTACGACTCGATCGGCGAGCGTCTCCCCAGCGAGATGCGTGGCCAACTCGGGCGACTCGCCGAACGTCTGGGCGTTTGATACCCCGCGCGCAGACACCCCCGCGGCCACCCGCCTCACTAGTCTCGGCTCCGTGACTGACGGCGCAGACGACGGCATCGGAATCGACCACTTCAGGCGTGACGTCGCCGACCGCTTTCTCGACGGCGACAAGCACCTCGATGGGATCGCAGGCTTCTTGGGGCTCCAGCATGCGAGCTTCGAGCCCGGTGTGTTCGTGTGCGACATGCCGATCACCGACGAATTGGTCACGATGATCGGCAACATCCACGGCGGCTGCATCTCCGCGCAAGTGGACCACTGTCTCGGCGTCACCCTCTACCCGCACATGCCGAAGGGCTATTGGGCGGCGACGACGGAGTTCAAGATCAACCTGCTCGCGCCCGTGTCGACCGGCGTGTGTCGGGCAACGGCGACCATCATGGCCATGACCAAACGGACCGCTGTCCTGCGGATCAACGTCGAGAACGAAGGGCGGCTGGTGGCAGCCGCCCAGGGAACCTGCACCGTCCAACCTCCCCGGAAGCGCTGAGCGCCATGGCCACAGCGATGGTGCTCGACGAGCCGCGCCGCCTCCGGCGAACCGACTATGTGCTTCCCGACGTCGGGGACGACGACGGGATTCTGCGGATCGAAGCCTGCGGACTGTGCGGGACAGACCACGAGCAGTACACGGGCCACATTCGAGCCGGGTACGCATTCATCCCAGGCCACGAGATCGTCGGGACGATCGAAGCGATCGGACCGACGGCTGCTGCGAGGTGGGGGGTGTCAGTCGGTGAGCGCGTCGCTGTCGAAGTGTTCATGTCGTGCCGGGTCTGTGAGGAATGTGTCGCCGGGCGCTATCGCCGCTGCGTGCGGCACGGCACCCGCCACATGTTCGGGTTCGTCGATGTCGATCTCGCGCCCGCGCTCTGGGGTGGCTACGCAACTCACCTCTACCTCCACCCCGACAGCCTTCTCCTGCCTGTTCCCGCCTCGCTCGACCCGGCGATGTCCACGTTGTTCAACCCCCTCGGAGCCGGAATCCGCTGGGGGGTGACCGTTCCCGATCTGCAGCCAGGGGCCAAGGTCGCGGTGCTCGGACCCGGCGTGCGCGGACTCTCGGTCGCTGCCGCAGCCAAAGAGGCAGGCGCCGAGTTCGTCATGATGACGGGAGTGGAGCCCAACGACGCCGAACGGCTCGCGCTCGCCCCTGAGTTCGGGGTGGACGTGACGGTCGACGTCTCGACCGAGAACGCGCAGAGACGATTTCGCGACGAAACCGGCGAGCTGGCCGACGTCGTGGTGGACGTGACCGCCAAAGCCCCTTCCGCACTCGGCGACGCCGTCCGGCTCGCCCGACACGGAGGCACGATCGTGCTCGCCGGGACGCGCGGCTCGGCGGACACGCCCGGGTTCGAGCCCGACCACCTCGTCTACAAGGAGCTCACCATCTTGGGCTCGCTTGGCGTCGACGCGCCCGCGTACGAGGCAGCGCTCGAGATCCTGGCCAGCGGGCGCTACCCCTTCGCCGACCTCCCGCGCCGAACGGCGGGGTTCGGCGCCCTCGAGGAACTCGTCGTCACCATGGCCGGTGAGGCAGGCCCGCCGCCCGTTCACGGCGTGTTCGTGCCGGACAGCTGACAGAAAACTTGAGTGTGGAATAGTCAAGTTCGGGCGTGAGTTGATGCACTCGACGCCCGCAGGACCGCGGGCCTGTGATCAGGAGTTTTCACCCATGTTGTTCCGCAACGATCCCTTCTTCGCCGCTGCCCTGTCCGGCGGCGACCGTTGGCTCGCAACCCCCGAACGGCGGACCCCCGCAGGTATCCCGGCCGACGCGATCCGCCACGATGACGCCATCGAGCTGCGCTTCGATCTCGCCGGCGTGGCCGTCGAGGACATCGACCTCACCGTCGATGCCGACCGACTCGACCTCAAGGTCAGCCGCCATTTCGAGGCCGACGACGACGCGGTCATCAGCCACGAGCGCTGGCACGGCGAGCGCAGTCGCTCGTTCGTTCTCGGCGACCAGCTCGACACCGAGGGCCTCACCAGCAGCTACGACGCCGGCGTTCTCACTGTGCGAATCCCGGTTCGAGCAGCCGAGCGGCCCCGGCGCATCGAAATCGCCGCGTGAGGAGCTCTCGGCGGTAGCGAGCCGAGCAGGGGCGAACCCGCCCAGCTCGCTTCACCTGCTGGCATGTAGGGCCCGGTCCGTTCGGACCGCGTTCACCGTGGTGGGGGCCGTACCCACCCGCGCCCGACGATGTTCAGGCGTGGACGAACCCGGCCGGGGTTGGTTTGGGCGTGGGACTACGATGCCGCGGATGGGCGTGCGCGCATACATCCTCATTCAGACCGAGGTCGGGAAAGCTCAGACGGTGGCCGCAGCGGTGGGCCAGATCGACGGCGTGGTGAGCGCCGACAATCTGACCGGCCCCTACGACGTCATCGCCGTGACCGAAGCCGACACCATGGACGACCTCGGCCGCATGGTGGTGAGCCAGGTACAGATGACCGAAGGCATCACCCAGACGACCACCTGCCCGGTGGTGAACCTCTGATTGCGGCTAGCCCGTGAGGGTCATCGCCCGGATGCCCAGCCCCATCACGAACAGACCTCCCAGGCCGTAGAGCATGTAGAGATGCTCACGGAGCTGAGAGCGGTAGCTGTAGATGATGCCGACCGCGATCACCGCAACGAAGCCGTAGAACACGTGGAAGTCGCCCGGCTCGCGGTCGGGCTGCTGCATGAGGATCACCCCGAGGAGCGCCTGCACGCTCACCCACGCCTGGGCCGCGCCGGTGAACCACCACAGCGCGCGCCCACGCAACCGCTCGTCGAAGTGGGCGCCGAGCGCCCAGGCACCGGCGATGCCGTTCGCGACGACGAAGATCCACGCCGAGATGACGTGGAGGTCCTCCACCTTCAGCCGGCCTGCTCGACGAAGAGATTGACGAACATCACCAGGTTTTGGGCGTCGCTGTGCCCGTTGGCCAAGCTCAGCTCAGCGGGACGCTTGGCCTCGTCGTCGCTCATCGCGATCACGTCGAGTGCCCGCAGGAGGCCCACCGGCGCTCCCTGCTCCACCAGAGTTCCGATGTCCCTGACGAGATGCCGACCGCGCAGGCCCTTCTGCTTGATCAGCGTCTGAATCAGGATGCGCAACAACGCGCAGGCGCTCGCTGGCGAGATGTCGGACACCGCGACGGCCTCGTCGTAGATCGGGACGAGGTTGGACGGCAGGCCGTCGGGCGCCGGCGGCATCATCGAGCTCACAGTGGCAGCCCCTGAAGCTCGGTCTCGCGGTCCGCAGGTGTTGCACCGATGCGGATGTACCACTCGGTTCCGAACGCCATCGCGAACGCCTCATCGGGCATGGAGAGAAAGAACGACTGCTCGTCGATCTGGGAACCATGCGCTGCCATGGCGGCCTTCTTGGTCTCAATGACCGCGCTCACATCGACCGCCGTGGTGATGTCGACGTCGGGTGAGCCGAAGGTCTCCGCGTCTGCGGCGTCGGGGGGATCCGGCATGTCACCGTTCTCGACCGCCATCTCCATCAGCGCCTGCAGGTGGTCACGATTCATCGTCGACTCGTAGAGGTGCTCGACCCCGGCGAGTTGAGCGGCACGATGACCGACCCGATGGACCTGAATGTGATCGGGGTGGCCGTAGCCGCCGTGGTCGTCGTAACAGGTCAGCACGGTGGCCCCCTCCTCGCGAAGCAGCCCCGCCAGCCGCTCGGCCGCCTCGTCGACGTCGGCCTGCCAGAAGGACTCGGGGTGGGAGTTGGTCTCTGTGTCGACCATGCCCGAATCGCGGTAGCCGAGGAACTCCAGCCGATCGACTCCGAGCAGTTCGGCCGCCGCTTCGAGCTCGTCGGCGCGACGCGAGGCAAGGGTCTCCCCGCCAGCCAGAACGCCGTCGTCGACCTCGCCGACAGCACCATCGGTCGCGCACACCAACACGACGCGGTGACCGGCCGCGGCGGCCCGCACCATCGTGCCCCCGGTGGCGATGGCTTCGTCGTCGGGATGGGCGTGAAAGAAGACCGCCGTAGCCACCTAGGCGACCGCTCCGGTGTCGCGCAGCTTGGCGATGTCGTCCGCGTCGAACCCCGCGGACGCGAGCACCTCGTCGGTCTCGGCACCCGCGTGAGACGGCGGGCCCTGGATCGTGGCCTCAGTGCGGCTGAAGCGTGGCGAGGGGTTGGGCTGGGTGACACCGGCGACCTCGCTGAAGACGTTGCGGTGCACGTTGTGCCGATGCTGGGGCGCCTCTTCGAGGGTCAGCACCGGAGCGAAACAGACGTCGGTGGCGTCCATGATCTCGCACCACTCGTCGCGGGTCTTCTGCTTGAAGACCTCACCGATCCGCTCCTTGAGGTGCGGCCACTGACCGCGTGCCATCTGGTTGGCGAACTCCTCGTCGCCTTCGAGACCGCTGAGACGCATGAGCTCCGCGTAGAACTGGGGCTCGATGGAGCCGAGGCTGATGTAGTTGCCGTCGGAGCACTCGTAGACGTCGTAGAAGTGGCTTCCGGTGTCGAGCAGGTTGGTGCCGCGCTCGTCGTTCCAGACACCCATCGCGCGCATCGAATGGAACATCGCCATCAAGGTGGCGGCCCCATCGACCATCGCGGCATCGACGACCTGGCCCTCTCCCGAGCGCGCCGACTCGAGCAGGCCACAGGCCATGCCGAAGGCGAGGAGCATGCCGCCGCCCCCGAAGTCGCCGACGAGGTTGAGCGGCGGAACCGGAGCCTCGCCATTGCGGCCGATCGGCTCGAGGGCGCCGGCGAGAGCGATGTAGTTGATGTCGTGCCCGGCTGCCATGGCGTACGGGCCTTCCTGGCCCCACCCGGTCATACGGCCGTACACGAGCTTGGGGTTGCGGGCGAGACACTCGTCTGGCCCGAGACCGAGGCGCTCCATGACGCCGGGGCGGAAGCCTTCGATCAAGCCGTCGCTCGTCTCGATCAGGCGCAGCACGGTCTCGACCCCATCGGGGTTCTTGAGATCGACGCCGATCGACTTGCGACCGCGGGCGAGCACGTCCACGGGTGGCGTGTCCGGATCGCCGCCGCGCACGTTGCCCGCGCGATCGATGCGGATCACCTCTGCACCCATGTCCGAGAGCATCATTCCGCAGAACGGACCAGGGCCGATCCCCTGGAGCTCGATGATCCTGATTCCTTGTAGCGGCCCCATCGGCACCCCTCCTGTGTCGAGCTGCAACGCTACCCGCGAGGTGGGACGCTCAGGTGAGGTCCGAGCGGAGTCGCTCCTCGAGACCCTCGTCGTAGGTCTCGGCATCGATCTCGCCGCCGCTCACCCGTTGCAGCATCTGGCCACACGTGGGGAGGCTGGCCCGATCGACCTGGCGGCCCGGATCCCACGCTCGCGAGCGCATCATCGCTCGCGAGCACTGGAAATAGACCCGCCCGATCTTGACCTCCACCACCGTCCGAGGAGCGCTTCCGTCGATCGTGTAGGCCTCGATCAGCTCCGGATCAATCGAGATCGAAGCGTGACCGTTGATCCGCATGGTCTCGGTGATACCCGGGATCAGGAACAACAGAGCGATGCGCGGGTCGGCGACGAGGTTGCGAAGCGTGTCGAGACGGTTGTTGCCCTTGCGGTCCGGGAATCGCAGCGTGGTGCTGTCGATCACATCGACGACGTTGGGGTCGTCGCCCCGCGGCGAGCAGTCGAGACCGTCGGCGCCCGAGGTGGCCACCGCCATGAGCGGGGCTGCCTCGATGAACGCCCGGTACTCGGGGGTGAGGGCGTCCACCTCTTTCGTCAACGAGGCCGGGCGCGGGTCCCCGTAGAGAGCGAGCAGCTCATCGATCGCTGTGATCTGGTGACTCACCGGGCTCTCCCTGCCAGCTCCTTCAGCTCCGCCACGTAGGAATCCCAGAGGGGCTCGGGGATGTCGTGACCCATCTCGTCGTACACGACAAGCTTGGCGTCAGAGATCGCGGCGGCGGTGGCCTCGCCCCCGCTCAGCTGGATCAGCGGATCCATCCGACCGTGGATGACGGTCGTCGGCGCAGTGATCGCCTCGAGCGAGCTGGTGCGGTTGCCTGCGCTCGTGATCGCCGCCATCTGAAACGCGGTGCCGAGGGGATGGAAGCAGCGGTCGTACGCGGCTTCGCCCAACTCTCGGCTCCACGCCTCGTCGTACAGCGAACCGCCGATGACCTCCCGGCCGTGGACGCTGTGTTCGATGGCTCCTTCACGGTCCATGGGCGGCGCGGTGGTGAGGACCGCCATCGCCTCGGGCGTGGCACCGCCGACCTTCGGGTTGCCGGTCGTCGACATCACCGAGGTCAGGCTCAGCACCCGTTCGGGATGATCCACGGCCATCTGCTGGACGATCATCCCGCCCATCGACATCCCCCAGACGTGCGCCGCCTCAGCCCCGGCTGCGTCGAGCACCGCGATGGCGTCGTTGGCCATGTCCGGCAGCCCGTATGGCAAGCCCGCGGATTCGCGAGCTCGCGTCGCCGCGATCACCTTCTTCATGTTGGGCGGCGGGCCCTCCGTTTTGCTCGACAGGCCGACCTCCCGGTTGTCGAACCGGATGGTCCGGAAACCGGCGTCGACGAACCGCGCGCAGAACTCCGGGAGGTAGCTGTTGAGCTGGCTGCCCAATCCGTTGAGGAGAAGCAGCGTGTCTGCGTCCGCGTCCGACGGATCGAAGGTCTCGTAGTACAGCTCGGTGTCCCCATTGCGCGCAACGCCTGTGGTGGTGGGTTCCATGGCCCGCACGATAGGCGTCAGCCGATCTCGACCACCGAGTCCAACACCATCGTGATGAAGTCGAGCTCCTCGTCGGTGAGCGCCGAGAACGTGGTGATCACCAGCTCGGCGTCGGAGTTCTTGTGCGTACCCCAGATGGTGATCGTGCCGACCAGCTCGAAGGACATCGTGTCGGGGAAGTTGTCGCTGAGCTGGATCGGCACCGCGTCGTCGCACGCCTGGAGCATCTCGCAGGGAGATGGCAGACCAGACGGCGTTCCGATGGTGATGTTGAGCTCGTTCCCGTCTGTGAAGAGCGTGAAGCCATCGAGTCCACCCGCTGCCTGGTCGAGAACCCGACAGCGCCAGCCGTCCGGCGATGGCATCGCGAGGCCGACCAGGTCGGACCGGCACTCACCGATCGACACGACATCGTCGATGTCGTCCATCATCTCCTCGACCTCGTCGGGGATCGAGTCCTGCCCGAGGATCTCCGCGGCGTCGTCGTTGTCCGGGCCGGCGTCGCCGGGGTCACTCGCGTCTCCGCCGTCACCCGAATCACCGGAGCCATCCGACCCACTCGACGATCCGGAGTCGCCCGAACCGTCGTCGTCGGACGCGCCTGGACTGACGTCTGTGAACGTGCTCCCGCCGTCGCCAGACCCATCATCGGAGTCGCCGCAGGCCGCGGCCAGAAGTGCCAAGGCCATCAGTACGGCGAGCAGCCGCGAGGCTCCTCGCCGCTCGGTTCCGCGCGTACCGGGCATTGCGCACCATCTCCTTTGCAGCCATCTCGTTGGATTCGTCCAACCATCCGGCCGTGTCCAGCGTTCGTCGCGACGCTAGTTGTCGTCCTCGACGCCGCGCTCGCCGAAGACATTGCCTCCGACAACGGTGCCCAGGCGCTGTAGTGCAGCCGACGTCCGGGTGCCCCACCAGAACAGGTCCTGCCCGTCGACGAAGACCACGAGACCGAAGCGTTCGAGCTCGGATCGATGCCGCACAGTGAAGGGATACGGCTCCGTGGGAGCCAGAACCATATCGACCCCTGCTGCGACAATCTCGTCGTCCTCGAGAGTCGGGTAGGCCTCGGCCCGATCGCTGAAGGCGACGGCGACTCCGAGGTGCCGCAACACGCTGGCGCCGTAGGTGTGCGCGCCGATCGACATCCACGGTCGCTTCCAGATCGGAACGAAGGCGGTCGAGGTCAGCGGCCTCGGCTCGCCGAGCTGGGGCGGGTCGAACACGACGCCCACCCGTTCGGCCAACCGTCCCACCTCTGTGGCCACATCGCCGAGTGCGGCAACGTGCAGCACCTCCACGTCGAGGCCGGCAGCGACGAGAGCGTCGTGGTCCTCTCGTCGATTCTCTTCCCGATCCACCACCACGAGGTCGGGACCCAAGCGAGCGATCGCCTCGACATCGGGGTCCTTGGTGCCGCCGACGTGGGCCAGCGCGGGCTGTTCGCAGAATCGGGTGCATGCGACGGGGGTCACTCCCCATGCGAGCAGTGACTCCGTGACGCTCGGAACCAGGCTGATGACCCGCGGGTGGGTGGTCACATCCTGTCGAGGAGCTCGCGACGCTTGGCCTCGAACTCGGCCTCGCTCACCAGGCCCTTCCTTCGTAGCTCGTCGAGCTCTTCGATCTGCTGGGCGATCGATGGCGCGCCGGAGCCGCCCGCGGGCGGCTCCGCGCTGGGCTCGGGCTCACCAGCCGGATCGATCCTGGGCGCCTGACCGGTCGCTCTGCTGCGCTGCGACTCGACCTGGCGGTAGATCTCGTTCTGGACGGCATCGGGCTTGCGAACGTTGCTGAAGCGACTCTGTCCGCTCTCCCCCGCCGACTCGATGAGCAGGTCGCCGGCGCCGATCATTCTCTCGAACAGCGACTGGCGGAAGTTGACGTTGTTGACCCGGTCCAAGGGGATCTCCACGCCGGTCTTGCTCAGCACTCCCGTGCGGAAGATCAGCCGCTCGGAGGAGAGAACGAAATAGGTCGTGGCCCACTTGCCGTAGACGACAGCGAGGTTTCCGAGTGCGACCATCAGCACCAGGATCCCCAGCCAGTCGAGAACCGTGAGGTCGGCGAAGAACAGGAGAATCATCACGACCAGCGCGCCGACCGCTGTGGCAACCGAGCGGGCGAAGGTCCACCAGTGAGGCTTGAGGTTGAGGATGAGATCCTCACCCGCGTGGAGGTAGTTCTGCGGGAACGCCATTCCCGGAGCGTATCGGCCGCGGTGCGGCCAACTCGGCGGTCACACCCACCCGGTAGCGTTGCCACCGTGCGAGCCGGGCTGCACCTCGAGCGACTCGACGCCGAGCAGCGGCACGCGGTCCAACACGAGGCGGCCACGCTGTGCATTCTCGCCGGGCCGGGCTCTGGCAAGACGCGCGTGCTCACCCACCGCATCGCGCGCCGGGTCGCTGATGGGTCCGCAGATCCCCGCCGGATCATGGCCCTCACGTTCACTCGCCGGGCGGCCCGCGAGCTCCGCGAACGACTCGAACAGCTCGGGATCCGCGACCTCGGCGCGGTCGGCACGTTCCACTCGCTCGCGCTCGCCCAGATTCGCCGGCACCGCGTCGACGCGGGACGCCGCCCGCCCGTCGTCGTCGCCAATCGACGCCAGATCCTGGCCGAGCTCTCCGACGGGCGGCGAGACGTTCCGATCGGCCTCGCTTCGAGCGAGATCGAATGGGCCGGTGCACAAGGACTCACACCCGATGAGTACCGACACGGAGACGGTCGACGCCGGATCGGCTCGAGCAGCGCCGCCGCCGTCGCTGCGCTTCACACCGACTACAACCAACACAAGCGCCGCAGAGGGATGCTCGACTTCGACGACCTGCTGGTGGAGTGCACCCGCCTGTTGCGCACCGAGCCGGCGTTTCGAGACGCCCAGCAGTGGCTGTTCAGGCACTTCTTCGTCGATGAGTTCCAGGACCTCAACGCGACGCAGTTCGCCCTTCTGCGCGCCTGGCTCGGCGACCGCGACGACCTCTGCGTGGTCGGCGATGCAGACCAGGCGATCTATGGATGGAACGGTGCCGATGCGTCCTATCTGACCGCACTCGGAGAGCACTACCCCGCCGCGGAGACGGTCGAGCTGCGCACCAACCACCGCTCGGCCGCGCCCATCGTGCGGGCTGCGGCGGCCGTTCTCGGCCGCGCGCCGACCGATCCGTCGAGCGGTGAGCTGATCGGCGAAGGCGAACCTCCGCCGACGATCACGGAGTACCCCGACGAGGAGGCCGAGGCACTCGGCATCGCACGGCACCTTCGGCACCGGCGTACGCCCGGCACTCCGTGGCGTCGTTTCGCGGTCCTCACACGGACCAACGACCAGCTCATGGTGATCGCTCGCGGGCTCGATGCGTTGGGGATTCCGTACCGGTTGCGCGGGCGAGGGGGTGTCCTGCGGCTCCCCGAGGTCGCCGAGGTCGTCGAGCAGCTGGTGGCGGCGGGCACGCGCTTCGGCACGACCGCAGCCGACCTGTTCGAGGAGCTCGACGACGGTCCTGCGGCGCGGGTCGCCGAGCTCGCGATGCAGTTCACCGCCGAGGATCCCCGGCCCACTGGCGACGCGTTCAGGAGCTGGCTCCGAACCCTGCGGCCGAGCGATCTCGACGGCGGATTCGACGCCGTCGACCTGGTCACGTTCCACGCGGCAAAGGGGCTCGAGTGGCCGAGCGTGGTCGTCGCCGGCGCCGAGCACGGCTTCGTTCCGATCCGCGACGATGACCCCGAGGAACGCCGCCTGCTGTTCGTCGCGGTGTCACGTGCCGAGCAGGAGCTGTCGGTCACCTGGGCCCGCCATCGGCTGGTCGGCAACCAGGTGGTCGAGCGCGAGCCATCCCCCTGGCTGGCATCGATCGAAGCAGCAACGGTGCCACCCCCGCCTCCTCCTCCCGAGCGGATCGGCGGGCTGCTGGCCGAGGCGCGTGCGGCTGTCGGGTCGAAAGATCCAGCGACCCTTGCGTGCGCCGAGAGGCTCCGCCGGTGGCGCGACACGACGGCGCGCGCCAGGCGGATCTCGGCGGGAGCACTCCTCGACGACAACCACATCGACCTCGTCGCCGCCGCAGCACCACGCACGCTCGATGAGCTCGTCGAGGTCACCGGACGCACCCCCGAGCGGATGCGTCGAATCAGCGACGAGATCCTGTCGGTGATCGAAGGGCCCTAGGGCACAGGACCGAGAGGCGGGTCTGTGCCTCGCCCTACAGCTCGAGATCGACAAACACCGGGGCGTGGTCGCTCGGCTTCTTGCCCTTTCGGGCATTGCGATCGACCAGGCAGAACCGGGCGGCGGACGCGATCGATTCGGAGCCGAGCAACAGATCGATCCGCAGCCCCATCTTCTTGTGGAAGGCGCCGTCGCGGTAGTCCCACCAGCTGAAGACGCGGTCCTCGTCGTACTGCGCACGGAACACGTCGGTGAGGCCCCAGTCGCAGATGTGGGCCAGGGCTTCGCGCTCGGCCTCGGTCACGTGGGTCCGCGGCGCCGGGTTGTCGGGATCCCACACGTCGCGGTCCTCGGGACAGATGTTGAAGTCGCCGCCGACGAGGACCTGCTGGTCTGCCGCGGTGTCAGCGTCGAGATGTGCCCGCAGTCGAGCCAGCCACCCGAGCTTGTACTGGTAGTGCTCGTGGTCGACGGCACGACCGTTGGGTACATAGACCGACGTGACCCGGACACCGCCGCAGGTCGCCGTGACGAGCCGTGCCTCGGGGTCGGCCTCTCCGCCATCAGCGAAGCCCTTCACGCTGTCGTCGATCCCCACCCGCGACAGGATCGCCACGCCGTTCCACTGACCCTCGCCGCAATGCAGGGACTCATAGCCCTGCTCGTCGTACCGGTCGTGGGGGAACTGGTCGTCGGCGAGCTTGGTCTCCTGCATCAGCACGACGTCGGGCTTGGCGTAGTCCAGCCACTCGTCCACTCGTTCGAGGCGGGCGTTGAGGCTGTTCACATTCCAGGTGGCGATGCGCACGTGGGCGAATCTAGCTGCGACGTCGAGCCGGACCTCGGAGGTCGGGCTAGGCCGGGTGGCGGCAACCCGACCCGCCACCACAACACACCTGCCCTCATCGTGGGCGGTGCCACTACCGTGGGCGGTGGCCGACTTCCGCCGAGCGGCGGGTGGCTGGGGGGCGTGAAGGATGAGCGGATCAGCGGTGCAGCCATTCGTGGTCGACATGGACTCACACGTGCTCGAGCCGGCTGATCTCTGGGAGAACTATCTCGAGGCGCAGTATCGCGATCGGGCAATTCACATCCGCCGTAACGAGAGCGGCATCGAAGAACTCGTCGTCGATGGCCGGGTGCTGCTCACGGGCCGGCTGGCCGCGCTGGGCGGGGTGGAGCACAACGCCGTCGATCTCTTCAGCACGCCGGACATCCCCTATTCCGAAGGGTGCCCGAAGGCGAGCTACGACACGGCAGCGCGTGTCGAGTTGCTCGACGAATGGGGTGTCGACGCCGGCCTCGTCTTTCCGACCATCGGCATCCTCTACGACAAACCCGAGGATCCGGAGCTCGCGATGGCGTACGCGCGGGCATACAACAATTGGCAATGGGACTTCGCGTCTCCGGCACTCGACCGCATCATCCCTGTCGCCCAGGTCCCACTGTACGACGTCGACCTGGCGCTCGAGGAACTCCAGCGTTGTCTCGCCCTCGGGTTCAAGGGCATGTTCCTCGCCCCCGAACCCGTGGGCGGTAGGCGCCCCTCGCATCCCGACTTCGATCCGCTGTGGCAAGCGCTCGTCGATGCCGATCTCCCGATCTGCATCCACCTCATCGTGCGGTTCGAGCGACACGTGAACCTCTCGGGAACCAACTGGTGGGACTCCACCAAGGAGCGGCAGGACACGGTGTTCTCGTTCGCGATGGGAGGCACCTTGCAGCTCATCCCGGCAGTCGCTGCGTTGATCTGCGATGGGCTGTTCGATCGGTTTCCGAAGCTCAAGGTCGCCATCGTCGAGTCCGGTGCGGGCTATGCCTCGTACCTGATGGATCGGCTGGACGAGAAGTTCGATCGATTCCGCGATGCCTCACCGATCAAGCGCCGCCCCAGCGAATACATGCGAGAGAACTTCTGGTTCGTGATGGACCCCTCCGAACGCTCGATCGATGCACAGTGCGACCTTCTCGGCGAAGACAAGTTCCTGTGGGGCAGCGACTTCCCACACGTCGACTCTCACATCGATGCCATGCAGGAAGTCCGCACCGCCCTCGCACCGATGTCGGAGCATCGGCGCAACCTGGTGCTGGGCGGCAACGCCAGAGCGCTTTTCAACATCGCGTAGAGCGCTAGCCTCGCCGCTCGTGACCGAGAGCACCATCGACGCCGTCCTGTTCGACTTCGGGGGCGTGATCACGACCAGCCCGTTCGAATCCTTCAACCGATACGAGACCGAGCTCGGCATCCCCACCGACACCATTCGTGGCATCAACGCCACCAACCCCGACGACAACGCCTGGGCGAAGATGGAGCGAAACGAGGTCACCCTCGATGAGTTCGCAGTGCTCTTCGAAGCCGAAGCAGCAGCCCTCGGGCACGAACTCTCAGGTCACGCGGTCCTCGACTGCCTGAGCGGCGACGTCCGACCGCAGATGGTGAGAGCGCTCGACATCTTGAAAGAACGCGTGCGTCTGGGCTGCATCACCAACAACATGCGCCAGGGCCACGGAGCCGGCATGGCTCGCACCGAGGACCAAGCGGCACGGGTCGCAGATGCCATGTCGCGCTTCGAGGTGGTCATCGAGTCGTCGAAGGTCGGCCTCCGCAAGCCAGACCCACGCATCTACGAACTGGCGTGCAGAGAGATGAGCATCGAGCCGGCCAACGCCGCATACCTCGATGATCTCGGCATCAACTGCAAGCCCGCGCGGGCGCTCGGCATGTCGACGGTGAAGGTCGGTGACCCCGACGTGGCGCTCGACGAGCTCGAGGCCATCGTCGGCTTCGGTCTCCGCTGACCTGGGACGAAGAGCCCCTCAGCCCACCAGCTGGGCCATCAGCTGATCCAGCTCCTGCTGGTGGACGCCGACCGAACCGCACGCAGGCGATCCCGACTCGGGCCGCCCGACGAGCCCGACACGCCGATCCGCGCCGAGGAGATCATCGATGCGGCCGCGCACGAAGTTCCAGGCGCCCATGTTCGACGGCTCCTCCTGCAGCCACACGACGTCGGCATCGGCGGGGTACCGGCGCAGGACATCGGCCACCTGATCAGCCGGCCATGGATAGATCTGCTCGAGCCGCACCACCGCAACGTCCTCGGAAGCAGCATCCCGAGCGGCCATCGCGTCGAATGCGACCTTCCCGGAGCAAAAGACCACCCGGCGGATCGCTGCAGGATCCTCCACCCCTGGATCGTCGAGCGTCTCGTGGAAGCAGCCGTCGACCAGCTCCTCGATCGAGCTCCTCGAGTGCTTGGCACGAAGCCCCGACTTGGGGGTGAACACGATCAGCGGGCGCGGGTTTCCCGTCGCCACCTGCCGCCGCAAGAGATGAAAGAACTGGCCGGAGGTGGTCGCGTTGGCGACAGTCATGTTCCCCTCGGCGCAGAGGATGAGAAAGCGCTCGATTCGAGCTGAGCTGTGCTCGGGTCCCTGCCCTTCGTAGCCGTGGGGAAGCAGCAGCACGAGGCCAGAGGACTGACCCCACTTGTCGTGACACGCGGCGAGGAACTGATCGATCACGATCTGGGCTCCGTTGACGAAATCGCCGAACTGGGCCTCCCACACGACGAGACCATCGCGGTTGACGAGGGAGTAGCCGTACTCGACGCCCATCGCCGCGTATTCCGACAGCATGGAGTCGTAGATGAAGAAGGACCCCTGGTCGGGGTCGATGTGGCGGAGCGGAAAGAACTCAGCCTCGTCCTGGTGGTCGACGAGCACCGCGTGCCGGTGGGCGAAGGTGCCGCGTCGGGTGTCTTGCCCACAGACGCGAACGTTCACGCCCTCGAGAACCACCGAGCCGTAGGCGAGCAGCTCGGCGAGACCCCAGTCGACGAGCCCGGATCCATACAGCTCGGACCGTGCGGTGAACTGGCGGGCCAGCTTCGGATGAACCGAGAACCCGATCGGCCGGGCCTCCAAGGCGGTGTTGATCCGGTCGAGCGTCTGGCGTGGGACACCAGTGCGCACGGGCGTGAATTCGCCGACGAACGGTGTGGGCGGAACCGACGCAACCGGCGACGGCGGCTTGGTCGACCGCGTTTCGTCGAGGACGCTCTGCAGCCGCTTTTCGAACGCGTCGATCTCCCCGGACGCCTCCTCGGGAGAGATGTCGCCGCGTCGAACGAGCATCTCGGTGTAGAGCTCGCGCACCGTCCGCTTCTGACGGATCCGCTCGTACATCACCGGCTGGGTGTAGGACGGGTCGTCGCCCTCGTTGTGGCCATGTCGCCGGTAACAGACGAGATCGATGACGACGTCCTTGTTGAACCGCTGCCGGTACTCGAACGCCAGGTTGGCGACGCGGACGCACGCCTCGGGATCGTCGCCGTTGACGTGGAAGACGGGCGCCTGGACCATCTTCGCGACGTCGGTGGGATAGACCGACGAGCGCGCCTGGCCGGGGGGCGTCGTGTACCCGACCTGGTTGTTGATGATCAGGTGAACCGTGCCGCCGACGCGGTAGCCGGGGATCTTCGACAGGTTCAGGGTCTCGGCCACCACCCCCTGGCCGGCGAACGCGGCATCGCCATGCACCACCAACGGCAGAACCGGGAACGAACCGGCCGGCTCTGTGACGTCTTGCATCGCCCGCACCATCCCGTGCACGACGGGGTCGACTGCTTCGAGGTGCGAGGGGTTCGCGGCCAGCGTCACCGGCATCGCCGCGCCACCGCGCGACCGGAAGACGGTCTCGGCCCCGACGTGATACTTCACATCGCCCGAACCCTGAATCGTGTCCGGCGAGATCTCCCCCTCGAACTGGCGGAACAGTTTGTCGAAGTTCTGCCCCATCACGTTCGACAACACGTTGAGGCGGCCGCGATGGGCCATCCCGAGCACCGTCCCTGCGAGCCCGGCGTCGGCGGCCGCCTGGAGCACGGCATCGAGCACGGGGATGGCGCTCTCCGCGCCTTCGAGGCCAAAGCGCTTGTGGCCCACGTAGCGCTGATGCAAGAAGCGCTCGAACGCCTCGGCGGCACTCAGGCGTTCGAGGAGGTGGCGGCGCTCGTCGTCTGCGGGCCGCTCGCGCGGGACCTCGAAGCGCTCTTGGATCCACTCCCGCTCCGAGGTGTCCTGGATGTGCATGAACTCGACGCCGACGGTTCCGCAATAGGCCTCCCGCAGGGTGCCGAGAACGTCACCGAGGCTCTTCTTGTCCGGCCCCGGCATGTCGTCGGTGAGGAACTGACGATCGAGATCCCACACCGTGAGCCCGTACGTGGCCGGGTCGAGCTCGGGATGCATCTGCCCGCCGTGGAGACCGAGGGGGTCGAGATCGGCGATCAGGTGACCGCGGACCCGGTGCATCTGGATCAGCTTTCGGACCTGCATCTGTTTGCGGGCGTAACCGGTCTCGGGATCGGACGGGTTGTCGTCCTGTTGCCAGCGCACGGGCTGATGCGGGACGCCGAGCGAGGAGAAGATCCGGTCGTAGAAGCCGTCTTCGCCCAGGAGCAGCTGGTGAACCCTTCGGAGAAACTCCCCCGACTCGGCGCCCTGGATGATGCGGTGGTCGTAGGTGTTGCTGACCGTCACCACCTTCGAGAGGCCGAGGTCGGCGAGCGCACGCGGATCGGCACCCTCGTACTCCGCCGGGTAACCGATCGCACCGAGGCCCACGATCGCGGCCTGGCCCGGCATCAGGCGCGGGACGCTCTGCACCGTTCCAAGCGTGCCCACGTTGGTGATCGACAAGGTGACCCCCGAGAAGTCGTCTGGGGTCACCTTGTTGTTGCGCACCTTGTCGATGAGGGCCTCGTATGCATCGAGGAACTGCTGGAACGGCAGCAGGTTGGCGCCACGGATACACGGCACGAGCAGCGACCGGGTCCCGTTGGCGCGTTCGACGTCGACAGCGATACCGAGGCCCACCTCGTCGTGGTGCACCACCCGCGGCTTGCCGTCTGCCCCTTCGACGAACGTCGAGGTCATCGCCGGCACCTCGTCGAGCGCCCGCACGATCGCATAGGCGATGAGGTGAGTGAACGACACCTTCCCGCGCAGCATCTTCACGAGGTGGTCATTGACGATTCGGCGATTGAGTTCGAGCAGCTTGGCAGGGACCTGCCGATAGCTCGTCGCCGTGGGAACGACGAGCGAGGCCTCCATGTTCTCGACGATGCGGGCGCCGACACCTCGGATCGGCTCGCCTGGCTCGTCGGGTGGCGGCCCGCCCACCGGCGCCGGCACGGGTTCGGGGGCTGGCTCCGCTGCCGGTTCGCGCGCCGCTTCGATCGCCGCTGGGGCGCCATTGGTGGAGGGCTCTGGATCCTCGAGTGAGGTGTCGAAGGGGTCGACGTCGTCAGGTCCACCCTCGAACAGGGCACGCCAGCTGTCGTCCACCGCTCGCGGGTTGGCACGCCATCTCTCGTACATCTCTTCGACGAGCCACGAGTTGGGACCGAGCCGGGGATCCTGAGCCGTCATCGCGTCCGAGGGTAGCGACGGGCCGATACCGTGTGACGCCGCAGTCCGAGGAGTGAGGGTCCGCATGGCCAGCGAGTTCATCTTCACGATGCGAAAGCTCAACCGGTTCTACCCGCCCGATCGGGAGATCCTGAAAGACGTCACCCTGGCGTTTTACCCGGGGGCCAAGATCGGCGTGATCGGGCACAACGGGGCGGGCAAGTCCTCGGTGTTGCGGATCATGGCGGGCCTCGACGACGGGTACACGGGCGAGGCCCGGCTGTCGCCGGGGTACACGGTCGGATACCTCCCCCAGGAGCCGGAGCTCAACGGCGACAAGGACGTTCTCGGCAACGTGATGGAGAGCGTCGCCGAAACGCAGGCCCTGATCGATCGCTACAACGAGGTCCTGGCGATGTGGGGCGATCCCGATGCAGACCTCGAACAGGTCGGTGCTCAGCAGGCCGAGCTCGAGGACAAGATCAACGCCACCAACGCGTGGGACCTGGAGCGCCAAGTGGAGATCGCGATGGATGCGCTCCGTGTGCCGCCCGGTGACACCGCGGTCGACAGCCTGTCCGGCGGCGAGCGCCGACGGGTCGCGCTGTGCCAGCTCCTGTTGTCGCACCCCGACCTGCTGCTGCTCGACGAGCCCACCAACCATCTCGACGCGGAGTCGGTCGCCTGGCTCGAGCGCTTCCTCCAGGACTACAGCGGCACCGTGATCGCGGTCACCCACGACCGGTATTTCCTCGACAATGTGGCCGGCTGGATCCTCGAACTGGACCACGGCCACGCGTATCCGTTCGAGGGCAACTACAGCGGGTGGCTTGAGCAGAAGCAGCGCCGGCTCCAGCAGGAGGAGAACCAGACCAGCGCCCGGCAGCGCACCCTGTCCCAGGAGCTCGAGTGGGTGCGCATGGCGCCGCGGGCCCGTCAAGCGAAGAGCAAAGCGCGCCTCAGCGCCTATGCCGAGCTCCTCGCCGAGCACGAGAACGTGTCGGGTGCCGACAACAAGCTCGAGATCAGCATCCCGATGTCTCGCCGGCTCGGCGATCAGGTCATCGATGCGGAGAAGCTCTCCAAGGGGTTCGGCGACCGCCTGCTGATCGAAGACCTCAGCTTCATTCTTCCCCCAGCCGGAATCGTCGGTGTCATCGGCGCGAACGGCGCCGGCAAGACGACGCTGTTCAAGATGATGACGGGCGGTGAGCAGCCCGACGATGGAGACCTCACCGTGGGGGCCACCGTCGATCTCGCCTACGTCGACCAGTCGCGAGACGTTCTTCACGCCGATCGAACGGTCTATGAGGAGATCACAGACGGACACGACACCGTCCAGGTCGGCAACCGCGAGATCAACGGACGCGCGTACGTGGCGTCGTTCAACTTCAAGGGCGCAGACCAACAGAAGATGGTGGGCGATCTCTCGGGCGGCGAACGCAACCGGGTCCACCTGGCCAAGGTCTTGAAGGAGGGCGGCAACGTCCTGCTGCTCGACGAGCCGACCAACGACCTCGACGTCGACACGCTCCGGGCGCTCGAAGAGGCGCTCGCCGCCTTCCCCGGGTGTGCCGTGGTGATCAGCCACGACCGCTGGTTCCTCGATCGGATCGCCACCCACGTCCTCGCCTTCGAAGGCGACAGCCAGGTGCGCTGGTTCGAGGGCAACTTCTCCGAATACGAGACCTACCGCCGCAAAGAGCTGGGCGAGGACTCCCAACCGACCCGGATCAAGTACAAGCCTCTCGCTCGCTGATCTGGCGCGCGCAGCGCGCGAATCCGCTGGTCAACCATGTTGTTTCGCGCGGACCGCGCGAGTTTCTCGCGCGATCCGCGCGAGTATCACCCACTTCCGCGCGAATCGTCGCTAGGTTGCCCCGAATCCGTCACGTGGTGATCCGCCCTGACCTATCCGGAGATCTGCCCCCATGGCCGCCAAGTCGACCTCCAAGACCGACACGAAGAAATGGAAGAGCAGGGCCGTCGTGCGCCCTGTCGATGCCGGCAACTCGGCGTACTGCGCTGTCTGCGGTGAACTGATCAAGTTCCGAGCCCGCGTCCGCGCCAACCAGATCATCTGCAACGTGTATCTCAAGAACAAGTGGGACCGCGTCGAGCACTTCCACCCCGAGTGCTACGAAGAGGCCGACTCGCCGTACGGCGAACCTGCGGAATAGCCGCTCCTTTTGGGCGCGCCAGCGCACGGAACCCGAGCACTCGTGCTCCCGAAACGAACAGCTACAGGATCTGGCTGAGGAACAGCTTCGTGCGGTCCTCGGTGGGATTCGTGAAGAAGTGCTCGGGGGTTCCGACCTCGACGATCTCGCCCGACTCCATGAAGATGATCCGGTCCGCGACCTCGCGGGCGAACCCCATCTCGTGGGTCACGACGATCATGGTCATGCCCGACTGAGCGAGTTCTTTCATGACGTCGAGCACCTCCTTGATCATCTCGGGGTCGAGCGCGGACGTCGGCTCGTCGAAGAGCATCACCCGTGGTTCCATCGCCAGCGCCCGGGCGATCGCGACGCGCTGCTGCTGACCGCCGGACAGCTGGCCGGGGTACTTCTCGGCCTGCTCCGGGATCCCGACTCGCTCCAGCAGGGCACGCGCCTGTTCGTCGGCCTCGGCCTTGGGCTTCTTGCGGACCCAGATCGGAGCGAGGGTGATGTTGTCCTGGACGGTGAGGTGCGGGAACAGGTTGAACTGCTGGAACACCATCCCCACCTCGGAGCGGATCGTCTCGATGTTGCGGAGATCATTGGTGAGCTCCACGCCGTCGACGATGATCTGGCCGCCTTGGTGCGCCTCGAGCCGGTTGATGCACCGGATCCAGGTGCTCTTGCCGGAGCCGGACGGACCGAGAACGACCACGACCTCTTGCTCCTTCACCGTGGCTGTGACGCCCTTCAGCGCCTGGAAGTCGCCGTACCACTTGTCCACTCCTCGGCACACGATCATGTCGTCACGTGCTGCGAGCTCGGCCGAAACGGCCGTGGTGGCGTCGCTGATGCTCATGGGGTGTGCCTCCCGGTCATGTGTGAATCATTGGTCGCCGAGGCCCAGACGGCGCTCGATGCGTTGGCTGTACTTGGACAGGGCGAAAGCGAAGATCCAGTAGATCGCCGACACGAGGATCAGACCCTCGCGTTTGTGTCCGAGGAACTCCCGCTGCGCGGGAATGACGCTGTTGGCGATCCGTAGGAAATCGAACACGCCGACGATCGCAAGAAGCGACGTCTCTTTGAAGGTGGCGATGACCTGCCCCACGAGCGGCGGGATCGACACCCGAAGCGCCTGCGGCAGCACGATGAAGCTCGTGCGCTGGGCGGTCGTGAGGCCCACGGCGTCGGCGGCCTCGAACTGCCCGCGTCGAACAGACTGCAGACCCCCGCGCACGTTCTCCGCGAGATATGCCGCTGAGAAGAGCACGAAGCCGGTGGTGACCGCCGCGAGCTCCGAGAGCGACATGCCGCCCGGAAGGAAGAGGTTGATCATCACCGAGAAGAAGAACAGGACCGTGATGAGGGGGACACCGCGCACCACTTCGATGTAGGTGGTGGCAAGGAGTCGGAAGATCGGCAGTGTCGAGGTCCGGGCCAGTGCAAGAAGAACGCCGATCGGGAACGACAACAGCATCGTCATCACAGCGACGAAGACCGTGACGCTGAACCCGCCGAGGAACTCGTTTGAAGGCGTGTGCACGGTCGAGGGCGCGTTGATCATCGTGATCATGTACTGAACGACGCCCAGGGTCACCAGATACCCGACGACAAATCTCACCCGCTTGGAGGCCTCGCCGATGAAGTTGGGCGCCACGAGCGCAAACCCGGCAACGAGCAGAAAGCTCAGACGCGCCTTCTGGAGCATCGGGTACCAGCCGAGGGCCCCGGCAAGCCAGTGGAAGAGCGCGAACAGCAGGAGGGCGACGGCGATGATGCGTCCGGTTTCGCCGATGGTCGGTGATGTCAGAGCCCACATGACGAGCCCACCGGCCACAGCGAACGCGACGAACATAGGGATGTCGACCCGGGTGACGTAGCCGTAGTCGAGCGCTGGGTCACGGAGGATCACCCAGAAGGTGATGAACGGGCTGAGCAGCCATCCCACGTTGACCATCGGGCGGGCAACACCGGCACGGCCCGCGGCCTTCACCGCCCGCCCAACGACGTATGTCGCGCCGAGAAGCAGCCACATCACCGTCCATGGGAGCTTGGTCGACATGGCCACTGTCCGGCCGGGCTGGATGATGAACTCACCGTCCGAGAAGCCGTAGTGGCCGTAGTTGACGATCCACAGACTGGCGACGAGGAGCCCGAGTCCGCTGTACACGACAGCGATCGCCGCGACGAAGGTATTGCGCCGGCGCTGGTCGCCGAGGGAGAACCACAGTGTCGATCCGATCGTCACGAGCACAGCCGCGATCGCCCACCAGACCCAGCGGTCGGCCATGGCGTCGACGAAGGACTCGCGCAGTGGCTCGGAGTTCGCGTCGAGCAGGGTGGTGCCCTCACCGTCGCGCAGAACGCTTGGCTGTCTCGACAGGACGCCGAGGGCGATGAAACCCCCAGCGCTCATCGCCCACATGCTGAGCTTCTTCATCGAGAGCGAGCCCCACTGCGCCCACAGGCCAGCACTCAGGCCGGCGAGGGCCACCAGCAGCCCGAGCGCGACCCACACCCGCACGTACTGCGACTCCGGATAGGCCTGGGTGAACATGAGACGGAGGTTGACCCGCACCCCGTCCCAGTCGCGGTTCTCGCTGAAGATGAAGTTGAGGACCGAACCCAGGATCCCTCGATCGGGATACAGCCCCGCGATGAAACCGAACGGGTTCGCAGACGGGAGAATCCACGCCAACGGCAACACGTAGGGCAACAAGAGCACCGTGAGGATCCCATTCGACCGAGAACTGAAGAGGTTCTCCTTGATCCACCGCCCAGGCGGCAGGCTGGGTTCCTCGGGCGGTAGCTCGGTCAGTGCACCGCCGGCTTCGCGGTTGATCGCGGCCAGATCGCGGGCCGCGTCAGCGTATGCGCCGAATTCGCCTCCGCCAGCCATCTCAGCGCTCCACGATCTTGAGGCGGACGTTGAAGAAGTTGACGACCACTGAGATCGTCAGAGAGCAGGCCAAGTAGAAGAGCATCCAGATCGAGAAGACCGGAAGGGTGCGGCCTGTCTGGTTGTAGATGGTCTGGCCGATCTGGACGAGGTCGCTGTAGCCGACAGCGATCGCCAGGGATGTGTTCTTGGTGAGATTGAGGTACTGGTTGCCGAGCGGCGGCATGATGATCCGAAAGGCCTGGGGCAGGATCACCCGTCGCAGTGCAGTGGAGCGCCGGAGGCCGACCGCGGCCGCCGCTTCGGTCTGTCCCTTCGGGACGGCGAGAATGCCGCCACGCACGATCTCGGCGATGAAGGCGGCCGTGTAGAACACGACGCCGAAGTACACGGCTGCGAAGCCGGTGGAGAGGTTGAGGCCCTCGGGACCGTAGTTGGGGAAGTTGCCTGGCTGAACAATGTCGGGCCGCTTGGCGTCGATGGGTCGCCCCGAGCGCTCATCGCCGAACTTGTCCGCGAGCATCTCGAAGAGGTCGCGGCCCGAGTTGAGCATCCAGCTCGAGAGACCTGGCCACACGATGAAGACGACCACGCAGACAACCAGCGCGCCCGTGCCGGCGAAGATCATGCGGAAGTAGTCATCGTCCGTGAGCCGAGTAAGGCCCGCAGGGGTGCGACGGCTGTCGAGGAACCGCCGGATCCACCAGAGCGCTGCACCGATCGCGAGAACGCAGAGAAGGGCCTGCAGCACGATCTTCGGGATTGCGCCGATGCCGTCGGCGACGGCGTCAAGGGGGGAGCCGAGCCACGCGAAGATGGGGTGGGCGACCCAGCCGATCGCGCCGAACGCGGCGACCGCACCGACCGCCCACAGGGTCGGACGGGTGTTCTCGCCCGACGTGTCGTGAAGCCGGTTGCGCCAGCGACGCACGAACCAGGCGACCACCAGGCCGATCATCACGAAGATCATCCATTGGTAGAAGCCGTCGTCGGGATGCACGCGTGGGACCGACAAACCCTTGTTGCTGAGGTGGACCCAGCCGTTGATCGGGCCGACGTCGAACGTGACGTCATCGAGCGTCGTGGCGAAGATCGCGAAGATGAAGAAGATCTGGACGAGCAGCGGGACGTTGCGGATCGTCTCGACGAAGACGGCACCGAGCTTGTTCAGCAGCCAGTTCTTCGACAGGCGGGCCAAGCCGACGAGCACACCGATGATCGTGGCGAGCACGATGCCGGCCGCAGCCATGCGAATCGTGTTGACCATGCCGGCCCACAGGGCACGTCCACCCGTGTTGGGATCATCGTCGATGGTGTCCGAGAGGTTGATGCCGGGATTGATCGACAGAAAGTCGTAGTCGATCGGAACGCTACGGGCGTCGAGGTTGGCCTTGGCCTCGAGCGCCAAAAACACCATCGCGCTCACGACCAGGATCAGGGCGACGACCTGCACGAGCCACTTGACGACTGTCGCATCGCGGTAGAACGGCGGTCGCCCCTGCTGTGCTTCGGCCAGCGACGTGTTGCCGGTGTCAGCCACGCCCTCGGTCCCCCTCGTCGTGTGGCGCGTAGATCGAAACCGATGGCGGGTGACCGGGGGCGCTCGACGCCCCCGGTCACCGGGCCATCAGGTTGGGATGTTGCCGGTGTTAGCGGGCCGGCGGGGCGTAGATCAGGCCGCCCTCGGTCCAGCGGGCGTTGGCCGAGCCATCACGGCTCAGGCCCACCGGGACGAGGTGGCGGCTGTAGATCTCGTCGTAGTTACCGACCTGGCTGATCACCTGGTAGAAGGCGTCCGCCGGCAGGCCCATGCCGCTCTGCAGCTCACCCTCACCACCGAGCATGCGGACGATCTCGGCGGTGCCGGTCGCCAGGGCGTCGTCGACGTTGTTGCTGTTCACGCCGTTCTCATCGGCGATGATCGTGGCGTACACGGCCCAGTTGACGGCGTCCGCGAACTTGGAGTCGTTCTGGCCGTATGTCGGGCCGAGCGGCTCCTTGCTGATCGGCGTCGCCGGGAAGATCACCCAGTTCTCGCCGTCGGGCTGCTGCTCGGCCTTGCGGCCGACGAGACCCGAACCGTCCGTCGTGATGATGTCGCACGCACCGCTGATGAAGTTGTCCGTGACGATGTCGAAGTCCTCGAACGTCTGGAGATCGATCTTCACGTTCGCTGCGTCGGCGGCGTCGGCGATGTTCTTCTCAGTAGTGGTGCCGGCGTTGGTGCAGACCGTGGCGCCATCGATGTCTGCGACACCTGACGCACCGCTGTAGCCGTCACCGGCGCGAGCCATGAGCTGCTGGCCGTCGTAGTAAGTGGTGGGACCGAAGTCCATGCCCACCTCGGAGTCGCGACTCTGGGTCCACGTGGTGTTGCGCATCAAGAGGTCGACGTCGCCCGTCTGCACAGCGGTGAAACGCTCCGCTGCGGTCAAGGCAACGAACTCGACCTTGCTGGCATCACCCAGAATGGCCGCAGCCACGACACGGCAGTAGTCCGCATCGAAGCCGGTCTGGCTTCCGTCGGGCTGGGTGACCGAGAAGGCCACCGCAGCACCCGACACGCCGCAACGCAGCACGTCGCGAGCCTGGATCTCGTCCAGCAGGCTGCCGTCGCTTTGCGCGAGTTCGACCTGGGTGTCGTCGGTTGCTGTGCCCGTCTCGTCATCGGAGTCGCTGTCGCCGCATGCAGCTGCGACGATCACGAGGGCGAAGAGTGCGGCGAGCAGTCGCCACAACGTTGAATTCCGCATAGAGGTCCCTCCCTGAAAGCGGATGTGGACACACGCCGCGATCCCGCAGAGTCTCAGTGGGGGCGACATGTGGTTTCGGCGCGCCAAATTACCCACAATTCGGACACCGGGTTGTAATCGGACACGCAGCTGTCATGACCGGCGCACGCTTCGACCACCCAGTGTTACTGAACGGTAGTTCTGGCGGTCCTTCGGCGACGGAGAGTGGCGGCCCGCACCCCCCGGTCCGTTACCGTGGCGGCGGGCGCATCCGCCCCCGATCACCGGAGCCTCGATGGCGACACCAGCCGATCATGCCGCAGCCACCCGCATCGCCGCGGCGACCGGCGAGCTCCTCGTCGAGGTGCGCGAGAAGATGTTCGCGCTCGGTGCCGACACCTGGACCGTTCGCGACACCGGCGACATGGAGGCCCACGACTTCATCGTCGAGGAGTTGCGGCGAGAGTTCCCAGACGACGGAATCCTCTCCGAAGAGGGTCGCGACGATCTCACCCGCCTCGAGAAGGAGCGGGTGTGGATCGTCGACCCGCTCGACGGAACCCGCGAGTTCAGTGAGCGAGGCCGCACCGACTGGGCGGTCCACATCGCGCTCGCCGAAAACGGCACTCCCACAGCCGGCGCCGTCGCGCTGCCCGCGGTCGGCGTCACGCTCGGCACCGAACCCGCTCCGGAGCTCGCTCCCGCACACGACGGCCGCCCGCGCATGGTGGTGTCGCGCACCCGCCCTCCGGCCGCTGCGGTGATCGTCGCCCAGGCGATCGACGCCGAGCTGTACGGCCTCGGCTCCGCCGGCGCCAAGGCGATGGCGGTCGTTCTCGGACAGGCCGACATCTACGCCCACTCCGGCGGGCAGTACGAGTGGGACAACTGTGCGCCGGCCGCCGTGGCGATGGCGGCGGGTCTGCACGCGAGCCGGTGCGACGGTTCACCGCTCGACTACAACTATGCCGATCCGTGGCTTCCCGACTTCGTGATCTGCCGCCCCGAGCTGGCCGACGCCTCGCTGGAAGCCCTGCGACGCGCGATCGAGGGTTGAAGAAACGAGACCTGACGTGGGAGGACCAATGGAACTCAAGACCACCCAGTACGACGTCGACGGTGCCGTGGCGGTGCTCACCTTGGCTCGTCCGCAACGGCGCAACGCCTGGACCGGCCGCATGCACACCGAGTTCCGGTGGCTCATGGAGCACGCGGAGGCCGACCCGGCCGTCCGCGTGGTGATCCTCACCGGCGAGGGAAGCGACTTCTGCGTCGGAGCGGACACCCAGGCTCTCGAAGGCCACGCGGAGAAGGGTGGCTACGACCCCGGAACACCCGCCGATCTCGCGATGCCGGGCTACGGCGTGGCGGATCAGTTCGACCAGAACTTCGCGTGGATGATGGCACTCGAAACGGTCACGATCGCCGCGGTCAACGGCGCGGCGGCGGGCGTCGGGCTCGTGGCGGCCTGCTACTGCGATCTTCGGTTCGCGGCCACCACCGCCAAGATCACCACCGCCCACGGGCCCATCGGTCTTCCCGCCGAGTATGGGCTGAGCTGGCTGCTCCCGCGCCAGATCGGGCTGACCCGCGCGAACGATCTGCTGCTCTCGAGTCGCAAGTTCCTGGCGAGCGAAGTGGCCGACTGGGGCATGTTCAACGCCGTCGTCGAGCCACACGAGCTGATGCCAACTGCACGCGCGTACGCGGACGACATCGTGGCGCGCGTCGCGCCCGCCTCCCTCCGCAACACCAAGCGGCAGATCTACATGGATCAGCACCGCGACGTCGGAACCGCAGTCGCCGAAGCCGACCGCCTGCTCGACGCGTCGATGCGCGACCCCGACTACCGAGAGGGCGTGCAAGCCCTCGTCGAACGCCGCCCCGCGAACTGGACGGGCTGAGTCCGTCGCGACGCCTTCGCCCGCGGGCGCTGTGCTCTCAACTCACATCTCCAAGACCGTGATCGTTCCGGTGTCGCCGTTGACTTCGACGAGGGCGCCGTCTGGGATCCGCTTGGTCGCATCTGTGGCCGACACGACGCAGGGGATCCCGAGCTCGCGGCTCACGATGATCGCGTGACTGAGCGGGGCGCCCACATCGACGATCACGCCGGACGCCGGCACGAACAACGGTGTCCACGATGGGTCCGTGATCGGCGCGACGAGCACATCGCCGGGCTCGAGCGCCGTCGGGTCGTGGCTATCGAGCACCACCCGCGCCCGACCGCGGCTGATCCCGGGACAACCGGGAAGACCCTGAATCGACTCGCCGAGACCCAATTCGTCGACCTGCACCGCGTCACGACGCGGCCACTCCGCCAACGGGGGTGCTTCGCCATCGATGATGAAGGGCTCCTGCAGCAGGGCGACCTCCTCGAAGATCGCACGGCGCTCCGAGACGAGTTCGGGAACGCCGGTCGGGTCCTCGATCGCCGCACGACATTCGTCGAACGTGAGCATTGCGTTGTCCGTGACGGTCACGAAGGTGCCTCGCTCCACCATTCGCCGCCCGAACTCCCTGCTCGCCATCCGACCTTCCTGGATGAACTTGACGCAGTTGGTCTTCGTGCGTTCGCGACCTGGCATGAAGACCGACGCTGAGTGCAGCCCGGCCAGGAACTGGCCTTGGGTCTCGGGGTCGCCCGCCAACATCTCGCTGATCTCCGCAGACAGCCGCTCTCGCTCGGCAACCAGCTCGTGTTGGTGCCCGATGGGCGCAGCGGAGTCAGGTGACAGGCGCATTCGGTCGATGGCCGCGAGCGCGAGGTCCGGTTCGGTCTCCCACGTCTCGCAGCTCATCTCCCATTCGTTGGGACCGCGGGACCCATAGGCGTAGAGAAATTCATCAAACGCCCTGCAGAATGCGGCGCCGTCACCGCTGCCGGATTCCGCGAGCGCTCGCAGCCGGCCATGGAGATCCTCGAGACCGCCGTCGAATACCGCCGTGACTTCGGCTGATGCCGCGGCGCGACGTCCCAACTCCCACATCGCAGCGGCCGGCGCAGCCGACTCGACGTCGCCGAGACCGGCGATGAGCTTCAAGGCATCCTCTGGGCGACCGAGCGCCTCGCAGACTGCCGAGACGATCCCGAGGGGAACGGTGGCGATGAACGTGATGAAGATGTGTTGGGAAAACAGCTCCTGGAAGCTGTCGTTGAACGACGCCTCGATCCAGTCGACGAGCTCCCGATCGCCCATCGCGGTGAAGTCCGGACGGTTGGACCGCATCTCGTTGACCTGACGCTCGTGTTGGGCGACGTCGGGTAGGCCGTCGGTTGTGAGCGCCCACCCGAAGGTGGCGCCGATGCGCTCCTCGGCCGCTGGGGACGGATCGTCGGGATGCGGCTGGTACGGGGGGATGCCGGGTTGGTTGCCGTAGAAGGCATCGTCGATCGCCTGCGCTGAAAGGCCGGGCGCCCGTTCTCCGAAGATCCGGCTGAGCGATGCGTTCAGGTAGCAGTAGCCGCCGAACACGCCGAGGAACACGCAGTTGTCGGGATCGAGTTCGTGCTCTTCGAACGCGCCGATCCGGATGTAGGCGTCTCGAAAGCCCAACTCGGACATCCGGATGCCGTCGGCGTTCTGGAACGCAAAGTCGAACGTCCCCATCGCGACGGGGTCGGGAAACACCTCCCCGACGTTGGCCCGAGTCCACAGCGGATACCGCGCGGACGACTGGGTCTCGACGAAGTACTTCTCGGCCATGGACGACGCCTCCGAGGGGTTCGGGAGCAGCCCCGAAAAAGCCGTTGGGCCGAGTGACCGCCTCCCCCTCTTGGCGGCCACCCGGCCAGATTCACGGCCCCTAGCTGGTCCCCCCAGCGCCTGGAGCAACTCAGTTGTCAGTTGCCTGGGTGGCCTTGTGACCAAGGTCACCCCGTCGATCGCGAACTGTAGCCCTCCGCGACCGTGGAGTCGAGACGAGGTTCTGCAACACTCGAACGCATGTCCGATGCGCGGCAACCCCTCGATGCGGCACAGGGAACATTCAGCGCCGATCCGCCATGGTTGGTGAACCCTGAGCCCATGCCGTGGCAGGCGGGACTCGACGCGGTCCGGGCCTCGACACGCGGCACGGTCCCCGCGCTCACCCGGTCGCCGCGCTTTCCTCCCCTGGGCCGATTGGCCGTCACGATCCGGCACCTCGGTGGCGCGATCGCCGGCTGGTGGCTCACCGAGCGAAGCAGCGACGACCGCTCCGCCCGTCGACGTGGCCTCTCCGTTCGGCTGCGTCGAGCGATCGAGCATCTGGGGCCCACCTACATCAAGCTCGCCCAGATCATCTCCGCGGGCGAGGGTCTCTTTCCCGAGGAGCTCGTCGAGGAATTCTCCAAATGTCGCGACCGCGTCGAACCCGAGCCGTTCGACGTCGTTCTCGCGACCCTCAGGCGCGAGCTCGGTGGCGACCCGATGGAGGTCTTCGCGACCATCGATCCCGAGCCGATCGCAGCGGCATCGATCGCCCAGGTTCACGCCGCCACCCTGGCGACCGGTGAAAACGTGGTCGTGAAGGTCCAGCGAGCCACGGTCGGCGAGCTGGTCGGCCGCGACCTGCGCGTCCTGTCGTGGTTGGCACCCAAGCTGGTCGGCCGCATCCCCGTCACCGCGCTGGCCAACCCGCCCGCTCTGGTGGAGCTCTTCGCCGAGACGATCACCGAAGAGCTCGACTTCCGTCTCGAAGCGCAGAACCTGCTCGACGTCGCTCGCGTGTTGCGCGAGCTCGGCCAGACCGACTGGGTCGTGCCGAGGCCCCACCCCGACCTGGTCAGCCCGCGGATGCTCGTGATGGAGCGCGTGGAGGGCTTCGCCTTTCACGACGCTGTCGGCATGCGTGACGCAGGAGTCGACACGCACGCCGTCGTTCGCAACGTGATGGTCGCCTTCCTCGAGAGCTGCACGCTGCACGGCGTCTTCCACGGCGACTTCCACGGCGGCAACCTCTTCGTCCAGCCCGACGGGCGGGTGGCGCTGCTCGACTTCGGTATCACCGGACGGATGGACGAGCGCAAGCGACGCGCCTTCGTCCGTCTGCTGATGACGGCAACTGTCAACGACGTGCGGGGACAGCTCGCCGCCCTGACCGAGCTCGGCGCCCTCCCCGCCGACGCGGATCTCGATGCGGTGATCTCGGACCTCGGCCTCGATGGCCCCGTCGTGGATCCGACGACTCTGTCCCAGGAGGAGTTGCTGGCCGAGATGCAGCGGGTGGTGAAGGCACTGCTCGGGTACGGCGCTCGGATGCCGAAGGTCCTCATGCTCTTCGTCAAGAACATGATCTTTCTCACCTCGATGATCGGGCACCTCGCACCGGACATCGACCTCTTCGGTGAGGTGCAGCACATCGCGACACACTTCGCCCTCGCGCACGGCCAGCAGCTGGCGGCCGACAGCGGCATGGCGGTCGCCGCGCCCGAGGAGATCGACGTCGACGGTTTCAAGGCGAGTCTCGGCATCGACCCCGAGGTCGACTCCCTCACCTGGCGGGAGCTTCGCCAGCGGCGAGAGCTGATCGTGAGGCGGATGGGCGGCGACGGCCCACAGTGACCACGTAGGGTCCGCTGGATGTCCTTCGACTGGACCGACGCTTTCGCCGACCGGGTGATCACCGCCGAGCAGGCGGCCGCGACCGTGAACCCTGGCGACCGCGTCATCACCAGCCTTCCTGAGCCGACGGCCTTTCTCGATGCGTTGGCCGAGCGCGCCGAACTCTCCGACGTCACCGTCTTCATGCCGGTGCCCCGACGCGGTGGTGTGGCCGTCGCCGAACACCCCGGCATGACGGTGCAGGCGACGTTCATCAGCCAGATCATGCGCAACGCCGGCGCAGCGAGCGATGTCGTGCCCCTCCGCTTGCAGGACTGGAACCGCTACCTGCGAGATCATCCTGGGCGGGTGTCCGTGATTCAGGTGGCCACGCCGCTGGCGGACGGCACCGTTCGGCCTGGCTCGGTTCTCGGCGGCAACGGCTCGGTCGTGCAGCGCGAACGACGGCCGGGCGACCTCGTGTTCGGGCTCGTCAATCCGGTGGTGCCGCACGTGCATGGTGAGGCCTTTCACGTCGACGACTTCGACGGACTCATCGAGATCCCCGCCGATGGCGCCACACCCGTGTTCGACGAGCGGACACCCCCCGACGAGCTCGAGCCATTCATCGGCGCTCTGGACGAATTGATTCCGGACGGGGCGACCGTTCAGTCCGGCGTCGGCGGCCTCACGGAGATCGCGCTGTCTTCCATGACCCACAAGCGCGACCTCGGGATCCACACAGAGATCATGTGCCAGGGCCTCGCCGATCTCATGCGCAGCGGCGCCGCCAACGGCAGCCGCAAGACGATCTTCACCGGCAAGGCCGTGTTCACGATCTCTCTGCCCGAGACCTTCGCCTACATCGACGACAACCCGGCCTGCCACATCACCCATGGGGAGGTGGCCCTCGATCCGCGGATCATCGCCCAGAACCCCTCGATGCGTTGCGTCAACGCCGCCGTGGAGGTGGACCTGTTGGGTCAGGTGAACGCTGAGATGATCGGAGGCCAGCAATTCAGCGGCGTGGGTGGCCAGCTCGACTTCCTGCGGGGGTGCCAGCTGGCCGAAGATGCGCTCTCGATTCACCTACTGCCATCAACCGCCCGGGGCGGCACGGCGTCACGAATCATTCCTCGCATTGGCGAAAACGGCGTGACTGCCACCCGCTACGACAGCCAGGTGGTGGTGACCGAGCACGGCATTGCCTGGCTCAAGGACGCGACCATGACGCAGAAAGCCGAGCGTCTGATCGCCGTGGCCCATCCCGATCACCAGGCCGAGCTCACCGACGCCGCCGAACGAGCCGGCCTGCTCTAGTTGAGCAACCCGGTGCCTGACACCGTGTTGCTCAACTGACCGTGTTGCTCAACTTCGCCGAAGCCGGATCACGCCGCGCTCAGGCGGCCTTGCGAGCGATGAAGAAGCTGTTGGCCCTGTCCTCGCGGACACCGGTGACCTCGATGTCGGCGAAACCGGCATCGGTCAGGTATTCGGTGGCCTGCTGGTGGCCCCAGGCTGCACCCAGGCCGTTGCCGCCATAGGCGAGCGACACCTGCATGCAGTGCATCGTCGACATCGTGTAGAGGAACGGCGCCATCGGCTCGTCGAGCATGTCGCCCAACTCGCTGGAGGCCTTCGGCTCGACGCAGAGGTAGGTTCCGCCCGGCCGCAGCATCCGGTGAATCGCGGCGAGCACCTCCGCCGGACGGCTCTGATCGTGAATCGCGTCGAAGGTGGTGACGAGGTCGAATCGGCTCTCCAGGTCGATCTCCGCGGCGTCCGCGACCTCGAAGCTCACGTTGTCGATGCCGGCCGCGCGCACCTGTTCGGTGGCCGTCTCCACCGCGCCGGCCGAGAAGTCGAAGCCGGTGAAGCGGCTGGCCGGAAACTCCTGTCCCAGCAGCACCAGCGCGAGGCCGCTGCCACACCCGACGTCGGCCACGTCGATTCCGGCCTCGAACGGCTCGCGACCGCCGGGGAGGATCGGTACCACGGCATCGATGAGGGTGCGCTTTTGCCTCTCGCCCGAGGACTGGGCCATCAGCGCTTGGAAGGCGGGGTACTTGTCGTACGGCACACCCGACCCGTCGACGAACGCCGCTGCGACGTCGTCTTCGACCGCTCCCAGTAGCCCGACGTACTGCGCCTGGATTGCGAGGTTGAGCGGCCCAGAGCGGCGAGTCAGCAAACCGGCGTGTTCGATCGGAAGCAGGAACGTGCCGGCCTCAGGATCGTGGTCGATGACCCCCGCGCACGCGAGGCCGCTCAGCCATTCGAGCACGGGTCGTGGGTGCAGGTCGGCGGCCTCTGCGACTTGATCGGCCGTCATGGGTGAAGCGCCGTCCATGGCGTCGAACAACCCGGTCTTGTGGCCGATGCTGACCATCACCGAGGTGGCGCCGGCGTTCAGGATCCCCACCATCTGCTGACCGAAGGCCTTGGCGCGGGCCTTGTCGAACGGCGTGTCTGTCGTGTCCCCCATGGGGGCGAAAGCTACTCGTCAGGATGTCGCCGAGGCATGGCGAACAAACACCGGCCCCTGCGGAGTGCTGCGATGCGGGTCGTACCGGTAGCCGAGGTCGTCGAACTCGGTGAGACCCTTCGCGCTCTTCACCCTGTTGAGCACGAGCCACGATGCCATCGCGCCGCGGGCCTTCTTGGCGAAGAAGCTGACGATGCGGAACTCGCCCTTGGCGTTCTCGTCGAGGAACGTCGGCGTGATGATCCGGGCGTTGACGCGCTCGGGCTGGACCACGCCGAAGTACTCGTTGGAAGCGAGGTTGACGACCAACTTGGAACCGCGCTCGGCGATGTCGTCGTTCAGCCTGTCGGTGACGCGCGGACCCCAGAAGTCGTAGAGGTTGCGCCCGCGATCGGTGGCCAGCTTGGTACCCATCTCGAGGCGGTACGGCTGGATGAGGTCGAGCGGCCTGAGGACACCGTGGAGGCCCGACAGGATCCGCACCGTCTTTTGCGCGTGGGTGAAGTCGCGCTCGCCATAGCGCGCCACATCCATGCCCACATACACATCGCCGCAGAACGCGAGGAGGGCCGGCCGGGCGTTCTGCTTGGTGAACTCCGGCTCCCAGTTCTGGTAGCGCTCGACGTTGAGCTCTGCGAGATCGCGTGACAACGACATCAACGAGGCGACGTCGTCCGGCGACTTGGTGACCAGGACGTCGATGAGCTCTGAGGACTGGTCGATCATCGAGGGCGTCGAGCTCTTGCGCGTGAGCAGGGGCGTCTCGAAGTCGAGGCGCTTCGCGGGCGACAGCAGGATCAACACGGTTCTGGATTCTAGTGGCGCCGGCTTCTACTGATGGAGGGCGCTGACCTCATCGAGGTAGTAGACGTTGCCATCGGCGTCCTGCACCAGGGCCAAGTAACCGCCCCACGGCATCCTCTCGGGCGGCTGGGCGAACGCGATGCCCCGGCCGCTCAGCTCTTCGTAGGTCGCGTCGAGATCATCGACGACGAACCCGATCCCCGTCATTCCTCCAGCCATCGCGGCCTGGATCGGATCGTCGGGGTCGACCTTCGCAAGCCCGACCGTGATCGGGCCCGCCTCGAACGACGCGTATCCGAAATCGTCCTCGCGCATCAGCTGGGTGAGCCCCAGGGTCGTTCCGAGGAAGTCGACTCCGGCGTCGAAGTCCGTCACGTACACGTTCACGTATCCCACGATCGGTGGCTTCATGTCTCCCCGCTTCCCCCTCGAGCCCCGTTGGCTTGCTCTCTCCCCCAGTGTGACTCGCTGCCGCTCGCTCCAGGGACCAGCTACCGTCGGCCCATGTTCGACGACCCCGAGCTCGCTGCGCTGCGAGACGAAACAGCAGCCGGCACCGAGATAGTGCGGGAGCTCCTCGCTCCCCATCCACCCTTCCATGAGGGCACGGTCGAGACGGCGCGTGAGGGCATCCCGGGAGTTCCGCAAGCACCGGTGCTCGATCACGGCATCACCCGCACGATCGACGGGCCGGGGGGCGGGATTCCGCTACGAATCTTCGCTCCCGAGCACCCATACCCGGCGGGACCGGACGACTGCCTCGCGGCGGCCGAGTGGGTGATCGCGAACGCCGAGGCCGAGTGGGGCGTCCGCGATCCGGATGTCTCGCCGCTGTGGGCCGACCTGTCGGGCCTCCCCCCATCGCTGCTGAGCGTCGGGACCCGGGTTCCGCTCCTCGACGACAGCCTCTTCATGGCCGCCCGCCTGCGAGCGGCCGGAAACGAAGCCACGCTCGACGTCTATCCCGAAGCGATCCACGGCTTCACGGTTCTTCCCGGCGCGGCTGGCGAGGTCGCCAACCGTCGGGCCAACGAGTTCATCGCATCCTGCTGGAGCTGACATGCCACCCATCGAGCACTACCGAGACATTGGCGACTTCGAGTACGGATCCGTCGACCAGGTCACGCCGCTGATCCGCCGGGTCATCTGCAAGAACCCGACGCCCTTCACGTTCAAGGGCACCGGGACCTACATCGTCGGACGCGGCGAGGTTGCGGTGATCGACCCTGGTCCTCCCCTGCCCTCTCACCTCGATGACGTGTTGTCCGCGCTCGAACCGGGCGAGGTGGTGACCCACGCCTTCGTCACTCATACGCACAGCGACCACTCGCCGCTGACCAAAGATCTCAAGGAGCGAGTCGGGACGATCTCCTACGGATACGGACCACATGGAGCCGTTCGTCCCGATGATCCCGACGACCGGGTCGACTTCTCCGCCTACATCAGCAAGAAGGAACAGGACCAGTACCGCAAAGAGTTCGACGAGCTGCCCGATGAGCTGAAGCGCGAGGGTGCAGACACCGACTTCGAACCCGACGTGGCGCTGCGCGACGGCGACATCGTCAAGGGCAACGGCTGGACGATGCGGGCGATCCACACGCCCGGACACTGTTCGAACCACCTCTGCTACGAGCTCGAAGAGGAAGCGAGCGTGTTCTCGGGTGACCACGTGATGGGATGGGCCACGAGCGTGGTCGGCCCCCCGGACGGTTCGATGAAGGACTACATGGCCTCGCTGCGCAAGCTCCTGCCCCTCGAACACGAGCGGTACTGGCCGACCCACGGACCGGCGATCCCCGAGCCGACAAAATACGTCCAGAGCTTCATCATGCATCGAGAAGCGCGTGAGGAGCAGATCGTCGGCTACCTCAGCGATGGCGCCAAGCAGATCGCCGACTTCATCCCCTCGATGTACGAGGGATACGACAAGCGCCTCTGGTACCCCGCCGCAGGTTCAGTGCACGCGCACATGCTGCACCTGGTGGAGACCGACCGAGCCCGCGTGGTCGACGACCACGGCGAACCCAAGCTCACCGCGACCTACGAGCTGGTCTGATGCCGGCGCTCGATGGTCTTCGCATCCTGGACATGACCCAGTACGAGGCCGGGCCATCGGCCACCCAGGCGCTGGCCTGGATGGGCGCCGACGTCGTGAAGGTCGAACCGTTGGACGGCGAGCCGGCTCGCGGCATCGCCGGTAAGACCAGCCCGTACTTCTTCCAGTGGAACAGCAACAAGCGCAGCGTCGCGATCGACCTCTCGCAGCCCGAGGGGCGCGACCTTCTGCTGAAGCTGGCGACCGACGTCGACGTGTTCGTGGAGAACTACGGCCCCGGTGTCGTCGACAAGCTCGACCTGGGATTCGAGACACTCCAGACCGCAAACCCGGCGATCATCTATGCCTCCGTCAAGGGCTTCGGCCTGTCGGGGCCCTATGCCGATCGGAAGTGTTTCGACGGGGTCGCCCAGGCCATGGCCGGAGCGTTGTCGGTGACGGGCGAGACGGACGGGCCGCCTCTGCTGCCGGGTCCCACAACCGGGGATTCGGGCACGGGCGTCCAGCTCGCCCTCGCGATTCTCGCCGCGTACCTGCAGCGGCTGCGCACCGGTGAGGGCCAGCGCATCGAGGTGTCGATGCAGGAGGCAATGACGTATTACCTGCGCACCCGGATCGCCATGGCGTCGGAGTGGGGTGGTGCGTCGCCTCGGGTCGGTTCCGGACGCAATGCGACGGTGAACCTCTATCCCTGTGCAGGCGGGGGCCCCAACGACCACGTGATGATCATGGCGGTGACGCCCCGAATGTTCGGCGACCTCTGCGAGGCGATGGGTCGGCCCGAGCTTGTCGACGACCCCCGCTTCGCTCGTGGCCGCGACCGCAACACCAACGCTGCCGAACTGCAGGCGGAGGTTGCTGCGTGGACCCAGGGGCTGACGAAGTTCGAGGTGGCCGAGAAGCTCGAAGCCGCGGGGGTTCCGGGTGGCCCCGTGCTGGACACCGCCGATCTACACAACGACCCGCACCTCGTGGAGCGAGGCTTTGTTCAGACGATCGAGCACCCCGAGCTCGGCGAGGTGCCGATCCTCGGGTGGGCGCCCCGGTTCAGCGACAGCTCGGTGCCGATCGAGCGCGCGCCGGCGCTCGGTCAGAACACCGATGAGGTGCTGGGTGCTGCCGGCTTGTCCGGCGACGAGGTCGCTGGATTGCGGGAGCGCGGGATCGTCGGCTGAGGGCGTCGGCGCCGCTAGCGTCGCTCGGCGATGCGTCTCGTGATCGCCCGCTGCACCGTTGACTACTCGGGTCGTCTCGACGCCCACCTTCCCGAGGCCATTCGGCTCGTGATGGTGAAGGCCGACGGCTGTGTTGCCGTTCACGCCGACGGTGGCGCGTACAAGCCGCTCAATTGGATGAACGCTCCCAACCGGCTCGTGGAGGAGCCGTCGCTCGACGACTCCGAGCAGCTCTGGAAGGTGACCAACGAGAAGGGCGAACAGCTCATCATCCGGATGCACGAGATTGTGTCGGACACCGCGTGTGAGATGGGGCAGGACCCGGGTCTGCAGAAGGACGGCGTCGAGGCGCACCTGCAGGAGTTGGTGGCAGCCAACCCCGAAACCGTCGAAGAAGGCGCTGTTCTGGTCAGGCGGGAGTTCCCCACCGACATCGGCCCGGTCGACCTGCTCTGCCGTGACGCCGAAGGCAAGGCGATCGCCGTCGAGATCAAACGGCGGGGGGAGATCGATGGAGTCGAGCAACTCACCCGCTACCTCGAGTTCCTCAACCGAGACGGGACCCTGCGACCTGTGCAGGGAGTCTTCGCCGCGCAGGAGATCAAGCCGCAGGCGCGCGTCTTGGCCGAGGACCGAGGCATTCGCTGCCTGGTCCTCGACTACGACGAGCTGCGCGGAATCGAATCGGACGAGCTGAAGCTCTTTTAGGAGCCCGGCGGGTCCGGTGAGGTGGGCGGGTTGGGTGGTCCGTGGCGGTTGCGGTTGACGGTTTTGAACAGGTGCGATGTGTGGCAGTGGGGGCGGCC